>JANPIN010000035.1:0-60617 GCA_031425035.1 Saprospirales bacterium | reverse complement strand
TCCCCGAGGGTGCAGCAGTAATAGTCGGCCAGCCAGTCCCAGAGGGCGAGCTGCTCGGGAGAAACGACCGTCACCTCGTCGAGTACGGCGACAATTTTTTTCAGCCGGTAGTCCGGCGGCGTGTCATGTACGCGTTCCACGAGGCCGCTGTACATTTTGCTGGCTCCGAACTGCACTTCAACGCGCACACCGGTCTGCACCTGCGCGGCCAGTTCATCGGGCACGGCATAGGTGTAGGTGCGTTTGGGCAGCGCGAGTGGCAGGATAATATCGGCGTAGGTGGGCATTGGTAGAAGTAGCAAAATTAAGCAGGAATTCGCAGTTCTCAGAGCCAGGCCTGCCCGGTCTGACGTTCGCTCGAAAAATATTTTAGACCGTAGCGAAACCAGACAAGCCGAAAGAAGGTTATTTTTGTGAAATTTTCAGCCATTGGGTACGCTGCTTACGTTCTGCGTGCCCCATTTTTTTACTAAAACAATTCATGTAGTTGGCATTCAAACCTTTCCGACCCAAACCCCCGGGCAATCGTCCTCCCGGCGCCCGACCCGGTGGCGGCCCTCGCCCCTTCAATCGCGGCCCCCAGGCACCAGAACACCGTATTAATGACTTTATTCGCAACCCGGAAGTTCGTCTGGTTGGCGATAACCTGGAAGAAATCAGCACTGCCGTTGGCGTAACTGTCGAAAGCGCGGTGTATCCGACTTCCAAACTGCAGAAATGGGCCGAAGAAGTCGGCCTCGATCTGGTAGAAATTTCGCCGAATGCAGATCCACCGGTCGTGCGGATCACTGATTATAACAAGTTTCTTTATCAAAAGAAGAAGCGGGAAAAGGAGTTGAAAGCCAACGCTGCCAAGGTCGAACTGAAGGAAATCCGTTTTGGCCCGGAAACCGGTGATCACGATTTCGATTTCAAGCTCCGGCACGCGAAAGGCTTCCTGGCCGAAGGCAACAAGGTGAAAGCTTATGTGCAGTTTCGGGGACGGGCCATCGTGTTCAAAGACCGCGGCGAACTGCTGCTGTTACGCTTCATGAAAGAGCTGGAAGAATACGGGGTGGCCGAGCAAATGCCGCGTTTGGAAGGCAAGCGGATGGGCGTTATCCTGTCGCCGAAGAAAACCGGCGGCGGTAGTGCACCGAAGAAAAAAGACGACTAAGCGACTGTTAACTGCGGTTTTGCCGCGAATTTATATGCCCAACCTGCTCTAAAAGCAGGGAAATAGCCTGATCAGAGAGCAAAGCGCATATTTCTTGGAAAAGAAAGCGCTTTGCTTTTTGTTTTTCGGCTCAGCGGTCTACCTTTGCGCTCCATTTTTAAAAAATACGTATATCATGCCTAAAATGAAGACCCACTCCAGCGCGAAGAAGCGATTCTCGTTGACTGGAACAGGCAAAGTGAAACGTACCCGTGCGCGGATGCGTCACTTGATGCGTAAGAAATCGACCAAAGCCAAGCGCCATTTGCGCGGTGGGGTCATCGTACGCGAAACCGAACACGCTCGCATCGAGCGTCTGCTGGTTCGATAGAATTACTTTTTTTTAACGAGGACATTGGTTCCAGTACGGTCGCGAAGGCGCTCGTCCCAATGTTGCACTAAAAAACTCATTGCATGCCAAGAGCAACCAATAACCCGGCCAGCCGTGCGCGCCGGAAAAAAATCATGTTAGCCGCCCGCGGTTTTTTTGGCGCCCGTTCCAAAGTGTATACGGTCGCGAAAAATACCCTCGAAAAAGGCTGGCAGTACGCTTACCGGGATCGTAAGTTTAAGAAACGTACTTATCGCCGTCTGTGGATCGCCCGTATTAATGCCGCTACGCGTGCAGAAGGGTTGAACTACAGCCGCTTTATCCACGCCCTCGGCCAAAAAGGGATTGGTCTGAACCGTAAGGTTCTGGCTGACCTGGCGCTTAATCACCCCACAGCCTTCAAAGCTGTGCTCGATGCGGCCTTCGCCAAAGGTTAATCCGCACGCCTCCGGGCGAACATTGTCCAAGACATCATCTACGGGGAATCGGCTTTTAGTCGGTTCC
The DNA here is from genome assembly GCA_031425035.1 of Saprospirales bacterium. Taxonomy (GTDB): domain Bacteria; phylum Bacteroidota; class Bacteroidia; order Chitinophagales; family Saprospiraceae; genus M3007. Next base: position 58,587 of record JANPIN010000035.1, on the reverse strand, counting down.
CTGTTTTTGTTCAAAGGCATCCGGCTGGCCCGTGTTTTTATCTTCGTTAACACCTGTCTGCACAGCCGGTGAAATAGTAACGGATTTCTCAACGTTTATGGGCCCAACATTCAGCTTGCCTGAACCTTTGCCCGAAACTGACAAATTAGTTTTTTAGGTGGTTTCTTTAATCTGCGAATTTGCCGCAACTTGCCCTTCGTTTTGACACTTTTCTTTTCAAAACCGATTTTACCCTCTACACACAACACAACCTGACTATGAAAAAAACGTTACTTTTTCTGCTCCCTTTTTGTTTCGCTTCCGCCTTTCAGGCCCATGCACAGTGTGTGCGTGATTCGTCCATCCTGATGGACCCCTCGGTTTTCGTTTCTCCGAAAACCTATTCCGATACGGCGGCCAATCCAGTGTATGCCCTGGCGACGGCCTGTATTGGCCAGCCTTATGCGCAGTCGATCACCGTTAAGATCCCGGAAACGTTTACTCAATCGGGCTTTACCATTAACATCAACAACGTAACGGTCGCCACCACCGGCGCCGTCACCGGTCTGCCCACCGGCATCACCTATAGCTGTGATCCGCCGAACTGCATTTTCAATAAAAATACCCTGGGCTGCATTTTGTTATCCGGCACGCCTACCAATCCTGCCCAGGCCCCGGATACTTCTGAACTGAAGATCAACGTGACCCTGAACGGGACGATCTTTGGCTCGGCGGCCATGATCCCGCTCGAATTTCCAAAAGACATCGCGCCGAACAATCACTATTACATGATCATCAACTCCATGGGCAACTGCGTCTCGGCCGTGTATGATCTGAACAGCCAGGTGTCGGGTTTGAAAAACATACCCAACCCATTCACGGATCAAACAGTGATCGAAGTGCAGTCCCGTATTGCCGGCGCCTTCCGTTTCGAAGTGTTCGACCTGCTGGGCCAGCACGTGTACGATGACAAGATCCGCCTGGAAGAAGGCGCTAACCAGTTTACCTTCGATGCCGGTAACCTCGCCAATGGCAGTTACTACTTCTCTATCAGCAACGCCGATGGAAAAGTGACGCGCATGATGGTGGTGGTAAAATAGGTGTCAGGAGACAGGTGTCAGGAGACAGGGGTTAGGAGACAGGGGTTAGGGCGCTACTGCCCATTGTTTTCTGCCCCCTAACGCCTGACTCCTGTCTCCTAACGCCTGTCTCCTGTCTCCTGTCCTGTCTCCTGCCCCCTAACCACTGTCACCTGACCTCCGTTCTCATCGAAAAGTTCGTTGCCGCCTTTCGGCCATCATCCTTCCTGCCTGCGACGTATTGCTTCACTTTTCAAAACCGGTTGTTTCATGCGACAACGCTACTTTTTCATTTGTTTTTTGCTGTTCACTACCCTTTCCTTATCGGCACAGACGGGTTGCCCGGGCTGTTTAGTGAGTGTGCCGGCCAGTTTGCCGGCTGATACGCTTTATTTGCCCAAATTGCCGGACGGCCTGCAGGGCAGCGCTTATAACCAGGATATTTCTTTCCGCATGCCGAAAACCACGACCCCCGTGGCGGCGGTGGATAGTACGACTCCGGCGGGGTTGCCCATTACCAGTATTGAAATTTTGTCGGTGGAAGGCCTGCCGCCCGGCATGTTCTGGGAGCCGAACCAATGGGTTTTCCAGGTGGCCGACCAAACGGACGGCTGCATCAAAATATGTGGTACGCCCAATGTCTCCGATTCTTTCACGCTGATCGTGCGCGTGAAAGCCAAGGTCTTCGTGGTCAATAAAGAAGCCACCTTTCCCATGCGCCTGTACATCGCACCGAAGGTCAGCACGACCGATGGGTTCTCGATGACGAATTTTACCGGCTGCGATTCCACGACGGTCAATTTTACCAATAACCTTCCCTCCGGTGGACAGCCGGGATTTACCTACGCATGGGATTTTGGCGACTCTACGACTTTTGCCGGAGAGAATCCGCCACCGCATACATATACCGAGCCGGGTACCTACGTAGTTCATTATCAGGCTATTATCGATACAGCAGGTTATAAACTGGCCAGTATAGTAGTACTGGATGTCGATTGTGAAGACCAGTTGGGTCTGGGTTCGCCGGACCTGTATTTGCTGATCGACGATCCCAACGGCGTCAACATATTCGATTCATCGCCCGACGTAAATAATACCCCCCTGCCTTTTACATTCCCGGTCGGGCTGACGCTGGGTACCGGTAATTACACGCTACGGGTCATCGATGAAGATTCGGGCGCAAAAGGCGGCGATGACGACTGCGGCACCTTGTCTTTCAATCTTTTAAGTAATGATACGGTGGTAGCCGGCGGGCTGACCGTTGTGCTGAACATCGTGCACGTGATCGATACGTTGACGGCGACGGATACAGTCATTGTTTATCCATTGCCGCAACAGCCCGTGTATGACGTGTATAAAAACCGGCTGCGGCTGATCGACACCCTGAATCTGCCGGCCACATACAGTCTGCAATGGTACTACGGAAACAATCCGATCCCTGGCGAAACCGGGTTTACCTACTGCGCAGAAACGGAAGGTCTCTATGGTCTGCTGCTGACCGACCTGACTACCGGTTGTTCTAATTTCTACGCCTCCTCCATCCTGGCGGATCCGGCTTATGATTGTACCACGGCCACCCACGACCTGGCGCAGCTGACTTTCGGCGTGTATCCGAATCCAGCGACCAATGCTGCAATGATCCGTCTGGAGCAGGCATTGAGTGATCCGGGGCGACTGCGGGTCTGGGATGCGGTTGGGCGTTTGGTCTATAGCCAGTCGCTCGCAGCAGGCAGCAGCAGCATACCGGTAGATTGTGCCGGCTGGCCAAATGGCCTGTTTCTGCTGGAACTGCAGTCTGGTGGCGCAAGGGGAATGGTTAAGCTGGTGCTGGCAAAATAAGCGCAGGCACACGTTGAGTACACGTAGCGGCTACGCGTAAGCATATACGCAGAGCGTTTGGTAACGCGGATGAAACGGTTTAGGCGGATTTTCGCGGATTTTTAAATCCGTGATAATCCGCCTGATCCGTTTCATCCGCGTTGCCATCTTTCTACGTATGCCTCACAAAATCCGGTTGTTTTACAGCCGATTACCCGACCAAAGCCACCTCGGCGGCCTTCTTTTCACATACCGCTTCCGATAGCCACAAAAAGTGCTTCAAGAAAGTCTGGATACTTTTCTCAAAAGCGGGTTCCAGGAGCTGGCCGGCTTCATCAAAGCGCTGCGTAACATGGCCAACGGGCAGCATTTGCGGAACGGGGTAGGCCGAAAGCCCCAGCACCAGCTGCTGCATGGCCATTGCGGCCCGAATACCACCCAGGGAGCCGGTGGTTACCGAGACCACGCCAATCACTTTGCGGGCGAATTCACCTTCTTTGAGATAGTCCACCGCGTTTTTCAGCGCAGCGGTATAACTGCCGTTGTACTCCGGCGAAACGAAGAGAAAAGCATCGGCCTGACGTACTTTTTCTGAAAATTCCTGTAGGCCGTCGGGCGCATTGGGGTGACGATGCAGCACTTCTTCCAGTAAAGGGAACTGATTAACGGCCAGGTCCAGAACTTCCACGCTATGCAGTCCGGCCTGTTCAATAAAAGTAGCCAGGCCCAGGGCAACGCGGTGCGACTGGCGATTCAGGCGGGTACTGGAAGAAATAATAGCAATATGCATGGTCAAAAAACGATAGGTGGATTATGCGTTTGAAGTACGTTCAGAGTACTTATTTTGCCGGATGAAACGAAATTTACTGCCAAAGGTTCAACCTGCACTGGCCGCCGGCCGTTCCACATGGCGATGACCCTCTTTCTTGACCGCGATGGGGTGGTCAATGTACGCACCCCGAATGACTATGTAAAAACGCCCGACGCATGGTTGCCGGCGCCGGGTCTGGAGGAAGCCCTGCGGCTAGTGGCCATTGATTTTCAACACATTATAGTCGTCACCAACCAGGCGGGCATTGGTAAAGAACTGATGTCCGAAGCGGATCTGACGGCCGTGCACGCCAAAATGTTCGCCTTCGCCGCTACAGCCGGCGGGCGCATCGATGTCGTTTACCACTGTCCACACCGCCCGCAGGCCGGCTGCTCCTGCCGCAAACCGGCGACCGGTATGGCCTGGCTGGCGCTCCGGGATTTTCCGGATATTGATTTTTCCCAAGCCTGGATGGTGGGCGACTCGGCCTCGGATATGCTGTTCGGTCAATCTCTCGGGATGCGTACCGTACTGATTGCCGGTAAGGAAGAAGAGCAGGAAAAATTATCCAAAATGCGGGTTGATTTTCGTTTTGAATCCCTGCTCGACTTCGCGCAGTTTTTTAACAACCGTTAAAATTTTTAACAATTAAAATACCCGATTCACCCGCCCGTTTGGTCATCACTACGTGTATAGACCGGGCCCGGGATCTGGCATACTGTAGCTGATATTTCCTGCCGATTGCCTGTTTCCTTACGTTGCCCGCTACCGATTTCTCTTTATCTCTTTCTTCTCACTACTAAACACGACCACATGACAATCCTGTCACTGCGGGCAGCCCGTCGCATGGGCTGTCTGGGCGGAGCTTTGCTCGCTGCCCACTTCCTTGTAGCCCAAAGCCCCGAACCGGTAGAGGTTTTACCCACCATTCCACTCGACGATATTACCCAGCGGGCGGTGATCGCCGAACATCAGCCGCTGGCTTATCAGCCGGTACGCGAGGCCGACATTTTCTGGGAAAAACGCCTCTGGCGCATCGTAGATACCCGCGAAAAAATGAACCTGCCGTTTACCAGTCCAGAATCCCCCCTGTTCAGCATACTGGCGGAGGCCGCCGTGCAGGGTGATTTAGCGGTGTACAGCACAGAAGATGACCGTTTCAGCAAACGCATGCCGGTGGAAGAGCTGCTGCAGCAACTATACACCACAGATACCATCTTTACCATCGATGTAGAAACCGGCGTGGAAAGCACGCAAATCGTCCAAAGCACGATCAACTGGGAAGATGTGAAACGATTCCGGCTGAAAGAAAGCTGGTTCTTTGATGCCAAAACCAGCAGCCTGCGGGTCCGTATTCTGGGTATTGCGCCCCTGATCGAGGTGAAGGATGAAAATGGGGATTTCCGTTTTGAAAAACCGCTTTTCTGGGTGCACTATCCTTCGGCGCGGCCTTTGCTGGCGAGCCACAAGGCCGTAACGCATGGCGGCAATTACAGCGCTACAACCACCTGGGAAGACGTTTTTGAAATGCGTTATTTCGCTTCCACGGTGACCAAAGAGAACAACATTTACGACCGTCGTTTGCAGGACTATCTTTCCGGAACAGACATGGTCATGCAGGCTGAACGCATTGAGGATGAACTATTTAATCGCGAACAGGATATGTGGAGCCGCTAAAATAAACGGCTGACTGAAACAGGCAAAAAGTAATAATCCAGGTATACAAACAGGAGTTTCCGAATGATCGGCGGCTCCTGTTTGTTTTTGAACGATTGATTGGATATATAACATTTCAGCCGCTGCTGACGGAGGTCAACAACGGCTGAAAAATATCGATAAATTATGCTGCTTTAAGGTTTCGGGTTGGCCAGTACGGTGCCCAGTTTTTGGATTTTGATCTCTACGCGGTTGTTTTCCGCATGTTGTTCATCCGTACATTCAACGCCTTCGGTGCATTTGTTACGCGGTTCGCTTTCTCCTTTGCCGTAGGCCTTGATCCGGTTTTCGTTGACGCCGAGGTAGACCAAGTAGGTTTTGGCGTTTTTAGCGCGTTCATCCGTCAGTTCCTGGTTCATCCTGGCATCGCCGCGGGTATCCGTATGCACGACCAGGTCGATTTCCATTTCCGGATAACGTTTCATCAGGTCGTAGAGCGCAACCAGGTGTTGCGTAGCGCCGGAATTCAGGGTCGATTTATTGTATTCGTAAAAAATCTTATCCATTATCAACACTGAACCGGCCCGCAGACCATTGGAAAGCGGCATCACGTCTTCCACCGTAGCGGCGATCTCCCCTTCGGCGGGGCGCAGGCGCACTTCCTGGAAATCGGGCTTGTCTTTCTGCGCCATGAACTGGTAGTTTTCCGGTTTAAAGCGTTCCCGTTCCACATACACCACGTACTGGCCTTCGAGCGACAGGCAGGCGTCGTACTGGCCATTCAGGTTCGTGCGGACGGTTTCCACGTAGCCGGTACTTTTATGGACAAATTTGATGGTCGCATTGGCTACCCGCGTACCGAATTTATCGGTTGAAATAATACCGCTGGCGCGCAGACAAACCGGCGCTTCCTTAAGCGCAAATTTCAACTGCCCACTTTCTTTAGAGTCGGTGGAAATGAGCCGTTCCGCGGTTTGAAAACCGTCCATGCTCACCAGCAGGAAGTAGTTTCGGTAGCGGTCGAACTCCGTGGTGGCCTGGCCGTTCAGGTTGGTCAGCAGGTCGGGATTACCCATATCATCGGCGTCTTTGCGCACGATCTGGAAGCTGAGGGCATTCTTTTTATCCTGCACCTGCAGCAGATCGAGGCTGTAAAAGTTGTTCTGCCCGCTGCGGAACCCATCTTCTGAAGGCTGTAGAATGTGGATGGCCGCACCCTGAATAACCTCGCCGGTTTTAGCATTCACTACCAGAATTTCGGCGGGAATGACCTTGGGCTTTTCCACCCCTTCAATGCCTTTATTGATGGCAAAAGAGTAAATATCCGCTTTGCCGTAGCCTTTGGCCCGATCGCTCACAAAAAAGCCGTGTTTACCATCGAAATCGACGATAATGCTCGATTCGTCGGCCTCCGTGTTGAACGGTGAATTCAGATTGACGACCTGTCCGAAGCCGGTAGCCGTAGCGTTCGCATAGAATAAGTCGCGGCTGCCCAGGGAGTTATGACCGGCGGAAGCGAAAAAGAGCGTACCTGACTGGGTCACACAGGGCGACACATCGTCCTGATCCGTATTAATGTCCGGCCCCAGGTTCAGGGGCGAGGTCCAGTGGTTGAATTCGTTGCGCTCCGCATAGTAAATATCGTAGCCCCCGAAACCGCCCGGCATATCGGAGGCGAAGTACATCCGTTTCCCGTCGATGCTCAGGCTGGGCGTCTTGCAGGAGTAATCGTCGCTGCAGAATGGTAATTCCCCCTGCGGTTCAAACGCATCGGTGCCCTGCTTGCCCCAGTAAATTTTCAGGTGGACCTGTCCATCCTTACCGGCTTTGGAAACGCCGTTTTTATTATTGTTCTGGGTATAATAGACGGTTTTGAAATCGCGGCTGAAAGTGACCGGCCCCTCATTTTTGGTGCTGTTCAGGTTTTTGAAAAGAGTCTGATTTTGCGGAGGCGCCGGATTGCCATTGGGGTCGAAGGGTGCGAAATACAGATCGAAAAAGGGATCGCCGTTTTTTTGCCGGCCGCGGCGGGGGTTTTTGTTGCTGACAAAAACAATCCCGTTTTCGTAGTAGGCGGGTGCAAATTCAGTTTCCGGACTGTTGATGGTGATTACATTGAGAATGACCACCGGGTTCTCGGGGTCGTCTTTTTCCCGAAAGCGATCTTTGGACTTGCTTTTGGAAGAGTTTTGGGCCATGATCGACGAGGCGGTCAAAAGCAGAAGGAGAGGTAGCAGGATTAGTGTACGGAGCATTTTTTTCAAAGAAATGAGTATGAAGGATAAAAAGCAAGGTGAAATAATGGCACGGACATGCCGTAGTCCGTGAACGCAGAACAAACGAATACCGAACAAATGTGGTGTTTGTTCCATCAAAATTTCTACTTTTTAAGACGGTATTAACCAAGCCTTTACAAACTAGTACGGACTGACTTCGGTGCCTTCCGCGGCCGGTGGATTGAACCAGTAGCGGGCGGTTAATTCGATCGAGCCGCTGTGGTAATTTCGCAGTGGCGTGAGACCGAGATCGTAGGACAGGCAGAAAAAGAATTTTTCCGTGGCCTGCAGGCCCAGCAAAATGTCGAGGCTTTCACCGGCTGCGCTGGTTTTGCCCCCGCCGGTGCGATACGTGAGGCCACCGGTAAATTTCTTTTTGAGCACGAAGGTCATATTGATATCCGCCTGTGCCGGCGCGCCTTTGACGTATTTCACCAGGGTTTGCGGTGTAATGCTCAGGTTCTCATTGGGGGTAAACGTGTAGCCGCCCATCAGATTTACATGCAGCACTTCCCGGGAAATGCCAATGGTATCCCCGCGATCGTTGCCGATCGGCGCAAAATCAATATTGTTTTTTCGTACCCGCGGAATGGCGGCTCCGATGTACCAGTTACTGCTTTTGTAAAACAGCCCAAAGCCGAGGTTCACCAGGATTTTTGAATTATTTCCCGTTGGAATGGCATTGTCACCGCTTGGCTGGATCACTTCGATGCGATCGTCCCCCCAATTTTGGGAGAATTGTCGAATACTGAATTGCATAGCGCCGGAGAGGCTGCCGTAACGCATCGGAATTCTATACGAGAGGGGTATTAAATCCAGATTTAAAATGCGGGTAATGCCAATTTTGTGCTGGACCAAATTGAATCCGAAAGAAGAATTTTCAAAATGGTAGGGCATGTTGAAAGACAGCACCATGGTCTTGGGCGCGCCATCCAGTCCAACAAACTGGTTACGGTACACGGCGGTCAGCGTTGGCGATTCGAAAATACCCGCATAGGCAGGGTTCCAGGCCAGTTTGTTGTACATAAATTGGGTGTACATCTGCTCCTGCTGAGCACTTGCCAGTTGCCAGCCGGCGAGAAGGGCTATGGTTAGGTAAAGGTGCTTCATTTTATCAACTTTAAAAACTGTGATAATAACACGCTTTTAGCGCTGAATGAGTACAAAGCGGCTCACCGGTTTTTCCAGAAAACTGGCTTTGAGTATGTAAAAATAGGTTCCAACGGGTAGGTCTTCCCCTAAATTAGTGCCATCCCAGTTATTTAAGTACGGCGCTGCATGAAAGACTTCATTGCCCCACTGGTTGAAAACCGTTAATTCATTGTCTTCCTGACCATCGCCATCCTGTAGACAAGGGAACACCAGGACGTCATTCACATTGTCATCATTGGGGGTAATAAGGGTCGGTAAGGGGCAGCCCACCACATCCCCGACGATGAATTTCACCGTAGCGGTTACGCAGATCTCCGGCTCACATTCTATATTACATACTCTATAAACCATCTGATCCGTACCGGTATAGCCCGCAGATGGCTGATAATTGAACTGCCCTTTATCTTTATCCACAATAATAAGAGTACCGTTCGCCGGAAGGCTGTTAATGTCCACCCGTACATTGGAAGCGATTACATCATTCTGTAAAACATCCACAAAGACCTGGGCGCCAAACGGCACGTTGATTGAATCGTCATTGGCTGTGGGAACACGGTTAAAGAAGACCGTCATCGTATCTCTGGACTGACTACCGCAAGTGTCGTTGTTGGTCGTCCAGTAGATGACGTTTGCTCCGGGCTGCAGATTACAGACCTTGGTAAACTCGCCGTTGGCCGGGGTGAAAATAAGCCCGGGATTTGAGCTCGACCAGGTTGCCGTTTCCATGAATTCCGTTTGATTGGGCAGAACCGTCTGGGCATCCAGCACCGTGCAGCTATCGGGCTCACAAACTTTTAAATCCGGGCCGATATAGGGCTTTTGGCTATACACGTGCACCTGGGTCTGACTTTTGGTCGTGCCACAACTGGTATCCACTAAATTCCACTGGAAAAAGTAATTGTTGCCGTATTTAAGGCCATGTACGGCTGACATAGGGCTGTTTATATCAGCGATGGTTACGCCTAAACTGACCTGGGCAAAAGATTGCGACCAATAACCGCTTATGGACAGGCCCTGCGTCGCCATTAACTGCACATTGGCCGTATCACATGATCTGATTAACGGCTTGGATATAGCCACTTCCGGCTGCACAGTAGTCACCTGCACCGTGTCCATGCTGTAGTTCTTGCACGCGCCGTTGGAGAGACTCCACTTGTATAAATACGTGCTATTCACTTGTAAATTAATGACCTGTGTTGTAGCCAGGTTAGGGTCTACAATGATCGTGGAGCTACTTTGACCAATGGGCGTCCAGGTACCGCTTCCGGCGCCGGCACCGTTCAGAATTACAGGCTTTGTGATGCAGGCTTCGACGTCCGGCCCCGCATAGGCAGTGGTTGACGGGATGGTATCGACCTGTACCGTTTTTATATTGGATCGCTGTGACGAGCATTCGCCCAGAATAGCGATGACGTAAAAGGAGTCCAGCCCCGGTCTTAATTCGCTCGGGTCCGGAAACAGAAAGGGTAAAACGGTGGTGGGCGGAGCCAGTGCGGTATCGGCAGCCGCATCGAAAAACTGGTATTTCGCACCTGCGGTACCGTTCACGACGTTGAATGGTAGTATAGTGGACGCATTATCCTTGCAAATGGCCGGCGGTAGCAGCAGGGTGGGTTTGCCGGGTAGCGTATTCACGGTAATTTTTACGGGTTCGCTGTAACCCGACCAGCAGCCCAAATCTCTTCTGCGCACCTTGTAATCGCGGGCATCGCTAAGTATTACACTGGAGATACTCGGATTTGGTTTGGTGGATGAAAACCCGGCCGGGGTGCTGATCCAGTCATATAATTCGCTGGAAGAGGGATTGGCAAAAAGCTGCAGGGTTTCACCTTCACAGAGTGTGGAATCAACCGCGATGGCCAGTGGGGCGGAAGGCTGTGGTTTTACGACTAGTTGTGCGGTCGTTGAAATGGGGGACAGACATTCACCGGACTGTGCCTGCACCGTAAAAGTGCCGCTATTCATAAAGCTTACCGGTCCAATGGGTAAACTTGGAGTAAACCTTATGTATATCTCTGAAACGCCAATTGTTGGCTGAAAGGTCCAGATATATTGCGCGTTAGCGGGGAACTCATTCGCATTGGTGATACTGAAAATCATACTTTCTCCCAGGCATAAGCTGTCTAATAAAGGCGTAATATTCGGTGTGGGAGGAGTTTCTTGAACATCGATCATGGTTGTTTTCGGCAAAGACGAACAGCCAAAAGTGTCTTGAACGATCAGGGAATACGTACCGTTGTTGGTGTCGCAGATGCCGGGGATGGTCAGGTTGGGCCCGGGGGTGGTTATGGTGCTACCGCCCGGCACCGTCCACGTATAGGTCAGCGGCCCGTAAAGAGGTTGCACCACGGCTTGCAGCGTAGCGCTGGTGGTACAGGTCACGCAGGCTGGGGCATTATTGGTCACCGTATCGATGACCGGCGTTGGGACAATGATGACATTGACAAAAGCGGAATCCGCACAACCGAAGCTCGTTTTACCCAGCACCTTGTACATCCCGGGTACGGCCGGCTTACGGATGGTGTTTTTGGTAAAACGGATAAAGCCACCCGGCCCGGTCCAGGTCCACGACAAACTATCCTGACTGCCGGTGGCCATTAGGTCCAGGGTTTGACCCGTGCAAAGCGGGCTGTTGGAAGTCGCCGTGACGTCCGGATAGGCTTGCACCTGCACCAGAAACTTAGGGGAAGGATCGGAATAACAGCCGCCTGCTAACACCGTCAACTGCCAGAAACCCGAGTCTGCCAGCATGATATTGGGCTGGTTAAAGAAGTTCTGCGTGGTGATGACCGTATCCTTTTCCGGCACCTTGACCCATAAGTAGGGCATGTTCCCCGCGTAGTTGGTCGCTATCAGTTTAAGGGGGGAACCCTCACAGAGCTTGGAATCACCCACAATTTGCGGTTGCAGCGGTTTGGGACTTACGGTAACCTGCACGTTCACCGTATCGGATTCGCAGCCGTTATTAATGACTTTCAGGGTGTATTTCCCGGCATTACAGGGGTCTGCGTTTAAAATGGGTAATGGATATTGTAAGTTACTGGTAAATCCGCAGGGGCCTGTCCAGGCATAGGTCAGCCCGGGCGCCTGCACGGTGGTGCCCAGCACGATGGAGCCGCCACCGCAGACGGTAATCATCTTGTCGACTACACTGGCCGTAGGTTTTTTATACACCTGCAGGGTCAGAATATTGGAATTTACGGAAATGCAGCCATCTCCGCTGACTTTTACGAAGTAATCGTGCGAACCGACACTGGGTTGCAGCACGGCGTAGTTGGATGCCGGCGTAGTGGCCAGCAGGACCGAACCCGCCTGATTGCCTTCATACCACTGATAGGTGGGATTTTGCCCGTTATAGCTGACAGTACTCAAAATGATGTTACTGCCCTCGCAGTAGGACATTGCGTTGGCTGTTAATACCGGCTGCCCCGGCAGGGTCAGCAAATCCACGATGACGCTTCCCGTTGCCGTGCAGCCCGTCAGGCCGGTTATTTTCACGACATAAGTGCCTTCATTGGCATTAGAGGCCGCAGGAATAACAGGGTTTTGCTCAAAAGAAACGTATCCACCGGGCCCGCTCCACATGAACGTGTAAATGGTATTGCCTGCGGCCAGGGAAGGATCGGTAAACAGCTTCAAAGTTCCACCCTCGCAAACGCCTTCGTAATAAGGATGCAGCACGATGGTTTCTACTTTCACCAGCGCCGTACAGGCCGAAGAATTACCGGACGTATCGGTCACGGTCAGCGTTACCGGAAAGCTGTTCGGCGCCTGGCTGCAATCAAATATAGTTTGCGACAGCGCAAAAGTGAGGTTAGTACCAGAGCAGTTATCTATGCTGTTATTATTGATTTCCGACGGCAGCAGGGTATAGGTCTGCACCCCGGAAGGGTTGGTCTGAATGGTTTTGGAAACACAGAATGCCTTGGGTTTCACGGTATCGCGTACCGTCAGCAAAAAGCTGGTCATGCCTTGCACGCCGCTGTTGTCGCTCACGCGGTATTTCACCGTATACACCCCCGGTGGCAGGGTCACCGTGGTCTGGTTCCCTTTCAGCGTGTCGCTTTGAATGGTCAGTCCGGCCTTGATGATTTCATAGTCAATACGGGCGTAATTATACATCAGCGTGGCCTGGATTTGACTAATGCCGTCCATCATGTTGACCAGCGGCGCACAGGGATTGATGAAGTCGTTAAAAGCCGGAATGCTGTTATTCGCCACCGCGCGGAAAGAGGTGACACCATTTATTGCCCAGTTATTGATCTGTGCGGCCGTGACCGTAAAAGATGATTCGTGGAACAGGTTGCATTGGCCGGCCACCGGACCCGGCGTGGTAAAGCCCAAGCCTGCGAGGTTTTCATCTAAAATAGCGAAAAATTCGCCGTTCTGGGCATTATCGCCCTTATGCCGGATGGTTAGTTTACCCGGCCCTACCGCATTTGGGATCAAACCGGAAATCAGCATGTTCGTGTTCTTCGGAATGGTGCCGGCGTTGGGATCATTCTGAAAAATAATATCGAACAAACTGGAACTGCGGCTCCATGTACCGGATACTTTACAATTGTCAGTAATCGCCGGGAAAGGCAGGGCCACGGTCGCCAGGCAATTGTTCTGCCCGACATAACCCGTCAGTGGGGCGGGCGCCGTGATGACGGGCGGCTGCGTATCCAGGATCGTTACCGTCAGCGTCGCGGTTCTGCTGTTGCCGGCGCAGTCGGTAGCGGTATATAGAATCGTATGCGTACCGCCACTGAAGTAAACCGGCAGGGGGCTTGGGTAAGCAGCCGGCGGGTTGTTATCCAATTTATACGTCATCGTAACCGGCACCTGCGACTTCGCTGCCGGAAAACTCAGCGTGGCCCGCACCTGTCCGCCCGGGCAAATCGGATTGGCCGCACTATCGGCCGCTCCATTGGGGGCAAGTTTCAGCCGGAGTTGACCATCGGCCAGCCAGGCATTCAGCTGAGCAACCGGAATAGTGACCGTCGTTATGCTGGACGCGCACTGGACCGGGGTAACGTTCGTTAAGCCGAGCACCAGATTGTTTTCTCCCAGAATAGTAAACCGTTCCGTCGAATCTTCCGAATCGACGTTATCCAAATACACCGTCAGCGTGGCATCCCCGGTGGCCGGGTTACCGGGCGAGGGGTTCAGCCCGCTCCAGAGCAGCACGATGGTATCGACCGGCGTAGTACCAATGGGGCCGCCCGGGTACGTAATGGCCACGGTATCCTTCAGAACGGTGTTGTTCGTGGTGGAGGTGCAGGCATCAACCACCGATAAAGGGGCCGGCACCGGCATGGTTTTGCCGCAATCGCCCGGATCACTGGGCAACTGCATGGCCGCCGGCAGGGTGATAATTGGTGCGGTATGATCCTCAATCTGAATGGTTTGGGTGTAAACGCTGGTGTTGCCGCAGTTATCGCTGGCCGTCCAGGTGCGGTGCAACTGGTAATTGGTCCAGTGGGCGCAGTGCGTCGGGTCGGGGTCGCGGGTTTCGGTTTCGGCCAGACTTACACTCACCGTCTGGTCGCAGTTATCGGACGTCGTAAACGTGCTGATAGCCGGTGGAGGCGGTATAGCGTCGCATTCCACAGTTATGTTGGCCGGACCACCGCTCAGGGTCGGCGGGCTCACATCGTGCACGTGAATGGCCTGGCTAAAGAGCGTGGTATTGCCGCATACGTCCTGCGCTCGCCAGTTCAGGGTCAGTAAATAGTTGTTTTCGCAGGGACCGGACGTCATTACCTGGTTCAGGAAAACGGGGGGCGCCGTGATGCCGGAGCAGGCATCTAAGGCTTTGGGCGGCGAAACCAGCGGCGTCACTTCGCAAACCACCGTCGTATCCAGTGTACCCGTCGGCACGGGGCCTAAATTATCGACAATCGTCAGCACCTGAGTGGCCGTACGGCTGTTTCCGCAGTCGTCGGTGGCGGTAAAAATTCGGGTGATCTGGTAGTTGTAGTGGCCGCAGACCGCCGGATTAGGGTCCTGGTTGGAAATAGTCTGGGTAGTAATGTTCTGCTGGACCACACTGCAGGCGTCATCCGCATCGATGTTCAGGCCTTTAACGACCGGCGCAGGTAATACAAAGGTATCGCAGCGAAAGGTTTTCGGCGCCGGCACCAGGGTAAATACCGGCCCGGTGGTATCGCGTACCTGAAAAGTCTGGATGGCCGTGGAGGTGTTTCCGCAATCGTCGGTGGCGGTCCAGGTGAAGCGAACGTCGTAGTTGCCGCTGCAGTTGAGCAGCGTAGTGGCCGGCAAACTATGGACCAGCGCGACCGATGCATCACAGTTATCCGAGGCCGTAGCGGTCGGGTTGGCAGGCGCCGTGTTGGGGCAATAAACCGTCACGACCGGGCTGAAACCGGCGATAACGGGTACGGTCATATCGGTGATGCGGAAACGCAGGGTTTTGGCGCCTACATTACCGCATTCATCCATAGAACGAAAGGTGACGTCCACATACCAGGTGCAGTTATTCGCCACCACGGTCGGGTAGGGCCCGCTGTTGAAATTGCCGTTGCCAGTCTGTCCCGTAGAGGTCAGGAAAGAAAAGTTTTTCCAACTGGTGCTGGAGCAGTCGTCTGTAGCCGTCGCGTTGCCATGGGCATTGATCCAGGCATTCAGGACCGTTTGATCGTTGATGCCGCCACATTCCTCGGTCACGTTTACACCGGTAATGACGGGGGGCAGCGTATCCCGTACGATAAACGTGGCCTGGCCGGCAGGGCTCTGGTTTCCACAGGCATCGCGTACGAAAAAGTCGACCGTCACCTTGCCCCGTACCTGATCATACATCTGCGTGTTAATCGTTTGGCTGCTGCAGCCGTTGGCAAAAGAGGCCAGCAACGCGGCGACGACCTGCGCGGAATCGCGCGTGACGCCGCCTATTTGCATGGAATAAACCAGTGCGGAAGGCAGGGTGCAGGAATCAATGGACTGCTGGTAGCCGTGTTTATTGATCCATTTACCCAGGGCCAGGAGCTGACCATTGGTAGGTGAACAGAAACCGACGGTATCCCGGGCGGGCGTCAGCACCTTGGGCGGCGTATTATCCGAGGTGGTGAACGTGGCGGTACGGGTCGTAAAGAGGTTACAATTATCCGTCGCCCGGAAAGTGACGGTCAGCGGCATGGCGCAACCCGCGGGGAAAGTAGCCGGACCGTTGCTGGTTTTGGATTTAATGCCCGATACGTCGCTCACCATGAAGTTGGTATTCAGTTGCGTAGCCAGCCAGTTGGGATAGGCGGTGGCCAGTTGCGCGCAGGGCGCCGATCCGTTTAGCGGCGGCGATCCGACCAAAGGCGGCAGCATATCCGCCGTAATATTGATGGTTTGGGTGAACGTCGTGGTATTACCGACCAGATCGGTGGCTTTCCAGGTGCGGGTAAAAGTGCCGGCCAGACAGGTATCGGGCGGGGTGGTCTGGCTGAAGGTAACCACGATCTGGTTGCTGGGCGTGCAGTTGTCGGTTACGGGTGGATTGACCGCTGCCGGAACCTGTACCACGGAGCCCAGGTTCATGGTCGACGGGTGATTGGTCAGGTCAAAAACCGGCGGGGTAAGGTCTACAATCGTGATCGGAAAGTAGAAAAACGCCGAGTTACCCATATTGTCCTTCACCAGCCAGCCTACCAGCAGGGTGTAGGGAGCAGGAATAGCGTCGTTAAAGCCGAAATTATCCGTCGTTTCCGTCGGATCCTGCATCGACATCGTAATGATCGCCCCCATGGTCGAGGTGACCGTCGGAAGTGGCATGACGGCGTTGGCCAGGGTCTGGCTACAGTCCGGGCCGGCGCTGACGACACTGGGGCCGGAATAGTTGAAATTGAACTTATTCACTTGGGCGTTCAGGCCGATCGGTAGGCAGAACAGCAGGATACTGCCGACAAATGCCGGCAATGGCCAGAGCAACTGAATGAACCGCTTGGTCATAGAATTATGTTTCGTTCGTCAGGCGGGGCGCCATCCGGGATGTTCTTGAGAATTTGGTTTCGGATTAAAAAGGATTACATGCAACTTTCGGCGGTAGCCAGAGGCGGGAATCGGTTTTAAATGAGATGCATCGAGCGTCATAAATGATGCACGGTACATGGTTGCATGGGAGAATATAAGGATTAAAATCAGATAATGGGCTGTACCTAATGATCAATATACGGAATACATGAACAGCCGGCCTTATACTATTGTCAATTATTGAAAATCTGTAGTGCCGTCCGTAAACGCTGCACGGTTTCGCTTTGTCCCAGGGCCACGGCCATATCGAAAATGGCTGGTCCTTTCATGGTACCCGCCAGTGCTATGCGCAGTAAAGGCAACAGATCGCCTGGTTTAGCGCCCTGATCCACCAGGAATTGTTTCACCGCTGCTTCCAGTCCGGCACTCTCAAACGGTGAATAAGTCGCCACAAAATCGATTAAATTCTCAAAAACCGGCGTCCATTCCGCCTTCCATTTCTTCGTAATCGTCTCCCGGTCGTAGTCTTTTACCGGCTCGAACAGGTAGTAGCCCATTTCGACAAAATCGGGCAAAAACGTGACCCGTTCTTTCATCAGTCCTGCCACTTGAGCCAGGTAGTCATCGCTTACTGCATAGCCTTTCTGTGCTGCCAAAGGGCGAATATAGGTAGCCAGCGTGGAGTTATCCAGCATCTGGATGTATTTTTGGTTGAACCACTTGGCTTTTTCAAAATCAAAACGGGCGCCGCCCTTGCTGATATGCTCCAGCGAGAAGGCCTGTACCAGCTCGTCCAGGGCAAATATTTCCTGGTCGCCGCCGGGGTGCCAGCCCAGCAAAGCCAGGAAATTGATCACCGCGCCGGGTAAAAATCCGGCCTCCCGGAATCCCTGAAAATGGTCTTCCGGCGGCGCTGTTTCTCCCGGCAGCGGCCACGATAGCGGGAATACCGGTATGCCGAATTTCGCTCCGTCGCGCTTGCTCAGTTTGCCATTGCCAAATGGTTTCATAATGAGCGGCAGGTGGGAAAACTTCGGCATCGTTTCTACCCAGCCGAACCCCTCGTACAAGAGCACGTGGTGGGCCGTACTCGGCAGCCATTCCTCGCCCCGGATCACGTGGGTAATACCCATCAAATGGTCGTCCACAATGTTGGCCAGGTGATACGTCGGCATACCGTCTGCCTTCAGCAGTACCTTATCGTCCAGTTCATCGCTTTGAAAAACCACTTCTCCACGGATCAGGTCGTGAATGTGAATGGCCCGGCCCGGCGTCACCCGCAAGCGGATTACATGGGCCTGGCCGGCGATCAGGCGTTGTTGTATGTCGGCTTCGGAAAGCGTCAGGCTGTTTTGCAAATCGCTGCGGGTCAGGTAGTTGTAGGTGAAATTATCCGTGGCTTTGCGGCGTTCATCCAGTTCTTCGGCTGTATCGAAAGCGTAATAAGCCTGCCCGAGGGCCACCAGCTGTTCGGCATATTGGCGATAGATGGGTTTCCGGTCGCTTTGCCGGTAGGGGCCGTGGTCACCGCCGAAGCCCACCCCTTCATCGGGGAGCAGACCCAGCCAGCGCAGGGATTCAATAATGTAGGCTTCCGCGCCCGGTACGAACCGGGTCTGATCGGTATCTTCGACGCGTAAAATAAACGTGCCGCCGTGCTGGCGGGCCAACAGGTAATTGTACAAAGCCGTACGCACACCGCCAATATGGAGGGCGCCGGTCGGAGAAGGTGCAAATCGAACGCGCATTATACCGTAGTCGGGGGAATAGTGTTTTGTGAAAATGCCGGGCAAAATTCAGGCGGATCGCCTAACTTTCGGCAAAAGTAGATGTTTCCCGCGGGAGAATGGTGGTTGTGTGGCCAGGCAAAGTGTAAAATCCTGTCCTTAAGTTACCGCTTGGCCAATGGAGTACGCCCGGAATGGCCTTTGCGCCCTCCGGACAAATAAATTTTACCGGCGCAAGCAAAAAATATAGACCCGGTACTATAGTCAACGCAAAGTGGTTTTGAACGATGCTCGGATGTAAATTGCTGACGGCCAACAGCTAAACCCGTCTAAACCTTCTAAACCTCTCTCAACTGACTATAATTTAGAAAAGCCTCATCCAGTCGTATGGCCTTGTATATTGTTAAAACACCCAAACTCATGCAGGCCATGCTGCCGGCCTTTACCTGGTCGGTACCCACGGAGGAACGGGTGCTGCACCTGACGTTCGACGACGGCCCTATTCCCGAAGTGACGCCCTGGGTGCTCGATATGCTGCAGCAGTACCAGGCCAAAGCCACTTTCTTCTGCGTGGGCGATAATGTGCTGCGCCATCCGGATATTTATGCCCGGATACTGGCGGAAGGACATTCGGTCGGGAACCATACCTTCAATCACCTCAATGGCTGGCAAACCGAACGGTTAACTTACCTGCATAATGTACGCCGCTGCGCCCGGGTGGTGCATAGCCGCCTGTTCCGGCCACCCTACGGCCGTTTGCTGCCCGGCCAGCGCCAGTTCATCGAACGGCATTTTCAGATCATTATGTGGGATGTGCTCAGCGGCGATTTCGATCAGGACATCACCCCGCAGCACTGCCTGGAAAACGTGCTGGATAATGCCGGCCCCGGTTCCATCGTCGTACTGCACGACAGCCTCAAAGCCGAGAAAAACCTGCGTTACGTACTGCCCGGTGTGCTGGAATATTTCGTCGCGTTGGGGTACCGGTTTCAAAAATTATCGGCAGAAAAATAGGGACAACCAAACCAACAAACCAACAAACCTTCCCCCTCGCCCCTACATCCTTACCAACCGCCCGCTGTACACCTGTTCCCCGGCCCGCAGCCGGAACACATACATCCCCGCGCCCGGCAGATCCATGGCGGACACCGCCAGTGTTTTTAGACCGGCTTCCGCATTAATCGACTGGCTATGTACCTGCCGCCCGGCTACGTCAAAAATTTCCAGCAGCAAAGTGGCCGGCTGTTCGAGCCGGCACTGGAAAATGGTTTCTTCCGCAAACGGGTTGGGTTGCGGCGGGAAAAAGTCAATTCCCGGCGGCATTTCCGCAGCTATTTGCAGCGCGACCGGCCGGCGTGCGCTGCCATTCGCATAAGCTTCGCAGGCCATTTTTTCATTTTCCAGATGGATGACCTGCCCCAGCCAACTGCGGCGTAACACCCTGATTTTTAAAACAAAAACGGTTTCTCCGGCGGCAAAATCCCGGCTCTGCTCACCGAACCAGAGCGCGCGCAGGGAACCGTCCGCCGAACGTACATAGTTCTCTTCCTCCAAACCCCCTACGCCCAGTATTTGCAGCGCCGTCGGATCGACTTTCAGCGCCAGCTGCCAGCCGTCCAGTCGGATCGATTCGCCGACCTGGATGGGGATGTTCACTTCTTCGCCGGTTTCCAGCAATCGGTCTGCGGTTTGAAAAACCAAAGCGGCGCCCCGGTCTTCCGCAGCATGCTGCACAGCCAGCGCGCTCAGGTTGACATCGCCGGTTTTAATGCCGATAAAATTTACGCCCGGCAGCGTGACGTTGGCCGCCAGATCGGGCGTCACCAATTGATAGGTATCTTTGATAGCGGCCAGCATGCTCAGATCGGTCGGATTCACCACGGGCCGCACAAAGCGCCAGGAAGGCACGCCGGGAAAAGAATCAAAAATGCCCAGGATGAGTTTGCGCGTTTGCACGATGTCGAAAGTGGTAACCGTTTTGCTGTTATTGACGTCGGCGGCCAGCGCCTGATAGACATTGGTCAGGGGCTCTATGCCCAGAATATGCCGGCTGATGGTCACCAGATCGAAGGTCGATACGCCGTTCAGTGGATTACCGAAACGCTCGGCGCGTAAAGTCGACTGGTAGGTGCCGGCCAGTGGTAGTTTTACCGGCAGACTAAAACAGGAATCCTCCGTGGTTTTGGTCACGGTTTTATTGATCGCCGGCGTTATGCCACTCAGGGAGGCGATGGAGGCGCGAACCTTATAATCACCTAGTTTTTTATTGTTCACGGTGCGGGCGCAGCCGGTCAGGGTGATGTCGGCGTCGGTAATACAGTCGCAGCCGCCCTGGCCGCCCTGCACCAGTACGTAACTATTGCATTGATTAACCAGGCCGTTCCCGTCTTTCAGCCAGATTTCCAGGATGTGTAAACCCGCCTGACATTTTTCATAGGTAATACTGTTCGTGCTGGGAAAACCGGTGCCGGTACCCACTTCCCGCAGGCCAAACTGGATCTGGTTATTGGGCGTGCAATTGTCCGAATAACTGAGCACGAACTGCGAGGCCATAAAACTTTCGGCACAAAGCGGCGCATCCAGCGTCTGTGTCAAACCATTGATACAGATCATGTTGGGTGGATTGCAGTCCTTAACGGTAAAGAGGTAAGAACAGGTGCTGGCATGCCCGCAGTTGTCTGTGGCGCGCCAGGTAATCCGGTGTGTCCCCTTGGCAAAATTTCCGCTCACGGTATCCAGGTCGGCCTGTATATCGACGCTACCGTCGTTCAGCAGGTCAATTTTATAGGAGTAATCGACGATCGGATTGGTGTTGCAGTTGGTGACGGCTTTTTCCGTCATAAATACACTGCCCTGCACACAACTATTGGGATTGAGACAGAAATTCTGGGCGGTACAGGCCGTGATCCAATTAATGCTTTGGGCAGCCAGGGAGCTGCTTGCCAAACATAGAAGTAAGGTAAAAAACCGGGTCATGGGCGACGGGTTTGATTCAAATGAATAGGTACAACTGGCGGAAAAGATGGATTAAAGGTAGTGCTGCCCCATAGCAAAAATGGTTCCAGATGAACGTTCTACGTGCAATCAGGCGGTTTTAGCCAGGCGTTTCTGCAAATAATACACCGGAATACCCAGCAGCACGATGAACACGCCCGACCAGGTGTTCTGCGGTTTGGTGATTAGCAGGATGACGCAAATGACCCCGGCGATCAGAATGTAGAGTGCCGGCACCAGCGGATAACCGATCACCCGGTACGGCCGTTCCGCATCCGGCTCTTTTCGGCGAAGAATGAATAAACCGCCGATGGTGACCATGTAAAACAACAGCGAAGCGAACGTGCAGTAGTCCAGCAGGTCGCCGTAAGTGCCGGATAAGCAGAGCACACTCGCCCACACCGCCTGAATGGTCAGGGCAAAACCCGGCACGCCGCGCGCGTTGAGCGTAGCCGCTTTTTTGAAAAACAGCCCTTCCTGCGCCATCGCGTAGTACACCCGGGCGCCTGCCAGGATGAGGCCGTTATTACAGCCGAAAGTCGACACCATGATCAGCGCCGCCATCAGGGCCGCCGACATGCCGCCGAAAATCATGCTGCCGGCAGCCGTACCCACCCGGTCGGTGCCGCCACCGGCAAACTGAATGCCCTGGCCCAGTACGTCCGTCGCCTGCGGATCACCATGCAGCGGCAGCAGCGCCAGGTAAGCCACATTGGCCAGGATATACAAGGCGGTCACGATGCAGGTGCCGAAAAGCAGACTGAGCGGAATGTTGCGCCGCGGGTCCTTCATTTCCCCGGCGATAAAGGTGACGTTGTTCCAGGCATCGCTCGAGAACAAAGGCCCGATAATGGCCGTACCGAAAGCCATCAATAGTGCCAGTCCGGCGATCGGCGTAGTGGTCCACTGCCCGTTGACCTGCGCCGTTTGCGAGGCCGACCAGAAATTTTCCAGGTTCAAAGAAAACACCTCGCTGCGCAGGCCGACTGCCAGTCCAAGCACGATGAGCGCCAGCAGCGCCAACAGTTTGGCCGAGGTAAAAATGACCTGAATGAGTTTGCCATGCTGAATGCCGCGACTGTTGATGGCCGTCAGCAGCACGATCAGCGCGATGGCCAGCAACTGACTGGCCGATATTTTCAGGCGACCGAGTTCCAGCACGATGTTATCCGGACTAAAAACGTCGAAGAAAAAAGCCGTGTATTTGGCGAACGCCACCGCTACGGCCGCGATTACCCCGGTTTGGATGACCGTAAAAACCGTCCAACCGTACATGAAGGCCGGCAGCTTGCCATAGGCCCGCTCGATGTACACAAACTGCCCGCCGGCCTTGGGCATCATGCCCGCCAGCTCGCCATAACTGAGTGCCGCCACAATCGTGATCATGCCGGTGACCAGCCAGAGCAGCAGCATCCAGCCGCCGGAACCGACCATACGCGCACAGTCGGCGCTGACGATGAAAATGCCGGAGCCGATCATGCTGCCGGCGACGAGCATCGTGCCGTCGAGGAGGCCTAAGGAGCGCTGGAAATGGGGTTGGGTAGAGTTGTCTTGCATGGAACAAAGGTTGGTTAGGTTGACGGGCGTGAAGGTAGTAAAGTTGGGTGTTGGTGGAAGCGGGGATTTGGGAGGCTTTGTCTGGCCGAAAATTGCTGTATTCAATGATGCCTGTGGAATGAAGCCCGAATCTAAAATGCTGACGGCCAGCTAAAAAATGCAGAACTTTGTATTATGGAAAAGACAACACAGAATCATTGGGACACAGTTTATAAAACCAAAGACCCTAACCAGGTAAGTTGGACACAAGAAATTCCAAAAACTTCTTTGGATTTCATACATTCTTTCGGGCTGACAAAAACTGCAAAAATTATAGATATTGGTGGTGGCGACAGTAAACTTGTTGACTATTTGCTTGAAGAAGGTTTTGAAAATATTACAGTACTTGATATTTCAGCGCAAGCGCTGGATAAAGCAAAAAAACGTTTGGGTGACAAAGCCGATAAAATAAATTGGGTTGTCAGCGACATTACAGCGTTTAAGCCGGATACAAGTTTTGACATCTGGCACGACCGGGCAACTTTTCATTTTTTAACAACAAGCGAACAAGTAGCAAAGTATATGGATATAGCAAGAAATTCTGTTTCAGGTTTTTTGACAATCGGCACATTTTCAGAAAATGGACCGGAAAAATGCAGTGGACTACAAATTAAACAATACAGCGAAGAAAAATTAACGTCCGAACTTCAAAACGGTTTTGACAAAATCCGTTGCATTACAGAAGACCATACGACACCTTTTGACACGACACAGAATTTTCTGTTTTGCAGTTTCAAAAGGCACCAAAACTGACACAAAAAAATAACTTCCGAAACAGCCAACTGCATCGCTCCGGTTTGGCGTCTGCTAGTTATTCCCCGATCATTAGTCGGGATTTAACGCATCCGTATTCAAAAATAAAAACCGAAAACATGAAGCACCTGTTGATTTTTGGCCTGCTGACTGCTCTGGCCTGCCTGACCGTTAGCTGTCACGATAAAGAGCAACTTTCAGAATGTCAGACCAAATGCGCTTTAGAGCCGGAAGCCGGTCTGTGTAATGCGGCCTTTCCTAAATACTATTACGACCCCGTGGAAAAGAAGTGCAAGATGTTTACATGGGGTGGCTGTGGAGGCGTAGTTCCATTTCAGACGCTGCAGGAATGCGAATCTTGTGGCTGTGAGTAAATCGCTGAGCAGTTGGCGGAGCAAAAATGCTTCCGGAAAACCTGCGCTTTGGAGTTCTTTACTTTAGTAAACGCCAGCTCTACCGCCCCCCTGCCGCTTTCATCATTTCTTTTGTCCGTTTTTGACGCATAGTTGTCCGTTTGTGGCCTGGTGGCCGTCTGATCTTTGTACTATCAAAAGTGCAAAACAACGATCACCATAAAATGCTCAAGACAATGGAAGCCATTCCGATCACCGTACAGTACCACCTCGAAGCCAGTGAATTTGGCTGGGAAATCGCACCTGGTAAAACCGTCCCGGCCTGGGGATTTAACCTGCAGGTACCCGGCCCGGTGCTGAAAGCAAAGAAAGGCGATACCCTCGTCGTTCGGGTCAAGAACAGCCTCCGGGAACCCACCATCGTGCACTGGCACGGTATCCGTCTGCCGGCAGCTATGGACGGAACCGGCGACGTGCAAAAGCCGATCCAACCGGGCGAAGAATTCGAATACTCTTTCGTCGTGCCCGATGCCGGCACCTTTTGGTACCACTCCCATGCCAATGAAACCGTCCAGATGGAGCGCGGCATGTACGGCGCCCTGATCGTGGAGGACGATAGTGACCCGGTATTCGACCGCGAGCGGGTGCTGGTGCTCGACGATATGAAGCTCACCGCCGACCATGATTTTACGCAGCCGGGCTGGTTCGTGGAGCGCTGGGTCGAGAGCCACATGGGACGCGAGGGCAACACCATGCTGCTCAATGGCCGGGAAATGCCGGTGCTGGATATGGCCGCCGGACAACTCGAACGCTGGCGGTTTATCAATGCCTCCAACGCCCGTTATATCCTGCTTTCCCTGGGCGGTAAACCATTCCGCATGATCGGTACCGACGGCGGACTGCTCGAAGCTCCGCGCACCCTGACCGAATTCCTGTTATCGCCCGGCGAACGGATCGACGTGGCAGCCGGACCGTTTGCCGAAGGGGAGACCTTTAGTATTCAGTCGCTGCCCTTCCTGGGCAGTCATGACTCGAAAAAGAACCTGGAGACGTATGCTACCGTACAGATCGGCCAGGCGAAACCCACCCGCGCCTTCCTCCCGGAAAAAATGCGCACGATCGAAGCACTGGCAACCCAGGATGCAACTGCCACCCGCACCATCGAATTCTCCCTGGGCCTGAGTCTGGACAAGGGCGCCGACTTCCTCGTCAACCGCAAGCGGCATGGTCTGGACCAGCCGGTAAAAGTGGGTGAGCTACAGGTCTGGGAAATCAACAACCGCACCCTGATGCACCACCCCTTCCACCTGCACGGTTTTTTCTTCCAGGTGCTGGAACTGAATGGCCAGGCTCCTGAGTATATGGCCTGGAAAGACGTCTTCAACATTCCGCCCACCGGAACTTTGAAGATCGCCTGGATGCCCGACAACCGGCCCGGCAGGTGGATGTACCACTGTCATGTCCTGGAACATCACGCGACGGGCATGATGGCCAGTTTCGAAGTGATCGACGGGAGCGAGCCGATCGGAAAAGTGCCTCTTGAGCACGTGGGCCATTGTCACTAAGGAAAAATTTTATTTGTCCGTTTCTGACGTGTTTTTGTCCCTTTCCGGCCATCGGCATGCTTCACCTTTGCAAGGTCAATGCAGACCAATTAAATAATTTCGGTAGTTGATAATGGTTGATGAAGTTTATAAAAAGGTTGATAATCAGCATTCAGTATAAGCTTCATCACGCTGTTTTCCACACTGCCATAATTTCAAAATGACTATGAAAAATATAGTGTTTCCAGCAATTCCAGTACTTGTCACTGCACTTCTACTTGCCTTCCTGTTGGGGTCTTGTAAAAAAGAAATTTTTAACCCGGCATTGACCCAGGAATTCGCCATTCAGTCCACTGCGAATGGCGCAACGTATAACATTAAAGTGGGGCTTCCTGCCAATTACGATACCTCCGTGGAGAAATATGCCTCCATTTATGTATTGGATGGAAAGGAAAATTTTGAATTCGTATCCAATCAGTGCAAAGAAATTTCTGACCAGCTTGCTGTGCCAAACGTGGTGGTGATCAGTATAGGTTGGGGGCAGGACCGCAGCATAGATTATACTCCCTCCAAAGTAAGTTCCGTAACGGGTGGCGGTCCGGAGTTTCTGGATTTAATTAAAACGCAATTAATTCCGGCCATAGAAGAGAGATATAGGGTGGATACGACCCGGAATAGCCGGGTGATTCTTGGTCATTCTTATGGCGGCCTATTTGGAGCGTATGCTTTTAGCGCCCATAATAGTTTGTTTGGTAACTACCTTTTACTGAGTCCTTCCCTTTGGTTTGACGATCTGATTACGTTACAATTTGAAAAGGACAACCGGGAAAAAAATAACAGCCGGGAACAACTGGTATTCATGGGCCTCGGGGAAGCAGAAAACGCCGGCCGGATGCAGGCCCCTTTTGAAGCCTTTTATCAGACGCTGCGGGATAAATATGTGCATTTTAAAGTGGAGAAAAATAAAGAAGAAAACCTGGATCATGTGGGTTCCAAGAACCCAAACATCGTCAAGGGACTAAACTATTATTTTAGAAACCGATAAACCGGAAGCACACATTTTCAGGTAGTGTTTGATAAAGGTTGATGAAAGTTTATAAAAAGGTTGATAAGCAGCAATCTGTATAAGTTTCATCACTCAATTTTCTCTACCACGCATTTTCAAAAATCTTTTAAAACAATAACATGAAAGCAATTAAATTTATCTTCCTCGTGATTTCTCTTTTAACCTGCGGCCAGGCGTTCGCACAAAAAGACCCCTCCGTGGTCACTGATAAGCATGCAGCAGTACGTCAGTTAACGCTGGAGCCGGCTATTGGAGTACATACTAATTTTGGGACGGATTTACTTTTTACCAACCTGATTCAATGGAATCCATATAAGCGCCTCAGCCTGGCTTCCCACTCTTCTTTTAACGTCAATAATATAACCCAACGCTATTTTAATGGGATAAAAACCGACTTCAACTATTCCATAAATCAGAAGTTTGGCGTCGGCACTACTGTGTATGGTAAAAAATGGTCGCATACTTTCCTGTTGATGATCGGGGCAAAGTATACAACCTACCGGGAAACTTTGGATGATGAGCGTTTTGAAAAAGTGAGTACGACCATCAGCGCTTTTAGTCCTGACTATGGAATGATGTATAGTGGGAAGCGAGGTTGGAAAAAATGGTTCTTTACCTACCGTATGTACATACCGCTATATCCCTGGCCAACTAAAGGTTCCAATATTTTATATTTAGATAGTAATATGAATAACATTGCGCTGGAATTTGGCATTGGAATGAAAATAATCTGATTTGCCGATGGTTGTACTCTAATAGGAGTGGATAATCAGATGTTCAAACCAACAGACCCAACCAAACCACTCAAACCTGCCTATATCATGAAAAAAATGGTCTTTATCATACCGCCTGAAGTGGAACTGCTGGATCTGGCGGGTCCTGCGCAGGTATTTACCGAAGCTAAATTTCATGGTTTCGAAGTTGACATTGAATTTTACTGCTTCCGGGACCTGCCGGTCAGTACCTCAGGCCTTGGGTTTGGGAATGTGGCCCATTATAAAGAGGCAAAATTAAAAGAAGGTGATTTTGTCTTTGTACCCGGTATGGATGCTGACTACGTCAGGAGCATCTCTTTTAAAGCCGAAAGGGCATTCTTTGATTGGTTAAAAGAGTGCTCGGATAAGCGCATTACTGTTTGTTCTATCTGCAATGGAGCGTTTGCTTTGGGCCATGCCGGATTATTAACCAACACAGAATGTACGACGCACTGGCGCAGGGTGAATGAACTACAAGTGCAATTCCCACAAGCCAAAGTACTTACGGATATTTTATACGTGAAAAGCAACCATGTTTACACCAGCGCAGGCATTAGTGCCGGGATAGATTTGGCGCTGGCCATTTTGGAGGAACTTAAAGGGGCACTTTTTACGCATAAAGTAGCGCGGGGCCTGGTGGTGTATCACCGGAGAAGCGGAAGTCATAAACAACAAAGCGTTTATCTGGATTACAGGAATCATATTAATCCGCAGGTGCATGAAGTGCAGGATTTTATGATCGATAATCTTTCTAAAGAAAATAGTATTGAATCACTTGCCGCTCAGGTTGGGATGAGCCCAAGGAATCTTAGCCGGGTCTTTAAAGAAACGACTGGTTCTACGGTACTGGAATACTTAACCATGTTACGAAAAGAATATGCCAGTACCATGATCAATAATCCCGAATATACGATTGACTATATAGCTTCCAAATGCGGATTTAAAACGGCCAGGCAGTTGCAAAGGATATTGAAAGCTTAATGATGCCTTCCTGGAACAGCAATAAATCTTATATCATTCCCGGTCCCAGTCACAACAGAGTTACTATTGGCAGCTTCGGCTACCGGCTAAACCGGACCGTCGTATATGTCCCGATCCGAAGCACATATACCCCTGCTGGCAAGGCATTTACTTCCACCCGTGCCACCATTTTGCCCGCCGCCAGGTGCAGCGCCTGGTGGTGCCAGATGCGCCCATCCAGCCCCACGATTTGCAGCGTCGTTTCCCGCATCGTTTCTGAAAAAGTTTCAAACACGAGTTGCGCTGCTACAGGATTGCCCAGCAATTTCAATCCAATGCCCGCTGCCGCAAATGGTCCTGGCGCAGCGGAAACGATGCCGAACTCATCGGCACCTACATCGTTGGCGCCGTCGCTGCGCAGTTGTCCTTCCCGGTCCTGGGTGACACCGGGGATGCTCACCCCCGAATCAATGCAAGGGCTACCGGCGAGCAGGTGGTAGGTGGCATCGAGCAGCGGATCGGTGTCGAAACTATGCAGATCGCGGAAGGTCTGGCTTTTCCATTGCGCCAGCGTCCATTCCTGCCAGTCGAGATTGTCATCCAGGAACACTGCGCCATTGGGATCATAGTAGAAGTTGTTGTCAATGATGTTGGTAGTGCCCTGCAACGACTGTTCGCGCACCCGCACCATCGCCAGATCCTGGCCGGCCGCCTGCACGAAAAGGTTATCCTGAATACGCACATGCTCACTGCCAACGCGGGCCGAGTTATTGTCGTCGAGCCACACGTCGGTGGTGTTGAAAAACAGGGCGGCATGTTCGGCTTGCCCGGCATTGATGACGGTGTTGTTGTAAATCTGCGCGTCTTTGGCTCCCCACAGACCGATGCCCGCGTGCTGGGTATTTACGATCAAGTTATTGATCACCAGGCCGTTGATGTTTTCAAAGTAAGCCGGATTGAAGTTGGTATCGAACCACTCGGCATCGGTGTAGAAACCTAAGTAAATGCCGCCTTCGCCGCAGTTTTCCAGGAAGTTCTGCTCGATGACGCAGTTGCGCCCGCCGCCTTTGACATAAATGCCGGTCGTGGCAATATCGTGGAGGTGGCAGCCGCGTACGGTCAGGTTGGGCGCGTTGACGTTGTCAATACCCTCGGCGTTGAAATCCTGCTGCGCGCCGGGGCCGACACCGGTGTGGTGAATTTCACAGTTTAAAATAGCAATACCGGAGCAGGCAGGGGTGAGTTTGATGGCATCGCGGCCGCTGTGGTGGATGTTGCAGTCTTTAACCACTACGTCGCGTACGCCGCGCCGCTGGCTGAACGGGACGCTGTTATCCCATTCCCAGTTGGTTTCGAACTTAATAGCGTAGTAGTAGCCGCCCACAATTTCGAGGCGTTCGAGCGAACCGCCGGTGGTCTCCGGTTCATTGTACCATAGACAGGCACTCACGTCTTCCACGTCGGTGACGGCGGTGATGACGGCCCATTCACCGGGGTAGGATTTGATGTGCAGATCGCTCTTATTGATGCGGATTTCCTGGCTGCTGTAGTTGCCACCGCGCAGCAGGATTTCATCGCCGGGGTTGGCCGCTTCGATGGCGGCGGGAAGGGTCAGAAAAGGGGCGGCGAGGGTGCCGGGGTTGTTGTCATTTCCGGTGCTGGCGACGTACCAGGTGGCGGCCGGGGACTGAAAAGCCAGCGCCAAAAGAATAGCAGCTATACAGAGACGTTTCATGGAAAGGTAGTTTTTTTGTAGAAATTGAATAGCGTTCAGGCCTTCGCCCCTGGCCCACTATTTCAGCGGCTGTATTCTTCAAAAATGCTTCCACCCACCAGTTTCTTCCCCGGATCAATCAGATCGTTGGTCTCGTAAATGAGTTTCACCATCGCATCGTCGGCGCTGAGGATGAGTTTGTTCGCACTGAGTTCGTCCACAATGCGGAATTGATAAATGGATGGGCCGCCGGGATTATCGTAGATGAAATCCAGCGCTGCCTTGTCTTGCGCCAACTTCCACTTGCCGGTGGAAGTGAATCCTAGCCCGAAGGTGGTGAACGTGCCTTCAGCGTTGTGGCCGGTAGTTTTGCTGTGTTTAAAGTCCAGGTATTCGCCCGGTTTGCCCGCGCGGGTCACGTTTTGGGTCGTCCCGTCTTCGAAGCGCAGCATGACTGTGCTGGTGACGATGTTCCATTTGCCGGTGAGCTGTTGCCCATTGAAAAGATCGGCCGGCGCGTCGTTTTTGGATTTTTGGCAGGCACCGAAGGTGCAGGAAAGGAGGAGCGTGAGCAGGAATGTGTACTTCATAGTGTCGTACTTTTTAAGGACAAGGAATGGTGAACATGGATGGTGAAGGCAGCATAGTCATGCCTCGTGATTAGCCGTTATTCGTGGTAGTAAAACCGGCCCTCCGTTATCTTCAGCACATCGCCGGCATTGCCTTTCAGTTCGCCTTCAAAAGTGGCCTCCACCACATCGGGAGCGGTGGACGCTTTGGTCAGGTTGACTTTCATCGTGAAGCCCAGCATGCTGCCATAGAGGTAATTTTCGGGGGACATATTGGCCAGTTGCGCGACGCTTAAATCCGGATTCCCGTCCTGAAATTGAAAAATGCCCGGCCCGGCGGCATTGTAAATATTGATGTTGAACGGCTGCTCTTTTTTGTCTTTCGGGCCTTTGCTGCCGGAAATTATGACCACCCGGTTGTAGCCTTTCGGATGAAATGCGCCGAAAATACTGTGGTCGGCCTGCCATTGCACGCCGTTGATTTTCATGGACAAAAAGTTTTCGGTAACCGGTTTGTCGGCTTCGGTTGCCGCATTTGCGACGCTACCGGACTGGCCGGATTGATTTCCGCAGGCGAGCAGCAAAAGGCATGAAATGGCGGAAGAGAGGAGTGGACGATACATAGTGCAGTATTTTTCTGCAATCTTGCGGGCATCCTGCGGTAGAGCCGCGCGGTTTCTAAGGAATGGTGAAAAATGGCGGGTGAATGGCGAGAAGAGTGGGGTCATCTTAAATTTTGAGCTTATGCAACAGGTGTTTTCAGGTTGGACATGGCGCTTGGCTTGGGCGGCGCTATTCGTCTGTGTCGGCACGTCCATCGGGGCGCAGCAACCCGCTTTGGATTCCCTGCTGCTTATTTTGAAAGAACTCCCCACCACTCCCGATACCGCCAGCCTCCATCGGCAGATAGAAATCAACCAGCGCATCAGCACCATCTACAGCACCAGGAAAGAGTACGGTAAAAGCCGCCTGTATGCCCGTGCCGCCCTGGGCCTGTCCACCCAATCCCACTACCCACGCGGCCAGGCCCAGGCCCTGAACAACATCGCTTTCGCCCACAATTTCGAGGGACGTTACCCCGAAGCGCTCGATACGTTTCTGCTCTCGTACAGCCAATGGGAAGCGCTGCGTGACACCGGCAAAATGGCCTATACGGCTACCAGTATTTCCAATATCTATGGTGAAATGGCGGGCCAGACCGATCTGGAATTGCAGTACGCGCGGCGTTGTATGGAGCTGACCGAACGTGCCAATCGGCTGCATGGCCTATGCGCCTGTACCAACCTGGTCGGTGATATTTTTGATCGCCTGGGTCAGCCCGACAGCGCCGCTTTATATCTGCGGCGTGGACTGCAATTGCTGGAAAAAAAGCCCGATTTGCCGGGTCTGGCCACGCTCTACCTGATGATGGCGCGTACGGAAGCCCGTAAAAAAAACTACCCCCGGGAATTGGCCTGGCTGCTCAAGGCCCGCCAAACCCAAGAGCACTACCCGGAAGGCGTGACCACTACCGAAAGCGCCAATAATCAACTCTCGCTGGCTAACTGCTACCTCCACCTCGGCGACCTGGCCCGGGCGGCGGATATTCTTCAGCAAGTGAAGAATATGCTGCCTACCCTCGCCGACCTCACTTACCACGACCGCCTCTACGAACACCTCAGCCGCCTCGCCGAACTGCAAAACCGCCCTGCCGATGCGCTGCGCTACTTTCGGCTGCATATTGCCGCCCGCGACAGCATCAATAATGAACAGAATACCCGCCGCATCACCCAAATCCAAATGAAGCATGACTTCGCCCAAAAAGAGGCGGTGGCGCAAGCCGGACAGCAACAGGAGTTGGCCCTGCGCGACGCGCGTAGCCGGCAGCAGCGCTGGATTTTCGGGTTGCTCCTGCTGGGAACTTTGTTCGCCTCGGGTTTTGTTTTTTATACCTACCGCCAACGCCAGCAGCGCCGCCGCACAGAACTCGAACTCGCCAACCTCCGTGCCCAGATCAACCCGCATTTCATTTTCAACTGCCTTAATTCCATCTACCGCTACACCCGGGAACGCGACACGGACACAGCCGCCAAATACCTCCAGAAATTCAGCAGTCTGCTGCGCCTCGTGCTGGAAAACAGCCGCTCCGAAAAAATCACGCTGGCCCGCGACCTCGATGCCCTGCAACTCTACGTGGACATCGAGGCGCTGCGCTTCAAGGAAAAACTGCGCTTCTCGTTGGAAGTAGCTCCCGACATAGACCCCACCTTTCTGCAAATACCGGGCATGCTCCTCCAGCCCCATGTCGAGAACGCTATCTGGCATGGCCTGATGCACCGCCCGGAAGGGGGTCAACTCCGCGTCCGCCTCACTCTGCCCACCGAGACACTGCTCCGCGTAGAGATTGAAGACAACGGCGTTGGCCGCGCTACCGCCGCCGACATCCAGAGCAAAAGCGCCCTGACCAAAAAGAGCCTCGGCCAGAAAATCACCGCCGAACGGCTGCGCGCTACGGGGAAACTGGCCAGCGTGGAGACCATTGATCTGATGGATGAACATGGACAGGGAACAGGGACCCGGGTCGTACTGGAAATTCCGCTGTGAACGCCTGCTCACTTTGCAATGAAGGGTTACTAAACTTAAATGCGCGCTATGAAATCCATTATTATTGACGACGAACCCGATGCGTTGGAAGCCCTGCACCTGACGCTCCTGGATACTTGCCCGGAAGTGGCCGTGGCGGGCAAATACACGGACGCTGTAAAAGGACTGGCCGCCATTCGGACCTGTAAGCCCGACCTGGTTTTTCTGGACATTGAAATGCCGGTGATGAATGGTTTTCAACTGCTGGAGGAGTTGGGCGACCTGTCGTTTGCGCTGGTATTCGTCACGGCTTACGACCGTTTTGCGGTCAAAGCATTTCGCTACTCGGCGGTGGACTACCTGCTCAAACCTGTCGATCCCGAAGAACTACGCAAGGCGGTGGACAAAGTGGCCGATCGTCACCGGGTGGAAAAAGCCCAACTCGATCTTTTGCGGCGTCAACTCTATGCGCCCGATGCCCGACGTTTTGACAAAATTGCCTTGCCCTGCGCGCATGGCTACACCTTCGTCGAACTGGCCGACGTGATGTACTGCGAGTCGGATAGCAGTTACACGAAATTCTACCTCACCACGGGCGAGATGTATTTGATAACCAAGACGCTCGGCGACGTGGAAGAACTACTTTCCGGCGGCGATTTCTTCCGCATTCACAAACAGTATCTGGTGAACATGCACCACATCGGCAGCTACATCCGCGGCGATGGCGGTTATGTGGTCATGCCCAACAAGGTGAGCATTCCGGTGTCGCGCATCAAGAAGGAAGAGTTTACAGAGCGGTTTACGCGGTTTTAGAAGTAGTGGTAACAATTTTGGTTAGTCAGCGTGTTCACCGGTTTCGTAAAAATAAATAAGGAGGCGACTGCAACAGTCACCCCCTTATTCAATAAATCCACAATTGAGCCTTTAAGCCCCCTTTTGCAGTTTACTGTTTTTGCTGCTGTACAGGAAATAGATCACCAGACCCAAGCATAACCACAGGAAAGCGGCCAGAATAGTCCGGTTGTCCAGACCCACGATCATGGCCAGGCAGATCAGCATGCCCAGGATCGGTACCAGCGGCACCAGCGGCGTTTTGAACGGGCGTTTCACCTCCGGGTCGGTACGACGCAGGATCCAGACGCCGGCGCTTACCAGTACGAAGGCGAACAGGGTGCCGATACTGGTCAGGTTGCCCGCTACGCTGCCGGGAATAAAAGCGGCGAACAGACCGACGAAAACGAACAAAATCATGTTCGATTTATGCGGCGTGCGGTATTTTGGGTGCAGGTCGGAGAAGACTTTTGGCAGCAGGCCGTCGTTCGACATCGAGTAGAACACGCGGCTCTGGCCCAGCAGCATCACCAGGATCACCGAGGAAAAACCAGCCAGAATAGCCACCGTGACCAAGGTCGCCAGCCAGCCATAACCAGTCATATACGTACTGATGGCGTAGGCGACCGAGGCTTCCTTACCCTCGCGCACAAAATCCGTGTACGGCGCAACGCCGGTCAGGACGTGGGAGAACAGGATGTACAGCACCGTACAAATAGCCAGCGAACCCAGAATGCCGATCGGCATGTCGCGGCTTGGATTCTTGGCTTCCTGCGCGGCCGTAGACACGGCATCGAAACCAATAAAAGCGAAAAATACCACGCCGGCGCCGGTGA
Source organism: Saprospirales bacterium (assembly GCA_031425035.1). Lineage (GTDB taxonomy): Bacteria > Bacteroidota > Bacteroidia > Chitinophagales > Saprospiraceae > M3007. Next base: position 23,594 of record JANPIN010000035.1, on the reverse strand, counting down.
GTACGCCCCCCCAGCCATGCCGGAAGAAATCGGCGTAGCTGTAAGTGCTGCCGTCCCGCAGGATCGCATCGGGCGCATTGGCCGGGATCATGTACGGAATGTGGTTGGCTGGATTGATATACTGCCAGCCTAGAACAATGAACAGCAGCACGATGGCTACCTTAATAAATACGATCACGGCATTCACGGCCGCCGACTGCTCGGTACCGCGAATAAGCAGCATACTCAGCAGCGCCAGGATCACCAGGGCCGGAGCGTTCATGATGCCGGTGTGTAAATCTGCACCGATCAGCGCCGATTCAAACGGCGAGTGGCACCATTCATAGGGTATTGCCCCCCCCAGCAACAGGTTTAAATATTCACTCCAGGCAATGCTGACGGTGGCGGCGCCAAGGGCATATTCGAGCACCAGGGCCCAGCCGATGATCCAGGCGACCATTTCGCCCATCGTCGCGTACGCATACGTGTAAGCGCTGCCGGCAATCGGGATCATACTGGCAAATTCCGCGTAACACAGGCCCGCAAAAGCGCAACCGACCGCGGCGATGATGAAAGACAGCGTTACTGCCGGACCAGCGTGTTCGCCCGCAGCCGCCGCCGTCCGCACGAACAGACCGGCGCCGATAATGGCGCCAATACCGAGCGCGATCAGATTGTAAGCACCCAGCGTCCGCTTCAGGCCCGTCCCCGAATCATTGGTCGCCATCAGTTGTGCCAGGGGCTTTTTAACCCAAAAATTAGCCATAGAAGTTGTTATAAGTTGAAGGAAAGAATGTTTTTTCAGCGGGAAAGATAGACAGAGTTGGGAGAAAGTGTGAGTGGTGTGAAAAAAGCCTCCTGGACGAATAATGTTAATCCACCGGGAAGAGGAGGTGCTAATGTAAACTTGCGGCCACCTTTGCCCGTTTTCTACACCTTACTATAGCTTTTTACCGACTGTATGGATGTTTTTATCAGCCGTGATCTGAGTCCTGATTCCGAATTCCGCCACTTGCTGCAGGCGCAGGGCTGGCGGGTGACGGGCGTTTCGCTGGTCGAATTGTCCGCGCTGCCGTTCCATACTTTGCCGCTGGTCGACTGGGTATTTTTCTCCAGTAAAAATGCGGTGCGTTTTTTCTTTCAACAAGTGGAGAAACAGGCACTTACCCTTCCGGCAATGCAGTGGGCCGCATTGGGAGAAGCCACGGCTAAAGCACTGGCTGGGTATGTGCCAAGTATTGGTTTTACCGGTTCGGGTGATCCATCCTCGGCCGCTGCGGCTTTCCGCGAACTGGCTTCCGGCCAAACGGTTTTGTTTCCCGGCGCCCGTCATTCTCAGCAGAGTGTGCAGCGCTTGCTGGCTGCCGCAGTCTGGGGCATCCACCTCGAAGTGTATGATAACCGACCCGTGGAGGTAGCCACGGAGCGTACCGAATCGGTGCTTGTGTTCACTAGCCCGATGAATGCGCAGGCCTATTTTTCCAGGCAGGCACTGCAAACGGGGCAGCGGGTAGTGGCCATTGGCGCGACCACTGCGGCGGCTTTGCAGGCGCTGGGGATTTCAACTGTGGTCACCGCTAGGGAACCCACGGAAACGGCCCTGGCGGAGGCGGTTTTGAAGTAAACGCCATACACGACGGTTAAGTGGGATGCTGCGTCGTGCTCGTCGTGTCGTCGTGGTAATAATTTGCTCACCACGACGGCACTACGGAACACGACGGTTAGGTGGGATTTTGCTACTTTTGCCCACATATTGGCACATTAGAAAATTACCAAATCGACTTCCATGGCGAAGAAAACCGTAAACACACCGGCCCGCAGCAGCAAACCCATAAGCAAAACCCGCCCGTTAACCAGCAACATAACGCCCGAACGCCGCGAACGAACCGGCTCCGGCTGGGCGCCCGCCGGCTGGTCCACCTTCGCCATTATCGCCCTGGTCCTGACGGCCGCTTTCTACTTCCCTTCGCTGTCGAACGGTCTGGTCAACTGGGACGACGAGGCCAACCTTGGCGAAAACCCCAACCTGGAACTGGTGGGCAAAGGGGCGCCCTGGGGAGAGACCATCGCTAATATTTTCGACACCAAAAAAGGGGCCGTGATCGGTAACTATAACCCGCTGCCCATCCTCACCTTCGCCATCGAAAAAGCGGCGAATAAAGGCGAATTCAGCCCCAAACTGATCCACTTCAATAACCTGCTGCTGCATTTGCTGACGACTTTCCTGGCCATGGTCCTGCTCTGGCGCATGGGTCTGGGCAACTGGGGCGTTCTGCTGGGCGGCCTGCTATTCGGCCTGCATCCTATGCGCGTGGAATCGGTGGCCTGGGCGACTGAGCGTAAGGACGTGCTGTTCGCCATGTTCTTTTTCGCCTCGCTGCTCTGTTATGTGACCTACGCGAAAGCCACGGAAAAAGGCCGCCAAACCAAGTACTACCTGCTGGCTTTCGGCTTCGCCCTGCTTTCCTGTTTGTCAAAAGTGCAGGGTGTGACCCTGTTTTTGTCCATGTTTGCCCTCGACTACTTTTGGGCGCGGCCGATGAACACGAAGTTGTTTGTGGAAAAAATCCCGTTTTTCGTGCTCTTCCTGGTTTTCGGTCTGATCAACGTGCAAACGCTGGCGGCCCAGGGATCTTTCGATGACGACCTGACCCAGTTTGGCATTTTTGACCGGATATGCATTGGTACGTCCTCGTTCTGCGTGTACCTCTACAAGCTGTTCCTGCCGTATCCGATGTCGCCGCTTTACCCCTATCCGAAGCCGATTCCATTGCTTATGCGCTTTGGCCCCCTGGGTATGCTGGCCGCGCTGGCCTTGTTCGTGTGGCTGGTGCGCCGCAAAAACCGGATCGCAGTGTTCGGAACCGCCTTTTTCTTTGTCAACGTGATGTTCCTGCTGCAGTGGAAAGGCGCCGGTCAGGGTTTTCTGGCCGACCGGTTCACGTATGTGCCTTACTTCGGCCTGTTCGCCATTGCGGCCTATTATTTCGATCAATATTACCGGCAGGAAAAATACCGGAGCGTTTTACAGGGCGCCGTGGTGGCCCTGACCCTTATTTATGGCATCTGGACAGTGCAGCAGGTCGGTATTTGGAAAAACGGCGGTACCCTGTGGACCCACGTGATGAAATTCGAGAAAGAGACGAACTCGCTCCCCTATGTGAACCGCGGACAATTCAATCGCAACCAACTGGGTAACTATAATGCCGCGCTGGCGGATTATACCAAAGCCATTTCCATCGAAAAGAGTAACCCGGAACTCTATAACAGCCGGGGTAAAACCTATTTCGACATGGCGACCTCGGGGAAATTCCAGAACCAGGAAGGCACGCTGGTCCAGAAGGCCCTGGAAGACTACAATGCCGCGCTGGGCCAGGAGAAAATAAAGAAGAAAACGCGATCGGAAGTGCTGATCAACCGGGGTGCGGCCCTGGGCTTCCTGGAGCAATTCGCGGCATCCATCCAAAGTCTGGACGAAGGCATTGCCCTGGATTCGACCAATAAAAATGGCTATTTCAACCGCTCGATCGCCCTGTACAGCCTGTCGATGAGTAATAAAGAGGAACAGGTGAGTTACCTGAACAAGGCGCTCTATGACTATAAAAAATACCTGCAGCTCGACCCGAACAATGCCAACGTCTGGTACGAAAGCGGGATGATCCAGCGGACACTCGGCAAAAATCAGGAAGCCTTGCAGGCGCTGAACCAGGCCATTCGTATCAATCCGAACTTTGCCCTGGCCTTCATCGAACGCGCCCGGGTACAAGCGCAATCCGGTAATAAAGCGGCCGCCCAGCAAGACTTCCAGCGGGCCCAATTACTGGGTCAGCCCATGTCGGCAGATGATGCGAAACTGCTGGGCCAATAAGTCACCGTTTGATGCATGCACGAAGCCGGATTTCAGGTAATTGATAACTCGATATTCAAACCAATAAACCAGCCAAACCACCAAACCTTCCTTATAATTCTCTCATTTTCAAGCCCTCGGCTTCGTCTTTTTGCCGTCACTATGGCTAAAAGGGGGGAAAATGTTAAGGAAAAAATTTGTCCCCATACAAAATGCGCTACTTTTGGCGTTCGCAAACTTTGAAAAGAAACAATCGGTTTCACTAACCAACAGCACTGCAATTTTATGACACTGACCGCCTTCCTGTCTGCCTTCTTTTTTCTTCAAACTCCTACCCCCGCCGTACCTGCTGCGGTCAAGCCCGCCGAATCCCAAAGCCTCCTGGACATCATTTTAGGAAGCAGTACCTCGGGTCTGGTGGTAATTATCATTTTGCTCCTCCTGTCTATTGTCGCCGTCTATATCATCATCGAGCGTTACATGACGCTCAAACGCGCCGGACAGGTCGATCATAACTTTATGAACAGTATCCGCGCCAGCGTGGAAAACGGAAACCTGCAGGCCGCCAAAGCGCTGTGCCAGAGCGTGGATGCGCCCATGGCCCGTATGGTGGAAAAAGGCCTGGACCGCATTGGCAAGCCGCTGGACGACATTAATAAGTCCATCGAAAACGTGGGTAACCTGGAACTGCTGAAGCTCGAAAAGAACCTCTCGACCCTGGCCTCTATTTCCGGTATTGCCCCGATGATCGGGCTACTGGGTACGGTAATCGGTCTGATCATCGCCTTCCAGGACATGGCTTCTGCCGACGTGATCAAGCCTTCCACCCTGTCCAACGGTATTTACCACGCCCTGACGGCTACGGCTTCCGGTCTGTTCGTATCCATTATTGCCATGGCCGGTTTCAACCTGCTGGTGACCAATCTGGACAAAGTGATTTTTAAAATGGAGAATACCGCCGTGCAATTCATGGACCTGCTCCAGGAACCCACCCGGTAAATGGTTTATGAAGGGATGAAATGATAAAGCGATTTTCCGCGTCTCATTTCATCACCGAGCCCATCACTCTCCATCACTTCATCACTTTATCACTTCATAACAATGGGACTCAAACGAAGAATTCGCGTAAAGCCGGAGTTTAGCCTGGCGGCCATGATTGACGTCATCTTCCTTTTGCTGATGTTTTTCATGCTCACCTCCAACTTTGTCACCCCCAATGCCCTGAACCTCCAACTGCCGTCGAGTACGTCCAAATCAATGGCTTCCCCGGCGCTATCCGTATCGGTCAAGGCTGATGGCACCTTCTATATCGATACCCGGAATGTGGACAAAGCCAAGCTGGAAGCGGCCCTGCGTTCGCGTATAACGGCCACCGGTAAGGATCCTTCCGCTACCACGATCACCGTTGCTGCCGATAAGGTCGCTACCGTGGATAATGTGGTGTTCATCCTGGATATTGCCAATCGATTGAAAGTGAAGACGATTCTCGCGACCAATCCGGATCAGAAATAAACCCGCCTTCCCTGGGGATGGTGGCGTAGGTCGGCGACTACACCTGCGGCATTTGTTTTTATATCGTCGTGTGTAAATTCCGCCGCTTCCGGCATCCATTGCTCTAAAGTATCTGTGTTATGACAGCCACTATAAAAGAAGAACAAAACCGTAATACCGGCATCCTGATCAGCCTCATTTTCCATGGGGCGCTGGTTCTGATGATGCTGTTGTACACCTTTGATAAAAAGACGGAATCCGTAGAGGTGCCGCCCATCACCATCGATATGGGCGGTGGTGGCGACAATGCCGCGGCCGGTATGCCCGATGAAGGGCAGGGCGACGACCCGGCTCCGCAAGGCCAGCAAATGGAAGATCCAAGCGTGACCGAACCGGTCAGCGACCCGACCCCGGCGCCGTCCAAAGCCACCCCGCCACCACCTGCGGCCAGTAAGCCGGCTGCTTCTACCCCCCAAACGACGCCAACCTCCGCCGATCCGGAAGTGGCGGCGCTGAAAAAAGCGCAGGAAGAAAACAAACGCAAACAGGACGAAGCCAACCACCAGCGCCAGGCCCAGCAGGAAGCCAACCGCGTAGCGGAAACGGAGCGCCAGCGTCAGGCCCAGGCGGCGGCCGATCAAAAACGGCGGGAACAGGAAGAACGGGATAAGAAAAAAGGCCAGTTCGGCGGTACCTTCGGTAAACCCGGCGCTTCGGGCACCGGACAAGGCAATACCGGCAAACCCGGTAACCAGGGCGTTCCGGGCGGCACCGGCGACAATCCGTTCGGTAAAAGCCCCGGCGACGGCGGCGGCACCGGCGGCGGCAGCGGTACGGGTACAGGCGTTTCCGTCGGTGGCGGACTCGGTGGCCGGGCCATCGCCAAACGCGGTCCGATCAATGATACCTCGCAAAAAGCGGGTAAAGTAGTGATCAAAATTTGCGTAGATGCCAATGGCGTCGTTACCAGCGCGGATTATACCCAAAGCGGTTCGACTACCACGGATACCGAATTAAGAAACAAAGCCCTGGCTTCGGCTAAACAATATCGTTTCCAGGCCGGTGGTAGCGGCGGTATCGACTGCGGGACCCTGACGTTTAATTTCCGGCTGCAATAGAAATCATGTAAGGCGGTTTAGAGGGGTTTAGAAAAGGGTTTAGAGGAGTTTAGTTGTTGGCCATCAGCAATTTACATCCTGGTTTCTCTTGGTTTAAAACCACTTTGTGTCGACCAGTAATAGCGAAAATATATCGGAACCCGCTTGTCAACTTTTTGTCGGCCAGCGGGTTTTTGTATTTTAATAGAAACATTGGTATAGGACCTTTCCAAACCACTCAAACCAACAAACCAACAAACCTTTCAAATCAACCAACCTATGGGATTAGGACTCATGCTTATCAGCGGCTTATTTACCATCATCGGGATGATCCTGAACAGCCGGCTGCGCAGTAAATTTCATAAATACGCCCAGGTACCTTTAACCAACGGCATGAACGGCTCGGAAGTGGCCCGCGCCATGTTGAAGCACTATGGCATTCATGATGTGGAGGTGATCCACGTGCCGGGTCAGCTCACCGACCATTACAACCCGGCCAACAAAACTGTTAACCTCAGCGACGAGGTGTTCATGAGTAACTCCGTGGCCGCCGCTGCTGTAGCCGCCCATGAATGCGGACATGCCGTGCAGCACGCTACCGCCTATGCTTTTCTGCAAATGCGTTCGGCCATCGTGCCGGTGGTGAACTTTGCGGCCGGGGTTCAACGCTTTGTTTTTATGTTCGGTCTGGCCGGCGCTTACTTGCTGAATAATATCTGGATCATGATGATCGTGCTGGGCGTATTTGCCGTCACGGCCCTCTTCAGTCTCATTACGCTGCCGGTGGAATTCGACGCCAGCCGCCGGGCGCTGGCCTGGCTGGATGAAACCGGTTTTGCCCGCGGTCCGGAATATGCCGGTGCGAAAGATGCGCTCACCTGGGCGGCCATGACGTATGTAGCGGCCGCACTGGCCGCACTGGTACAACTGCTCTACATCCTGTCCATCTTTATGAACCGGCGGGATTAAGTTCTTTAATGAAGGCATAAAAAATGGCCCGCAGTGTTTACTGCGGGCCATTTTGGCAATCATATTTAGTAGACAAAACTTACTTCGCGTCAGCAAAGAAGTCTTTCACTTTGTCTTTGTGTAAGATCATTTGCTTGTAGCTGTAAATACCCGTCATCGGGTCTTTCACGGCCTTTACCACTTTCACGTGGTCTTTGCCGGAACCCGCATTGGCAGCACGCTGTGCTACACGGGCGTTCTTGGAAACTTTCTTGGCCATAACCTTTGCAGTTTATAGTGAGTGAAAAGTGGTGTATTACTTGATTTCGCGGTGAATCGTGTACTTGCGCATGATGGGGTTGTATTTTTTCAACTCCATACGCTCAGGGGTGTTCTTGCGGTTTTTCTCCGTCACGTGACGGGAAGTACCGGCCAGACCACTGGTTTTATGTTCTGTGCACTCGAGCGTCACCTGGATGCGGTTGCCTTTGCTTTTCTTTGCCATTGGTAATAAATTTTTTTTCGGTGAAGAGTTGCTTAAAGGCTATCCCCGTGATAGATGATTTCGCCTTTCTTCTCCAGTTTTTTAATGTATTGGTACAAGCCCAATTTGGAGATCGTGCGCATGGCGGAGGTGCTCACTTTCAGCGTTACCCATTCTCCTGTTTCCGGCATGAAAAATTTCTTCGTCTGCAGGTTGGGGTAAAAACGACGCTTTGTTTTAGCGTTGGAGTGCGAAACGTGGTTGCCGCTAATTGGGCGTTTCCCCGTCAGGTCACATACTTTAGACATAATGTTAAGTTTGAGTGTTCTGATTGAAAGATTTCAAAAAATGAGTGTGTGAGATAAATCCCACACACTCAAACACTTCGATAGTGGTGACTCCGAGAGGACTCGAACCTCTAACCTCCTGATCCGTAGTCAGGGACTCTATCCATTAAGCTACGGAGCCATACCATTTTCCGGTTTCGGGCTGCAAAGATAAAACGAGAAGTGCCGAAAAACCAAACACGTATTTTAAATTTTAGGAAATTTTCTTGAAACGACGAATTTACCCCTCCCCAGGACCATTACATACACCCCGCGCGGCAGGTTGCTGGCATCATATTCCACCCGGTTGGAAGCAAATTGTTCGGGGTGCAGGTCTTTTTCATACATCAACTGGCCCAGCATGTTGAAAACCCGGAAATTATAGATACCGAAAGTGGGCGTCTGGTAGTATACTTCCCAGTTATCATCGGGGTAATGGCGGACCTGCAGGAAACTCACCGGACCAACCGACGACTTGCATAGTTCGCGTACGCCGTCCAGCGCGTTGCCCAGATCGAGCCGGCCGCCGGTGGTCGTGATGTTTTGCAAGGATGGAACGGGAACCACCGAGTTGAGAATAACATCCCGCACCCGGCGCGCGCAGTTGACCGGCGCCGTCAGGGCGTCGCCGGCCAGTTGTTCGCAATCCAGACTGTACAGCAGCCCGATCGCTCCGCTCACGTGCGGGGTAGCCGCTGAAGTTCCGGTAAAACCGGCATAGGTCGGGTTTTCGCCGGCATTCGCGGTGGTGAACGTGCCGTCGCCGGGCGCACCCAGATCCACCGAAACGGAGCCGAAACCAGTGGCGCCGGCCTTGTTACCGCTGGCGGAGTTTACATTATTCACCACGATCAGGTATTCGCTTTTGCACTGACTGGGCATATCGCCCTCGGTTTCCACGTCTACATTGCCGTTGGCCGTAGCGCCGGCATTGATAATACCCACGGCGCCGAGCGAATCGTAGGCGGCGCACCACAGCGGATGATCCACCGCTTTGGCATTATCACGCCCGAAAGACGCATTGGTGGCGACCACGAAAGCGCCCTCCTGGCCGTTGCTCTGGTTGTAGCGGCGGCGCATTTTCACCGCGTATTCGTAGGCGGAAACGATCTCCGCATCGTCGCCGACATTGGAGAAATTCATCATTTTTACCTGCCAGTTCACGCCGGCTACGCCAATACCGTTATTGCCGCGGGCGCCGATAATGCCATTGACCGAAGTGCCGTGGGTGCCGAGATTGCCCGGACCGTCGCCATCGAAACGCACGTCATACCCGCGAAAATCGTCGATATAGCCGTTGTTGTCGTCATCGATGCCATTGTCGGGCTTCTCCCGCCAGTTATACCACATATTATCGATCAGGTCGGGGTGATCGAGCAAAGCGCCTTTTTCCAGCACCGCCACCACGATCGTGTCGCCATGCGGCGTTAGTCCGCCGGTAGAAGCGTCCCATGCCTTAGCCGCCTGGATCAAACTCATATCTACCTGCTGCGTCCATCTTTCGTCGTTCGGGATGACGCGGTCGGCCACCAGATAGTTCCACTGCGCCGTCCGGATACCCGGCGTATGCAGCGCGAGCGACCACAGGGCATCGGCATCGCTGCTGTTTTCCTCGAAACCCAGCAGATAAATATGCCAACTGGCGGCCACGGTTTTTTTTAGGTACAAGGTCGTAAAAGGGCCGTCCCCCTGGCGTAATGCGGCCAGTATGCGTTGCGGGTCGGCATCGTCGGCCAGTTGGATGAGCAGTTCGCCAGGTTGACGACCGATCGGTATTTGAGCGGCGGACTGGGCGGAAAGAGCGCTGGAAAAGACAAGCAGGGTAAGAAGGAGTAGGGTATATTTCATGTCTGGGTAAACAAATTTTCCTCAAAGGAAGTCCAAAAAATGCAAAGGCTGGTCCGGGCGGCTGGAAGTTTTTGCCAATATTACCGCAAACCTACATTTTTTGACAATTGCCGGAAGTAGCCGGGCGAATGCAGGAGACGGCTGCCGTACCAGGAAAAAGCCTCGCCATCGACCAGGGTGATGCGTGCAGCGGGACAGGCTTCCTGCAAATCGGCCACGTGTTTTTCGGCAAATGGAAAGGGCTCGGAGGAAAGCAGAATGACCTCGGGGCTGGCCGCCGCCAGTTCATCCAAAGTAATCTGTGGATAACGCGTCTGGTCGGCAAAAACGTTGTTGCATCCTGCCCGCACCAGCATATCATGAATAAAGGTATCGCCGGCAGCCACCATATAAGGCTTGCGCCAGATGAGATAAGCGGCGCGGATGGCAGGGCTCGCCGCTTTCTCGGCTTCCAGGTCCTGAAAATCCGCCCGGATGCTTTCTGCCAGGTCGCGGGCAGCAGCCGCGCGGTCGGTGAGGCTTCCGATCCGCCGTATCATATCCAGGGCGTCGTGTAAGTTGTAAATATCGCTGAGCCACACGGGATACAGGTGGGCGAGTTCCTCGATTTGCTCCTGTTCATTTTCCTCTTTATTCCCGATGATTAAATCGGGTTGCAGCGCCGTAATTTTATGAAAATCAAGCGTTTTGGTGCCGCCAACGCGGTTTTTTTGCATAAACCACTCGTTCGGATGCAGGCAGAATTTAGTAATGCCCACTACTTCCTGTTCCAGACCCAGGTCATGCAGCAGTTCCGTTTGCGAAGGCACCAGCGAGATGATCCGGCGGGGCGGCCACTGCGGCAGTTGGACGGTACGTTGTAATTGATCGTAAAATTTCATGGCTAGGTGGCTTGCTTGTTGGTTTATTCCGGCAAATATTAGCCCATCCCCGATATTTTTACGGCTACGTCTGGAACTTGCCTTAGGTTCGCCGCGTAAAGTTTATGTAAAAACAATCCGGTGATGAAATTTCTGCTTTTTACTTTCGGTCTGCTCCTGAGCGTTCCTTCGCTTTTTGCTCAAAATTTCTATGCTGCCGGCGAGTTGCAGGATATTAAAATTACTTTTTTCCAGACGAACTGGGATGCCAAAATGGATTCCCTGAAAAACGCGGTCAACGATCAGGGTTTTTTGCTGGCGAAATCCATCGAGATCAACGGCGAGGTGTTCGACAGCGTGGGGGTAAAATATAAAGGCAACAGTTCCTACAATGCGAACAACGCCAAAAACCCCCTGAACATCGAACTGGACTACGTCATTAAAAACCAGAACTACCACGGCATTCAGGATATTAAATTGTCTAACGGTTTCTCGGATCCGACGTTTATCCGAGAGGCGCTTTCTTACGAGATCCTGCGCCAGTACATGGCCGCGCCACAGGCTAACCACGCCAAAGTGAGCATGAACGGGGTGTACTGGGGGCTGTATACCAATGTGGAGAGCATTAATAAGTCCTTTGCCCGCCAGCATTTTTTTACCGACGGTAAAAACCCTTTTTTCAAATGCAACCCGGCGGATATAGGCGGACCCGGAACCGGCGGCAATTACCCCGATCTGGTGTATTCCAGCGCGGACAGCAGCTTTTACTATAATAAATACGAAATGCGCTCCGATTACGGCTGGCGCCAGTTGCTGAACCTGATGGACACGCTGAAGAATAATCCGGCGAAAGTGGATAAGATCCTCGATGTGGACCGCGCGCTATGGATGCTGGCTTTCAATGATATATGCGTCAATCTGGACTCCTATACCGGCGCTTTCGGGCAAAATTACTATTTGTACTACGACGATAATAACCGCTGGCTGCCCGTCGTCTGGGATTTGAACATGTGTTTTGGCGGTTTCCCGCTGTTGAGTGCCGGCGGCGGCGGCGGCTTGAGTCTCACCCAGATGAAACAAATGGACCCGCTGGTGCAGTCCGCGAACGCCAGCCGCCCGCTCATTCAGAAACTGCTGGCCAACCCGTTGTACAAACGCATGTACCTGGCCCATGCCCGCACCATTTTACAGGAAAATTTTTCCAACGACGATTATAAAATACGCGCCCTGGAGCTACAGGCGGTCATCGATGCCGCGGTGCAGGCGGATACCAAGAAATTTTACACCTACGCGAATTTCCTGGCCAACGTGAACACGGCGGTGACCGGCAACGGCGGCGGCGGTTTCGGCAGTATTCCCGGCATCACCGACCTGATGGGCGGCCGCCAGACCTTCCTGAACAACAACGCCGTTTTCTCGGCGGCGGCGCCGTCTATTTCTGCCGTAGTACCCGTTTCCGGCAGTCTGGTGCGGGTAAATGCGCAGATTCTAAACGCCACGGCGGTGACTTTGGCCTATCGCTTCGATACGTCGGCGGTGTTCCTGAAAACCACCATGTATGACGACGGTCAGCACCAGGATGGCACAGCGGGCGACGGTCTCTACGGCGGTTTTTTCCCGGCACTCGGTACGCAGGCACAGTATTATGTGTACGCTGAAAATGGGGCTGCCGGACGTTTTTCGCCGGAACGTGCGGAATATGAATTTTATACCGTCGCCGCCACCCCCCTTGTCCCGCAGGCGGGCGAAGTCGTTATTAATGAATTCCTGGCCGATAATATGATTGGCGCGGCCGATGAGGCGGGTGAAGTAGAAGACTGGCTGGAACTCTATAACAACAGTAGCATCGAGCAAATTCTGAGCGGCCTCTACCTCACGGACGACGTGACGAAACCCACTAAATGGGCTTTTCCGGCCAGCGTTGTTCTGCCGTCCCATAGTTTTCTGATCGTTTGGCTGGATGAAAACGGTTTGCAGGGCCCTTTTCACGCTAATTTCAAGCTGAATAAGGGCGGCGAATTCCTGATGCTCTCCGACGGCGCCGGGCTGGTGCTCGATAGTTTGACTTTCGGGCAGCAACAGACCGACGTGTCTACCGGCCGTTTTCCCAACGGGACCGGCCCTTTCGTCGCCATGCCTACCACTTTCGATGCCACGAATTCGCTGGTCTCCGCCACCGGGGAAGTACAAAACCTGCCGGCGCTGCGGGTCTCACCCAATCCGGTCAACGGCCTGCTGCAACTGCAGTCTCCCGTGCCGCTCGGGCGTTTGGAAGTGCTAAACGCCCTGGGTCAGCCGGTTTTGACGGCCGACGGACAGGGTCAAACCACACTGCAACTGGATTTTCAAACCTTACCCGTGGGCCTGTATATGATAAAGACCGGCCTGACGCGACCCTGTTTGATCCTGCGCGCGGAGTAACATTGATCGCGATAATGAATCCTTCTTCCATTCTAATTTAAATTACTCACATGAAATCAATCGCCCTCCGCCTCTTCTTACTGATCTCTATTGGTCTGCTGAATTTACCAGCTGCCCACAGCCAGGTGATCGTGAATGAATATTCCTGCGCCAACCTGGCCAATAAGATCGATGACTATGGAGAGTTTGAAGATTGGATAGAACTATATAATCCTTCGGCGGCGGCTGTCGATATTAACGGTTATTATTTGAGCGACGATCCCGGCAATGTGAAGAAATGGAAAGTGCCGTCTTCGTTGATGGTGCCGGCGGGTGGTTTTGTGCTGGTATACGCTTCGGGCCGTAACCTGGCGGATGGCAATAGCGCGCATACCAGTTTTAAACTGAGCCAAACGAAAGGCACGGCCGAGCACATCGTGTTCAGTAATGCGGCGGGCTTGATTATCAATGATATAAAAATTGAACGGACCAAGTTCAACCAGAGTTGGGGCCGGGCGACCAACGGAGCCGCAGAATGGCGGGTGTTTCCTTTTCCGACCCCCGAAACAACGAACAATTCGAATACTTTATCTTCCAAAACCGGTTTTGCCAAAAAGCCCGATATGGTGCAGTCGGCGGGATTTTATGCGGCGCCGATCACGGTGGAAATCACCACCGATGAACCCAATGCGGTCATCCGGTACACCACGAACGGTACCGAACCCAGTGCGCAATCCACCCTGTACAGCGCTCCGGTCGCCATCACTACGACCACGGTTTTAAAAGCCGCTTCTTTCAGTAACAACGCGGATATATTGTCCAGTTTTGTGCAGTACAACACCTATTTTATCGGGGTGAGCCATACGCTGCCGGTCGTTTCAGTCGGATCGGACGGGGTGCTGGAGCTCGCCAATGGCAACCAGCCGCTGCGCCCGAAAGGCAGTATTGAATATTTCGGTAAAGACGGTGATCGCAAGACCAAAGCCTACGGCGAGTTGAACAGCCACGGTCAGGATTCCTGGGCCAACGATCAGCGCAGTCTCGACTGGGTAACCCGCGATGAAATGGGGTATAGCGCGGCTTTAAAGGAAAAACTCTTTTCCATGTCGGACCGCGATGAATACCAGCGTATTATCCTGCGCGCTGCCGGTGACGATAATTATCCCGCTGCCCACCATCCGCAAAACGAAGGCAGCGCCCACATCCGCGACGCCTACGTGCAAAATCTGGCGAAAAAAGGCGGTCTCCACCTGGATGTGCGCCAGGCCGAAAAAGCCATCGTCTACCTGAACGGCCAATACTGGGGCGTGTACGACCTGCGCGAACTGCCCGATGACCACGACTACACCGATTATTACTATGGCCAGGGCAAATACGATATTCAATACATCCTCACCTGGGGCAACACCTGGGCGCAGTACGGCGGCGGGCAATCGCTCGATGACTGGTCGCAACTCTATGATTTCATCCTGACGGCCGATCTGACCGACCAGACCAATTTCCAGTACGTCAAAGATCAGTTCGATTATACCAGCCTGGTGGATTACGTGGTGACCAACTCTTTCACGGTCTGCTCGGACTGGCTGAATTACAACACTGGCTGGTGGCGCGGCCTTAATCCTGCCGGCGGACACCGCAAGTGGGGCTATATTCTCTGGGACAACGACGCCACCTTCGACTTTTACATCAACTATACCGGCATCCCCAATACCGATGCTGATGCGGCGCCCTGCAATCCGGAAGTGCTGGTCAATCAGCCGTGGTCGGATCCGGAAGGCCACATTAAGATCCTGAATAAGCTGCGGGAAAACCCGGAGTTCGATCAATACTACATCACCCGGCAGGCGGATTTGTTGCATACGGCTTTCAGCTGCAAAACCATGCTGAACTACCTCGACACCATCGAAACCATTTTGTCGCCGGAAATGACCCAGCATGCGGATCGCTGGTTTGGTACCTACGACGAATGGAAGCAAAATGTGACCCGGCTTCGCGATTTCATTACGGTCCGTTGCGACACTTTAGAAAGCGGGATCAAGGAATGTTATAACCTCACGGGTCCTTTCGCGACCGTGGTTATGGTGGATCCTCCGGGCGCAGGCACCTTGGAAATCAACACGTTACCGGCGGTAAACGGTCCGGTAGTCCAAAGCTATTTTGGTTCGGTGGGTTTGAAACTGGTCACGGCTCCAACGGCTGGTTCCCCCCTGGTCTTTAAGAACTGGACGGCCAGTCACCACACCTTCACCCAGCCGAATAGCGTCTCCCAGTTGCTGGATCTGACGGCCCCGGACACCATCATTGCCCACTATCAAAGCAGTTCGGTAGCTACCCATACGCCGGAAAATGCATCCCTGCCCACTATTACGGCCTATCCCTCGGTGTTCGATAACCAGTTGACCGTGGATTATTTCCTGCCGGAAAAATCGGGGGTTGATTTGAAAATGTATACGCTGACGGGTCGGGAAATGAACACGTTGGCTACTCCGAAAGTGGAACAGGCCGCTGGTAACCACCAGATACAAATCAGCGAGATCGTTCAAAACCTGCCGCCTGGCGTGTATTTCCTGCACTTCAACACGGATAATTTTCAACAGGTCATTAAATTGGTCCGTGCTCACTAAAGCGAAATAGGCATGTAAATGACCTCTTTTTACCCCAAATTACGCTGAAATAAGCGTTTCTTTGCGTTTCCCGACAACAGGGACAGCCTGGCTGCATTTTCTTTATCTAACTTACTTTTCGACAAGACGTGAAACGGCTGTACGGCGGGCTGATAATCCTCGGAATTTTACTCTTAGTGCTTTATATCCCTTTCCGTCTGCCTTATCATGCGCAGAGTGTGGGTAAGGTGTATCCGGCGCAGGACTGGCGCCTGGTGCAGGATCAGGCGGGTCGCATCAGTTCGGTGGTCCGCGACTACCGTACCGGCGCCGTGCAGCAGATGGATGCTTTCCAATTTGAACAGGGCGATATTTCAGGTTTGCAATTCGATCTGCCGCCTGGCGGTTTTTTACACCTGGGCGATACGGTCGTGCGCATGTACTCCACCCGGCAGCGCGAGGAAATCCAGGATATCGAGGCCCAGCTGGCGCTGTATGGCGCCCAGTTACAGGCCGAAAATACCGGCGATAAACCGCCCATCGTACAGCAGGCGGAAAATCAACTGCATTTTGCCGAGCAGGACGTGATCTGGAAGGATAAGAATTTTCGCATTCAAAAACCGCTGTACGAGCAGGGACTGATCGCCCTTACGGAATACCAGACGGTCGAAAGCGCGTTGGAGCTCGCCAAAATTCAGGTAGGTATTGCCCAGAAAAACCTGGAAACGGTACGCACCGGTCTCAAACCCGAAAGCGTGCAGGTGACCGAAGCCCAGTTGCGCGGATTAAGGAACCGACTGGACATCCTGCGTAAAAAAAACCTGGCCCTGGTGCTGCGGGCGCCATTCGAGGGTTTCGTAACGCCCGCGCTGCCACCGGAAGAACTGTTCGTACTGCAGCGGTCGGATGAATATTTTGTGCAAATTCCGCTTAAAGTCGAACAACTGGGTTACCTGCGTCCCGGCAGCTCGGTTTCGGTGACCGATATTCAAACCCAGCGCACCTATTCGGCCAGACTTTTGCAGACCGGAACCCACGTGGAAGTGCTGGATAATCGCCAGGTGGCCATTCTCAACGCTATTGTCCGTCCCGACAGCAGTAGCCAGCGCTTCAGCACGGGTTTGTCTGCCCGCTGTAACATCGAGTTCGATACGGTGAACCAGCGGGAATATTTGCTTCGTTTGCTCAATTTCAAGTGGTAGGCCGGCATGCGTTACGAATTTAAATACCTCGTTCCATCAGAACAATACGCTGCTTTGCGCGCTGCTTTACAGCCGTTTCTGCTGGCCGACCGTTTCGCCGAGCAGATGCCCAACGGCCGCTACACGGTGCGCAGTATTTACTTCGATACGCCCGATTTCGAAATGTACCATACGAAGGTCGACGGCATTGCCCATCGCCTGAAAGTGCGCCTGCGGGGTTATAATATTGGCGATGACAACAGCACGGTGTTCATGGAAATCAAGCGGAAATACGAAGGTCCGATCCTGAAAAACCGTTCCGATGCACCTTTCGGAGTAGTGAAAAGTTTGTTTGCCGGCGGTTCCTTCGACGAATTAGCGCCTCAGATCCGGAACCCGGAAAATGCCCGCCGCTTTTTTTACCAGGTCCTTAGCCGCAACCTGCGACCGGTCGTCAACGTAATTTATGAACGGGAACCTTTTGTCGGCAAAACCATAGATCCGGAAAATGATTTTCGGGTCACTTTCGATCTGCAACTGCGCGGCCAGGCCTATCTGTCGGTCGACGAACTATTCAAAGAAGTGGGGCCGCAATATGTGTATCCGGGGTTCTTTATTCTGGAAGTGAAATTCAACCGTTTTTGTCCCGCCTGGGTGAAACCGATCATGGAGAGTTTCCAGTTGCGTAAAGAACCGGCCTCGAAATATGTCGGCTGCATCGACGCTTCGCCGTTTATCTGGCCCTACCGCTATGGGGACTCGTTTTCAAAAGGCAGTATTAATACGGTCAAACTCCCTCCACCGAAGCTTTATTCCCCACCTAAACCGGAGGTTATTGACTTTAACCCGTAAAAATCATGGCGTATTAGAGGAGCGTTTTGCTACTCAACGTTCGTTCTACCAGTCGATAAAATGTTTGAGGAATACCAGAATCTTGCCGTTTTTCCCACTTCATCCGCCGATGTACTGGCGAACATGCTGGTCTCGCTGCTCTGCGGCCTGGCCTTGTCGGTTATTTACCGGCTAACCTATCGTGGCCCGTCCTATTCGGTCACTTTTGTCAATTCGCTGGTGCTGCTCAGCCTCATTTCCACGATCATTATCATGGTTATCGGCAATAACGTGGCGCGGGCTTTCGGCCTGGTGGGCGCTATGTCCATCATCCGTTTCCGGACGGCCATTCGCGATACCATGGACCTGGTGTTCATTTTCCTGTCGCTGGCTTTGGGCATGGCCTGTGGCGTTGGCCTGAATGCTATTGCCCTGACCGGCGTACTACTGGCGGGTTTGATGGTCATTATCCTGACTTTTACCCACTTCGGCGCTCCCCGGCGGCGGCATTTTCTGTTGCAGATCATTCATCAATCCAGCAGTGATCAGGACATTTCGCAACCACTGGCGCGCTTTTGTCGAAGCCTGAAACTGGTGAGTTTGAAAAATATCGGCCTGGACGATCTGACGGAAAGCAACTACCATATCACGCTGAAAGACGTGCGCAAGACCGAAGAAATGGTGCGTACGCTGCGCCAGTCGAAAGGCGTGCAGCAGGTGAACGTGTTTTTTGATGAGGATGATTATAATCCACCAACGATGTGAGTTTTTGAACCCCCACATTCTTTCGTACCTATGCACTGCGGTGCGCGCGGCATAGTCCGTACCCGCCGCCTTTCCATCCGCCCGTACATCGCGCGGATGTCTCCATATTTGGGCGGACGGAAATAAACCGTCCGCTCTTTTTAGTGCCAAGCGCAAAGTTGTTTTGGAAAAAGTCGGATTTCAAGTAATTGATAACCAACAAACCAACAAACCACCCTCTATTTTCAATGAAAATTCATATCCGCTGTTGAGAAACCGCCAGCACATACCCCGAATCCGATGACGATCGTGAGCAGGCTGAACAACAAAATGGGCAGCCCATACTCCCGGTTTCCGTTAATCAGTATGATCATACCGACCAGAAAGCCCAGGCAGCCTTGCGCAAAGGCCAGCAGACCGGCGCCCATGAAGCCAAAGTCGCTGTTTACACTGCCGATCAGGATGTAAAACAGCACCAGGCCAAAATTGAAGATGGCTACCTTTTTATAAGCGGGCGGGCGGGGAGCAGGATAGTGGGAGTTATCAAGTGGTTCCATCATTTTCTTACAGTTTATAGCGTGAATAATTGATTGGGCTAAAAAGCGGCCGCTTGTTCCGCCCGCAGCTCTTCCAGCCGCGCCCGTTTCCCCTCATCCCGGTAAAACAAATTCATCGTTTCAAACGGAATAATCTTGCCTTCCTTGCTGACAATATGCACGCAGGACTTCTTGATGGCCCGCACATCGAAGTCGTACGCATCGATGAAGCGCATAATGATGATGCGGAAAAGGTTGTCGTAACCTAAACTGGGCGCACTGATCTGCGGCAGGCAGCACATGACGGATTGCAGTTCGTCGGTCGCGCATTCCACCGAGTTGCCCGTGCTGAACAACTGGATCATGTGCTGATGCAGGCGTTCATCCTGTTCATATATAATGGTGTTACGCGAATTGTCCAGCAGGTCCTGCGGGTTCAGGTAGCGGGTCAGGGGAATGACCTCCCCGTCTACCTTGAGCGCATACGCCATGGCCAGGGCATCCGGGTTGCAGGGCACGGGAATAATATCTTCCGCGGTGAAAATACCGGATTGGTTCAGGATTTCCTGGCGCACCTCGGTCAAGGTAATGCGGTGCTCGGCCGGATCGAACTGTTCGGTGCGCCCGGCCACCTGGGTCGGCTGAAACGTGACGCCGCGCACGCAGGGCTGCTGCAGGCCGTAACGAATGATCTCGCCAATTTCGTCGTCATTCAGCCCCTTTTGCAACGTGACGACCAGGGTGGTGGAAAGGTTTTCCCGGTTCAGATTTTCAATAGCCTGTTGGCGCACCGACCGCAGGTCTTCTCCGCGCAGCGTTTCGAGCGCTTCTTTTTTGAAAGAATCAAACTGCAGATAGATCTCAAAATCAGGCATATACGTGGCCAGCCGTTTGACAAAAGCCGGGTCTTTCGCGATCCGGATACCGTTCGTATTCAGCATCAGGTGCCGGATGGGTTTGCGTTTGGCAATGTCGAGGATCTCGAAAAACTGCGGGTGCACGGTGGGTTCGCCACCGCTGATCTGCACCACATCGGGCTGGCCTTCGTTGGCCACCACAATGTCGAGCATCCATTCTATTTCCTCCAGCGTCCGGTGCCGCCCATGATGCGGACTGCTTTCGGCATAACAGGTCGGGCAGGCCAGGTTGCAGCGGTCGGTCACTTCGACGACGGTCAGGCAGGAATGTTGCTCATGATCCGGGCAGAGTCCGCAGTCGTAAGGACAGCCAAAATGGGTATGGGTATTGAAAATGCGCGGCATTTCGCTGCGTTTCACAAAATTGCGCGTGCTGCGGTAGTATTCGATGTCGGTGGCGATCAGCACCTTTTCGCGGCCATGTTCAGGACAGCGTTTGAGCATGAAGACCTTGTCATCTTCAAAAATCACTTTGGCATCCACCCGGCGCAGGCACTTGGAACAAAGGGAGAGGGTAAAGTCGTAGTAAATGTATGGACGGTCCATAAATAGCTTTCGAGTCAGTTGAATATTCAAATGAAAAAACGCAATCCTCTCCACACATCCCGCCGGTAATAAACCAGCCCGACCAAACAGGCGATCTGAATCGAGGAAATCCCCAACTCCGGCCAGAAAAAAGCCGGTTTCCAATACTCCAGAAAAAAACGCCAGATCAGGTAACTGATCATAAATAACTTGAAACGGCTGCCGTCGGCCAGGGTCCGCCTGCTTTCCAGGGTGAAAATAGTCAATGCCAGCAGCGCGAGAAACAATATTTCATAGAAATTCACTGGGTGGCGGGGCATGCCGTCGCCAAAGTCGACCGCCCAGGGGAGGGAACTGGGTAAACCGAAAGTGCTGTCCGCTAAGCCGTGCAAATGACAGCCGAGCCGGCCAATGGCCAGACCCAGCATCAGCGGGTAAGCCATCAGATCTCCCGATGATCGGGTAACGCCCAGAAATTTCTTGGTGATTTCTACGCCGGCCAAACCACCCAGCAGACCGCCGACAATGGTTTTATTGGCTAAAAAATAAATAAAGGCGGAAGCATGGGGTTCAAAAGGGCGTTCGATCACTCCCAGCAGGTGACTACCCCAGAATGCGCCGAAGGCCGCCCCGATGAAAATAAATACGCGTTGTTCGTCCCCAATCGGATCCGTGTTGCGCCGCCTCAACCATTGATAATACTGGTAGGCCAGCGAATACGCCAGTAGCTCGAACACCAGATGGGCATGAATGTGCGCCGGACCGAGATGAAAAACGACGGGGTAGTGCATTTTACTTGCCGGTCACGTTCATCGCCCGCTCCAGTCCGACGGTGACGAAGGTCTTGATCACTTCGACCGCTTTGTCCAGGATATGTGGCAATTCGGCCTGTTCGTCGAGGGTCCATTTGCCGAGCACGAAATTCACTTGTTTGCCCTTACTGAATTCGCTGCCAATACCGATGCGTAAGCGCGGGTATATGTCCGTGCCGAGTACCTCCTGAATACTTTTCAGTCCGTTATGACCGCCGGCGGAACCCTGGGCGCGGAGCCTTTGCTTGCCGAATGCCAGATTCAGGTCGTCCAGCACGACCAGGCTGTTCTCTACGGTTATTTTTTCCTTTTGTAACCAATATCGAATCGCCTTCCCGCTTACATTCATATAGGTGTTGGGTTTGAGCAGAATAAGCGTGCGGCCTTTATACTTTACTTCCGCCAGATCGCCGTGGTGATCGCCGCGCCATGTGCCTTCCAGATTCTTACACAGGCTGTCCACGACTTCAAAACCTACATTATGGCGGGTGTGCTCGTATTCATAGCCTATATTACCCAGGCCGGTGATCAGGTATTTCATTCAAAACGTGTGGTTTAGGATAATAAAAGACCCATAACTAAGTGATTCGAGGGAGCACAAAGGTAGTATTTGCAACTGCCTGGGCTAAGCACTTTAGGCGCTGCTTTTTTTCGGAAAACTGTATTTGTTCCTTAAAATGCCGTTATGCAGCGTTGTTTGCTAAAATTTGCATCTTCAATCAGTTTTTCAAAACAACCCGAAAGGGATAATCAACATAATTGTATGCGCTTTTTACTGATTTCTTATGCCTTATTATTTTGCCTGGGCCTTTCATTCGTCCAATGTAAACCTCAACCTGCTTCTGTTGCGAAGAAAACCCCAGCGCCTGGAGAATTGCCGGCAAATCTGGTTGCCATCAACGCAACCGTCACCGATCTGAATTGCTGGATGGAAAATGACGTTTTTTTCGTAGCCGGTATTTGTGACAATACCTCCGATAACTGGCAGAAAATATGGTTGCGTATGGAGCCGATAGACAATAAAGGGCGCTCCATCAGTGTGAATAATCTACCAAGCGCCGGCTTCTCGGCTCTTTCTGAGGCGGTACCACCGCGTGGACGCACGGCATTCTGCTCTAGCTGGAAACTGACCGACTTTTCCGGTACACCTGATTCGGCCCGTATTTTTGTTGCCGGCGGAGAACCTCGTCTGCCTGGAGCGGTAATTATTGCCCAGGAACCAAGTGGCGTGCGCATGATGGCCAGTACGGCCACCCCTAACGACCCGGGCTATATGAAAGAAGTCGGCTGGCAATGCGGCATGGTTATGAATAATCCATTGAATATCCCAGCTAACCACCCCAGGGTGGAAATATTGATCTATGGAACGGATAAGCGACTATGGGTGGCCATGGTCCTGAATCCGGAAGATGCTAAACAACGGTCGTTCATTACCGTAGATGGAGAAGGCCCGCTGAAGCCCCAGGAAAAGCGGCACCTTGACTGTAAGATGTATTACTACCTCTTGCCCAACCGGCTTAAACAGATCATGATCGGCAAGGTGGAATTTCTGGCTTTTGATGCCCGGGATGCAGGAAGCGTCCCGGCTGCCAAATAGCCGCAATCGACACCTATATATAGGATGACTAAGAAGCGTGTATGGTGTTCAATTCAAGCGTTGTTTGCAGAGTAAAAACACGCTGGCTAGAGGCGTGAAAAATTATAATATTGAGTCGGCGACTAATGCAAACGGTCATTTTACATAACAACCGCATTTCAATTTTATATTCCGGTAAACGCCATATAGCGTTCATCAGGCAGGGTTAAATTCTGTTTGGACCAAAAAACTTTTCAATAATTTTGAAAAACGCTTGGTCGATTCAAATGCCATAGTGTATCTTTGCGTCCGCTTTGGAAGGGTAGTGGTCAACGAAAGAGAGGGACGGTTAGTAACAGAGGAAATTGGTTGTTGGCAGGAGGAAAGAGAGAAAAAGCGGATGAAAAAAAGTTTTCATTTTTTTGGAATAAAGTTTGGTTGGTAGGGAGAATAGTTAGTACCTTTGCGTCCCGCTTTTAAGGGTTTTACTTAAAGGAGTTGGGAAAGAAGATTAATCATAAGCAGGACCACGAAGGTGGTTTTTGATATAAAGAGTTCATTGACAGATTGTTAGCGAAAGGTTATTTAA
>JANPIN010000034.1:0-44257 GCA_031425035.1 Saprospirales bacterium | reverse complement strand
GCCCAACCCGACCAGCACGGATTTCAGCCTGCAGTACGCCTGGCCGATGATCCCCAACCTGACGCTGGAAGTGCGTAACCTGCTGGGTCAGGTCGTGTACACCCAGGCCTTAGGCAGCGACGCCGGTAGCCTGCGTTTCGGTCAAAACTGGCCGGCCGGTATTTATCTGGCTACTTTGCGCAGCGAGAACCGGCAGAGTGCGCCGCTGAAAATGGTAAAACAGTAGGGGGAGGAGTTATGGGTTATGAGTTATTGGTTAACGGGTAATTGGGTAACGTCTGTTGGAAAAGCTGGTTAAAGGCCAATTACTTAGTTGCAACGTCATTATTTTTGTTGCATTTTAATTATTTCCCCATTAACTCCTAACTCCTAACTCCTAACTCCTAACTCCTAACTCCTAACTCCTAACTCCTAACTCCTAACTCCTAACTCCTAACTCCTAACTCCTAACTCCTAACCTTCCATGTTCATTCATCACGTTTTCTTCTACACCGCGGCGGACGCTGATCTGGCTGCGTTGCGTGCCGGTCTGGAGACCTTAACGCCTATTGAGACCATCAAGAGCTGGCATATTGGGGTGCCGGCAGATACCCATCGGTCGGTCATCGAACGGGGTTATGCTTTCTCCTGGTTATTGATTTTTGAGAACCCGGCCGATCAGGAAGTGTATCAGGATCATCCGCTGCACCTGGCGTTTATTGAAAAATGCGCGCACTTATGGGAGCGGGTGGTGGTGTATGACTCGATTTAGAGAGGGACAGTTGTATAAGAGATATAAGTCAATCTGGATTTTAGTTGATTTCCTCTACAAAGCGTAGTGCTGAATGAAAAGATGGTAACGCGGATTTTACGGACTTTAAAATCCGTGAAAATCCGCCAAATCCGTTGCATCCGCGTTACCATCCTCCTACGTGTGCATCAAAAAATCCAGGATGGTGGCGCTTTTGATGTCGGGGATTAAAGGAACGATACATTTAGCGAGGGCTGTCTTACTTGGTAAGACAGCCCTCGCTATGTTCAGTTCTCTTCGCTTCCGTTTACCGGCGTCCGCCTTTCGGCAAACCCATACCTGCTGGCGGCATGCCCATTTTGCCCATCGGCGTATTGGCCATCTGGTGCATCATTTTACGCATGTCGTTGAAGTTCTTGATAAACATGTTGATCTGTTCCAGCGATTGACCGCAACCTTTGGCAATGCGTTTTTTGCGGGGCAGGATCAGTAGCTCGGGGTTGGCGCGTTCGCCCGGCGTCATACTCTGGATAATCGCTTCAACGCGGTTCAGGGCTTTATCATCGATCGGCGCATCTTTGAGGGCCTTGGCCGCGCCGGGGATCATACCAATCAGGCTCTTCAGATCGCCCATTTTTTTGATCATCTGCATCTGCGCGAGGAAGTCGTTGAAATCGAACTTGTTCTGCTTGATGCGTTTTTCCATGCGCTTGGCCTCGTCTTCATCGAAGTCCAGCTGCGCTTTTTCCACCAGGGAAACAATGTCGCCCATACCCAGGATCCGCTGGGCCATCCGGTCGGGATAGAACACGTCCAGGGCGTCCAGTTTTTCGCCCATGGAGACGAATTTGATGGGTTTGCCAACGGTGTATTTGATGCTGAGCGCTGCACCGCCGCGGGTATCACCGTCCATTTTGGTCATCACCACGCCATCGAAATTGATGCGCTCGTTGAAGGCCTGGGCGGTGTTGACCGCGTCCTGACCGGTCATGGCATCCACCACGAACAGGGTTTCGGTCGGGTTGATGACTTTTTTGACCTGCTCCACTTCAGCCATCATCAGCTCGTCCACGGCCAGGCGGCCGGCGGTATCGATGATCACCACGTTGTGGTTGTTGGCCTTGGCGTATTTGATCGCGTTTTGGGCGATATCGACCGGGTTCTTGTTTTCTACTTCCTTGTAAATGGCCACTTTGATGCTGTCGGCCAGTACCGTCAACTGATCGATGGCGGCCGGGCGATACACGTCACAGGCAACCAGCAGCGGATTCATTTTGCGCTGTTCCTTGAGGTATTTGGCGAGTTTGCCGCAGAAGGTCGTTTTACCGGACCCTTGCAGGCCGGCTATGAGCACGACGCCGGGGGTGCCTTTTACGTTTATCCCCACGGTTTGCCCGCCCATGAGGTCCGTCAGTTCGTCCATGACGATCTTGACCATGAGCTGGCCGGGATTCACGTTGCGCAGTACGTTTTCCGTACCCAGCGCTTTATCCTTGATCCGGTCGGTGAATTCCTTGGCAATTTTGTAGTTCACGTCGGCGCCGACCAGGGCGCGGCGGATTTCCTTGATGCTTTCCGCGACGTTGAGTTCGGTGATTTTATGACTGCCGCTCAGGACTTTGAATGCGCCATCTAGGCGGTCGCTCAAACTTTCAAACATAATGGAAACGGGTAAAAGTGCGTGAAGTGGATTTTTTATGGCGGGCAAATATACGGCTCCCATGCTGTACACTGCCCATTCAGGCAGGACTTATCTGCCGTTTTCGCCTACGCCGCCCCATTTTCTCAACTGACTGAGGACGGCCTGAAAGTCTTTCGGCAGGTCGGCTTTGAATTCCAGGCGTTCGTTCGTGGTCGGGTGATCGATGCGCAGTCGGTAGGCATGCAGGGAAGTACGTTCCATCATCGGGCGTTCCTCGTCGCTGTATTTGCCCGAGCGGTAGGCTTTGCCTTTAATTTCGGAAAGAAAAAACGCGGACCGCCGTCCGTACACCGCATCCACCGCCAATGGGTAGCCAATGCTCTGAAAGTGCAGGCGGATTTGGTGGGTGCGCCCGGTTTTGAGCAGCGCTTCAGCCAGTGTATAGTGCCGGAACCTTTCAATTGCGCGGTAGTAGGTCAGCGAAGGTTTGCCGGTATGGATAATGGCCATTTTGCCGGCTATACTGGGATGTTCCCCAATGGGTTTATCAATTTCGCCCTCGTCGTGGTGCAGCACCCCGTCCAGCAGGGCGTAGTAATATTTGTCCGAGGTATGGTGCTCGAATTGCATGGAGAGGTGGCGGTGCGCCGCTTCATTTCGTCCAAAACACAGAATACCGCTGGTCTCGCGGTCGAGGCGGTGGACCACGAACACCTTGCCGTAGTGTTTTTCCAGGGCGGTGACGAGGTTGTCTTTATTGCCGGCCCGATCGGGAATAGTGAGTAATCCGGCCGGTTTACTAACGACCAGCAGGTCGGCATCTTCGTGGATGAGTTCGTATGACATTCGATTAATATGATCTAAGCGTGAAGGTGGGCAACGGGCTACCAGAGTTTGGAAAATTCTTTTACCCGGCGGGCATAGTGGGTAAAAACAATACTTCCGGGAAATACGCCGGCTTTATCATCCGGCCCAATACGTTGTTTTTCAATGATTTGAGCTGCTTCCCGTCTTTTTCGCAAGGTTTTGCCCCAACTGCCGTAAAAAGAAAAATGCGCCTGTAAAATAGCGCCAATGGCCCGAAACTGACCTTTTGCGGCGAACCGGGCGGCGGCTAAGGCATCCAGCAGCAGGCGGGCGGGCAGTAACCAGCATAACTTGCCGGCCGGCTCGTTTTTCAACAGGGTGTACAGACTATTGCGAAAATTCAGGAATACTTTGCGCGGACTCAGGTACTCCAGTGTGCCGCCACCCAAATGATACACCACTGACTGGGGGATACACCACACGGAATAACCCGCCCGCTTTACCCGCCAGCACAGGTCAATTTCTTCATTGTGGGCGAAATAATCGCCATCGAAACCACCAAAGGCATGGTATAGTTCGGCACGAATGAAAAATGCCGCCCCGGCTGCCCAAAAACAGGCCTGCGGCTGGTCGTACTGCCCGCGGTCCATTTCAGAGTGACTGAAAATGCGGCCCCGGCAAAACGGGTAGCCCAACGTATCGATCCAGCCGCCCGCCGCACCCGCGTACTCGAAGCGCGTCTTGTCGTTCCAGGCCAGTATTTTCGGCTGGGCAATGCCGATCCTGGCGTCCTTATGCATGGCGTCCAGCACCGGTTCCAGCCAGCCGGGCGCCACTTCCACGTCGGAATTAAGAATGACGTAAATATCGGCCTGCACCTGCTTCAAAGCCTCGTTGTAGCCTTGCGCAAATCCGTGATTCCGTTGTAAATCAAGCACTTCCACGGCCGGGTAAGTAGACCGTAAAAAGGCGACGGAATCATCTGGCGAGCCATTGTCGGCCACAATTACACGTGCGCCGGCGCTGTGTGCGACTACGGAGGGCAGGTACTCGGCCAGGTGGCGCCGGGTGTTGTAGTTGAGGATGACGATGGCCACGGTAGCCCCCCCCAGCCCCCCCTTGGAGGGTGGGAGTGGATGAGGCTGCGCCGTTGGGGTAGATGGTGGGTCGTTTAGCGGGTTGGGGTTTTCGGGCACAAGTTCCCCGGGATCACTGATTAAGGGTTCGTGAGCGCTTATCCCCCCTTTACGGGTGGGCAGGGGGGGCTGCGCCGTTGAGGAGGGCAGGGGGGACTGCTGTAATCGTTTTTCTATTTCCACTTTATCCGCCTGAATCTGCTGTTGCAAGGCTTCCAGTCCATCCAGTTTCCGGTCGGGGCGAATGAAATCCAGGACGTCTACGCGTAGCGTTTGACCATATAGGTCGCCCTCGAAATGTAGAATATTGACTTCAATTACCTGGGCATCCCCCTTATTTACCGTGGGGCGATTACCAATATAAAGCATGGCCGGGCGGGGAGCTTCTTCAGCCGGTAAAATCACCCGGGCGGCATAAATACCTGCCGGCAGCACTAATTTATAAGGATCCGCAATTTCAATATTAGCGGTCGGGAAACCGATGGTACGCCCGATGTGGTTACCATGTACGACTTCACCGGTCAGGGAGTAAGGGTGGCCCAGCAAGCGATTGGCATGTAGTATGTCGGAATGATCCAGCGCTTTGCGGATCTTGGAAGAACTGACGGCTATGGCATCGACTTCATGGGCGGAAATTTCTTTCACCACGAATCCGGCTGGGTCGGCGTATTTTTTCAGGAACTCCAGGTTCCCGGCGCGGTTGTTCCCGAAGCGGTGGTCATAACCGATAATGATGTGGGCAGGATGAAATTTAGCGATCAGGAAGTCCTCGACGTATTGCTCGGCGGTAAGTCGGGCAAAGTCGGCATCAAAAGGGACCACCACGACATTATCCACGCCACAGCTGGCCAGGAGGGTTATTTTTTCGTTCGTTGTGGTAAGCAGGCGAAATCCCGGGTCGTCGGATCGCAGCACCGTACGCGGGTGGGGATCGAAAGTAATGACCACACTCTCGCCGCCGCCTGCTAGTGCCAGGGCCTGTACGTTTTGTAATAAACGCCGATGCCCGGCGTGGACCCCATCGAACGAACCGATCGTGACAACGGCCTTCTTAAAAACGGGCAACTCAGTCAAATCCTTGAAAACGCGCATAGCGGCGCAAAGGTAGAAAAATACAAAAGGCGCACTCGTAAGTGCGCCCATTGCAACAAACAAAACCAACTAAAAAACCTGCTTACATGTCTGGGAGGTTGGCCTGATCACTCTTTTTCCGTTTTTGGCCAACCTGTTTAAATGAATTACCCCATGAAAACGAAGGCTGCTGCCGGAACGCTGCCTGCTTTTGAAAAAAATTTTAAAAAATAAGCCGATAAAAACAGGAGTCATCCCGAATTTTATGAAGCATATTTAGAACAATGGCAACGCGGATAAAACGGATTTGGCGGATTTTCACGGATTTTAAATCCGTGAAAATCCGTTTTTATCCGCTAAATCCGCGTTGCCATCGTTCTACGTGTGCGTGTTCTCCGGAGATCTGCGCCAATTTCAACGAGCGCCAGGCTTTGTAGAGTAAATTATCTAAAATCCGGGATGACTCATGTCACTTCTACCGGAAGCGGAGGGTTTACTTCACCCGCTCCAATTTTCCGGCCACATCTTTCACGATATAAGCTTCCTCCATCCCACGGGCGCGAGTCTGGTTGAGCACCGAAGTAGCCGATTCCAGATCGGGGAAAGAACCGAGCAGCAACAGGCTCATGTCGTTGTCCAGTTTGCGCAGTTCCACACTGCCAAGACCGGCCAGTTTGTCACGATCCAGGCGCTCGGGGTTGGATAAAGCGGCAACCCGGACGTAGTATTTATTATTGGTTGCGGTTGTCGGCGTGGAATAAACGACCGGTTTAACGGGTTCGGCGTTTTTAGCCGTGGCTCCGGGGCGTTGTTTTTGCTGCTCTACCGGGGTAGGGTTAGCATACTGCTTGGGTGCAGGCACGCCGATCATGAAGGCCTGCAGGCTTTGGTCATCGGCTTTTTCGGTTACCACGATGGCGTCTTTAAAGCCGCGGCTAACCGCTTCCTCCTTGGCTGCGTCGGCATTGCTGTGGTTACCCCACACGCCGACACGGACTTTATTCAGGCCATTTTCCGCCTTGGTGTAAATGTTGCCCAGGTTGGCCAGGCCGGTGTATTCGCTGATAGCAATCGGTTTATCCGCCGAGAAAGAGCCGAGCTGGACCGCAAACCGAACTTCTGAATTATCTACCGGCGTTGGAACCCCCTTGGCATTATACTGAGCAGGCAGCTGGGCTTTTGCGGGTGGCCCGATGACCAGGCTTTCGTCGGCGCCGCGTTCTTCGACCACAAAAGCGCTTTTGAAGGCTGATTTTTTCACTATTTCCTTCAGGTTTTCCTGGGCCACGTTTTTGCTCGGATAAATCCCCAGGCGCACCTTATTGATCTTTTCCTCCGTTTTGGAATACAAGTTGCCGTATTTACTCAGCTCTTCATATTTCCCTAAAAATGTCGAAGTCAAGGCATCCGGGGTGGCGGCCAGTTGAATGGAGTAGCCGTTCAGGGGCAGCAGAACTTCCGGTTCCGGCGCGGACTTGGCGGCAGATAACAAGGCGGTATTCGGCGTGTTCATGTTATACTGCGTCGGAGTGGGCGTCGTGCTGGCGCTGTATTCCGTTGGCCGCTGTACAGCCACCACCGTTTCGGCGATCCGGTCCAACTGCACCTGCGGGATAGACATACCGGTTACGCCGGGCCGGGTTTTGACCGTTATGCTGTTATAGCCGGCTTTCTGGTAGTTGAGGTTATAGGTTGCACCGGGCTCGAGCATCAGCGAGTAAGCGCCCTTATAGTCGGAGGAAGTCTGGATGGTTTTGCCATTATAGCTCACATCGACAATTACTTCCGGGAGCAGGGTTTTAGTCTGCCGGTCAACGATGGAGCCGATAAATTCCTGGCGTTTATCATGGTTCATGGCCACGATAATATTACGCTGGCCAAACCCGCTGAGATCCACATTCGTATCCTGATACCCAGGTTTGTTCAGTTCCACGCTGCAATCCACCGTATAGGAGATCGGACGGAAGTAAAACTTGCCGTCAGCGTCGGTACCGCCTGTGCCCAGTCCGCAGGCGGAAAAATCCAGGTTGGCGCCCGGCAGCACATTGCCGAACTCATCCGTAACCAGGACGTATAAAGTGCCGGCTTCCGTTGTGGGATAAGTCGTGGTATTATACTGGGTGGGCGCAGGATTGGTCCGGGTACTGTACTGGGTGGGTGTGGCAACTGTCCCTGTTGTGGAAGTCTGTGGCGTGACCACTTCCGCTACCGGATTGCTTTCGCGCGTTTTTACCGCTTGCCAAATATCTTCATGGCCGCGGCCACCGGGGCGGTTACTGGTCAAATAACCGATTTTCTGCTCCGTGCTATAGATGAAACCATAGTCATCGTAGGAAGAGTTGATGCCAGGCCCCAGGTGATACACGTTAGACACCGATTCCTCGCCCAGTTCCGCGCGGAAAATGTCGAGGCCACCCATTCCATTATGCCAGTCGGAAGCAAAATAAACGTCTTTTCCATCGTAAAAAGGCGTCACCTCGTTGCCGGGCGTGTTCAAGGGCGAGCCCACATTACGGGGCGTGGTCCAGTTACCGCTCACGAAGTTCGTCACGTAAATATCCCAGCCACCCAGTCCGCCGGGCTGATTGGACGCAAACAGCATCATGTTGCCATTGGGTGAGAGCGTTGGAAAACCAGTGGCAAAATCAGAGCCGTTGTAGGGGAAAGCCTTGATATTCATCCAGTTGCCGTCGACGACATCGGCCACATACAGGCTCATATTAAGGCCTTTCTCCGCAATCTGGCGGGTGCCGTCGATGAAGTTGTTGCGGCAGAAAGCCACTCGTTTTCCATCGGCGGAAAAACTGACCGGCCCTTCATTGTAGGCATTCTGTAAATCCGTGCGCAGGAATTGCGGTTTTTGCAGGTAAATGCCGTCTGCATTACGCTGAGTCACAAACAGCTGGTTATAAGCCGCACCCGACCAGTCGGAGGTCGTTTTAGACTGCGTCTGGCGCTGAATATCGGTACGCGAGGAACTGTAGGCGATGCGATTGCCGTAAAAAGCCGGGCTGAAATCTGCAGCCACCGTGTTCAGCGCCTCGTTTTTTACCGCGTAGAGACTTTCCTTATTCGCATTCTGGGCAGCATAATCGGAGAGGCTGGCGAAGTGATTGCCGACGGTTGCATCCGTTTCGGCATAACGCAAAAACCACTTTTTCGCTCCGGCGTAATCACCGGTTTGTAACAGGGTTTTGCCATAGTGGAGCAGCGTTACAGCTTCTACATCCTGGCGTTTGGAGGCTTTATCATACCAGGGCAGCGCATCTTCCGGGCGGTTCAACTGAAAATAACTATCGCCCACGCGTGCCAGGGCATGGGCATTGTTGGGCTGGGTTTTCAGGACTTCCTCATAGGTTTTCAGGGCGAGGTTATAAGCGTACAGATCGTACTGTTTATCCGCGCGTTGAAGGTCTTCGGTTAAAGAAGATTGAGCAGCCAGCAGGGTGGTAGCGCAGGCGAACGCCAACGATAACCACGCCGCACGAAAGTTCGTGTACATAGGAATATGATTTTAAATGTAAACACTAAAATGTCTACGTTTCGCCGTGATAGTCAGTATAATAGCGAAACGACTAAGGCCGTGGTAAAAAGCGACTGATAAACAGCGTTTCGACGCACCTTAGTATAGTGGAGAGACTATCTTTTGAGAAGGACTGCTGCAAAGGTAAGGGGTTTTTATATTCTGCGCTATAGGGGGCGGAAATTGGCGTTCCAGGCATAAAAAAATGAGTTACCCCTTGTCGGAGTAACTCATTTAAGAGCGTAAAGTAGAGCCCGGTTTATTTTCCGGTAGCCTGAACGCGGTAAATATATTTTTCCACTTCGCGCCAGTCCTGCGAAGTTTGATTCGGGTAGTCGGTACGAATGCGCTCATACGCTTTTAAAGCCGCGTCTTTGTTGCCTTCGTGTTCGCTCAGCATGGCGTATTTTTTCAGGTAATAAGTCGCGATGACTTCGTTATCGGCAGCATCCACGGCTTTATCGTAGTATTTCAGGGCGCCGCTGAAATCTTTCTTTTCCGAATATGCATCGCCTAAAGCACCGAAGCGCATAGCGGGCAGAATCGTGCCGTCGGGACTGGATTTATCCAGGTAAGTGATCGCATTATCGAAATCGCCCAGGTAGAGGTAGCAAATACCGGCGCAGTAGCTGGCGGTGCTGCCGGCCGCAGTGCCGCTGTATTTATCGGCGAGGGTCTGGAAACCATCAAAACCGCCACCGGGGTTTTCGAGGGCCATACGGAAAGAATCCTGCTCGAACATGGCCTGGGCATGCCACATGGCGGCCACGGCTTCCTGCTGTTTTGGTGCAACTACCAGCGCTTTGTATCCCCAGTAGCACAGGGCCAGCACGATAATGCCGCCCAATACATACAGCAGCGGCATTTGATATTTTTGAAGAAGCGCTTGTGCATTCGGCGCATATACTTCCTGGACGGGTGTTTCTTCTACGATTGTGGAAACTTTACGTTTTGCCATTTGTCAATTAAATTCAAAAAATTAGTAAGGTTCAGACTTGCCGGACAAGGCCCTTCACAAAAAGGCCCGCAAAAGTAGACAAAGTTTGGTTCTGCGGAGAGGTCAGATAAAAAATTGTTCGTTTTCCTGCAACTGCCCGAATTATTTGGAATGCAGATAGTCGATCACAACCAGCCGGATGTCGTTCCGAAGGTCATTTTTATTGCGTGCATCGGGCCGGCTGATGACCGGCATCTCGGGTGGCGTATTCACCGTACCGCGGGAAGTTACCGTCACCTGCAGAAAACCCATGTTCTGTTCACTGCCCGTCAGCAGGAAATCCGGCAGGGTAACGTGGTAGGTGCGGGCATCGTCCAGCGGCTGCTCGCCGATGGTCCAGGCGCCCGTCTTGTCATCGCGGCGGATGTTGGCCCACTGCAGAAAACCGCCGTTGCCTTGGTTATTCCAGCCGGCTTTCAGGGTACGGCGCAGGAAACTGCCGCGCATTTCGACCTCGGCAATCGGGCCGCCGAAAGGCAGCATCCGTACGATGTCCAGTTCGGTCAGCGTGCCACTCAGTATATCATCCACGCGAATGGAGCCGCTGTTCAAAATGGCGCAATCAGGTTTGTTGACGGAAGCCTTCATCATGGCCTGGGCGATCATCTGGCCACTGGCGGCGGGCTGGAAACGTAAAATACCCTCGCGGCAGTCCAGTGGTTCTTTCAATATGGTCACCTCGGTGTTCGGACTAAACCCCGCCGTGGTCAGGGCATCGTTCTTGATTTTATCCCATTTGGCTACCACAGCCGCCGTGGCCGGTTCGTCGGGGATAGTAGCATTGACCTGACGCAGTTCGGAACGCAGGGTCCAGGTGTTTTTGCGCGTATTGTACAGCAGGGTATGGATATAGACGGTTTTCGCATTCGCATCCGCCTTGGCCACGCTGCTTTTACCGACTTTATGGAGCTGATTATCGTGATCATGGCCGCCCATAACCAGCGGTATTTTCGGCAGCATGGCGGCCAGTTTCTTGTCGTCTTCTTTACCCAGGTGGGTCAGCGCTACTACGACATCGGTCTTGGGCGCCAGCTCGGCGTAGTTTTTCCGGGCCGCTTCAAACCAGTCGGTATACTCCACGTAGGGCTTACGGCCGGTATTGATCAGCACGCCGAACACGCCGAGCCGCAGGGTGGTGCCGTCCGCATCATGCAGCGTAACGACCTGATTGTCCGGGCAGGGTACCGGCTGGCCGTCTATGTTTTTAAAAAACTGTTTGGATTCGGTACCGGTTTTCAGGCGGGCGTTGGCGCCCATCCAGGTGAAGCGGGATTCGTCGATGCGGGATTGCAGATCGGCTTGATCGTCATAATCGAATTCATGGTTGCCAAACACCACCCAGTCCAGCCCCAGCGTATTCAGGGCATCGATCATTTGTTTGCCGCGAATCCGTTTGCCGTCACTTTTGAGCGTGCCGATCACGGAGGGACTGATGAAATCGCCGGCCAGCACGGTGATCGTATTCGGGTTTTTGGCCAGTAACTCCTTCCGGATGCTGGCCACGCGGGCCAGTCCGCCGGTGTTATCGCCGCTGCCGGGTGAAATTTCGTAGACATCATTCATCTGCAAAAAAGTCACTTCGATCAATCCGTCGTCGGTGCCGGTGGGCGCAGTCGTTTTTTGAAAAAGGTGGCAACTGGAAAAGAGCAGCAGCAGAAAAAGCCAGGCATTCGTTTGTACAAATTTCATAAATTTTGTGGTTGGAAGGGCCAAAGATAAAATCCGGAAGATACTCTGCCGGTATGCACTCCAAATTTTGCAATTCATAAAAGGATGCGTTATTTCAATCAGGGAACCGCCAATCAATTAACCTGAACTTTCTGCGCTTAATTTCTAAAAAAAGAGCTCCAAACAGTATTTTCGCCCTGATAAAAATGCAGTAATTGTTTTTTTAACACTTAACAACCACCAAACTTATGGCTTACAAACTCATTGAAATCGAGGGCATCGGCCCGGTCTACGCAGCAAATCTGCTGGAAAACCTGGGTATCAAGACCGTCGAAGAACTGCTTGATCTGGGCGCCTCTAAAAAAGGCCGCGCCGATGTGGCTGCCAAAACCGGCATCGACGAGGGCAAAATTCTGCACTGGGTGAACATGGCCGACATGTTCCGCATCAAAGGCGTCGCCGAGGAATTCTCGCACCTGCTGGAAGCTGCCGGTGTGGATACCGTCAAAGAACTGCGCAACCGCGTACCGGCCAACCTGTTCGCCAAAGTCGCTGAGGTGAACGAAGCCGAAAAACTCGCGCGCCGGGCGCCGAACCTCACCGAAATCGAAAGCTGGGTCGCCCAGGCGAAAGAACTGGAGCCGATGGTAACGTACTAAAGCCGGCTTTTTAAAAGTATAAACGGATTGCGCTGGACCAGGGCATTCCGTTTTTTTGTTCCCAAATTCCTTAAAATTGCCAGATCAAATCAAAACATTCGCCATGTCCCGACTTTCTACCTACCTGCTCGGCCCCGAACTCCTTTGGTTTTTATTTTATCTGCTCGTCGTGCTGTTCATCAAATTCAGCGGTGCACCCGATAAAAGTCTGGACGACTACTGTATTAACCTGGCTTACCTGGTGCCATTTGTGGCTGTCCCGCTGACCTTTGCCCTGTTCTGGGTGCCGGGTGTAGAAAGAAACTGGTTGTTGTTGCGTGTACTGATCGCCTGTTTGTTTGGGGCGCACTTCGTACTCGACCGCGGTTTAAAAGCCCATTCCGAACAAGGGCCCGGCGTGGGTACCGCTTATATTATGGGCATGATGTTTACGCTGGTGGTCATGGTTGCCGGCGGTATTTTTATCAAAATCAAGTTTTGAAAAATAGTTGCGGTCGCGGGCTGCATGAAGTTAAAATAAGGCAGCTTCAAATGCCCGGCCCTACCAGATCCCACAAGTTCCCGTACAAGTCCGCAAACACCACCACCGTGCCGTAAGGCTCTTCCTGCGGGCCCCGCACGAACTCGATGCCACGTTCCAGCATGCGGTTATAATCCCGCCAGAAGTCGTCGGTATGCAGAAAAAGAAAGACGCGGCCACCAGTTTGGTTGCCGATCCGGCTGCGTTGGGGATCGTTGGCGGCTTTGGCCAGCAGCAGATTACAGCTGTCGGCAGGCGCATTTTTCGGCCTGACGATCACCCAGCGCTTGGATTCACTGAGGCGCGTGTCTTCGATGAGGTCGAAATCGAGTTTTTGCGTGTAAAAGGCAATGGCTTCGTCATAGTCCTCCACGACGAGGGCGAGGTGGGCAAGTCGTTGCTGCATGAAGATTGATTAAATACGGGTTAACATGGTCATTGTGTAAGCCGGAAGATCGGGCAAATATCAAAAGTAGGGTATCAACCCGAAAAGCAATGATTCTAATTACTGCCCGGCTTGATCCTTAGCCTGGAATTTATGTACATTACATTTTAAATTTGTAGTTCTACCGACCTATACAAAATGGAATATACCGATTATTACAAAATACTGGGCATTGATAAAAAGGCGACCACCGAACAGATCAAGGGCGCATTCCGCAAACTGGCGGTCAAATATCACCCCGACAAAAACCCGGACAACAAGGAGGCGGAAGAGAAATTTAAACGGGCCAACGAAGCGAATGAAGTGCTGAGCGATCCGGAAAAACGCAAGAAATACGATGAACTGGGCGAAAACTGGCAGTCCTACGAACAAGGCGCCCGGGCCGGTGGTAGTCCGTTTGGCGGCCGGCCGGGCGGACAAAATTTTCAGTACGAAGGCGGCGGAAACGATCCCTTCGGCAACGCGGAGTTTTCGGACTTTTTTGAACAGTTCTTCGGCCGCGGTGGAGGCAGTAGCACCGGTGGCAGAGCCGGGTTTAGTGGCCGCGGGGAAACGAAAGGCCGTGATTATGAGACGAATATGGACATTAGTCTGGAAGAGGCTTACCATGGTGCCAGCCGGGTGCTGAAGCTGGAAAACGAGAAATTACGCATTTCCACCAAGCCGGGTTCCTACGACGGCCAGTCGCTGCGCATCAAGGGGAAGGGACAAAAAAGTGCCGGTTCCGGACCACCGGGCGATCTGTACGTCCATCTGAAGGTGGAGCCGAACCCCCGTTTTACCCGGGAAGGCGATGATCTTCGAACGACGCATACCGTGGATTTATACGACGCGGTACTGGGTGGAGAGACCGTGGTAAACACCCTGTCCGGACAGGTAAAAATGCAAATTGCCGCCGGTACACAGCCTGGCAAAACCGTACGTATGAAGGGGAAAGGCATGCCGGTATATGGTAAACCGGATCAGCACGGCGATTTGTACGTGCAACTCCAGGTACAAATTCCACAGCACCTCAATGACCAGCAAAAAGCACTTTTCGAGCAATTAAAATCCAGCCGCTAACTGTTATGGAAGCAATATATCTTACGCACTATACACCCAAACCCGGGTTGGATGCATTTCTGGCCTTTGAAGACGCGCTTCATCAATCACAATGCTGTTACTCCCTGCAAAAGTGCGTACGCATGGGCCTGGGTAGTCCGGAAGACCTGCTGGAAGCGCTGGAAAAAGCCGTGCGGGTCTGCGCGCTGGCCGGAATCAGCGCCCGCCACCACTTTCGGAAAGTATACCTGTCGGATCCCCAGAGCGGGGTGTCCCTCGTCGATTGGCTGATGAGCAAAAGAGGTTTTCACCTGGTCATTATGCAGGCCTCGCTGGTGAATGAGCAGGCCGCGAAGTGGTTATGGGAAAGGGCAGACTGGTAGATTTCAGGACATCGCCTGCTCCAGTAACCACTCTTTTTCCGCCAGCACCGGCAGCGACATTATTTCGTCCCGTAGAGCGCCCGCCTCGCCCGGATCGGCCTTCACGACCCGGCGCAGCGCAGCGATAAAGTTCAAATACCGGTCGCCGTAATAACCCACTTCCTTATGCCGGCGGATGAATTTGCGCAGCGCCTCCAAATGCGCTTCCAGCAGATCGTATTCTTCCAGTTCGTAGAAACACTTGGCCTGTACGGTTTTAGCCGAAATATTCAGCAGTAAATCGTCGAAAGTGCGTTGCTGCAACAGCACCAAAGCGGGCTGGTACGCACGCAGGGCATGGTGCAGACGCGCCTCATTGAAAGCCACGGCATCGCCTCGGTCCCGGGGAGCAATTTTATGGCGGTAATCGCGGAGCAACTGGGCCAGCCGTTCGTAGCGGCGGGCGATCAGGGCCAGGGTGGCAATGTTGGTGAACGTATAACCGCTCACCCAGTCGTTTTCCAGCAGCAGCCCCTCGCGCAGACCGTGTTCATACAGGTCCAGTTGCGTATCCAGCCAGGTGCGGTCGCCCTCATTATAGCGTTTACTGCAAAAATTGATCGCCAGCACCAGCAAGTCGCGCCGGTCGGCAAAGGAAAAACACTGCGGATATAACAGCAGCCCGTCGCGAAAACTAGCGAAATGCCGGGCATTGGCGGGTTCCTGCAAAGCGCGGTAGGCGGCAAAAAGGGTGGCTAACAGCGGCAACTCCGTGTAGTTTGTCGCTACGGTTTCCGCCCACAGCAGGAGCGGATCGATTGGCATATCCGCCTTTTCCTTCTGATTGGTCCGAAAAATGCAGGCACTGCGCAGGCGGCGGGCCAGCAGACCGACCGTCTGGCAATGAATAATGGATTCGTATAGCTGCGGGTCATGTTCGCGCCGGGTGGTACTGCGGTGGTCGTATAACAACTGATACCAGCGGGAGGCCTGCTCGAAATGCTCCGCCGTCCAGTCGCTTTGGGCCGGCGGAAAAGGCAGTGGTAATGCAAGGAGGCGACGGAACAGTTTTTCCTGTTTTCGTTCAATAAACAAGGCCGCCAAACGCAGCCGGTAATCAAAATCTTCCCGTTCCCGCTGCTCGGACACCAGAAAAAGTTCGAGCAGACGCAGCAGTTGTTCCATTAATTTGCGCATCCGGCTATCATCGTAGGCCGTCTCCTCGCCAAATATTTGCGGGAAAGTGTCGGTTTTTTGCAGCCGTTCACCGGACACCGCAGGCAGCACCTGTTCCGCCAGGCGCAGGACTTCCGGCTTCGCAGCGGTATAATTGGACTGTACATAGCGCAGAAAGAGGTTTTTCTCCCGAACAGTCATCGTTTTTAGTAAATCAAACAGTACACCTTTTTGCACAAAAATTAATTTAAGTACCTGATTTTAAATATTTTAAAATAATGTTTTCTGCACAAATTTAAATTTTTGGGTTTGAATGGCCAAATCTGGCAGCGGACTTTTGTACGACATTAAAATCCATGCACATGAAAAATGTAATCTCTTTTTTACTCCTTTGCTTCAGTCTGGCTACGGCGAACGGACAGGGTTGGGAACATTTGTATCCTTTCGGCCCTGACCAATCCAACGGGGTCAGCGATCTCATTCCTACACCCGACGGTGGTTTTTTACTCCGTTGCCGCGGCTCGGTCAATCCGCCGCCTTTCACCATGGTATTTCCAACGGCCGATTTTTACAAACTTGCGGCGAACGGCAGCGAGCAGTGGCGAAAAACGCATCAGGAACTTTTTGATGCCGTG
Organism: Saprospirales bacterium; assembly: GCA_031425035.1. GTDB lineage: Bacteria > Bacteroidota > Bacteroidia > Chitinophagales > Saprospiraceae > M3007. The sequence continues at coordinate 27,845 of JANPIN010000034.1, read as the reverse complement.
GTTTACGCCATGGCCCCGGCCGGCAGCAACCGGATGCTGTTCCTCACGTATCGCGACGACACGACGCGGCTGGTAAAAACCGACGCCAATTTTCAGCCCGTCTGGACGCTGGTGCTTGATGCGCCGGGCATGACCGGCTATAATATACATGTAGAAAATGTTGCCGGCGGCCACCTGGTCATGTATCAGCAAAATGGCCAGCAGGGCGATCCGGTGCGGATGATCAAGGTCAACAGCAGTGGCGCGCTGCTCTGGGCAAAGGACGTCAACGTGGTCAGTAACTTTTCGTTCCGGAATTTTGCGAGCGATGAACCCGGCAATCTGTACCTGTTTGGCGAAGGCGGTAATCCTTTCGGCGCCACCCTTGGGAAAGTATCGCCGACCGGTAGTTTGCTTTTTACGAAAACCTATGCCAGTTCTCCGGTTTGCGCTTCGCCTATATTATTGAATGACAACCTGTTGGCTTACCTCGATTTTAACAACCATCTTCGTCTGATCGATGCCGAAGGGCTGCCGGTCACTACGCTGGACGTGTCCGTTTTCGCTTACCGGATTGCGCGCGCCAACGATGGAAATATCCTGGTGGGCTACTCGGCAGATGTGTCCGAAGTGGGAAAAATCACGCCGGATGGTACCGTGATCTGGTCGCAAGCTTTCAATAATATTAATGCCGCTTATGGCAAAGCGCCTTTTTCCCTGTGGTCGCTGCCCGACGGCGGAACGGTCACCTTGTTCCAGCCGGCCGGTGGCACGCAGCCGTTTTATGTGGTGCGCACCGACGCCAACGGCCAGGTGTATACCAACCAGGTCCACGGCCGCATTTTCGCCGATGTGGATGGGGATTGCAATTATACCTCCGGGCAGGATTTTCCGGCGCCCGGCGTCAGCATAATTGCGCAAAAAGGCCCGGATTTCTACTACGCGACGACCGATTCCCTGGGCGACTACGCCATGACGCTGGATACCGGCACTTATTTGCTGCGCGTATTGCCTCCCGGCGGCCCCTGGCTGGCCTGCGACGATTCACTGGTGGTCAACCTCAACCCTTATGATACAATTACCTGGAATACAGGAATTAACACGCTGAATCACTGTCCCTGGCCGGGTGTAAATTTGACCGCGCCGTTTTTGCGCCGTTGTTTTACCAATAGTTACCAGGTCACTTATGGCAACAGCAGCGACGTGGTGGCTGATTCGGCCATAATTACCCTGACCCTGGATCCCTTTTTAACCTTGCAAACCGCCAGCCTGCCTTTTACCAGTCTGGGCAATAACCTGTACGAATTCCAGCTTGGCGATCTGGGGCCACTGCAAACCGGCGCGTTTAATGTCGAAGTACAAGTCGACTGCAGCGCCGAATTGGGACAGACCCACTGCTCCTCCGCGGAAATAAGCATTGCCAATCCCTGCCCGGAGCCTGCCCTTGAAGTACCGGTCATCCAGGTGACGGCGACCTGCGAAGGGGATTCCGTGGCCTTCCGCATCCGTAATGAGGGCGGCGCGCCGATGCCTGCTGCAGCGGAGTTCGTGATCATCGAAGACCTGATCATCATGCGCCAGGGCCAGTTTCAGTTACCTGCGCAGGCCGAAACCACGATTAAATGTCCGGCCACCGGTACTACCTCGCGCATCTACGCCGGCCAGGCGCCGGGCGAACCGCCCTTCTTTGCGACTACCACCGCTATAGAGGGCTGCAACGGTCCGATTCAGGCGGGCTACTGGAACATGTATCCGGAAATTTTTGTCCGCCAGGATTTTGTCCGCGATTGCCAGCCCAACATCGGTTCCTTCGATCCCAACGACAAACAAGCCGTCCCAACAGGTTATGCTACAGAACATTACATCGGTCGGGGCGTAGGCCTGGACTATAAGATCCGCTTTCAAAATACGGGTACGGACACCGCTTTTAACGTCGTGGTGCGCGACACCCTTTCACCCTGGCTCGAGGCGGCGACTGTGCGCCCGGGTGCCGCGAGTCACCCCTACACCTGGCAACTGCTGGGCGTCGGCGTGATCCAGTTTGCGTTCAGCAACCTGCAACTGCCCGATAGCCTGACCGATCTGGCCGGTTCACAGGGTTTTATTTCCTTCCATATTGATCAAAAACCGGAACTTCCACTGCAAACACTGATCGAGAACCGGGCGGCTATTTTCTTCGATTTTAATGCACCGGTGCTGACCAATACCACCTTTCACCGGGTGGGCGAAAAGTTTGTCGTTGTGAGCGCCTGGGAGCCTGCAAACGCCCGGATTTTGGTGCAGGCAGTGCCGAACCCGTTCACGGCGGAAACCCGTTTGGACGTGCAGGGATTAACCAACGCGTCACCGCTATATTTGCAAGTGTTTGATTTACAGGGTAGAAAAGTAGTGGAAATGCAAAGTGCCGACGGGGTATTTCAGGTGAAAAAGGGTGCGCTGGAGGCTGGTATGTATATGTTTCAAATCACGCAGGAAGGCCGGTTGGTCGGACGGGGAAAATTGATGGTGCAGTGAAGGGCGTATCTCGTCCTGATTACTTCGCTACCCGCAGCGCTTCGGCATACGCGTTCGGCAGCGGACTTTGTTCCACGGCCACGGCCGCTTTTTCCACGTCATACGCAAAACGGATGAACTCCACCTGCAGGCTTTCGGCCCGCGTCCGGCTGCTGTTTTCATCGAAATGCAGCAGCACGTAGCCGCCGCGGGGGTCACCGTCTTTCGGCTTTCCCACGGAGCCGATGTTGATGGCATGCCGGTAAGAGGGTTCGGAAACCGTACTGCCATCCAGCACGCGGTGATAGGGTTTATGGGTATGGCCGAAGCATAAAATGTCTGCCCCGGCACTTTCCAGAATGCGCAGCAGGCTTTTTTCCTCGCGGTCTTCAAAGAGGTATTCATTGATCTTCCGCGGACTGCCGTGTACCAGCAGCAGGGACAGCGGGTCGCCCGCCTGCATTTCGATTTCCAGGCGGATATGTTTGGGCAGTTCGCGTAAATACCGGCGTTCGCTGGCTTCGATGATCTGGTTGGTGAAGGCAATGCTGACGGCGCCGTTGGCCTTTTCCTCGTCGGTTTTGTATGCGCAGCCACAGTCGTTACTGCTGCGGCCGATGCCGAAATCATAGTTGCCGGCAATGGTCGGAATGCCCCGCTGCCGGATCGCCCGGATCACCTCGTTCGGCCAGATATTATACCCCACCAGGTCGCCCAGGCAGAAGATCTGGTCGGGTCGGCGCTGGTCCACATCGGCGAAAAAGGCTTCGAGTGCCGGCAGGTTGGCGTGGATGTCGGAAAAGAGAGCGATGGTCATGTTAATGGTTGTTTAGTGGCGTACCCACCTTCTTACTTCGGCGTTCCAGCAGGACCGTATCCCGCCAAACACCCTGCATCTGCCCAATCCGTTCGCGTCGTCCGACCAGTTGGAAACCGGCCTGTTCATGCAGGCGCAGGCTGCCCACATTTTCCGGAAAAATACCGGCCTGCAGCGTCCATAACCCGGCTTGTTCGCTGGCTTCGACCAGCTGCGCCAGCAGTAGGGCGCCCAGGCCTTTGCCCCGGTGCGCTCCGGCAATGTAAATACTGATGTCCGCCACACCCGCATATACGCAGCGCCCGGAAACGGGGGTAAGGGCAGCCCAGCCGCAAACCAACCCCTCTTCTTCCGCCACGAAACGACAATCGGTCCGGTGCGCGGTATCCCAGACGGACCATTGGGGCGGGGAGGTTTCAAATGTGGCGTTGCCCGTGGCAATTCCTTCGGCATAAATGGTTTTTACGGCGGACCAGTCGGCGGCCAGCATATTCCGGATGACCATGTAGGGTTTGAATTTACCGGTTTAGAATTTTGTAACCACAAAGGGCACAGAGAACACAGAGGCAAAGGCAGCATGTGCATGAAGGTTGGTAGTCTCTAAACTTCTCCTCCTCTGCGTCCTCTCAAACTTATGTGCTCTCTGTGCACTAATGTGGTAAAAGACTTTCAAGTCAGAAAAGCCGATTTTAACAGCATCCACTTCCCGGCGCGCAACACGCTTTCCCCGCTTCAGCCAGGTTCCGCATTTCCACTTTCCGTTTTTCCGTCGACTGCGCTTTCTGAGTTGGATCACCACCCGGCGCTTCGGCGTACACGGTAATGCTGAAGATACCCGTACCGGAAGTGACGAAGGCCTGAAGTTGTTCGGCATTCAAATACTCCAGCAGAATATGGTCGGGCACCAGGATGGGTTTTTGCTTTTGTACCGTGATGTTTTCAAAGCCCGATTCCCGGATAAGTTGCAGATAATCATCCAGTTGAATGGCACCGGAAACACAGCCCGCGTATAGTTCGGCGCTTTCCCGCAGACCCTGGGGTAGTTCGCCCTGCAACACGACGTCGGAAATGCTGAAATGGCCGCCGGGCCGCAGCACGCGCCGTATTTCAGCGAAGACATGGGCCTTGTTGGGCACCAGATTAAGCACGCAGTTACTCACCACAACGTCTACCGAGGCCGTGCTGACCGGCATTTCCTCAATGTCACCCTGGCGGAACTCGACGTTGTGATAACCAAGCTTTTCAGCATTCGCGCGGGCCCGTTCGATCATGGCCGGCGTGAAATCCAGGCCGATGACCTTGCCGGTGGGGCCGGTTTCGGCACGCGCCACGAAGCAGTCGTTGCCGGCGCCGGAACCGAGGTCGAGCACCACGTCGCCGGTTTGAATATGGGCGAATTCAGTGGGCAGCCCGCAGCCAAGCCCCAGGTCGGCCTCCGGATTATAGCCCGGCAGGTGGCGGTAGGTTTCGGACATAATGGTGTAAGTGCCCGGCGTGCCCACGCCGCAACAAGAGGCGGCATTTTGTTCGGCACTCTGTTCCGCAATGGCGGCGTATTTTTCGCGAACGCTTGTTTTAATAGCGGTGGTGTTCGGCATGATATACTTGTTTTAAAGGTAAAACTGGTTTTGAAATTTAGAGCGTGTTCGGGATGTCAGCAGCAGGTCTGGTCGCCGGTGAACTTGAAAAAACTGTTCAACATCTGTTCAAAACGTTGAAACGTCTTGCGGTTAATACAGTAGCAGGACTTCACGCCGTCCACCGTACCCGTGATCAGACCGGCCTGCAGGAGTTCCTTGAGGTGCTGGCTGACGGTGCTTTGCGCCAGGGGCAGCACCTCTACGATCTCGCCGCAAATACAGGTCTGCCGACGCGCCACCTCTTTCAGGATGGCGATCCGGGCGGGGTGGGCGAGGGCTTTAGCCAGTTCGGCCAGTGCCTGTTCGTCCTCCCCAAAAGCGTCTTTTTTATGAATGGCCATAGGTTGAATTTTAATCTATCGCAAATTTACGATGAATTTTAAAACATGCAAGTAAACGCGAAAAAATTTATCGTAAAAATGCGATTTAGTAGGCAGGTCCTAGCACGGATAGTGGAAACGGTCGCCGTAACTTTGCCGGACAAATTATAAACCAGCCTATGCACGATCCTACCCGTTTTGCCGATCCCGGTCTGGTGCTGAGCGAACTGGCCACGCATTTCGTGGTTCACTGCCCCAAATGCGCGGGCAGGGCGCTTATCAATCCGATAAATGATAAATCGCCACGTACTTTCCGGCTCACCTGCACGGCCTGCTTCCACGTCGAAATGCCGGGACACTGGTATGGCGCCATGACCGCCTTCGTGTCGGTTAAATGCCGGGAATGCCATGCCCCGCTGCAGCGCAGTGCCCCCTGGGATGGCCGCTGGAAACAACTGGCCATGCACTGCGATCAATGCGGCGATGATTGTCTGTATGATGCCCAACTGTATCAGCAATCCATGTACGAGGGGCACATGACCGATTCGGTGTTCGGCCTGCCGCTGTGGCTGCAAAAAGACTTTCGCGGAAATTTGCTGTGGGCTTTTAACTACGAACACCTGACTTTGTTACGCCAGTACATCGGAGCAAAACTCCGGGAACGCGGCGTCAGTCCCCGCACTTCCCTCCGCAAGAACAGCGCGATGCTCAGTCGTTTACCGGCTTTTAAAACGAAAGCTGCTAACCGGGAAGCGTTGTTGAAATTGATCGCTCAGCTGGAAATACTTTAAAAAAACAGGCCGTTGCGGTTTCAAAACTCGGGTTAGCCGGACAATTCAGGGGAGAAACAAGGGTTGGACAAGTAATGACCGTTGGCGTCTGATCCGGATAATTGAGCGTACAGGTATTGGAAGTATGTCCGGCTTCCAATACGCCATTGACCGGGTTGGCATTTGCAATTTTTTTCAATGAGTCGATTATTTACCGGACCAAAATGACAACGGCCACCCTGTGGTCAGGATGGCCGTTTCAACGGTGGAAATAACGCCACCGATTATTTAAAGCAAATATTTATTTAATCTGTATCATCCTCCTGGTAGACACATTAGCACCCGTTTGTAGTTTATAATAGTATAAACCTGCCCCCTGCTGGAGAAGCCAGTCACCCGCCAGGGTAATAGCGTTATACCCCGCGTAGTAATCGCCATGTTGGGTATAGACCATTTTTCCGGTTGTATCATACAGTGTCAACCTCGCTTCGGCCGCCTCCGGCAGATTAAAGCCGATTACCGTAGTGCCGTTAAATGGATTTGGCACATTTTGATAAAGCTCAAAACCTGTGCTGCCGGTCACCCCGTCCTGAAAACGCAGCGCTACTTCCTGGCGTTCTCCGGCCAATGTGTAAGCCTCGGCCCGGGTGATCCTGCTCGACATACTTAACATTCCGCTGAGTTGACCGGATTTTTCGGCGCGGAAACGCAGGGTGAATTGCTGCGCACCCTCTAAGGAGGCGGTTAGGGCATCTTCAAATACACCAAAGTTCTCCGCGTTGACCTTATCGCTATCAACGATCTGGGTGCAGGTTAAGCCCGATAAGTTCAAGGTGAACTGGTAGCCCTGCACGATTTCCGCTGCATGGAAAGTCAGGTCGAACGATTCGCCGGCTTGTACTTTACGATCCTGAACATTCAGCAAAAAAGTGCCGGTGGTCCGGTCGGTTGTAGTCTGCCGGGTGTTCGCAATCACGCTTTGGTTGACGTCACCAATCTTGACCGCCACAAAATCCTGGTCCCACTGACTGGATTGAATGCCCGTCAGCGTTTTATTTTCGGGAAATGGGGACGCAAATGGATTGGCCGGGTTGGAAAACTGGTAACTATAATCCACGAACCTCCAGCTTGTATTATCAGGCAGCACCTGGTAAATGCCAAGAATCAATTTGCGCAGTTCGACAATGTCCAGGGTGGTAATACTACCCGAACTGTTCGCGTCAGCAGCAATCATCTTGTACGGAGTATTCAATGGTTCCAGACCGAGAATATGCCGGGAAATCAGTACCAGGTCATAGGTCGACACGCCGTTGAGGGGGTTATCATTCTTAGTGGGCGTCAACGTGAGATCGGAAGCCAGCGGGATAACGTCTACAAAATTATAGCTCCCCACCTGGCTCGATTGGTTAAACATGGTGTACCCCTGATTGGCCGGACTGGAGCCGGACAGATCCACAGCGGCGCCTTCCAGGCCAAAGCCCGTTTCGGTCTTGATCGTTCCGGCGATCGTGGCATGATCGATGCTGGTCGGACAGGGAGCAGGCGGATTTACCTGGCAATTTTCCCAGTAGCCGTTCAGGTTATTCAGTGCTGCATAGAGCAGGTCGCCGAAGTTAGGATCAAAAAACCCGACACCGGCCAGGTAGTCATTCGACAGATCGATCAAACCCTGTACGGTCAGGTGTCCAGATTCCATTTTAGCCAGTACAGCCGGATCGACCAGACATGTCGGCAGGACAGCCAGTTGCTGAATGCCAAGATCCCGGTCATTGAATTGCAGATTATACCACAGATTCAGTTGCATCGCCATAACATTGGCCGCCAACTGGTTCTTTAAGGTACCATCGGCGTTCAGGAACTTGGAAGGTGACTGGCAGGTATTACCCGTGTAATTGCCTGCACTGAACTGGGCCGTGTTACCGGCGCCTGGCAGCATACTTTGCAAACAACTGGCGCTGGTCGCCATGATCACTTTATTCAGTGCGCCGGCTTTTACCGCACCATACTCGCCGATTAATTGATCCGCAGCAGCACTGGTCGCCATTCCATTGATCGTGCCCGCCGGGTTGCCCCAGGTGTTTTGCGTGGCCGTGCAAATGGGTTTGCAAGTACCGGTAGCGATAAAGGTAACCGTGAACTCATTGGCAATACTTCCGCAGAAATCCTTGGCAATCATGGTATAAGTGATCGAATTAGGACCGTTTTGCCCCACTACATGTCCCACACAGGTAAAATTATAGCAATTATCCACCATGTATGGCATCAATAAACTCATCACCTGGGTAGGGGTTGGCAGATCGTCTACACAGGCCACATAGATCGTATCCGGTCCATTATAAAAAGGCGCGATCGTATCCACGATCTGGAATGACTGATCACAGTTGCTCACCATGTTGCCGCATTCGTCCGTGGCCATATACCAGTAGGAAACGGTCATTGGCGAATTTTTACAGCCGGTACCGGACGTATAAGTGGTCGCCATGATCTTAACGCTTCCACAATTATCCGTAGCCATTACCCCGGCCAGATCGGGTCCGGGTACGCTGTCTGCACAGGTCAGGAAGGCGCCGGGCGGACACTTCACGATCACCGGCGGGGTGGTGTCTACTACCGCAAAGGTTGCCGTTACGTAATTCGTATTGCCGCATTCATCCGTAGCGCGGAACTGGTAAATGCGTGACCAGGTAGAGCCGCACTGCGCTTTTTCCGACAGGAAAAGGGTTTGGGTAGTCACCACCGATCCACAGGCATCACTCACCTGGGCATACCCGAAGTTTTCCAGCCATAGCTGCAACGCCAACTCGCCATTATCCCCCTGCGCACATGCTACTTCGAGATTCTGGGGCGGTACAGTGAAGACCGGCGGGGTCAGGTCTATTACGGTAAAAGTGGCATCGCGGAAGCCTGAATTGCCGCAAAGATCGGTGGCAGTGAAGCGAAATGTGCGCTTGAATGTGCCGCCGCAACCCTCTACCGTAGAAATATTGGTGGCGGTCCAGGTAATGCCAGTACAATCAAAAACGGTCGCGCCGCCATGGTTGTTGATCCAGTTTTGGAGGGAATCGGAATTGGTAGCCAGGTTGCATTCCAGCAGCACATTGACCGGTTCCAGGATAAAATCCGGGGTAGTGGTTTCTACCACGGATACCACCTGCGTTATGTTCGATGTATTACCACAAGCGTCGATGGCTCGCCAGCTGCGGGAGAGGCTAAAGATGATGGGGCAAATACCGGGCGATTGTATTTCACCGAGGAAAGTTACCGTCACAGGGCCTGAACAATTATCCGTTGCGGTGAGCACTGGAATGGATGGTACGAATTCACATCCAACGGAGACGTTGGCCGGCGGGTTAACAAAAATCGGGGCGATGTTGTCAAATACGGTGATGATTTGGATACAGTCCGCCGAATTTCCGCAGACATCCGTTACGCGGTAGGTACGCGTGACGGTAAAGCGATTAATACAGGTCTGATTGGTAATGACGTCGCCAATAAAGGTAACCGTGGGGGTACCGCCGCAGTTGTCGACGCCTGGGATCACACTGGCGGTATTAACCGTCGGTATCAGGCTGGCACATTGAACCGTCACGGCCGCCGGGCAGGTTATAATGGCCGGCGCGGTGTTATCGAATACAGTGATGGTCTGCGCACAGGTAGCCGAATTACCGCAGGCATCAGTGACCCGGTAGGTGCGGGTGATGGTGTAGCGGTTGGCGCAGGTCTGGTTGGTGATCACATCGCCGAGGAAGGTGACCGTCGGTGCTGCGCCGCCGCAGTTATCCGCTCCCACGGTGACGCTGGCCACACTCGCGGTGGGCACCTGGCTGGCGCACTGGAAAGTCGCGTTTGCCGGACAGGTAATAACCGGCGCTATATTGTCGAACACCGTAATAGTCTGTGCGCAGGTAGCCGAGTTCCCGCAGGCATCGGCCGCCTGAAAAGTGCGGGTGATGGTGTAGCGATTTGCGCAGGTCTGGTTGGTAATCACGTCGCCGAGGAAGGTAACCATCGGTGTAGCGCCGCCGCAGTTATCAGGCCCGACAGTGACGCTGGCCACACTCGCGGTGGGTACCTGGCCGGCGCACTGGAAAGTCGCGTTCGTCGGACAGGTTATAGCTGGCGCTACATTATCGAACACCGTAATAGTCTGTGCGCAGGTGGCCGTGTTGCCGCAGGCATCGGTTGCCCGGTAGGTCCGCGTGATGGTGTAGCGGTTAGCACAGCTTTGGTTACTGATCGCATCGCCGAGGAAGGTGACCGTCGGTGCTGCGCCGCAGTTATCGCTCGTCGTAACGGCCGCTGTATTTACCGCAGGCACCTGGCTGGCGCATGGTACCGTTACACCGGCCGGACAGGTAATGGTCGGCGCCGTGTTGTCGATGGCGGTATAAGTTCTGACGCAGGTAGCGGTATGGCCCTGAGCATCAGTTACAGTATAGGTACGGGTTAGTACGTAGGGCGAGGAAGTACAGCCCGATCCGGTTGCGCTATTGGTGAAGGTGGTCGTGGTAGCGCCGCAGGAACTGTTTACTGTAATATTGGAAGGAAGCGCGGGTGGAATCTGAGAAATACACTGAAATGCGCCGCCATTGGGGGCCGGACAGCTAATATTCAGCGTACAGTTACAGGAAGCCGGCAAGGTAACCGTATTGGCCATGGTGGAAATAGCACCCTGCGTGGAAAGCCCGCGGCCCAGTAACGAGGCGCCATTGGCCAGGTTGATGGCCCCGTCTACGAGTGCCGTCCCCACAAAAGAAGTGCTCCCGCCAATATTCAGCGCGCCATTTATCTGCCAGTAAACATTACATAAGTTGGCGCCATTGATCAGCGTAATACTGGAAAATGGGTTGGTGGATAAAGCGCCATTAATCTGGAAAATGAAGATAGCACCCGGGTTGCCGCCGCCATCCAGAATCAGGTTGGCATTTAGTACGGCAGCTGTACCAATGCAGTAAATGTTGGGCCCCAGGGTCTGACTGTTTCCCAGAGGCGTCGCCAGCACCGAACCGCAGGTAAGGCTGGCGAGGTAACCATACGCAGTACTTACATCCGCCGCCGCCTGTGCCGAAACCGGGTCAGCCAAATGCACTTGTCCGACGTGAAATCCGGGTGGCGTATAGGCGCCTACGTTCGTTCCAATGTCGCCGACAATCGATGTAGCGGCATCGCCATTGAAGGCACCCGCTGCCGTAAATAAAGCGAAACTGGCGGCGGCGCCCAGGTCAGGTGCTTGTGAAAAACTTTTATAAGGGGAAAATAAAAAATAAAAGACTGCTGCAATAAGAAGTAGCTTATGATGCATAATATTGTAATTAAAAGATCGTGAAAAGGTTAGCAGGACAAAATTGGGTCTTCTTGCTTGATATAGCGTTACATAAATTCCTGAAAAAGTTACATAATTCCCACTTTGACCTGCACTTTAAGAAAAGTATCCAGATTGAAAAGTAGTCGGCATTATTTAACACATGTCATATCGTTGTATCTATACCCAACACAAAGTGGTTTTGAACAAAGCCCGGATCTAAATTGCTGACGGCCAGCCACTAAACCCGTCTAAACCTTCTAAACCACTCTAAACCGACTATATATGCATCAGGCAACAACTTCCTGGACGTCGTTGCACCTTTGTTTGAGTTCTTTATAATAGGAGGGTGTAAGACCAGTCATTTGCTTGAACTGGCCTGACAGGTGGGCAACACTGCTGTAATTAAGTTTATAAGATATTTCTTTTAAATTCAAGTCACCATACAGCAGCAGTTCTTTTATTCTTTCAATTTTATGGGTAATTATAAATTGCCGTATAGTAATACCCTTCACCTCCGAGAAGATATTCGCCAGGTAAGTATAATCATAACCCAGTTGTTCGCTAATATATTCTGAATAATTTAACTTGGTTGCGTGCCTGGGTAATTCCACCATTTCGACCACCGCGTTTTTGATTTTTTCAATCAAAAGGCTTCTTTTGTCATCCAGCAGTTCCCAGCCTGAGTGCAGCAATTTTAGTTTTAAGGTACTATGTTGTGACTCGGTCATTTTTTCCATTATTTCGACAATGCCGAAGTCGAGAAATACATGCTCCAGACCTAATTTTTTTAAATCTTCTTTTACTAAAAATTTGCACCGCTGGCTTACCATGTACTTAATGTACAACTTCAACATACTTGACTTATTAAAAGTAAACTGCACCTGAAAGTGCAACAGACAAAGGTTCCGTGTTTCCGGCCGTAATTAGTTACACTTTTAAATGAAAAAGTTACATGAATCACACTTTTTTGGAAAGTGTCATGCATTTTCCAGATTCACTTTCCGCTTTTGTTTTAACTGCTTGTAGTAGGAAGGCGTAAGACCGGTCACTTTTTTGAACTGGTTGGATAAGTGTGCGACGCTGCTGTAATGCAACCGGTAAGAAATTTCGGTCAGGTTCAATTCATCATATAACAGCAATTCTTTTACCCGCTCTATTTTATTAATAATAATAAACTGCTGTATCGTTATGCCTTTTACATCCGAAAAGGTATTGGCCAGGTAGGTATAGTCATGGCCCAGTTTAGCGCTGAGATAATCCGAATAATTCACCTTTGGTAAAGTGTCGGAGTAGTGGATCATTTCAACGATTACATTTTTAATTTTCTCAATCAATATACTTTTCTTATTATCTAATAACTCCAGTCCTGAACGCAGCAGATTGTGCTTAAGCAATTCCCGTGTTTCGGCACTAATATGGCCCAGTATTTCTACGGTACCAAGTTCAACCACCACAAAACGTAGACCCAGGGCGTTCAATTCCTCCTCGACCATCATCTTGCAGCGCAGACTGACCATATATTTTATATATAATTTCATCATTATTAAATAAGATAGCATTAGGAAAATTGTACATACTTTTTCCACCACCTCACCGGTCTGATCCACTCTATCGTTAAATTACTGTTATCAGTTCTACCTCGATCAGACCTACGCAACTTTTCTGTTGTAAATATAACCACCTTTTTTGCTAATTTTTCAAATTTTCTTTCTAACAAAGGGATTTCAAAAATCAGGATGCTGGCCCGGTGCATTTCAAAGTGTCGCAGCTGTTGCTAATTGAAGTGACACTTTTCAAAGAAGTATCACTTCTGGACGGCTGTTAAATCGACAATTTGAAATGCACCCATGCTGGACGGACGTAAACAACAGCGGCCATCCTTTTGCAAGGATGGCCGCCGCCGATAGTTAAATGGAAGCAGGCCGGGCGCTATTTTGACTGGATCATTTTCTTCGTCGCCATGTTCGTCGCCGTTTCCAGTTTGTAAAACAACATGCCGGTTGCCTGTGGGATCACCAGCGCTGCGTCCACGGAGATGGAGTTATAACCCTTGGCAAATTCCCCTTTTCGGCTGAGCAGTACGCGACCGCTTTCGTCATACACTGTCAGCGTTGCCGTCGTGGCGGCCGGCAGGTGGAAACCGATGCTGGTCTTGCCCAGGAAAGGGTTCGGCTGGTTCTGATACAACTCGAAGCCGACACCGGTAATAATGCTTTGATCACCGTTATGGAAGCGCAGCGCAACTTCTTTCGCCGTCGTTACCCGGTTGCCCGTTCCCGGAACCAGTACGTACGCCTCCGCTTTCGTGATCCGGCTCGATACGCTCAACAGGTCACTCAGTCTGCCGGATTTCAAAGCCCGGAACGTTACCGTGAACGCAGCGGCCCCGTCTACGGAAACCGTTAAGGCATCATCAAACACCCCGAAATTACCGGCGTCCACCTGGTCGCCTTTCAGAATTTCGGTCACCTGCACACCCAGCAGATTCAGGGTAAACTGGAAGCCCTGTGCTGCTTCGGCTGTTTTAAACGTGACGTCAAACACCTCGCCGGCTTTTACCGTCTGCTCCTTTACATCGATCAGCAGCGTGCCTGTCGTCCGGTCTGCCGCGTTTTGCTGGCTGTTCGCCAGGGCGTTCTGATTCACGTCGCCGATTTTTACTGCCGTGAAATTGGTGTTGATACTGTTGGCCGGAATAGCCGTAATCGCTACATTTTCCGGGAAAACGGTCTGGAACGGATTGTTGGGATTCGGGAAAACGAAAGCTTTGTCCACAAAACGCCAGGAGGTGTTGTTCGGCAGCTCCTGGTAAATGCCCAGGATCAGTTTGCGCAGCTCCACAATGTCGAAGGTGGTGATCGAACCGGACTTGTTGGCATCCGCCGCGATCATCTTGTACGGACTCGTCAAGGGCTCCAGGCCGAGTATATGGCGGCTGATGAGTACCAGGTCATAGGTCGATACGCCATTCAGCGGGTTGTTGTCCTTCACCGGGGTGATGCTCACGTTGGCAGCGAGCGGGGTAGCGTTCGTGAAACCGTACTGGCCATTGTTATCCGTCATATCGTACAGGGTGGTCGGCGGAACCAGCGTACTGGCAATGTCCAGTTGGACGGCCGCTTCTTCCAGGCCGGCGGCGGCTTCCGTTTTCAGGAAACCGGACACGGTAGCACTCTGTCCGTTGCTCGGGCAGTTGCCGTTATTATCCTGCACGATCACGTAGGTTTCGCAGTAGTCGGCATTGCCGGATGCGTCGATGGCCCAGAGTTCCACCTGTTGCGTACCGAGGTCCGCGCAGGTAAACACCACGTTCGTGATCGGCTGGCCCTGTGCATCGAGCGGGAAACCCGTGCCGGTACCGGATTTGCGCACAGCATATTTCAACTGGTTAACCGGTGTGCAGTTATCCTCGGCGTACTGCAGGAAATCCGTGACCCAAAGCTGGATCATCTGCGTTGGCATGATGTTCACGCTCAGGCCGTTGAGGCACACTACGGTCGGCGCTTTGCAGTCTTTGACCACGAACGTGTACTCGCAGAAAGCCTCGTTGCCACAGCCGTCTTCGACAAACCATTTGATCTTATGCGTACCGTAGGGCAGCTCGGCGGGCACAAAGGTGTTCGGCGACTGATCCGTGTTCCACATCAGTTTGGCCGTTTTACTGGCCGCATTAACAATGGTTTGCAGCGCGAAACGGTATTTCTGGTTGGCAGGAACCGGGCGATTATCAAATTCATACGGCGTACCACCCGCGTAGTTGGCGTTTAAGGCATTGCCAAAATAGACGGTGTTGGCCGGTGGTGGGTTGTTCGAGTTGATGACCGTTTCCATGGTCCCGTCATTGTTCAAATCCAGGAACAACTGGTAGTGGAAAATAACCCCGGTGGGCGCGCAGGAATCCGTGGCAGTCACAGTCAATGGCGCCGGCGCCTCACACAGGTCATGCGAAGCCGTCACGTTGTCGTAGTAGTAAGCGGCATTCCAGAACAGCGGTTCGTTCGGCGTAGCATCACAGACCGTTACCAGCGAATCGGGGCACCCGGCAAACACGGGGTCCTGGGTGTCGATGATCTTGATGATCTGTTTGTAACGCAGACAATTCATCAGGCCGGTCGAGGGTACCGTGACCGTCGTCAGCACATTATCGACGATGGTTTTGTACGTCCCGCCAGTGTAAAATACCGAATAGTTCGTCGCCGTCGGATCGGTCGGATCGATCTTCACGTTCGTCGGCGCCCAGGGCGCAACAGTACCCGGCGCCGAAATGACCGGTCCCGGCAGGTTCGACGGATGGTTCACCGTGGCGTTCGGATTCGGGTTCGGCACATATACGCATCCTTCGTTGGGATCGTAGGTACACCAGTTGATCACCGTCCAGGTTCGCTCGATCTTGAAACAGGCATCGGGAACGACCGTAAAGACCTGGTCTTCAAACGACGTACCCAGCAGTTCGCAATCTTTGCCCAGGAAAGTCGGTATGCCGTAGCTGCCTGTACCGTCGCAGACCGTAATGATCACGTCGTTCGGGAATTTTACGAAGTAGTCCTGGGTGTAATTGACCACCACCCGCTGCGTGCAGGAGCTGGTCTGGGCGTGGCAATCATACGCCGTAAACCTGCGCACAATCGTTCCGCGGTTACAGACCGTATCGAACAGCGCGTAACTCGGGCTATGCTGCAGACCGTTCTGGCCCTGGTATTTCTTGGTGGCATCCAGGCAGCAGTTGTCGGTAACGGCGGCTTTGCCATAGGCAATCAGGGTCGGATCGAAACTTTCGCAACTGATCGTAACGTCGGCCGGCGGCGTACAATTGGGTTTGATCTTGTCCTGTACTTCCACCTGCACCATGCAGTCATTGGTGTTGCCATAACAGTCGGTGGCCCGGAAAACCACCTGCACGATGTGGCCTACATCCGCGCAGCAGAAAGTGACGGTGTTGCCCAGCTGCGTACTCCCGCAGGAACCGCCCTGCATCCGACCGGCCTGTAGGGTTTGCAGGCAGCAGTTATCAGTAGAACCATCGTCAAAAACCGAAGCGTTGATCACCGCCGAGCCATTGCCGCCCACGGCAACTGTGGTCGACTGCTGGCAAATAGCCACCGGTGGTACCGCATCGACCACCGTCAGCACGAAGTTGCACTGCGAAACATTGGTGCACTGATCGGCTGCCGTATAGCGCACGTTGTAGTTGCCGATGGGCAGGCATTGGGTGTAAGGAAAGATAGCCAGCGTATCGGGGTTCCAGTAGTTGTTGCCCGGGAAATCGCCCAGGTGACCATTTACGGTGAACGTGATAATATTACCGTTGGCGGGGTTCGTGCCCGTCACTTTGGCGACCAGGTCGACAATCTGCGAGCAGCCTTCGGAAATGATCATATCCGGCAGCGCCGCCGTGGCACAACAGTTATACGGGTCGGTGGAGACCGTGACGGCGGCCGGGCAGGCAAACGCCGGTCCGGCAAAGTCCTTCACGCGAATACGCTGCACATATTCCAGCGGATTGGTCGCACTGGGCGGCAGGCAGGTGTTGCCGACTTTCCAGGTCCGGTAGATCTCGTAACTGCCGGCACAAATTTCCAGGCGTTCATCCCAGTGGCCGATAGAGGTGGAACACAGGCCGCCGGAACCGATCGGGGCGCCATTGATGCTCGGAATACCCGTTACTTCCGGCGCCGTCGCATTCGGGTTCAAATAGGCCGTTTCGCAGTTGACGGTAATGTTCGGCGGGAAAACCAAAGCCGCCGGATCGTAGGATTGGATGGTAATGGTCTGCGAACAGGTCGACTGATTGCTCCAGGCATCCGTCACGATGAAAGTCCGTTTAACGCGGGCCCGCGGACTGGCGCATTCGCCGAAATCGGTAAACTGGTCGTCGGTAACTTTCGTGTAGGTGCTGCAATCGGTCGCCGCCACGTTGCCGGTATGCGTCGGGTCGGTACTTTCACTGCAGGCAATGGTGATATTCGGCGGGCATACGAGTTTGGGCGCCAGCTTATCTTCGATCTTCAGGGTCGTCCAGCAGGAATTGCCCGTTTCCGGATCCAGCACGGTAATGGTATATACTTTACCGATGTTCGAGGCATTGAAACTGTTGCCGATAATCTGGCCCAGGTTGTTCTTGATCGTAATAATGTAGTCGTCGTAGCAGTGATAGTTATCACCTTCCAGCGCATCATCCGCATTGATCAAGAACAGACAGGTAGAATCCAGGCTGACATTGCTTAAGTCGTTGCAAATCAGGGCCGTAGAGGTGGGAACGTACTCTATAACATGCACCACGAACGTACAGGTGGCGGAGTTGCCCGCGGCATCAAAGACCGTAATGCGGACAATGCTGTCGCCAATGGGGAACCAGGAGCCGGAAGGCGGCACCAGCACGGTGTTGACCACGGCACAGTTATCCGACGTAGAGGTGGGCGCATAATTGACAAAAGCGCCGCATTCACCGCCGCTCAGGTTGATGAAAATATCCTGCGGGCAGGTGACCACCGGGTTTTCGGCATCTTTGACCGTCACGTTGAAACTGCAGACCTCCGTGTTACCGGCCGCATCCACCAGGGTATAAGTCACTTTGGTCGTGCCCACACAGAAGAACTTGGTGGTTACATAACCGCCTTTACCCAGCAGCAGTCCGCTGCCTGGCGGTACGCAGCCGGCATTCGTGGTCGTGTAACTCACCGAAATGGTACCATCAAAACAGTTATCGACGAAGTAGGGGTGTTTCCAGGTAAAGTTAGCGCCGCATTGGCCCAGGTCGTTGTTGATCGTCTGATCGGCCATATCGAATGGCGCTATGCAGGTGATTTTCAGCGACCAACTCAGCACAGTAGGTGTAAAACCGACATTCGGCACAATATCCAGGGTCCATACGCCGGTGGATTTTTGGGCAAAAAACGCCGGTAAAGTATCGGCCGGCAGCTCCGTGATCAACACGCGGGTGCCATACGGACTGATGAGGGTGATCTTGGAATTAGCCGGTGTAGCAGTGCCGGTTAAGCTGAATACCACGTCGCCGATGATGCAGCCGTTCGGAACGGTGATCGTCGAGCGGTTGCAGGCAGCCGTGCTGATCGTGGCAATGCCCGGCCCGCTATAGGTGGTCATCCCGTCCAGTTTGCCGCAGAAGGGTTTTTCCACGTCCTTGACATTGATCTTGAACGTGCAGCTCTTCGTGAGTTCCACCACCGATTGTAGTGCAGTCTTGGTGCCGTTGTCCGGCATCACGTCCAGGTCGGCATTCGGGGTACCGATGCTCAATGGCGCGCAGTTGACGGCCGCAGCCCAGTCGGCCGCCGTATCGGAATCATCCTCGCAGGTCCGCACCACGTCGCCGCTGCTGAGCGTACCGGTAAAGTTACCACAACCGGCAAAACCGTTCACCGCTACCTCATCGATCAGATTGCCTTTGAACGCAATTTTATAACAAGCCGGCAGGTTCGCCGGACCGTTGAAAGCAAAATTAAACACGAACACCCCGCCGACGGGCACGATGGTGCCGGCCAGCGAAGGCAGCATATCCACCGGCGCCAGCGACTGGTTAGCCGCCGGGTTCGACGACGTCCGCGTCACCATCAGGCAGGTAATATCCAGTGCCGCCGGTCCCAGGTTGGTGATCTCGATGCGGTCGACCGGGCCTGATTGCTGCACTTCGGAAATAAGCAGAATAGGCTGGCTGTGCACGGTGTACCGCACCCAGCTGTTGCCTTTATCGAACACGTCGCCGCTGGCATCGCCCACGCCGCAGGCTTTGCGCTGGGTCAGTGCCGCATCGGCAAAGACGGAGTACGTTACCCCAAAATTGTTCTTACATGGTCCGGCAATGACCGGCGCGATGTTGGTCACCACCGCGCTGCAGAGCCAGGGATCCGTGTTTTTGTTCACGTCGCCCGGACAGGTAATGGCCGGCACGCGCAGGTCGTTCACGATCACTTTGACCCGGCAGGTATCTTTGTTGCCGGCCAGGTCGATGGCCTGATAATACAGCACCGTGAGGCCGACCGGGAAACGATCGCCGGTATGCAGGCCGGTCTGATCGATCTGGGTCACCAGCGGCAGGTCGCAGTTATCGCTGGCCAGGGGCAAAGCGAAGTTGACATACGCTTCGCAAAATTCAGGTTCGGCGTCCTGCACCACGTCGGGGTAGGGGCAGTTAATGAAATACGGCGGGTCATTGTCCACCACGCGCACGGTAAAGGTGCAGGTGGTCAGGTTGCCTTGCGCGTCTTCGGCATAGTAAGACACGACGGAGGTGCCCAGTTGAAATTCATATTCGGCGTTGAGCAACGCGGGCAGGGGAGCGCCCGGGGCCAGGTTGGTCAGTCCGTTCAGCGTATGCGGTCCGTCGATGCTGCCGTCCGGATTGATGATGCGGTAGTCGTACAGCGTAACGGCGCAGTTATCGGTCGGGATGGGATGCTGCCAGGCAAACTGGCTTTCGCAGAGGTAGGTTTCGGTGGTCAGTTCTACCTGCGGGCGGGTGCAGGGAATATTGGGCCCTTCGGTGAAGTCGTCATTATCGCAGGAGCCGGAGCGGAAAATTTCGCAACCGCGGGCGTCGACGATGGTAAACGACCAGGTCGGTTGGGTGTAGACTACGCGCAGTTCGCCCAGGTCCTGCTGGAAATCATCGATGTTGTGGCCATTGGCTACATCATAGGTGTAGGTGCCGTCGGAGTCGTCGGCCACGCCGTCGCCGTCTACATCGAGGCGGGTACCGGCATACTGGATGCGGTAAGGTTCCAGACCGCCACTGACGATGCCGAGGTCGACGATCCGTTCGTTGCCCACGAAACACATACATTCGGGCGAACCCATGACCAGCGGCTGGCGCAGTTCGAACACATCGTGCACGATTTTGAAACAACCATCGATCAGCGCGCCGTTTTGGGCCACCTGATTACCAATGGTCAGCAAGTAGGAAATGGTCATGTAGCCCGAACCAGCTCCCGGCGTATAAACACCGGTAAACGGATCAATGAAGCCGATATCGCCCGGATTGTTAGCCGAGGTGCCGAGCGTAGTGCCGGAACCGGGGGCCGGGTTAAAGGCGGTAATACCGAAGAAACCATGCACGTTCGCGCCCAGCGTACCGACCAGACTATGGGGAATATTCGTGCCGTTTGGACGGGTAATAGCCAGGTAGTTGGAAAAATTATACTGCGCCGGATTATTGGCTTCCAGGCAAATTTCCGGCACATCCAGATCCAGTACAAAATCCTTGAAAAAATCGGATACAATGACCTGGGCGAGACAGCGCTGCTGATTCCCGGCGTCATCCGTGGCCTGTAAAGTGACGGTGTTGGAACCTACGTCAAAACAATCGAACGTGACCTGATTCGCAAACGCCGCAGTGCCTTTTTGGATCTGTACACTGACATCACCGCAGTTATCGCTCGTACCCCCGTCCACCTGCAGGGCCGTAACGGTTACTGCGCCCGTATTATCCAGCTGCACCGTCAGATCCTGGCAGGAAACCGTCGGTAATTGACCGTCTTCCACCGTCACGGTGAAGGAACAGGTAGCCGTAGTCGGATTCCCGTTTTGATCCGGGGCATTCAGTACGTACTGCACCGTATTCACCCCCACCGGGAAAATGTTACCGCTCGCATCATTCGTACCGGTAGCAATAATATCGGCCATATTCGGGATGACGGCCGTGCCTTTCCAGGCGCTCCAGCTGACCTGGGCGTCACAGCTGCCTAATCCTTCCAGCGGGCTGAGGCCGGTCACAATAGCGCTGCATTTATCTACATCGGTTTGTACGGTGAAATTTGCCGGGCAAAGCAATTGGGGCTGCTCCCCGGTAGAAATGTTGACCGTGAAGGAACAGTAATTTTTCAGGCCGTTACAAGCGGTCGCTTCATATAAAATGACATACTCATTATTGCCGTTTGCGCTCGTATCATAGGTCACAAACTGACCGGAAGTGAGGGTCTGCGTAAAGGGGTTGCCATTGGCCGCCCAGGCCGGAGAAGCCGGGTCCGTGATCTGGACCACATCGGCGACCACGGTTTTATCGCAATTATCCGTGGCCACCGGGGCCGACCAGTTGACAAAAGCGCTGCAATTCGGTCCGTCGCTGAATTTGTAAGCGGACGGGCAATTGACAAAAGATGGCTCCTGGTCATTGTAAACGAATACTTCGTAGTCGGCTACGTCGGAAAAACCTACGTCCACCACGCAACCCAAGGCTTCCAGGATGCTGGTAATGGTCGGCCCGATGATCGGAATAGCATCGATCGGCAGTACGTCCAGTAAGTTGAGCGGAGTAGCCGGATCCTGGCAGGGGCCGGTCGGTTTGCCATTGGCCGAGCCCAGTATCCGGACCGTTATTTTACCCTCTCCCGGCACGTTGTTGGGTATACAACTGGTCATCTCGGTGGCCAGACTTTGTTCGTCGACGAGATAGTCGAAATTGCCGTCACCGTCGGTATCCGCCCAGACCTGATAGCCCTGACCGTTGCCAAAAGCGTCGAGGATGAAGGATAACAGGTCATCATCGCAGAAATCGCTGGGGATAAATCCGAAAGGCCGGATCTCTATACTCCCCAAAAAACCCAGATCCACACAAATGCAAAATTGCAGCAGATCGCAAATGCCACCGACCAGGGGAAGGTCTTTCAGTTTGGGCAAACTGCTCTGCTCCAGGCCGCCAATTTTAAACTGGGCATCATAGGTCACGCAGACCTCGTCCGTCGTGCAGGAAATGGCCTGGGGCTGTGCAGGATCTTCCGGACCGATTTCGGCGAAAAAGAGTTCTAAAGGACCGAGTGTCAACACGGAACAACTCAGACTGATACCCGGGTTGCTGTACACATCACAAACATCCGAACCTTCTATGCCCGGGCAGTCGGTGTCACAGTCCGGTTGTTGGAGGATGGAGAAGGACTTACAAATGGTTTTGGAGCAGCCCGTGGCCGCCGGATTGGCGCCGCAGGCCATGGCACTGGCCGGAATGGTTTGGATCAGGCAAATGCTGATACTTCCTGCGGCGTACTGCGGGGCGCCGTCAAAGTTGATGCTGATGCCCGGGTCGGTCGTGGAAGTGGAATCCGCAATGGTAAATTTCACCGCTCCCGTAGTCGTAACCCGCCATAAAAAAGTCGTCCCGGCCGCTGCAGGATCTACCGTTACCATAACCGGCACGGAGGCTGTGCCGGTCTCAAAACAGCTGGCGGCTCCTGCCGCTATGGTAAAATTGGGTTCGGGACCCTGGGTGATCATGACATAAGCGTCATCGGTCAGCGTGGCATTGTCGCAGCCATTTGGATTGGTGACCGTATACCGGACCTGAAAGCAACCGGGGGCGTTATAATTCAGGATAAGCCCGGAAATGCTGCCGTCACCGCTTAATAAGGTAAAGGTGCCTCCCTGGGTCGTGGTGTTCGTGAAAGCCGACTGTAGATTCGTGGATCCGCTACCAGGTTGGCAGAGGGAAGAAAAATCCGCAATGGTCGCATTCGGCGGGTCCTGAATACTGACGCTAAACTGGGCTGACATGCTACCATCCGGCAGGGGACAGGGGAAATTTGCCGTCAGATTCACATTTTGCGCGTTATTCGGCATCACATTCGCGGGCGTAAAAGTACTGCCACTGACTCCGGGACCACTGAAACTGGTGGCAGTCGGGAATCGGGTGGCTAAATTCTCTGGATTGTCGTTCCGGCAAACCGTAAATCCCTGGGGGATGACCGATACGGGGCGAATTACAAGGGTCGTACTGGCTTTCGTGACGGTGACTGTCGGCGGCATACCGGCTACCGTAACCGTTTCCTGCACCCAAACCGTGACGCTGCTTCCAGCCGGGAAATTGGTCGTGCCGCCGGTTACCGAAAGAACGCTCACCGAAGTCGCCAGGTTAATGTCGGTCCCGGGATCGTAGGAACCGGATATTCCGCCCGCTTTATCTATCCACCATTGGGTGTTCGAAGTCGTTAAGCCGTTGGCCGTCAGGGTCGACATCTGATTTGGGCAAATGGTGCCCGGACTAGCGGTCAAACTGGAAACATTGCCTTCCGCCAGCCACCAGGATGGCCACCCGGCAGTTGGCCAGGGGTTTGCAGGCAGGTTTTCAAAAGGGCCTTTGGCACAAAGGGCAAAAGGAAAGAGAACGGGTAATAAATAAACAAGTAATGTTCTCTGTATCTTATTTTCATAAAATACATGGTGGGTAAAGGTATTTTTCATGGACACGAGATTGGTAAACAGATTAGTAGGTAAAACAAGATGATTTTGCAAAAAAACGCTGTAAGTAGTCCGCCGGCCAGGATTGAAAACGCATTCAACCAGCTATAGAACACGCGCTAAACGGGAAATCCGGACTCCGGAAATAACATGCCGGTAGGGGTATGGATGGCGTTATCCGGCCAACCAGTTGCGTCATGGAAAAAAACATAAGGGGGCTTACTGCGGTAAAAAAGTGGAGCGCGCTTATCCGCAGACAGGGAGCCCAGGCAGGTGCATACGTCCGGGCATATAACGGTACAGCTTCTGCAGGAGGCAGAACGGAAGAAACTTTTCATGTAGTTGTTCAGATTAAAGATTCAAAGGATACCAAACAGGTAGTCCCTGGCCATTGCAAATAATTTCACGCTAAAATGTAAAAAAGCGCTCGTCCGAATGGCGTCACAAACATACTGAAGCCTGGCCAAACACGGCTTATACACGGGCCGATTTTAGCTTAAATATTGTAGAATTAACAATAGTGATGCGCTGAAAAGAGGCTGATGCAAATTTTAACGGGTGATCTGGCTCGAACCTAAAACCCGAACATGCTCTTTATAAAATGCCATGGCGCGATTATTTACAATTAAAAATGGCTAGAACTGAGATGTCCCTGATTTTCAAAAGATAAATTCCCAGCAACTTGGTGCTTGCTTATAGTTACAGGTTGCCCACCTCCTTAGTGATTTAGAAGACTATAAGTGCCAAAATCAAGAAAGAGCCCGCAAATATGATAGATGGTGACAATAGCAATCCCTTCCTGGCTGGAGGTGGCGAAATGGGTGTTTTGATGCGTATAAAGGATTGGAGCAGCACGCCTCTGGGTGTACCCAACCAATGGCCGCCGCATCTGCGCTTTGCCCTGAGTACCGTATTGCGGGCCCGCTTTCCCATGTTCCTGTTCTGGGGTCCGGAACTGATCTGTTTATATAATGACGCCTTTCGACCCAGTCTGGGGAAAATGGCAAACACCCCAACATGTTGGGACAGCCGGCCCGGGAAGCCTGGACCGAGAACTGGACGTTTATCGGTCCCTTGCTCGAACAGATTATGTCGGGCGGCGAAGCCGTGTGGAATGAAGACCTGTTGTTGCCGATCTTTCGCAACGGCCAGATGGAGGATGTGTACTGGACCTTTAGTTGCAGTCCGGTACTGGATGAAAAAGGCCATCCTGCCGGCGTGCTGGTTACCTGCCATGATACGACCTCTAAAGTACTGGCCCTGCGGTCGCTCGTCAATGGCCGCCGCAATTTTTATAACATGCTCATGCAGGCGCCGGTCGCCATCTGCGTTTTACGGGAGCCGGAATATATAGTGGAAATGGCCAACGACCTTATGCTGGAGTTATGGGGCACGACGGCGGAAGAAATTATGTATAAACCCATTTTTGAAGGTTTGTCACAGGCTGCAGACCAGGGCCTGGAAGCCCTATTACACGGCGTATATACCACCGGCGAACCCTGGTTAGCCAATGAAATGCAGGTGAATCTGACCCGGAACGGAAAAATGGAAGCCATTTATCTCAATTTTATTTACGAGGCATTCCGGGAAAATGACGGACCAATTTCCGGTATTATTGCCGTGGCGGTCGAAGTAACGGATCAGGTAAACGCCCGGAAAAAAATTGAAGAAGTCGAAGAGCGCGCCCGGCTGGCCATCGAAGCCAGCCGCCTGGGTATTTGGGACTATAACCCGCTGACGGAAGAACTCCAGTTCGATGAAGCCACGATCAAGATGTTTGAACACGATTCCCGGCAGCCGGTTAACCTGGAGGCTTTCTGGACGAAAATGCATCCCGACGACCGGGAAACTGCCCTGCAAAAAATGCAGCGCGCCATCGATCCAACCATCCCCGATAATTACTACGCCGAATACCGCCTGCAACTGGCTAACGGAAATACGCGCTGGATACAGGCAACCGGCCAGGCCTTTTTTGACGAAAACCAGGTGCCTGTGCGTTTTTCCGGTACGGTACAGGATATTACGGATCGCAAAACAGCGGAAGAAGAGCTGCGCCTGACCAACGAAAAATTTCATTTGCTGGCCGAATCCATGCCGCAGTTCGTCTGGACGGGTGATGTAAGTGGACACCTGGGTTATTTTAATCAGGCCGTATACGATTACTCGGGGCTAACGCCGGCACAAATCGAGCAGGTAGGCTGGCTGCAAATTGTACACCCGGATGACCGCGAGGAAAATGTGAAACGCTGGTTACATTCGATTCAAACCGGCGCTGATTTTATTTTTGAACACCGTTTCCGTCGGCATGATGGCCAGTACACCTGGCAGCTGAGTCGTGCCGTCGCTCAGCGCGATGCTTTGGGTAACATCAAATTATGGGTAGGTACCAGCACGGATATTCACCAGCAGAAAATTTTTACCCAGGAGCTCGAAAGCCAGGTGTTGAAAAGAACCGCAGAGCTGGAAAAATCCAATGCAAGCCTGAGCAAACTGAACAAAGAGCTGGCCGATTTTACCTATATCGCCAGCCATGACCTGCAGGAACCACTGCGCAAGATCCAGACTTTTTCGGATCGTATTATTAAAAGAGAATTTTCCGCGTTATCCCCCAGCGGACAGGATGATTTCCAGCGCCTGCAACGTACAGCAGAACGTATGCAAACACTCCTGGATGACCTGCTTTCCTATTCCAAGACCAGTACGACCGAGCGGATTTTTGAAAATCAAAGTCTGGAAGCTATTTTAGAGGAAGTAAAAGATGAATTTAAAGAGGTTATGCAGGATAAAGCGGCGGTGATCGAGTCAAGCGGTCTGGGCTTTGCCAGCATCATTCCTTTTCAATTTCGTCAGGTGTTTAATAACCTGATCGGTAATGCGTTGAAATTCTCCAGGCCGGGGGTTGCGCCACATATTTCCGTAACCGCTCAGGTGGAGGCAGGCCTTACCCTGCATAATGAAAAGCTGGATCGGAAAAAAAATTACTGGCACATCACTCTACGCGACAATGGAATTGGTTTTGAGCCAAAATTCAACGAGCGCATTTTCCTCATTTTTCAGAAACTTCATGGGCGAAGCGAATATAAGGGCACGGGCGTCGGACTGGCTATTGTAAAAAAAATCATCGAAAACCACCACGGCGAGATTACGGCCAGTGGGGAACCGGGTAGTGGCGCCCGCTTCGATATTTATATTCCGGCTACTTAATCCCCCTAATTGAGCCCCAACCAATAAAAAAACCGGGCCCCTCCAAACGGAGAAACCCGGCCACTTATACAACGATCACTGCTTACAGGACATACAGGCTGGCGGGTACGCTCACTGCGCCTTTACGCTGTTGGGTCGCAATGGCATACACGCGAAACTGTACGTTTTGGTAAGTGGGCAGTCCGTGGAGGACCGCACGCCGCGCGGTGGAATACGTACCGTTCTGCCATTGCTGGCCGCCATCGCTGCTCCATTCGATGCCGTAACTCCGTGCCGTATCCGGGTGCTCAAATTCCAGAATGACTTCGCCGGAATGTTCGCCATTGCTGGCCCGCAGACCCTGCACCTGTTCAGGATCCGACGAGCGGAACACGCGGCGACGCGGGTGAAATCCGCTTTCCAGGATCAGTGTTTCCGAGTTGTCCGGCATGGTCTGGAGGTGGGCAGCCATGATTTCGAGCAGATCGGTCAGGGCCATCCGCTGGGCGCGTTTTATAGCGACTTTCGTTCGGCCTCCATCGGCGGCTTCTTGCAAAGCGAAGGCAAAACGGTCATAAGCGGGTTGCAGTTCTGCGCTGACAAAAGGCTGCAAAGCGGAAAATTTAGGGTTGCCGCTAACCCGTGATAAAACGGTGGCGGCAAATTGGGCGAAGGATGCATCACCCAGGCCCGACTTGAAGTCGAGCGCGACATTGGTTCTCATAACTGAGAGTTTTTAGAATGAAAAAAGTTGAGAAAGTGGTAGGAAACGTTTCCGCGCGTTTGACCGGAATCCGTTAAAAATGCCAGTCTGTAGTATAGACGGGGAGTGGACGAAAAAGGATAGGGAAAAAGTAAAAAAAAGTAAAAAAAATTTTGTGTGTGACTTTGTTGAGCTGCTAATAGACTTGAAAGTGCGGAAAAACCCGGTTATTGTTCTGCAAATGCCGCTTACTTAGCCGACAAACGGCTCTACAAAGGATTTTTATGCGCCATAAAAGTAGCCGGAAGGGTGCCCCGTCCTTTTTTACGCGCCATAAAAGTAGTCGGAAGGGTGCCCCGTCCTTTTTTACGCGCCATAAAAGTAGTCGGAAGGGTGCCCCGACCTATTTTACGCGGCATAAAAGTATCCGGAAGGGTGCCCCGTCCTGTGTT
>JANPIN010000033.1:0-39187 GCA_031425035.1 Saprospirales bacterium | reverse complement strand
ATATGCCGTTGCTGATCCACACGGTATTGGCATTGGTCGTGCCTTCCGCCGTACCCGCCAGGAGGATCTCATCGATGGTGCAATCGAGCAGATCGCCGGGATTCGCGACAATCGTAGCCTGCGGCTGGTTGGTTAAGTCCTTTACCTGGACCGAACTGGTAGCGGTACAGCCGTTGTTGTCTACTTTCAGGGTGTACAATCCGGCTTCATCGACGGTCGTATTGGCCTGATCAACCGGACCGGTAAACTGGCCATTGGCGGTTGTCCAGGTATAGATCACGCTCAGTACGGAACAAATGCCGAACAGTGGAACCTCCTCCAGAATACAGGAAAGCGAAGCAGGTGGCGTCACGGTCAGTACCGGCTGATCGTAAAACACGATCGGGGTGCCGGGGCCGACGACTGTGCAATAATCACTGAGGTCGACATTCCCGGTGCCATCATTATTGCCTGCCGCTACGGAAACATAATAGGTGGTGCCAAAACTCATTACGGCCGGATCGAAGCAGAAAGTCGGCTGGTTACTGCGCAAAATTTCATTCTGGATCTGCCCGCCGTTACCGGTATGCAGGATGTATTGCAGCACGTCGCCGACTTCGAGGAACTGCCCGGTGGCATTGTACGCTGCGGTTACACAGCCGGTGCCGCAGTATTTCAGGGTCGTTGCCGACATGGTGCCGATGGCCGTTTTACAAATGACCAGCCCGATACCGAAGTTACAAACGGTGGTACAGCCATTGGCATCCGTGACCGTGGCGGCATAGTTGCCCACGCCCATGTTGCTGATGATAAAGTCACCGGCAGGAACATTCGTCTGCGTGCTTCCGGGCGACCAGGTGACGGTATAGGGCGTTGTGCCGCCCGCAATAGCCAGTTTGGCTTCCCCGTCCGTCAGACCGGGCGCACTTACATTTTTTGATTGGCCACAGGTAAGCTGGAGCGCGCTGGCCGGCTGCTGAATGACGAAACTTGCGGTCCCGGAACAACCATTGACATCCGTGGCGGTGAAAGCATAGTTGCCGGGCACCAGATTATTCAGCATTAAAGGGCTGTTCGGTTGTGCGGGCGACCAGGTGTAAACGAAGGGTGCATCGCCGCCATTGACCGTTAAATTAATAGCGCCGCTGGGGATCCCGAAACACAGGATCTGGGTAGCCGTGCCATTTACCGTAACGATGGCCGTACTGGTGGGTACGTTGATCGTCGCCGTGTTATTACAGCCGCCACCGCCGCT
The DNA here is from genome assembly GCA_031425035.1 of Saprospirales bacterium. Lineage (GTDB taxonomy): Bacteria > Bacteroidota > Bacteroidia > Chitinophagales > Saprospiraceae > M3007. The sequence goes on along the minus strand of JANPIN010000033.1, from coordinate 37,953 downwards.
GACGGTTACGGTATAATCGCCGGGCGCCAGACCCGTCAGGTTAGGCGTCGTCTGGCCACCGGCCCAGGCGTAGGTGTAGGGTAAAATGCCCGGCGCTACGCTCAGGCTGATCGCGCCGTTATTGGCTATGCAGGAAGTATTGGTGACGATGGATGGCGTAATAACGGGAATGGTCACGCTGTCCGGTACCATGTAACTGGCCGTGGCCGTACAGCCGTTGGCGCTGGTGACGGTCACGGTATAACTGCCCGTGGCCAGGGCGCTCACATCTTCGGTCAGGGCGGCATTTGACCAGACAAAAGTGAAAGGCGCGACGCCGGCGTTCACGCTCAGGTTGACGTTGCCGGTGCTTTGTCCGCAAAAAGCGGTACCAATGTTGCCCGACATTTGCGGCGACGGCGTGTTGCTGGGCACCGTAAAGCCGGCCGTGTTGGTACAACCCCCGCCTCCGCTCACGGTAACCGTGTAAACGCCCGAGGCCACATCGACCAGGTTCTGGCTGGTGGCAGCGTTCGACCAGAGGAACGTGTAGGTCAGCGCATTGGGCATAATGCCCAGGCTAATCGCTCCGTTACTGACCACGCAGGAAGTACTGGCTACGGTCGTGCCGGTGATCATCGGTACGATCACGCTGTCCGGCACCATGTAGGTGCCCGTGGACGTACAGCCATTGGCGCTGCTGACCGTGACGGTATAGCTACCCGTCGCCACCGCGTTCAGGTCTTCCGATTGAACGGCATTGGACCAGTTATACGTGAACGGACTAATACCGGTATTCACCGAAAGATTGACGCTGCCGGTTGTTTTGTTACAATAAGCAGTTGTGGTGGTGGCTGATAATTGCGGCGCCGGGGTGTTGTTATCCACGATGAAAGTAGCGGTGCCGATGCAGGCGCCTCCGCCGTTTACCGTAACCGTGTAATTAGCCGCAGCAACGTTGTTCAGGTTCTGGGTCGTCTGACCGCTGGACCAGTTATAGGTATAGTTCAAGGTCGGGCTGACGCTCAGGTTTATACTGCCGTTGCTGCCTACACAGAGCGTATTGGACGAAGTAATAGCCGAAAGAGCCGGGGTAATAACCGCATCGGGAACGGTGTAGGTATTCGCCGTCGTACAGCTATTAGCGCCGGTTACGGTGACTACATACATGCCTGCGGGAATACCGCTCAGGTCTTCCGTGATGGCGCCGTTCGACCATACATACGTATAAGGTGCGGCCCCGGAAAATACGGTCAGATTTATACTGCCACTACTTTGACCGCAGGGTGCAGCCGTGATGTCGTCCGTGATCGAAGGCGGTGTGGCGGCACTGCCGACGGTATAAGTGCCGGTGCTGGTACAAGTGCCGCCCGCGCTCACGGTGACGGTATAGTTGCCGCCGCCGACGGGTCCCAGGTCTTCGGTGGTGGCGCCGTTCGACCACAGGTAAGTGTAAGCGCCGGCCGGTGTGACCACGAGGTCGAGCGTACCATTATTTAGCAGACAGGAGCTGCTCGGGGTGGTCGTAGCGGCCAGGAAAAAGGAAATGGTGTTGGCGGGCAAAGTAGCGCTGGCCGTGGTGGTACAACCGTTCGCGTCGGTAACCGTTACCAGGTAACTGCCGGCCGGAACACCGCTCAGGTCTTCGGTCATTTGGCCGCTGGCCCAGACGAAAGTATAGGGGGCAACGCCACCGCTGACCCCGAGATCCAGTGCGCCATTTGATAATCCGCAAACTTCCGGCGTAATGGTCTGGGTGGTGGCCGGGTAGGTTCGGTCGTCGGTGATCACGAAAGAGGCATTCGCTATACAGTTGCCGGTCTCCGTGACCGAAACGGTGTAAGTGCCGGCGGTCAGGTTGTTCAGGTCTTCCGTGACCGCGCCATTCGACCAGAGGAAGGTGTAGACGCCGGTCGGTGTAACGGTCAGATTGACGGTGCCGTTGGGCGTGGCGCAGTTGGTCAGCGGACTGGCCACCCCGCTGAGGCTGAAGGTGGAAGCGTTATTCGGTACATTCAGCGTGGTATCGGCCGTACATCCGTTGGAAGCCGTGACGGTCACGCTGTAGTTACCGGCCAGAATATTCGCCAGGTCTTCGGTGACGGCCATATTGGACCAGAGGAAGGTATACGGCGCGCCGGCTCCGCTGATGCTCAGGTTAATGGCCCCGTTGCTGTTACCGCAAATGGTCGGGGTAATGACCGGACTAATGACCGGATCGGCCGTGTTATTCGTGACGACAAACGTGGCGGTACCGGTACAACTCACACCTGCGGTGACCGTAACGGTATAGCTTCCTGCTGCCAGGTTACTCAAATCTTCGGTCGTCGCCAGGTTGCTCCACTTATAGGTATAAGTGCCCGCCGGTGATACGCTGATGTTCAATCCACCATTGGGTGCGGCACAGGATGTGTTGGCCATGATCACGCCGGTGACGTTGAGCGGTACATTATTATTGGCGACTACGACCGTGGCCGTAGCGCTGCAATCGAAGAAGTCCCTGACCGTGACGGTATACGTACCGGGCAGTACATTCGCTAAATCCTGGGTCGTAGCCAAATTCGACCACAGGTAGGTATAACCGGGCGTACCACCGGTGACGCTGAGATCGGCGGCGCCGTTGTTCAGCCCGCAGGTGGCCGGCATGCCGAGAATAGAGGCGCTGGGCAGCAGCGCTATATTCAGTACTTCGAAGCCGGCTACCGAGCTACAGCCTATGCCGTAAGTCACGGTTACGGTATAAATGCCGGGCCCCACGTTGTTGAGGTCTTCGGTGAGTTTGCCATTCGACCACTTGTATTTATAATTAAGACCAGCGGGCAGGACATCGATGTCGATGGCTCCATTCGGCCCGCTACAGGAGCTATTATCAAACACCACTCCGTAGATGAGGATGGGGATTTCTTCGCTCGGCACCGGAGCGAAAATAACCGAAGTGCAGCCGAGAGCGGTGGTTACCGTGACCGCATAGTTGCCGGCCAGCAAATTATTAATGTCCTGAAAAGTAGAGTTCGTGGACCATTTATACGTGTAAGGGGCCGCTCCGCCATCCACGACCAGATCGATAGCGCCGTTGTTCAGACCGCAGTTGGCCGGGGTAATATTCACGTCCAGCATAGCCGGTTCCGAATCATTATCCACGGTGAAAGTGGCTGTTTCGGTGCAGGTTCCCCCTGCGCTAACTGTCACCATATAGCTGCCGGGTGCCAGGTTGTTCAGGGTGGTTGCCGTGCTGCCGTTGGACCAGAGCACCGTCATGTTGCTGGGCGTGAGCTGCAGCGTGATGGCGCCGTTATTGGTAATGCAGGAAGTCTGGTTGGTAATAAGGGCATCTACCGTGGTCGGTATTTGGGTGTTGGGTACCGTCTCGCTGCCGACCGATGAGCAGCCGTTGGCGCCCGTGACGGTGACGCTATACGTGTTTGCCGGAATATTGCTGATATCCTGGGTCATTTGGCCACTCGACCACAGGTAAGTGAATGGCTGCACCCCGCCGCTTACGGTCAGGTTAATGCTGCCATTACTTAAATCGCACATGGCCGTAATGTTCGTAAAAGTCAGGATGGGTAAATTGGGTTGGTCCGGCACCGTAAAACTGGCCACTTGGGTACAGGTTCCTCCGGCACTGACGGTCACGGTATAAGTTCCGGAAGCCAGGCCGCTCAAATCCTGGGTAACCGCTCCATTCGACCAGATATACGTGTAGGTGTTAGCGGGGAAAACGCTGACGTTGATGCTGCCGTTGGTGGCCGCATTACAACTGGTGTTGGGCAGAACCACCGCTGTGACGTTGATCTGCGGGTTGTTGTTTACGACGTTGAAACTGGCGGCCGTCGTACAGCCGTTCGCACCCGTGACCGTAACGGAATAGCCGCCGGCGAGCAGGTTGGTCACGTTGGCGGTGGTCGCTCCATTCGACCATAGGTAAGTGTAGGGAGCAACGCCGCCGGATACGCTCGCATTTATGCTGCCGTTGCTCAGGTCACAGGAAGTATTGGTTATCGCCGCATTTACCACCGGCACGTTGGGCACATCGGCAACATTAAACGTGGCCGAGTTGGTACAGGTGCCGCCGCCACTCACCGTCACGGTGTAACTGCCGCCGGGTAGACCGGTCACATCCTGGGTCATGGCCCCGTTCGACCATGTATAGGTGTAGTTGCCGGGTGGGTTGACCGTGACGTCTATGCTGCCGTTGCTGCTGCTGCAGCTGGTGTTGGACAGCACAACGCCGCTGATGTTAATTGGCGGATTGTTATTGTTGACCGTGATCGTAGCCGTTTTAGTGCAGCCATTCGCGCCGGTAACGGTCACCGTATAACTGCCGGCGGGGATGTTACTGAGGTCTTCGGTCGTTTCTCCGCCGCTCCACATAAACATGTAAGGCGACACGCCGCCCGAGGCCGTTACATTGATGCTGCCATTACTGAAATCGCAGCTGGTATTGACCACCGTGGAATTGACTGTCGGCAGGTTGGGGTTATCGCCGACGGTGAAGCTGGCGGTTTGCGTACAGGAGCCGCCCCCACTCACCGTGACGGTATAAGCACCGGGTGTCAGGTTTGTTACGTCTTGCGTCATGTCGCCATTGGACCAGGTGTAGGTGTACGTCCCGGTTGCCGGATTAACAGTGACGTCAATACTGCCATTGCCGCCGTTACAGGTCGTATTGATGACCACAACACCGGTGACGGCGATGGGCGGATTGGTGTTACTTACGGTTACATTTAGAACTTTGGTACAACCGTTGGCGCCGGTAACGGTCACCGTATAACTGCCGGCCGGGATGTTACTGAGGTCTTCGGTCGTTTCTCCGCCGCCCCATAAATACGTATACGGGGAAACACCGCCCGAGGCCGTTACATTGATGCTGCCGTTACTGAAATCGCAGGTTGTTCCGACAACGGTAGCGGTAACATTGGGGAGATTGGGGGTATCCCCTACGTTAAAACTAGCCGTACCTGTACAGTTTACCCCGGTCGTAACGGTCACGGTGTATGAACCGGGCGTCAGGTTAGTCACGTCTTGGGTAATTGCCCCATTTGACCAGAGATAGGTATAGACGCCGTTGGCCGGGGTGACGCTGACGTCAATACTGCCATTTCCACCGTTGCAGGTCGTATTGGCTACGACTACCCCCGTAACGTTGACCGTGATCGGACTGTCGCCAACCGTCGCTGTGGCGGTTTTAGTGCAACCGTTCATATCCGTAACGGTGACGGTATAGGTGCCGGGCGGTACGTTGACCAGGTCTTCCGTGGTTTGACCACTTGACCAGATAAACATATATGGCAGGGTGCCACCTCCGGGTGTCAGGTTGACGGCGCCATTACTTTGACCGCATATAGCGGCGGTAATGGCCGTAGCCGCGGTGATGGTGGTTTGCGTGACCGCCGCCGTTCCGGAAACGGTTCCCGGGCAGTTGGTAAGGGTAGAACTGACGTTTAATAATGCGTAAGTGCCTGGTTGGGTTGCGTTTATAATATAAGGATTGGTGCTCGTAACAATGGGCGCTTGCGGCACCCCATTAATAGTGTAAACGAATTGCCAGGGTGCGGTACCCGTAAAAGTTACCGATAAGGGTACCGTCACGCCCGATCCGGCGCAGAGTAGTCCGCCCCCGGAAAGCATAGCGGTTGGTTTTGGAACGACATTAATATCGATGCAGGACGGGGTGGGGTTGGCATAACACTGGTTGGAAGTGGTTACACAGAGCTGTGCGGTTCCGGATGCATTGGCATTCCAGTTGACCGTCGGGTTGAGGGTGTTGTTATTACTGATCGTACCCATGCCGGCCGGCGTAAGCGTCCAGTTATACATGGTAGCGGCAAATACGGCCGGCAGGTTATACGCGGTAGAAGTACCCGCACACACGTTCACCGGGCCGGTAACCGCTCCCGGGTTGGCCGGCGGCCCACCGGCCGTAGAACCGGAAAGTACATCGATGGAATAGTCGCAAACGTTACCGCCGCAGCCATCGAGCACGATCCAGTAAATCTGCCCGATGATGAAGCTGTTGGAATTTAATATGAACGGATTTTGTGTGCATGCACACTGGACGTCCATCACTGCGCCGCCGCAGCCCTGGTAAATGCCGCCTTGCAAACCCATTTGGGTGCCCGGCGAGCAGTTGTTAGGCGTTATCTGAATATCGATACTGGTAGTGCCGGCATAAAAGGCGAACCAGGCAGAGTTATTCAATACATACTGACCTGAGCAGCCTGGAAACGCCATTTGCATATTGACACTGCTCAGGGTCGCGCAGTATCCATCCAGGGTTACACACAGAATGGGTGCGGTCGGGCAAGTTGGACCGGGCGATGGAAAACCGGCCGGTGGGCATTGTCCGTGCAAAGAAAGCGGAAAAACGAAAAGAGAAAGAGCACACAGTAGGTAGAAAGACTTCATAGTAGTGGATGAAAATGGTCATTTAACAGTAAGATACCGCAACAGGCCGCAGCGCTGCAACAGCTGGCTTCTGGATGGACTTTTCTAAATACAGATTCCTACCGCACGACAGGTCCGTCGACGGTATTCTGGAAGCTGGAAATACTAATAATCGGTCGGGATAATTAAAAAATAAGCGGGGGGCTTTACAAAAGGGATAGGAATTTTGGCAAGATCAGAGCTGATACGCGGCACTAGCCGCATGGTTTTTATTTCGGGCAAATATCAACATTTTTCTGGCTTAACCGACCTTGCACGCCCGCTATTTGCTGGCTTCGGACAGTTTTCCCCAACAATACTTTGGCTGTAGCAATAGAGTTGTGTCGCATGTCTGCTTAATAATTCTTAATTGCGCACACGTTTTAAATTTTAAATTTAATTTTATAGTACTATACAAAAATAAATTTTGCCAACACGCCTCAAGCCGGGAAGGCTGTAAGATCCGGGAACATGTGCCGGCCGTATGAATTGCCGGGCATAAAAAGAGCAGGTCTGCATCCATTATGATTTTCCTTTTGCGCATTGGAACGACAATTTTCCGGACAAGTCTTCCCCGTCATCCAGGGGAAAGAACGTACTTTTGCCCACCCTCCGAAGCAATCAACCTATAAGCCCATTGTACTGTGCCACTCATTAAATCTATATCCGGCTTTCGCGGCACCATCGGTGGCCGCCCAGGGACGAACCTGACCCCGCAAGATATTGTGGAATGTACCGCCGCATTCGGCCAGTGGATACTCAATACCAGCGGAAAACGCAGCATAGTAGTCGGTCGGGACGGGCGCATTTCCGGAGAGGTCGTTAGCGGCCTGGTTATCAATACGTTGCGGTGTATGGGTATTTCCGTTATCGATCTGGGTCTCAGTACTACGCCGACCGTAGAAATTGCCGTACCGATCGAGAATGCCGGCGGCGGTATTGTGCTGACCGCCAGCCACAACACCAAAGAGTGGAATGCCCTCAAACTGCTCAACCAGCGCGGGGAATTTATCAGCGCCAAAGATGGCACTGACCTGTTGGCCCTGGTGGCCGAAGGCGGCATTCAATATGCTTCCGTGGATCAACTGGGTACTTACCGCGCCGACTCGTCTTATATTCAAAAACATATTGACCGCATTCTGGCCCTCTCCCTGGTCGATGTCGAAGCCATTCGGGCCAAGAAATACCGCGTAGTGGTAGATGCTATAAATTCTACCGGCGCCCTGGCCGTACCGCCCCTGCTGGAAGCCCTGGGTTGTCAGGTCATTCTGATCAATGGCGAGGTGAACGGTCATTTTGCCCATAACCCCGAGCCCCTGAAAGAACACCTGGGCCAGCTCAGCACCGAAGTGCGCCAGCAACGTGCCCAACTGGGTATTGCGGTCGATCCGGATGTGGACCGGCTGGTATTTATGTGCGAAGACGGTGATCTATTCGGTGAAGAATACACCCTGGTCGCCGTGGCCGATTATGTACTGTCCAAAACGCCCGGCAACACGGTCTCCAACCTGTCCAGTACCCGTGCCCTGCGCGATATTACCCTGCGCTACGGCGGCGAATACCACGCGGCAGCGGTCGGCGAAGTGAACGTCGTGGAAAAAATGAAGGCCGTCGGCGCCGTGATCGGCGGTGAAGGTAACGGCGGGGTCATTCTGCCCGAACTGCATTATGGTCGCGATGCACTAGTCGGTATTGCCCTGTTCCTCAGCCACTTAGCCAATTGCGGCAAACAAATTTCCACGCTGCGTAAAACCTATCCGGACTATCAGATGTCTAAGACTAAGTTAGACCGGTCGGCGGATATTGATCTGGAAAAAGTATTTGCCGGTTTGCGGGAAAAATACCGCAATGAGCAGATCAATACGGAAGACGGCCTCAAAATCGACTTCGAAAGTGGCTGGGTGCATTTGCGGCCCTCCAATACGGAGCCGATTATTCGGGTCTATTCGGAAAGTAATTCGGCCGTGATTGCCAATAACCTGGCTAAGAAAATTATCAGCGATATTCAGGATTTACGGTAAATTGTACGATCCTCCACCGTTAAGCAATTAAACTATGCAACGCGTTTATTTTGACAATGCCGCCACGACACCCATTTCCGAGGAAGTGATCAATGCCATGTTGCCGGTATTACGCGGACAATTTGGCAATCCCTCCAGTATTCATGCGGAAGGTCGCAGCGTACGCTCGCTCCTGGAAAGTGCCCGCAAAACGGTTGCCCGCTGCATCAATGCCGGCACCGCCGAAATATTTTTCACCTCGGGCGGTACCGAAAGTAACAACATGGCCATCAAATGCGCCGTCCGCGATCTGGGCGTGCAGCGCATCATTTCCACGCCGATCGAACACCATTGCGGCTTACATGCCATTGAAGCGGTAGAAAAAAACGAGGGCGTCGAAGCCGTCTGGCTGCCGGTTGATCTGCGTGGACATGTAGATCTGGCTATCCTGGAGCAAACCCTGGCCAACAGCGGTGGCAAAAAAACGCTGGTCTCGCTGATGCATGCCAATAACGAGATCGGTACCATGCTCGACCTGGCCGCCGTAAGCGCCCTGTGCCGGCAGTACGGCGCCCTGCTGCATACCGATACGGTGCAAACAGTCGGCCATTTTCCCATCGACGTACAGCAGATCCCGGTCAATTTCCTATCCGGGGCCGCCCATAAATTCCACGGCCCGAAAGGCGTCGGTTTTATCTATATCAACCCCGAATCGCCCATCAGACCCTTCATCGACGGCGGCTCCCAGGAGCGGAACATGCGCGGTGGTACGGAAAATGTGTACGGTATTGTCGGTCTGGCCAAAGCGCTGGAACTGGCCTGTGCCGAAATGGACGAACGCAGCCGCCATATTCTGGAAATACGCAGTTATCTGCAGGAGAGGCTGCTGGAAAATTTCGAGGATATTACTTTCAACGGCGACTACGATGGCCTGTGTCTGTATACCGTGCTGAGCGTAGCTTTTCCGCCTTCTCCTAAAAATGAAATGCTGTTGCTCAGCCTCGATATTAATGGCATCAGCGCCTCCGGAGGCAGCGCCTGTACCAGCGGTTCCGAAAAAGGCAGCCACGTCCTGGAAGGCATTGGCGCCGACCCCGGGCGTAAAAGCATCCGGTTCTCTTTTTCGCATTATAACACCAAAGAAGAAGTGGATTTTGTGATCGAAAAACTAAAAACGATCCTGCCTGCTTACCGCCAGACGCCGGCCTCCCTGGTCAATGCCTAAGGCCGGCTTTTATTCGAAACAGGAGACAAATCGTTTTTAACCCAACCATTGAATAAGCATGTGTAAGCAAGTTTTCCCGTTCATAGCCGCTGTGGCTATGCTGTCTTTTTTTGCCTGTCAACCCAACACGCCGCCTGCTCCGCCCGCTGCACCCCTGACGGTCACCATGACGGAGGTGAAAAAGGAGAATTGCGTGCATGACACCATTTGTGCCACGCTCCATCTCAGTTATCCGGTGTTGAATGGCGGCCCGAATGCCGCTGTTACGGCCGCTATCAATGATTCCATCCAGGATTTTTTGTTCCTGGTCGCGGAAGCTAACCCCGATCTGCCATTGGCCCAGTCCATCGATTCGGCGGCGCTGGCAATGTTCGAAATGTTAAAGGAAGACGTCAGTATGCGTGGTGGAGAATATGAAATGTCTTTTACTAATGAGCTGACCAGCAAAGTGTTGTGGCAGACCAATCGCTTTTTGTCGCTGGAAATGAACACCTTCGCTTTTAGCGGCGGCGCACACGGCATGTACGGCACCTTGCTGGAAACCTTCGACCTGACAACCGGCAAAACACCGGCCCTGACGGATATTATCCGCGACACGTCGGCCCTGCGCCCTTTACTGGAAAATGCTTTTCTAAAATCGAAACAGGCGGATGCCCCGGATGCCACCCTGCGCGACCTGCTGCTGGTGGAGCAACTCACCATGCCGGTCATGTACTGTGTGCTCCCGGAAGGCGTTCGTTTTGTGTACAATCCTTACGAAGTGGCCGCGTATGCGGTGGGGCAAACCGATATACTGCTCACCTGGGAGCAACTGGGTAAACTGGCCGATAAATCCAAATGGCAGTAGCGTCTACCAGGCGCCACAAATGCCGGTTGCCGTTCGTTCTCTGGCTAAAATTTTCCGCCATGCGTTACAGCCTGTTGTTCTGCCTTATCTGCGCTTTTTCGCCGCTTTTTTCGCAAAAAATGGTTTTGCTCGAACGCGCCAACCGCGTTCAAACCACCAAACTCTATATTGGCCAAACCATTACCTACAGCCTGGCGGGCGATGAAAAATACTGGTACCAGCGCACCATCACCAGCATCCTTCCGGAATCCAATATGCTGCTGCTGGATAATTTTCCGGTAAAACTGACCGATATCGCGGCGCTGCGGGTACGGCGTGCGCCGTTGTTGCGCTGGGTAGGGACCACTTTTTTAACTTTTGGGGCCTCTCTGGCCGTGGCTACGGTGGGGGCCGCCATATTTCAGGATAAAAATACCCGCTATGGTTTGCTGGCCGGCTGCTCGGTCGCCAGCGCAGGCGGTGGTTTAGCCATGAATAGCCGTAAAGTGCTTAAAATAGGGGAAAAACACCGCCTGCGTATTATCGAAATCAACTTCGGGGCTCCGGGACAGCCGGGCGGGCAATAGGTTGCCTTTACTTGCCGTCCGCAAGGAAGCGAATAGACAGCGAGTTGACGCAGTGGCGGACGTTTTTAGCCGTCTGGCGCTCGCCGGTAAATACGTGGCCTAAATGGCCGTCGCAATTAGCACACACGATCTCGGTGCGCTGCATGCCCATAGTAGAATCGGTGTGGCGAATGATCGCCCCCGGAATTTCATCGTCGAAAGAAGGCCAGCCGCAGCCGCTGTCAAATTTATCCGAAGAGCGATACAGGGGAGCATTACAGCGCCGGCAAACGAAAGTGCCCGCCGCGTGGTGGTTGTTATATTCCCCGGTAAAAGCGCGCTCTGTGCCTTTGTTCACAATAACACGCTCTTCTTCCGGCGTGAGCGCGTTCCAATTTTCGCTGGTATTTTCCATAGTTGGTTAAGCTGGTGAAGGGTGAATGAGTTTCTTTAAACAGTAATCGGTTGAAAAAGATGTCTGACGGAGTGAGGGAGTGATAGTCTCACTCCGTCAGCGCTTCCAGAAAAGCTTTTAAATCCGCTTTTTCCGTCGGGCTGAGGCCCAAAGGCCGGGCCAGCAGCGTATCGCGGCCAATAGCATCCGGCGCGGTCATATTCGGCTGATCATAAAAATCAATTACTTCCTCCAGCGTGCGAAACATGCCGTTATGCATGTACGGCGCCGTGCGGGCCACATTGCGCAGGCCCGGCACTTTGAATTTCCCCAGATCGCTGGAATCGTGGGTAATGCCGAAACGACCGGCATCGGCCAGCGGCGCCCGCCCGGTGTACAGACCGATGTTACGAAATTCGTCGCCGGTAAAATCGGGCGAAAAATGGCAGTCGAAACATTTTGCCTTGTTCATAAAAAGTCGCCGCCCACGCACCGCCGCTTCGCCCATCGGGTTCGCGTGCCCCTGCATCCAGCGGTCGAAAGGCGTGTTGGAGGTCTCCAGCGTACGAACATAGGTGGCCAGCGCAGTAGCCAGGTCTTGCAGATTGGCCTTGCGACCGAATATTTTCTTGAATGCCGGACCATATACGGCCTGTCCGCGCAGGCGACGGACCACCAGTTCCGGCGTGGCGTGCATTTCCAGCGTATCCTGGATCGGCATCAGCACCTGGGCTTCCAGGGTGGCGGCCCGGCCATCGTAAAAGAAATAGGGCCGCGCAGTCATGTTGTTTAGGCTGGGTGAATTTCGCCGCCCCAGCCGACCGCCGACGCCATGGCTGAAAGGCAGCGTATCCGCAAAACCAAAAGCCGGCTGATGGCAACTGGCGCAGCTAACCGTACTGTCGAGGGATAAAATCGGGTCGAAAAAAAGCTGCTCGCCCAGCTGGAGGACCGTAGTCGGAGTGGGCGGCCGGAATGACCAGCCAAGCACCAAAACAGCGCCTGTAAAGAGGAGAAAAAGCCGAGGCATCATAGCCGCAAAGGTAAAAACTTAACCGGAAACCTCTTTTCCGGGTCGTGCGTGTAGCGTTTTTAAAAGTAAATTATCCGACACAGACGCCAGTTATTTCACCGTCTTACGGCCTGAAAAAGTAATTTTGGGCAACCAACCCGATATATAATGAAGAATCTTTCCTTTTTACTCCTGCTGCTGGCCAGCCTGCGGACAGCCGCCTCCACCGCGCCCGATTTTACGGTGACAACTTCCGACAATCAGGTCAAACATCTCTATGCCGACTATATAAATCAGCAGAAACTGCTGGTCATCGAGCTGTTTTTTACCACCTGTCCGCCCTGCGCGACCCATGCCCCGCTGGTCCAGACACTCTATCAGAATTCCCTGGCAAATTATCCCGGTAAAGTAGAATTCATGCTGATCAGTACGCTTGGCACCGATACCAATGCCAAAGTAGCTACCTACAAAACGAGTAAAGGCCAGACCATGCCCGGCGTGGGTACCGATGGCGGCAGCGCAGCCGCCCGACAGCCCTATACCAGTAATCAGTTTGGCCCTTTTCAGGGTACGCCGACCTTCATCGTCATCGCTCCGGGTAGCGGCGAGGTGTATTTTGATATTCGGGGCGGTTCGGCCCAGGAAACGATGCTGCTCCTCAGCCAGAAAATGGCGGAACTGCTGCCGCCACCCGCACCCGTCCCCTGTTTTTTAAAAACCTATTTCGATAACCCACTGGACAGCGTACTGATCACGGTGGATGCACCCAGTTTCGATACGACGTTTCTGGCTACCGGCAGTTATACGCTCGCCAACATAGCGGCGCTGCAAAACGCGACCTACACCGTTAGCGCCACTAAAACCGGCCCGGCCCTGGACGGCATCAGCACGTCCGATCTGGTGGTCATTTCCCGCCATATTCTCGGCCTGGATCCACTTACGCCCGCCTGGAAAGAACTGGCGGCCGATAATAATTGCAGCGGTTCCATCACCACGTTCGACATACTGCTCGCCCGTAAACTTATCCTCGGTATTAATACATCCCTGCCCTGCGACAAATGGCGGTTCGTCGCTGACCCCGTCGCCACTACGTCCAACGGTGGCTGCCTCAATTTCCGCGGGGTCAAACTGGGCGACCTGAACGGCACTTACTAGGCTTTCTGGCAGCATGATTGAACGCCGGCAGGGCTTAGCCAGCCAAATTACCCACTTGGACGACTAAAGTCGTCGTTTTCCTTTAATACCAAATCAAATTCTCCGAACAACCCTCTGTTTAGAGTGTTATCAAAATTATCTTTGCCGCGCCGGGGAAAATGTGCATTTCCCCAGCACGTATTTTTCTGTTTTATCCATGCCCTTATCGGCCCACGGGGTTCACTCGAATCCGCTCCAACATCATGTCTGATTCCACGCAACTCAATACCATCGAAGAAGCGCTCGCCGACTTCCGGGCCGGCAAAGTCATTATCGTCGTCGACGATGAAGACCGCGAGAACGAAGGCGACTTTATTTGTGCTGCCGAAACAATAACACCCGAAACGGTCAACTTCATGGCTACGCACGGGCGCGGCCTGATCTGTACGCCCATCGAGGAGAAACGCGCCGACGAACTGGGCCTCGGCCTCATGGTCAGCAGTAATACCGCCCTCCATGAGACGGCCTTTACGGTGTCCATCGATCTGATCGGTTTTGGTTGTACGACCGGCATCAGTGCCTACGACCGGGCGACGGCTATTCGCCACCTGACCAATCCGGCGGCTAAACCCAGCGATTATGCCCGGCCCGGACACGTGTTTCCACTGCGCGCCAAGGCCGGCGGGGTGCTGCGCCGTACCGGCCATACCGAAGCGACGGTGGATCTGGCCCGCATGGCCGGACTCTACCCGGCGGGCGTACTGGTGGAAATATTAAATGCCGACGGCAGTATGGCGCGTTTGCCGGAACTGCTGGAAGTGGCCCGCCAGCATGACCTGAAAATTATTTCCATCGACGACCTGGTGGCCTACCGCATGCGGACCGAACGCCTGGTGCGCCGCGAACTGGAAACCACCATGGAAACGATCCACGGTACTTTCGATCTGGTGGTTTTCACCGATGTAGCCAGCGGCGATACCCACATGGTGCTGAAAAAAGGCAGCTGGACGGTAGACGAGCCCGTTCTGGTGCGGGTCCATTCCTGGTCGGAGACGGGGGGCATTCTCGGCAGTCTGCTCTCCGATTACGGCGCGCAGATCCCGGCCGCTTTGCAGGCTATTTCGGAAGCGGGTAAAGGGGCATTCGTGTATTTACGGCAGGGCGATAAAGCCAATTTGCTGGCCAAAATTCAACTGTATAAACAACTGGTGGAAGAAGGCGCCCCCGAAAAATTTGAGTTGCATACCAGTCTGGGAAAAAAGGATTTCGGCGTCGGGGCACAAATTCTACGGGAAATGGGCATTCAGAAAATCAAACTGCTGACCAATCATCCGCGCCCGCGGACAGGATTCATTGGTTATGGTCTGGAAATTGTGGAAAACCTGGAGTTGACGGCCGACGTTAAGTAGCATAAAAGAAGATGGAAAATAAAACAGTGGTTACGCCTTATGGCTCCGAAGCGGCTAAAAAAGCGCAGGTGGAGCAGATGTTTGATAAAATTGCCCCCAATTACGACCTGCTCAACCGGGTGCTGTCGCTGGGCATCGATGTTTCCTGGCGCCGGCAGGCTATTGAATATTTGCGCGCCAATCAACCCCGGGAAGTACTCGATGTGGCCACCGGCACGGCGGATGTAGCCATCATGACCGCAAAAATGTTACAGCCCGCCCGCATCGTCGGCATAGATATTGCGAACCAAATGCTGGACCTGGGCCGCCAGAAGATCCAGGCGCAAGGGTTTGAGGCGGTTATCACCCTCGAAACCGGGGATAGCGAACAGCTGCGTTTTGAAGACCAAAGTTTCGATGCGGTGACGGTCGCTTTCGGGGTGCGCAACTTTGAAAATCTGGAAAAAGGGCTGGCGGAAATGTACCGCGTATTACGTCCGGGCGGCCGCGTGGTGATCCTGGAATTCTCCAAACCACATATTTTTCCATTTAAACAGTTCTACAACGGCTATTTCAAATACGTTTTACCGCTGATCGGTCGTTTAACGAGCCGCGATATCCGGGCTTATACCTATCTCTTCGAAAGTGTGCAGGTCTTCCCGGAAGGTGATGATTTTCTAACTATTTTATCAAAAACCGGCTTTCAAAATCCAATATGCAAACGACTAACTCTCGGAATATGTTCCATCTACACCGCCAGCAAATAGGCCAGCAGTCGGGCCGGATGTTCCGCACATTCTTCCTGTTCGCTATTTGCCCCCTGGTTTTTGCACTTTTACCGCTGGCTGCTTCGGCACAAATCGGGCAGGGCAGCAACCTGAACTACCGCGATTTTCAGCAAAAACCCTATTATTTCGGTATTACGTTGGGCTTCAACAATAGTAATTACCGGATTTACCACTCCAAGAATTTTATCCGCAACGACTCGTTCGCCCGGGCGGAATCCATCACCGGACCAGGTTTTAACCTCGGTATTGTGTCCAACCTGAAAGTGGGGGAGTACTTCGACCTGCGTTTTTTGCCTACCCTGTCGTTTACGGAACATACCATTCGTTACAGCCCGGTGGGCGATAATGCACGGGTGTTAAACCGCCCGATCCAGTCGGTGCTGGTGGAAATGCCCTTTCACGTGCGGTATAAATCGGCGGTGTATCACGACTTTCGTTTGTTCGTCATCGGTGGCGTGAAGTATTCCTTCGACGTGGCCAGCGACTCGCGTACCCGGCAGGCGGCCGGTCTGATCCGGATTGCGCCCACCGATTTTTCCTTCGAGTACGGCGCCGGTATTCAGTTCTTCTTCCCCTATTTTATCTTTTCGCCGGAACTCAAAATTTCGCAGGGCCTGAATAACGTGTTGATTTACAATGACCGGCTGGAACAAAGTACCGTGTTGGAAAAAGTGCTGAGCCGGACGTTCACTATTTCCGTGCACTTTGAAGGGTAAATGCAATTCGATTTCGTAGTCATTGGCGGCGGTATTTTCGGCTGCTATGCCGCGCTGTATCTGGCCGGAAAAGGCGGTCGCGTGGCCCTGATCGAAAAGGAAGACCGGCTTTTTCAGAAGGCGTCGCTGGTGAATCAGGCCCGCCTGCATGGCGGCTATCACTACCCGCGGAGTATGGCGACAGCGGCCATGAGTGACGAGCACAAAGCGCGTTTTACCGAAGAGCACCGCCCGTTCGTCAATTTTGCTTTTGAAAAATTTTACGCGATCGACCGCTTCGGTTCTTTCACCGATCCGCAGCAATTCGAGCGTTTTTGCGCCTACCTGGATATACGCTGCGAACGCGTGCCTGATCATCCGCTGTTCAACTTCGAGCGCCTGGAAAGCCTGTACCGCACCGAAGAATACTCCTTCGATCCGGTGCTGCTGGGTAACTATTACCGGGCGCAAATAGCCGCTACGCCGGGCATTACGGTGTTCACAAACACCCGGATTATGCAGGCTTTAACCACTGGCGCGAACTGGGTGCTGGAAGCCGAAAGGCAGCAGGCAGAACACCGGGATCGGCTGGTGCTGGAAACGCCCGTCGTTATTAACGCCACGTATGCGGCCACCAATGCCATGAATCGCCTGTTTGAAGTAGACGAACTGGCGCTGACCCACGAAATATCCGAAATCGCTTTTGTGCATTCGCCGCAGTTCAGCGGCAAGGGACTCACCGTGATGGATGGCCCGTTCGGTTCGATCATGCCCTATGGCCTGAGTGGCTTGTTATCGCTGTCTTCCGTCGCCTATACCCACCATAAGATCAGTTACGATAATCTGCCGACCTTCGATTGTCAGGTGCCCGAGGACCCGCGTTGTCGCCCTGCCGCACCGGGGATCTGCACGGAATGCCCGCGTCGTCCGGTGAGTAATGCCTATAAGATGCTGGCGCAAATGCGGCAGTACTATACGGATAATGTGCAGTTTGAGCACCTGTTCTCGTACTTTACCATCAAATCCAAACTGAAAGCCAGCTACATCGATGACGGCCGGCCTACCGAGATCGCCCGGCTGCGCGAAACGCCCAGTTTTTACTGCCTCTTTGCCGGCAAGGTCAACTCCATTTACGAAGTGGAGAAGATCGTGTAAACATTGCCGGATGGTTATACGTTGGTTTAGAAAAGGTTTAGAGGGGTTTAGAAAAGGTTTAGAGGGGTTTAGAAAAGGTTTAGAGGGGTTTAGGAAAGGGGTTTAGAGAGGTTGAGAAGGTGGCCGCTGCGTATTAAGCAGGTGGGAAACCTGGCCCATTTAATAGGTAAAATTCAAAGCTCTATGTTGCCGCCTGAAAACTAAACCCCTCTCAACCTTTTCTCTCAACCCCTCTCAACTCCTTTTCTCTCAACCCTCTTCCATTATGACTGCACCATACGCCACCCTAACCGAAGCCCTCGATGACCTCAAACGCCGGGGCTACACCCTGGATTTTGATTTGCAACCCGATCATATAGCCTGTAGTACGCCGCAAATGCAACTCCAGCCCGAGGAGTTCGAGATCGTCGAGGTGTACCGGTTCGAGGGAGCGAGTTCGCCGGATGATAATGACGTGGTGTACGCTATTGAAGGCAAACATGGTCAGAAAGGCGTTATGACCGATGCCTACGGCGCCTATGCCAGCCAGTTTTCTACCAATATGCTGGCCAAATTGCGCATCCATACTACGTAATAGGCTGGTTAAAACAGTTGATAAGGTTTATGCGGTTTATAAGGTTGATACAAAGCGTGCAGCTGCGTATCAACCTCATCAACTTTATCAACCTCATCAACTTTATCAATTCCCTCCTCCATGCTCACTTTACTAGCGGGTACCGCCCTGCTCAGCGTATTTCATGCTTTGATCCCGAGTCACTGGCTCCCGGTGCTCGCAGTCAGCAAGCGCCAGGGCTGGTCAGTGCGGCAGACGCTGGTGATCACGTTGCTGGCCGGACTGGCGCATGTACTGAGTACGGTGGTCTTAGGCGGCATTTTTGCGGCTGTAGGCGGTACGCTGGCGAAAGAAGCGGAGAATCTGACGCGTTGGTTTGCGCCGGTGGTGCTCACGGGCATGGGTGTGTTTTACATTTACCAGCACCACCACCACCACCATTTTCACCTGCAGGAGCAGCGTACCCACTGGGGACTGGTGGCCTCGCTGGCCCTGGCCATGTTCCTTTCCCCCTGTCTGGAGATCGAAGGTTTTTTCCTGGTGGCCGGCCCCTTCGGCTGGGGTTTCGTGGCTTTACTGGCGGCTGTGTACGGTGTGGTAACCGTGAGCGGTATGGTGCTCTGGGTCTGGCTGGCTTTACATGGTCTGCACCGACTGAACTGGCATCGCTGGGAGCATAATGCAGGCATTATTACGGGCGTGACCTTGATTGTGTCGGGGGTGCTGATGTTGTTTTTAAGCTGACAGCCAGAAACTCGGACTACACACCCGCTATTTTCTGAATACCTTCTCCAGCAGCGCGAACAACTCCGGGTGCCTTTTCTCCAGCAAGCGCGGCTGTTTGAAAAAATACTCGCTCACCACGCTGAAAAACTCCGCCTGATTGGTACTGCCGTAGTCGTTAATATCGGATTCCCCTTCGTGGATGGCCTGGATTTCCTGGTGCATCATTTTTACCCAGGGAATGATAAAAGGCTTTTCGAGCAGGGCTTCCGGCACGCCGTCGGTAGAACCGTCGGCCCGGTCCAGCAGGTGCACAAATTCGTGGATGCCCACGTGCTGGGTGGAATTCGGGTTGTCAAAACCATGATACAGCGCCGGTTTTGATAAGATCATGGTGCCGGTCATGCCTTCGCCGCCCACCAGGCCCAGGATATTCCTTTCCTCTCCCACGGAGGTCTCATAATCGCGGTTAAATGCACCATCGTACAGCAGCACCTCGGTCAGTTTGCGGTATTTCCAGCCCGGAAAGCCGAACAGCGGAATGACGGCACTGGCGGCGACCAACATGCGGTCGGTATCGTTTACTGCTGTACCCACGCCCGTTATGCTGACTTCGTCCAGAAAATGCTGCACACTTTCTTCAAAGCGGATTTTTTCCGCTGCCCAGAGTTGCTGGTAAAAATCGACTTTTTCCAGCAGAATGGTCCGCCAGTCCTTGGGGAAAGGCGCTGTTTGCGGCTTTTTGCGTTTAAAAAGAAACCACCAGCAGGCCGTTGCGACCACTACGATAAAGCCAATAGCGAAGATGGTGGATAGTGGTATCGTCATAAATGAATAGATAAATAAAAAGCGCCGCTTATTTTGCATATCCATTTCCTATAACGGCGCAATCGCTTCCCGTTCCCCTTTTTTCAGCGTTTTAAACACCTGTTCGTACGAGTGATCCAACAGTTGACGCAGCAGCTTACCGTCCAGGCTACCCTCGAAATCCACGGTGTTCCAGTGTTTTTTATTCATGTGATAACCCGGCTGCACTTCCGGATGCTGCTCGCGGAGTTCGAGCGCGTAGTCCGGCTCGGCTTTCAGATTAATGCTGAGGTGATCGCCGTCCAGACCAATCAACGCAAAGATTTTATTACCGACCCGCAGACAAAGGGTGCTTTCGCCAAATGGAAAATCTTCGGTCACCCCCGGTTTAGCGAGGCAGTAAATGCGCACTTGTTCGACGTCCATGGAAATAGTCTTAAAGATAATGCAACAGGATGGTCGTCAGATTCTTACAGAATGACAAAAACACAACATAATGCAGGACTTAATTACCTGCCGCTTTTAATCACCTAAATTGAAACCCAAATTTTGCCGGCCATCCCCTGTCACCTGCCTCCTGCCCCCTAACCTCACCATTCCTGCATCATCGGGTGAATCATCAGCTCATCCACCAGCACATGCGGCGGGGCGTGCAGAATATAACTGACCGCAGCGGCAATGTCCTGCGGTTCCAGGTACTGCGCACGATGCGGCTGACCAGGATCGCCTTCGTGGAAATAAGTGTCCACCAGACCGGGATAGATCACGCTGACCTTGATGCCCAGCGAGCGCACTTCGCGGCGCAGGCTTTCGAAAAAAGCGTGCTGGGCGTATTTACTGGCCGTGTACAATCCGCCGTTGGCGAAGGTGCGTTTGGAAACGTCCGAAGCAATACCCACAATATGCCCGCGACCGGCAGCTTTCATGTGCGGTAAAGCGGCTTTGGTCAGCAGGAAAGAGCCTTTTACGTTCACATTCATCACCCGGTCCCAGTCATCGGCGCTGAATTCTTCGACAAGTTTGAATACCCCGATGCCGGCATTATTGATCAGCACATCGATGCGCCCGAAATCGCGGATAACTTTCGCCATCAGGGCTACGACCTGCTCTTCGTCGCTGATATCGGCCACAATGGCCATGGCCTTACCGCCCGACTGGTCGATCTCGAATTCGAGTTCGGTGATTTCTTCGGCGTTACGGGCCAGCAGCACCACGAAATGATCTTCGCGGGCGAGTTTAATAGCGATGGCGCGACCAATGCCACGCGAAGCGCCGGAAATGAGGGTGATTTTCTTGTCCATAGTAACACCGACTTTAGCCGGCCTTCCACTTGATTTAATAAAAGGGTTTCAATTACCTGATAATCAGATGTTCAAACCAACAAACCTAACTATAACTAAACGCCTAAAAAATCCTCAATGCCCCACAACCGTCGGCGCGAGCAGCCGGCGCACCAGACTGAAGGCAAGACCCAGCATCATCATAATGGAACCGATCCAGACCAGATTAATGCCCGGAAAAATAATGGCTTCCATTACGATATAGTCGGAGCGACCCAGGTTTTCGGCGATTTCCAGCGGAATTTTGCGGGCATCCTGGCCGGATTGGGCCACCCCGATCGTGAGCACGCCCTTGTTCGGGTCGATGCTTTCAAAACGGAAGTGCAGGCCCAGCGCCGGCGCCTCGTACTTGAGGCTGAGCTGCTGATTTTCCCGGATCAAATACACCGGTGCTGCCGTTGCCTGCTGGCCGTTGGGACCGGTAATTTCCAGATTCGCCGCTACGGCAATATCGTTGGCCTCGGCCACGTATGCGCTGTTTTTAATGTTCCGGTCAGCGCCCAGGAAGCGGATCTTATACTCGCCTACCTGAAATTCATCTTTTTCGCGCACCTGGAACTGCTTGTATTGCAGGGCGTCCTCGGCTTTGAGCAGTTGCTGCATGGACGCTTCGGTGAGGCGCACTTTCATCTGCAGTTGACCGACCTGGGAAGCCAAGGTAAAGGCGCCTTTTCCCGGACGGAAATACAACATCGGGGCGGCGGTGAAAGCCTTGGGGTTATCCAGGGCATGCGCCGTTAATTTCAGACCGAAAGCCAGGTCGCCCTTTTCGCCGTGGTAGTCGGGGTGAACGGGCTGTTTGGTAATGGCCTCCACCACGAGGTAATTTTTCTTGGTAAATATGGTGTCGCCCACCATGGCTTCGTAGGGCTCAAACCGCAGACTGTCTTCCTGTTGCTTGGCGAACTCCGGATCGAGTTCGGCTTTCGGCAGCGAAGAAACCATGGTAAAAATGTCGTAGTTCCAATAGTGCTGCGTCGAGGGGTTGCTGGCCACGACCTTGGTAAATTGCCGGTCGTACATGATGTTGGGCGTTACCGTAAAACTCTCGCCGGTGTAGTTGCCGTTCCCGTCGCGTTTTTTGAAATTGACCACAAAAGTCCGCGTTTGCCGCTCAATGGTATCGCGTTCATACAGTGCATCGAAGTTCTTCTGAATGGGCATCGCGGCCTCTTTCATCAGGATCACGTTCTTCTTCAGGTCGTCGTTGCCCATGCCTTCGATCAGGCCGTCCATGGCAAACGAGTTGGACGAGATCCAGGATTTATCCAGTCCGGTACTCATCGTACCGAGCACCAGCGCGCCGAAACCGACGTGCGAAATGACCGAACCGGCCAGTTTCAAATTGCCGCGCAAACCCGTAATCAGGAAGTCGAGGTTAGAAACGACGGTGAACATGGCGGCAAACAGCAGCATATATAACTGCCAGGCGTTGACGCTGATCCACTGGGCGTTCAGGGCGGTTAATATGCCGGCGCCGGCCACCGCTACGCCCATGTGGGTCAGGAACTTACGGTTGTAACCCGACCAGTTGCGTTCGTTATAGCGGGTAAATTGCGCGATGCCGCTGAGCAGTCCGATAAACACGGCGATCCATAACTGATAACGATTATGGTGCTCGATGGGGTCTTTCAGCGCTGCGCCCACGTACGTCGGGTCAAAGAGCTGCACGATTTTATTCCAGACCGGCAGCGAGGTAGCGCCGGTGATCAGTATGGCCGAAAAAAGCAGCACCAGGGAACCGATCAGCATCCAGAACTCCCGGCTGGTACCGCGCTCTTCCCCCTTGGTTTCCGGAACGCCTTTGTAACGGCTCCCCCAGAGCCATAAACCCAGTGCCGAGAA
This sequence comes from Saprospirales bacterium, assembly GCA_031425035.1. Lineage (GTDB taxonomy): Bacteria > Bacteroidota > Bacteroidia > Chitinophagales > Saprospiraceae > M3007. Next base: position 15,097 of record JANPIN010000033.1, on the reverse strand, counting down.
GGCGAAAATGAACAGGATCAGTTGGATACCCAGGCCCATTTCCGTGAAAGCGTGGGCGGAGGTATCGCCCAGAATGCCGCTGCGGGTCAGGTAAGTCGAGTATAGTACGAGCACGAAGGACAGCAAGTACAGGCCGTAGGTGCTGCGGATGGAATAACCGGTAGAGCGGGCGATCAGGTTGGTATGAATGCCGGCGACCATCACGATCCAGGGAACCAGCGAGGTGTTTTCCACGGGGTCCCAGGCCCAGTAACCGCCAAAGGACAAGGCCTCGTAGGCCCAGGCGCCGCCCATGAGTACGCCGGTGCCCAGAATAGCGCCGGAAAACAGCGACCAGTGCAGGGCCGGGCGTAACCAGGCTTTGTGTTCGCGCGTCCAGAGTCCGGCTACGGCGAAAGCGAAAGGCACGATGGTGGAAGCGAAGCCCAGGAACAGGGTAGGGGGGTGAATGGTCATCCAGTAGTTCTGGAGCAGCGGGTTCAGGCCGTTCCCATCGATCCGCGACAGGTAGTCGGCGGTCTTGAAAATGGGCGCATTCGCGGCTTCCGGCATTTCGCGCAGCAGATCGAAAGGACTGGCGCCGAGGCGGAAATCGCCGAAATACAGGCCCAGGATCATGGAAGCGATGAAGGTTTCCGCCAGACACAGGGTCGTCAGTACCGACGTCTCCCATTTGCCGCTGCGCAGGATCAGGATCAGTCCCAGGACCACGTGCCAGAAACTCCACAGCAGGAAGCTGCCTTGTTGTTCTTTCCAGAAAGCGGAAAAGACGTAACGCACCGGCAGGTCGTTCGAGACATTGGAATAGGCGTACTGATATTCGTAGTACTTATTGGTCAGAATGAAAAACAGGCTGCCAATGATGGCGAACGTAGCCAGGCCATGCAGTAAAAAAGCGAATCGGCCGAGGTTGCGCCAGCTTTCATGGTCGGGCTGGTTACGGCGTTGCGTCGCGTAAAAATAGGCGCCCGTTCCCAGTAAGGCCGCCACGAAGGACAGTACCGCGCAAAGATGGCCGAGCTGGCCGGGGAGCAAATGTTCTCCAATAAATTCCATTCATGGATGTTTTAAAAATTGGGGCTTATCCTTTCTTCTCCGACCGCACGTAAATCTCCTGGTCCTTATATTTCGAAGGGCATTTCAGCAGCATATCGGAAGCTTCGAAGTTGTCGCCCGCCATTTGGCCGGTCAGCACGATCTGTTCGGAGCGTTCGAAATCCTGGGGTTTACCGGCGCGCAGAATGACCTGGCGCACTTGTCCGGCATCGTCTTTGAGCCAGAAAGACAGGAAATTCGGGTCTTTTTCAGGGTTATAGTCCACTGGTTTATCCTTGATCAGCTGGCCGACCAGTTTGACTTTTTCACCGCTTTTGGCGGCCTGGGCAAAATTGGCGTAGGTCGTCACGTCGCTGCTGGCCGAAATTAAAATGCCAATAGCGGCGGCGACGAGGATGATGGCAATAATGTGTGATTTTTTCATAATTCCCGGTGCTGGGTTACGTTTGCTGCCTTGTATTTGACAAACGGGTTGCTGGTTAAATTGGTGCCTGGTTCAGGTCCGCAAAATTACATTTCTGCCGGCGATTTTGGATGAATTCTTATCCGTTTCGATTGTTCATTTTCATTCTAAATCCCGCTTTATGCCGGGATTTGTGTTATTCTGCTATTTTTGCCTGATATTGTCGCGTAGAAAATTTTCCTGATGCCGATATTCCGTTACACCAAAATTCCGCTTCTGTGTTTGCTGTTTTTCGTGGTGGCCCGTCCGGTCGCTGCGCAAAACGTGGCCGTACAGGATTCGTTGAGCAACCGGCTGCAACTGCTGACTCAATTGACGCAGGCGACTAATTTCGAGCAGGCCCAGGTGGAAGCCGAAGGACTGCGCGATTTTTTACGCCGCAACCGCCTGCCGGTACCGCCCAGAGCCGTCGTGCTCTTGTCGGGCATTTATAAAGCCAACGACGATGACCGCTCGGCGACCCGTTTCCTGAACGAAGCCCAGCTGGATGCGCTGCGTGACCCCAATCCGGTGACCAAAGCCGCACTGCTGACCGTGCTGGTCAAGGAAAGCGGTCGCTGGGAACTGCCCGAACTGGCCCTCAATTGTCAGCAGCAACTCAGCGTTGCGCAGGACTCCATCGCGGCCCGTCGGCGGCGCGCGGAATCCATGCAGATGCAACAACGGCTCGACTCTTTGGTTGCCCTGCGCAGGGCAGAAATGACCGAACAATCCAAGTTTTTACGGGTGCCGGTCGATCAGGCGTATTTGATCTCCGGCGGCCTGGCGCTGCTGTTCCTGACCCTCCTCTTTACCAATTTCCGGACCCATGACCGCTGGCGCAAACGCCTGGAAAAGCGGGAGCTGGAAATGGATCTGCTACAGGCCAATCTGCGTTTCGATGCCCAGGAATCGGCTTTGAATCAATCCATTGAAGCCGTGCAGCAGGCCACAAGCCTGATCACCACGCCCGATCCTTATACTATGTACACGGGTTCCAAGCCCGAGCAAATTGCCCTGCTCATCGAACCGAACCGGCAGGTCGTGCTGTATTTGAAATCTCTGCTTTCCGACCGCTTTCAAATCGAAACGGCGGCGACAAATACCGAGGGCATGCAAATGGCCCTCAACCTGTTGCCCGATCTGATCGTCTGCGATGCCGTGCTCAATGGCAAAACCGGCATCGACGTGGCCCGGCAGATCAAGCTCTCGGAACGCACCAACCATATTCCCGTGGTGCTGCTGACCGACCATTTCGGTAACGAAGGCAAACTCGACGCCCTGCGCGCCGGCGCGGATGCCTGGTTCACCCGCCCGGTCATCGACGACGAATTCGACGCCTCCATCCAGCGGCTGCTGGATGCCCGCAAGATCAAACACGAACATTTCGCCCGTTTCCTGAACCTGTACTATTCGGAGAACCACTTCGAGCTCGACGATCCCTTTCTCGTCCGCAGCGTACAGATGATCGAGCAGAACCTGGCCGATCCCGACTTCATGGCCGATGATATGGCCAAGAAACTGCAAATGACCAAGACCCATTACGTCAAGAAGTTAAAAGCGTTGACCGGCAAGGAACCCGTGCAGCTCATCCGGGAAATGCGGCTCGAAAAAGCCAAAGTGCTGCTGGAAAAACGCGCCGGCTCGCCGCAGACCATTTCGGAGTTGGTGGGTTTCGCCAGTCCGGGCAGTTTTGCGCTGGCGTTTAAGGAGTATTTTGGGGATCAGACGTTGTTGTTGTATTCGCAGCCGGGGAATAGGTTGAATTGAGGGTAGGGCCGGTGGGCATGGCCACGCGGAAGCTTGTACAAAGGTGAGTCGTGTGGCTATGGTCAACGCAAAGTAGTTTTGGACGAAGTCGGATTTCTAATCACTGATAATCATTTATTCAAACCAACCAACCATTCCAAACCACTCAAAACTGACTATAACTGATAGCCGCCTGGGCGTTGATCCCAGGCGGCTATATTTTTTACACCTCTTTAAGCATATAAAGCCGGTATAATTATTTTACTACCTGTTTTGTAAAATAAAATTTTGGCTCTTTGTCTGGTTATCGGAGTCAATTTTTATAAAATAAGCACCTGCGGGTAAGGTCTCGGGCAAGTCAATAACACTTGTAAATTCTGTGCCTGGCGTTGACGGGATAAGCAGACCAAACATTTCCTGACCGGTAAGACTATATATTTTAACCTGTATGCTCCCGCCTGTAATATTAGAAAATGTCAGACTCAGATCCCGGCCATCGTCCGGATTAGGATATATATTAAAAAGAAGGCCGGCGTCTTGCCCCATCCTGACGGAAACAAGGCTGGTATAAGTGTTTTTTCCGTCAAAATCTGTCTGCCGCAGCCGGTAATAGGATAGCCCGGCAAATGGATTATAGTCCAATGCAGTATACCTCAATTCCTGGGTACTCAGCCCTGCGCCGTCTATTTCGACGACGGGTTCGAAAACGAGGCCCTGCTGACTTCTTTCAACGGTAAAATAATCGTTATTTACTTCTGTCTTCGTCACCCAGTTTAATTTGACCTGTTGCCCTTCCGGCTCTGCGGTAAAGGCAAGCAGAGTGACTGGCAAAGGGCTGGATTGATCAACCAGCGTCCACCATTTATATAAGTCGACGGGCGCCAGCGATGCCACCACTACGGTGTTCGCGCTGGTGTTGATCGTCCCGGAAGGCGGATAATCGGACCAGGTCATACCAACATCATTGTATCGCTGCGCCCGGAGATTACTCTCTGTAATGGTATTTCCAGGAGCCGAATGCTCGGCATCGACATAAGTAAAGAGCAGGTTTGATAATATAGGTTTGGTGGTATATGCCCGCGCGTCCAACTGCCAGAAACGGTCAATGACAAAAGCAGAATTATCATTTCCAGCCCCATTGTTTATGGTTGTTATACCGCTTGGCAGCTGGCTGCTGTTATTCCAGGGAGTTGGATAAGTAGAGAAGTTAAAATAGCCATTGCCCACAGCGGCGGTCGGGGTAAAAGACAGGGGGAAATAATTCATATTGTTTCCCCAGGGAATAATATAATTACCTGTGGTGGTACCGATATTCCATCTGACTATGTTGTTTTCGCCCTCGCTGATAATACGGCCACTAATACGGGTAATAGCGTTTGCAGAAGGATTGTCGATCACCAGTCGGGCCCCTTGTACTATATTGATATAGGCTCCGTTCAGGATAAGCCTGGCGGGTGGATCTGCCTGAAGTCCCGAAATCAACACCAGCATGGCCGCAACCAACAGGAGCGCGTTTTTAAATAAGTTATTCTGCATGATTAAATGGTTATAGTTAGAAGTACTGAAATCCGCCCTGCCTAACTCCATAGAGTCAGGCAGGGCGTGTTCTGTTGGCAGGAACGGACAGTTAGCAAACTGTTTATAAACCCCGGGCGGAGCCAAAAAGCAGGTTGTTGTGCCCGGCAGGCGGCCATTATTCAACCACCCGGAATTGCAGTTCAGAAACGGCTATGGGAATGGTGCCGGAATTGCTCTTAATGAATACTTCTACATAGTCATTGGTCGAGAATGCAATATCCGTTTCCAGTACGATCTGGAAACCCTGGTTATTGCTCAGCGGGCCCAGAGAAGAAGTGGGTGCTGGCTGGACAATGCCGTTCTTCGCAATGGCAATGGTATAGTCGGTGGCGTTATTAGGGGCCTTGGCGCCCAGTACGGCGAACACCCTGCAGTTAATATTTCGCTTGCCCGTATAGGTGAACCGGTTGCTCGCTGCGGTAAATTTCTGCTCGGTTACCAGGGTGGTGGTCCCCAGTATTTTTGTGTAGGTTCCCACTGCGGTAAATGCCGTTGGGGTTGCATTCGCGTCCAGGTAAGCGTAGGCGAACGACTTGGTATTCGGAATACCGGTATTCTGTTGCATTTCCCAGCCGTAGGTATAGGAATCAATGCCGTTTAATAAAGTAGTTACGCCACGAAACATGTTAGTGGTCATTCTACCATTGCTAATAGTCGCACCCGCATTTACTTTAATCCCGGTCTGACCTGTATAAATGAAATAATTATTGGACAAATCAATATCATCAATGGTCAATCCGGCCAGTAATTCGATGCCACTACCCACACTAATGCCGGTGATGAAATTATAAGCCGAAGCAAATTTTCCGACCGTTCCGGTAATTTTAATCCCGTCCTTACAGTTCCAATAATTTTTTTGCAGCGTAATGGCTTTAAAGCCGCTTATTTGTCCAACACCCAGACTGGGAATACCAATTTCCACTACGGAGCAACCCGAAAACAGGTTACAGAACTTAACGCCGGTCGTATCAGAAAAATCATAGGCTTTTGTACTGCTGCTGGCGGGAATGACCGCCAGGTTTTCCATAAATACACTCACATTGGTACTGCGTAATACGCCCCCGTTTACCGTAGACATAACGCCATCTTTCCCCGGATCGGTTCCCCGCAAGCCGGCGCCGTTCAAGTTCAGGTAGTTGGGCGATATATCTACGAAGCCCGAAAAAATATACATCTTCGTAGCGTCTAACAAGATGGCCAGTCCGCTGGGCGCCGGCAGGTCGGCAAGTGCCGATACATAAACCAGGTTGGTAGCGGCTTGGGTAAATGCCGCCGACGCCCAGCCGGTACTTCTGTTTATATCGAGTGTATTGGTCGTAATATTGAATACCTGCAGGCCAATTGGCGGTGCAACAATTGCATTGCGCTGCAGGGTAGTCATTCGTGGGATCAGCAGGCCGCTGGTGGTGGAGGAAATATCCAAAATCGCCTTGGAATCAGGTAGTGCGCCATCGGCATTAATACCAATGTTCTGGGCACATAAAAAGCCAGAAGGGAAAAGCAGAAAACCCAATGCTACCTTTAATATCAGGGAACGCGTATTTAATTTATTCATTTTTTTGTTTTACTAAAAATTTGTATTTGAAAATTTACTGCAATATTTTAGATTTATATGCATTCAAGTGTTACATAACTTAATAAAAAATTTACACAAATCCCACTATTTTATAAGAAACTGTTTTAAAAGCTATTGAGCATTATTCGGAGCAGTGCGATATAAACCATTGCCTGACTATTAATGGCGGTTTTTTCATAATCGCGATTCAATCGTCTGGCATGAGTCACCCAAGAGAAAGTTCTTTCGACTACCCAACGTCGTGGCAATATAACAAAGCCACTTTCCTTATCGGAGCGTAAAACCACTTGCCAGATCCATCCCCACATATTTTTCACCCAGTTGATCAATTTCTCGCCCCTGTAGCCACCATCTACCCAGACCAATTTTATTCTTCCACATAATTTGCGCAAACATCGGACACCTTTGATATACTCTAGCAATTCCATCGCGCCTGCCTTTTCGGAAACACTAGCGGCACAAACCCAAATAGCTAAGATAAGCCCTTGTGTATCAACTAAAATGAAGCGTTTACACCCTTTTACTTTTTTTTGCCTGCATCGTATCCTGTATCCTCCCCACCGCAAGCGCTTGTTTTCACGGATTGTGAATCAATACTACCAGCGCTGGGGCGTTTTTTGCGCCCCATTTTTTGACGGATCTTTTTGACAAACCAAACATGAATCCATTCCCAAGTGCCATCCTTGCTCCAGCGGTTGAAATACCCATACACAGTAGACCAATTGGGCAAATCATGCGGCAAACTTCGCCAAGAGCGACCCGTTTTAACCACATAAAAAATGGCGTTAATGACTTCGTGCAGGTCGGCCGGCGGCCGACCTGCCAATTGCGGGTCTTTGGGAGATGTAAAAAGTACTTTCTTCAAATTATTCCATCCATTCTGGCTGATATCGCTTGGATATTTGGGCCTTTTGCCGTTCTTTTGCAAGGTACTCATGGCGATAATGTTTAAGATTTAGACACCTCAAACATATTGCTTTGGGTACTTTTTTTTAAGCATAAGGGGTTTTAAAACAGTTTCTAACAATCGCTTGCTGTCAAGTACTACTAGACGTCGCACCTGACAGCAAGCGTAACGTTCTTGCCAACTGAAAAAGGAAAAATAATAATGGGCCAGTTGCGGGTTTCTAAGTTAACATAAAAATCGTCTCCTTCAGGACAAAGCTGGAAACGTATTTGCCCGAATGACAATAGCAACTGCAAATCAATTAGATATGACATTCGGCACTTATGGAAAAATTAAAAAAATATTTCGAGGACATCGGTTTTACAGGGGAAGCTTTAGAGAAAATCCTTGAATCGGTTATTTTGATTGAGTTCAAAAAGAACGATTTCGTCGTCGAAGAGGGCAAGGTGGCCAAGTACTTCGGCTTTGTCGAAAGTGGCCTGTTCCAGTATTTTGTCATGGTGGATGGCGTGGAAAAGACCACTTACATGAACATCGAAGGCACCTTCCTCGCCTCGGTTTTGAGTTTTGTCAGCCAAAAACCCGCGCTCGAAAGCATCCGCGCTCTAACCGACGGAAAACTCAGCCTGATTAGCCGCTCAAACCTGAAAAAACTGGTCACCGAAGTACCTGGTTTCAAGGATTTTTACATCGCCCTTTTGGAGCACACCATCTGCGGCATCGATGCCAGTCGCCACGATTTGATCGTACTCACCGGCGAGGAGCGGTACGCGAAAATGCTGAAAGAAGAGCCGCACCTATTGCAGCAAATCCCCTTGCAATACCTGGCCTCCATGCTTGGTGTGACACCCCGCCACCTCAGCCGGATTCGCGGTCAAGTCCGGTAAAATCATTTCTGGACATTTGTCCAGTATCCTCGGCTTTCGCCCGCCTCACCTTTGCACCGTCAACATAAACAACGACGATTATGCAAAGCAAAAATCTTCTTTCCCTTTTAGTCCCAGCCGTGGCCCTTGGCTTCTCCCTGGTTTTTACTTCGTGCGGCCTCCATCCAGAGGCTTGGAAGCCAGTCCCCAAACCAATGTTCACAGGCGAAACCGCCTTGAATGAAAAACTCTCGACGGCTGAAAAAATCTCCCTTGATGGCTGGTGGGGACCAGAGGACATCGTTTTTGATCAAACAGGAAACCTGTTCTGCGGTGTTCACGCCAAAAACGATTTTGCCGACGGGCGGATTTTGAAAATTGACCCGACCGGTCGGGTGGAAGTTTTTTATGATGCCCGGTCGTGGGTCGCCGGCCTCCACTTCGATGCCGCCGGCAACCTCGTCGCGTTGAGCCACCGGGAAGGGCTGATCCGCATCAGCCCCGACAAAACGGCGACTGTTTTGGCCGACAAGGATGAAAACGGGAAGCCATTTCTCATCCCAAACGGCTTGGAAATTGCCTCGGACGGGAAAATCTATTTCTCCAACACCTCCGAGATTTCGGCTTACAACATCAAGTACGGCAGGAAAGTCATTTTAGAACAGCGGCCCGTCGGCGGCCTCTACTGTTTCGACCCGAAAACGAGCAAGGTCAAGACCCTCATCCGGGGCACTTTTTTTGGCAACGGCGTGGTGCTGTCGAAGGACGAGCGCTTTGTTTTGATGACCGAAACTTCGAGGTACCGGGTGCTGAGGTATTGGCTGAAAGGCGAAAAAGCAGGTCAGACCGAAACCTTCATGGACAATCTCCCCGGTTTTCCCAACGGGATTTCCATCCGAGAAGATGGCAGTTTTTGGCTCGGGTTTTCTACCAAAAGGAGCGACGCACTGGACAAAATCCACCCGAAAAAAGGCATGAAAAAGTTGGTGTACGCCCTGCCCAATTTCATGCAACCACAGGCCGATAAATTCGGTATGGTGATGAACGTATCGCCAGAAGGCAAAATCCTCCAAACACTTTTCGACACAACCGGCAGCACCATGCCCGAAGCGGGTGCCGTCAAAGAACACCAGGGCTACCTGTACTTAGGTGGCGATGTCGTGCCGCATATCGGCAAGTACAAGTTGGCGGGCAACTAAACCGCCACCCTTTCCAAGCATTTTTCACAATTCAAATCAACAATAAGATGAAATTCAATCAATTGGCCACCATGGCCCTGTTATTCCTGTGTACCACCGCTTTCGCGCAAAGCCGTTTTTCAAAAAACGAAATCAGCGTGAACGGCTTCCGCAACCCATCCATCGGACTGGAATACCGGAACAAAAACATGTCCATCCATGGCGGATATTACATCACAGCTTTGGAATCGGGCATTACCACCAAGTTCATCAAAGTCGGCCTGACGGGCTGGTTTCTGCCAGTGGGCAAAAAAGAAAACCCGTCCTCTTTTTATGCGGGCGCGTCCTATTTGCGCGGCATCAACCTGGACTACAACAAAGAAAACGCCCTCGGTTTGGAGGCGGGCTTCCGCTGGATGGTCTGGAAAGGGATCAATCTCCGGCTTGGAGCAATCGCGCTGATGGCGAAGGGGCATGAGACGAAAATTAACCCCACACCGGGCATCAGTTATTCCTTTTTCTTTTAAAAAAACATGGGGTTCCGCCCGTCTGGCTTTGCTTCATGTTGAAAAAAGCGCGGCAAAGCCAGACAGGCTGCGATTCTTAAAATTTCAAAAGTGATGAAATTAATTTTGGGAACGGGACAATTGGGCATGACCATCATGGAAGCCTTGCTTCAAAACAACCCGGATGAAAGGATTGTATTGGTAAACAGGGCGGGGAAATTGGACGTGCCAACACCCCGGAATGTAGCGATCATGGCCGCCGATGTCACGAATAAAAACGACATGGAAGCCATTGCTCAGCGGGCGGAAGTGATGTTCAGTTGCACCGATGTGCCGTACCCGTTGTGGGACAAATTTTACCCGGCGGCGGCGGCGGCTTTGGCTTTTGGTCTTTCAAAAAGCAGTGCGAAACTCGTTTTTGCCGACAACATGTACTCTTATGGAAATGTATCGGGGGCTGAAATGCACGAAGGGTTGCCGCACAACGCCCGCACCAAAAAAGGGCAAATCCGGGCATCGGTCATCCATATTTTGCTTCATTCAGGGCAGGCGTTCAGCGACCGGGTGGCTTTTGTAAAAGCAGCGGACTTCATCGGCCCCCGGATTTACAAAGGCGTTTTTGGTACCGATTTTTTGGAAAAACTGACCAACGACAAACGGATTGTCTTGTTCGGAAAGGCAAACTTGCCGCACACATTTACCTACATCCGGGATTTCGCAAAAGCCATGGTGAACGTCGGGGCCGCCGCCGACGCATTCGGGCAAATCTGGCACGCGCCCAACGCCCCTGCCCTGAACTTGCTCAAATGGACGCACCTGTTTGAAACGGAGTTCAACCAAAAGGCAAAGCTTTTGGTCTTGCCCAAATCGGTAGTCTGGGCGGCGGGGCTTTTCGACCCTTTCATCCGGGAGTTTTACGAACTCTCCTACCAGTTCGAGTATCCCTACTTGGTCAGTCACGATAAATATGTGGCGCGGTTCGGCGACCATTCGACCAATCCGTTGGCCATCGCGCGGGAAACATCGAGTTGGTTCAAGGCGAAAAACAGCCTTGCTTGAAATCATTTTCCACTTCAAAATTTTCAGACTATGACGATCAACAAATCCATCGGCGGGCTATTCGTTGCCGGGGCAATCGCCCTGTTCATCCCGTACACGATGCTCACCATCATTTTTGAGTACCCCGATATTTTGAGGCAGGACACGGCGACCATCCTCACCAAGTTTCACGAAGGCGGCAACCGCCTGATCTGGACCTGGTTCGCTTTTGCCATCACCGGTATTCCGCTCTTGCCGGCTTATATCATGCTCGGGCAAAAGTTGGAAAACAAGGCGCCTTTAGTCCGAATGGCTACGACCATCGGAGTCATTGGCTTAATTGTTCAGATGGTTGGTTTGCTGCGTTGGACATTCGTCGTACCTGTTTTGGCAGATACCTTTATCCACGCCACAGACGAGGCAACCAAAGCCGCCGCTATCGTGGCTTTTAAGACCATTCACCAATTTGGGGGCGTTATTTTAGGCGAGCATCTGGGGCAATTGTTCACCATCGCCTGGACGGTCATGCTTTCGCTGTCGTTCGCAAAATTGAAACTTTTCCCAAAATGGGTCAATGGATTGGGCTTCGTCAGTTCGTTCATCTACCTGCTGGCGCAGGCCGAATTGTTTGCCACGGTGATGCCCGGTTTTCCGGTTTGGGATTTGGCTGGATTTATTGGGAGTACCTTATGGCTGGTCTGGCTGGTCGTTATTGGTGTAAAATTTCGTTCACTCCAATCAATTTTGTCCACATAATTATATTGAGTATTTGCGCTTTGAATACCCCTCTCTGTATGAATGCCGTTTCAACCACTTAAAACGACACTTCAACAGAAACCATTGAATACATTTATGACAAAGGCAGACCTTTGATCAAAATAAAATAAGTCATCATTTAAAACCATAAAATCATGTGAATTAGAGTCGTTTTATTATTCACTTGCCTGGCTTATAGCATTATTGCTAACCAATCTTTTTACACACGATGAAATTTTCATTTTCAATAATTCTAACAATTTTAACATTCGCACAAACAATGGGACAGAACAGCATTTTATTTTCATCGGCCACCGAATTAGCCCAAAGCATAAGATCGGGAAAAATAACTTCATATGAAGTAGTTACTGCTTTTATTGAGCAAGCGGAAAAGTATAATCACACCTTTAATGCGGTGGTGACACTTAATAAAACGGAAGCAATACAAAGAGCCAAAGAAGCTGATGTTGCAATATCAAAAGGCGAAATCTGGGGAAAGCTTCACGGTGTGCCGATTACAATAAAAGACAATTACCGGACAAAAGGATTACGTACAACTTCCGGATATAAACCATTAAAGAGTAATGTGCCAGATCATGATGCAGAAATTGTTAAATTATTGAAAGCAGAAGGCGCAATCATTATCGGAAAAACTAACCTATCGGTTCTGGCAATGGATATGCAATCGGATAATCCCATTTTCGGAAAAACAAATAACCCATGGGATACGACTAAAACCAGCGGCGGCAGCAGCGGAGGCTGTGCAACAGCTTTAGCTACCGGAATGGCACCCCTGAGTTTTGGAAACGATTTGGCAGGTTCAATTAGACTACCATCCGCATACTGTGGCGTTTACGGGTTCAAACCATCGTTTGGGGCGGTTTCTCTTCAAGGAATACAGACCGATCCAGCAGAAAAAGTAAATGGATTAAAATCCTTGGCCGTGGCAGGACCACTAGCAAGAAATATTGACGATCTTGAATTGGCAATGCGTATTATTGCACAGACGACAGCTGAGGATAGAAGGCTGATCCCCTTAGTTAAAAACACCGATGCAATCGATATTAAGAAGTTGAAAATTGCGTGGGCTGATGAATTTGGTGGAGTGCCTGTTGCTAATGAGATTAAGTTAAAAATACAGGAATATATTGCTAAATTAGAAAAAGCCGGCGCTACCGTAGTAAAAATAACGCCTGATATAGATTTTTATTTGGCGTGGAAAACATGGGGCAGTTTTGTTGGTATGCAAGGTGGCTATAACACCTCTAATTTTACCAAGTGGCTGGGCTTACCTTTCACAAAAGGTGTACTCAAAAATATACCCATGCACCAAAACGTGGTGAAGCCAAATTCAGTTGAAAAGTACATGGAGGCGCTGAATATCCAGGACAAGATGATCAACATCATGGAAAATTTCCTGAATGTGTATGATGTTTTTATTTGCCCTGTGAGCGCCGTTACAGCCTTTGATCACCATGCACCAAGCAAGACCTACGGAATCGTTAGTTTCTACAACACGCCTTTAAAAGTAGACAGCGCTGATATTCATTACTACATGGCGACACAGGCGTACACTACACCATTTACACTTACTGAAAATCCTGTTTTGTCAATGCCAATTTCACTCAGTAAAGATTCCTTGCCTATTGGTGTTCAAGTAATCGGTAAACGTTATTCAGATTTCAGACTTCTGAAAATTGGAATGGTATTAGACGACTATTCTGAACAATTTAAATATCCATTAGAATAATTTCAATTTTGTAATGGGCGAACAATGCCAGCAGGTAACAGCTGTTTGGCAAGATTGCGGATGAAGTATAGTCAGCGGAAAGTGGTTTTGAATAAACCCGGATTTCAAGTATCTGATAATCAGATGTTCGAACCAACAAACCTAACCAAACCACTCAAACCTGCCTATACTTCTTTCTTGGATTTGCAAGATTTATCATTTTCTAAAATATCTTTATTATGACAATTCAACATATTTTCTACATTCCAACAATTTTCTTGATTGGATTCATCTTTGGCACAATGATTAACAAGGCGACAACCAGCCAAAATGACCAATTGCAGTATAAAACTTCTAAGAAAAGATTGTTTCAAACTTTTCTTATTTTCTTACTTGTATTTGTAGTCACCCATATTTTTGAAATACCTTGGGGCTCAAAAGCGGTCAGTCAACTACTTGGAGGTATAGAAATATTTGATAAAAAACCTGTATTTTCCAGTACAGCCGTTTATGAACGCATAAGTTTATTTCCTGCCGAAGGGCTAATGGCATATAAGCGTTTCACATATACAATTGACGTTTTATTTCCGCTTACGTTCTTGTTATTTCTATTCACATTTGCCCGCTTTGTTTCTCAACGTATAAGTATTCCAAAATACTTAGTAAACATTTTAATCGGCTTACCTTTTTTCTGGTTTGCCTTCGACTTGCTCGAAAATGCAGTCATATTTAGCATTTTAACTAAATTTCCGAGTCAAAATGCGGTTCTTGGCGGTTCTTTAGGGATTATCACAGCAATCAAGTTTGGTTTACTGTTGCTTTCGATATTTATACCCTCCTTACTTTTTATATTTGCAAAAAAAGTTCCCACGTCATAACTTACTGAAAGAGAACATTCGCCCTATGAGTAGTAGTAAGAGGTATTTTTGAAAATAGAGATTAAATGAGGCTTCCTCAGTATTTTGAGCATTTAAACCACCAAAAATGATGTTTCAACAGAAACTATGCTATACATTTGTTCCAAAAGTAGACCTTTGATTGTAATAAAATAAGTCATCATTAAAAACGATAAAAATCATGTTATTTAAAGCCCTTTTTCTATTCACTTTGTTGGCTTACAGCATCATCGTCAGCCAGTCCTTTTCGTACATTATTGCCTTGAAAAATGTACAGTTGAGCCTTAATGCTAACTCTTATATTGAATTACGAAAGCTATTAGATGTTAATTTTAGGGCTAATTTTAAGTATGCCGTTTACGCAGCACTCATTGGTAATCTGTTACTTGTGATTACAACAATGGAAACTCCGAGTAACTTACTATTTATTTCGGCAACCATTGCTTTTATCGCTTTAATTGCAGACACTTTACTCACCGTAAAAGGAAATTTGCCGATTAATGATATAATCAACACATGGTCTTCGGACAATTACCCGACAAATTGGATGGATTACAGGGCAAAATGGTTAACTATCTTTCAATATCGCCAAATTGCAAATATCATTGGCTTTGTGAGTTTGTTGATTGGGGCTGTAGTTGGAGAGAAATAAATGAAAATCCCCCTCAATATTTTCCTTGCCAATCGGTGTTCAAGTAATCGGTAAACGTTATTCAGATTTCAGACTTCTGAAAATTGGAATGGTATTAGACGACTATTCTTAAAAGTTTAAATATCCATTAGAATAATTTTAACTTTGTAATTAACGAATAAGTAATGG
>JANPIN010000032.1:0-3878 GCA_031425035.1 Saprospirales bacterium | reverse complement strand
AATTGGGGTATAACTTGGGGCGGGGGTCTTGTGTGGGAGGGGTTGGACGTAGGAAAGAGCCTGCTGGGTTGCGGTAATGGGTACCAGTGGTATACAAAAGCTAGGGGCGCGTTCCTCTGGTAACGCGCCGCTCGGAAAAATTATCCGCTAAGATTATTTCAACTGTTTGCCGGACGCGTCGAAGAGCAGGTCTTTATGGTGTACTTCGGCCTCATACACTGTCGTACCGTCGGCCCTTTGAATGCGGGATGCTTCTTTGATTTTTTTGCCTTTCAGCGCGGTTATCACAGCTGTTGGCAGTTCGGTCTTCTTTATTTCGGTCTCCGTTTCGACCCATTTACCGTCGGCAGAAAAATTGGCGCTCATTTCTACGCCGTTTTGGTCCATTTCCGCTTCCCATTCGCCGTTTTTCTCCATACCCCAGTCTACGTCTTTCATGCCGGGAAATTTTTGATTGAAGGCAGCTACGACGGCTTGGGGCGGCGTATGCTTTTGCGCAAATGCGGTAAAGCCCAGTCCGAAAACCAGGGCAAACAGAAATAATATCTTTTTCATGGTTAAAAATTTTGTAGTGAACAATGCTACAAAGGTCGGCGGCAATTCTGGAGAAATTTGGGCGGGACAGCGTTGCAATTTTTTTACTTGCATTCACAGGTATCGTCCTCGTTGTCACCCTCATCCTGGTGGTCATTCTCCTCCTGTTGGTTATCGACGTCCACTTCTTTGCCGTTTGCGTCCACGAGCTTTTCCTCCTGGAAGGTACCATCCACCCCAAAATGAGCGAATACGGTATTGGGTGGTTGTGGGAATTTAGCGCAAAAACCAAGGGCATCCACCTTGTACCAGGTTTCGACCATCACGCTCGGATAGTGGGCCGCGAAGCTGTCCCGGACGATGGCCGGCACCAGTTCGGCATCCACCGTCGGGCAGGTGGGTTCATCTTTTTCTTGGCAGGCGATAAAAAACGTACCGGCGATAAAGAGGGAAAAAAGCAGTTTTTTCATGGCAAAAGTTATTGAATGGTGAAAGTTAGGAATGCTTTATGGGTACGCTCTGAAATTTCAATGGCATCATAATCTAAATAACTGGTGAAACGATCGGTCAAAGTTATCCCTGTCGGGAACAGGAATTTTTTGAACGCCGACCTGACCGGTCAATGGGTAGATGAAGAGCGGAGATGTGTATCCGTTCGTATCCACATTTTATTTTTTCCGGCGCGGCATTACCGAAAAAGTCACCAAGGTGCGGGGCGATTTTGGAGATATTCTGGAATGAGTGCGTAGTATCCGGTTTCAATCAGTAGATTTAATAATTGGTGGAGCATGAATTGACCCCCAAGTGCCGGTCGCAGATCGTTTCTCTGGGCTTTACCTGGCGTTTTGGAAGTGCCTCCCAAAAACGGTAGATGACCTGCTCTTCGAAGACAGACTGTAATTTAGCTCATCGCTTAAGCATCACTATCCTTCGGCGGCGGCTTCACCGGCTTGCGCTCCCGTTTCACCTTCGGTTTCTTTTCCCCATATAACAACCGCATCCCTGTCGGCAGCACGATCAACAGCAGGGGCAGTGCCGCCAGAAAACCGCCGATGACAGCGATGGCCAGGGGTTGGTGGAGTTGCGCACCGGTGCCAATACCCAGCGCCAGGGGCATCAGGGCGATAATGGCGCCGAGCGCCGTCATCAGTTTGGGCCGCAGCCGGGTGGAGATCGAATACACGATGGAGTCTTCCACAGATTTTCCCGAAGCCAGTGTTTCCCGAAACTGCAAAAAAGTGAAAATGGCATTCTCGCCAATGATACCAACGATCATGATCAGGCCGGTGTAACTGCCTACGTTGAGCGCGGTATGGGTTAAATATAGCAGGACATAGCTCCCGGAGATCCCCAGCACCGCCACCAGAAGAATGAGCAAGGCGATGCGGATATCCCGGAACAAAAACAGGATCGTTCCGAAGACCAGCAGACTGGCGATGAACAGGATGGTCAGTAATTCCTGAAAAGACTGCTGCTGGTCGGCAAATGCGCCGCCATACTGAATATGATAGCCGGCCGGAAGCTGGACTTTCGCCCGCACTTCCTGCTGCACATCCCGCATGACGCTGCCCAGGTCCCGGCCCTCCAGGCGGCCGGTGACTACGCCCATCATCTGTAGGTTTTCCCGCTCTATTTCGGCCTCGCCTGCTTTTAACCGGACCTCGGCCAACTCGGAAATGGGCTTCAGTTTGCCATTCGGCAGAAAAACCTGGAGCTGCCTCAAACTCGCTACGCTCAGACCCCGGTTATTCGGGTACACCAGCCGGATGTCCGACAACTGTTCCGGCTCGTACAGGCTGCCGACCACATTGCCTTCGAGGGCGGTTTGCAATTGATACTGCAGGTTAGCGGGCGTAATGCCAAACTGGGCCAGGCGTACGAAATCCGGTTCCACACTCACTGATGGCCCGGCAATCACAATGCCGTCGAATACGTCCGCCGCGCCGGGCACGGCACCGACTACTTCGGCGACTTGTCGGGATACCTGTTGCAGCGTTTTTTGATCGGGGCCGTAAATTTTTACTTCAATGGGTTGTACGCTGGCCATGAGATCGCCGAGCATGTCGCCGATCACCTGGCCGAAATCGATCCGGAGCGCCGGCTGACTGGCTTCGACCTGGGTGCGGATGTCCCCGATTACCTCGTCCGTCGAGCGGGAACGGTCTTTTTTCAATTGGATCAGGTAATCGCCCCGATTCGGTTCGGTAATGAAAAAACCCATCTGGGTACCGGTCCTGCGGCTATAGGTTTCCACTTCCGGGACCTGCACGATAATTTTTTCCACCTGGCGCAGCATGCGGTCCGTTTCCTCCAGCGAAGTACCGGGCGGCGACTCGTAGTCGAGTACGATACTGCCCTCATCCATCTCCGGTAAAAAACCCGTTTCCAATTTGGGGAATACAAACCAGACTGCCAGGATCAACCCGACCACGAACAACAAACTCAACCCCGTCCGGCGGATAAAAAACCGCACCCAGCGTTGCTCCTGTGGATGATGTTCGGCGGCTGTTTTTTTAGGGGGTCGTTCCCGGGTGAGTAATAAATACACCACCGGCAGCAACAGCCAGGTGACAAAAAAGGAACACACCAGGGTAATGATCATGGTGTCCGTCATCACCTTGAAATAAGCCCCCGCTACGCCGCTCATCAGCGCAAAGGGTAAGAAGATGACAATAGTGCTGGCCGAGGAACCCAGCATGGCGGGGAACAAATAGTGGATGGCCTTACTCAGCAAAGCGCGGGTCGGCTCGCCGGGATGCTCTTCATGCGTACGGTGAATCTGTTCCACCACCACGATGGCGTCGTCGATGATGAGCCCGACAGCCGCCGCAATGGCGCCGAGGGTCATGATGTTGAAGGTCTGGCCAATGGTCCAGAGGACCAGCAGCGTCATTCCTAACGTGACCGGAATCGTGATCAGAATGGTGGCGCTGGCTTTCAGGGAACGCAGGAACAACATGGCCACGATGATGGCCAGCACCAGGCCGATCCACAGGCTGTCGGTCACGCTCCTGACCGCTTCGTTCACAAAATCGGCTTGTACGTAGAACGGCTGCACGGTTACGCCTTGCGGCAGCACGTCGCGCAGTTCGGCTACTTTCTTCTCCATATTGGTCGACAGGTCGACCAGGTTGGCATTGGGCTGTTTGACGACCGCGATCAGAATACCTTCTTTACCATTGGCATTGATGGCGACGTATTCCTTGGCTTCGTTGATCTCTACTTTGGCCAGATCCTTCAGCAGCACGACGCGCTTGCCGGTATTGCTGACGACCATGTTTTCGATTTCCTCTTTTTTGTCGATCTGCGCATCGGTCACGGTCAGGTACAGCAGGCGGTAATCG
>JANPIN010000031.1:0-33343 GCA_031425035.1 Saprospirales bacterium | reverse complement strand
GAGCAGTTGGAACGCGGATTTTACGGATGCTGCGGATAAAAACGGATTTTTGGTCTTGGTCTGCGTACCAAAATTTGCCAGA
This sequence comes from Saprospirales bacterium, assembly GCA_031425035.1. GTDB lineage: Bacteria > Bacteroidota > Bacteroidia > Chitinophagales > Saprospiraceae > M3007. The sequence goes on along the minus strand of JANPIN010000031.1, from coordinate 33,261 downwards.
TTTGGATAAAAATCTGTGAAAACCCGTTTAATCCGTAAAATCCGCGTTCCAATTGCTCTTCGTAAGCGACTGATCAACAAGGGTTTAAGAAAATATAAAACTGGTGGATTTGTGGGTAATCGTTAGCCTCTAAACCCCTCTAAACCCCTCTAAAGCTTATTTTTCAACTATTTCAAAAAATACGTCAGCGTCAACCGCACGGAGCTGGTGCGAATATGGTGGCCGGCTTCGACGAAATCCAGGTTGTTATACAGGTTACGAACGCCCCAGTAGTAGCGGGCATTGACCCGAAACTGGCCGCTGCCGCCGCTGATACCGGCTGCGGGGCCAAAATCGATGCCCGAAAAGGCGTCGTTCAGGTCGGCGGCTGGGATAGCGCTGTTGATGGTGGTGTAGTCGCCGATATACAGTTCGCGGTTCGTGCGGTCCAGATTATGAAAGTGGGTACCCATGTAACCACCGACCTGCAGGCGCACCGGCACCGTAGCCAGGGGCTGAAAATCGGTGAACAGGCCGGTTTCAAAAGTGCTGTAGTGGTAGTCGTAGGAACGGGCCTCCGGTTCTTGCTCCGGCCGGAAGTAACTGGCCTGGGCGCTGGCTCCTTTTTGGGTAAACACGATCTCCTGGTTTAAACCGAAGCGATCATTGAAACCCAGATTGAAGGAAGCACCGACGGCATAACTGAGCCGGCCGGAAGCAATGGGGAAAAGGTCAGAGCGGAGGCTGGAATAATTGCTGCCGAAAGTAAAACCCAGTTGGTGGTGAAACTGAGCAGACAGCGTGGTGGTAGCGAAGGCGACCAGGGCGATGGCCGCGAAAAATGTTCTTATGTTCATAAACGAAGCGGATAAAATTGATAAAAATTCTGTGAATTGGTTCTTTGTAAAAATTTTATCCGATACGCTTACTCGTTTTGTTTGGATGCTGAAATTTAATTCGGTGCAAAGATAAAGGTGCTTTTATGGAACTTGCAAGGGGCGAAGAATATTTATTAAAAATATAAAACATTTGCCAAATCAAGACCCTTTATTTGTGTCCACCTGGCAGTGTTTCCATTTTTTATTTGGAATGCCTCGCCTGCAACACAGCTTCTACTTCTTCCAGCTTTACTTCTTTTGCCGCCAGCAGCACCAGTAAGTGGTACAGCAGGTCGGCTGTTTCTTCCAGCAATCGCTCGCGGTTGTTGCCCAGGGCTTCGATCACGGTTTCCACCGCTTCTTCCCCTACTTTTTGGGCCACTTTATTGAGCCCCGAAGCCAGTAACCGGGCTGTATAGGAATCTTCGGTTGCTCCCGCTGCCTGCCGCGCATGGATAATTACTTCTAACCTTTCCAAAAAGCGCGCCGAATAGTTGTTTTCTCCCCAACAAGTATCGTCGCCCGTATGACAAACCGGTCCATTCGGGACGGCTTTCACCAAAATGGCATCCTGATCGCAGTCCAGACGCAGTTCCTGCAGCTGTAGGAAATGACCCGAGCTTTCGCCTTTGGTCCATAACCGTTGTTTGGAGCGGCTGAAAAAAGTGACCTGGCCACTGCTGCGGGTCGCTTGCAGGGCCTCGGCATTCATATAACCGAGCATGAGCACCACGCCGGTATGGGCATCCTGGACCACGGCGGGTAGCAGTCCATCGGGCATTTTAGCAAAATCGGGCAGGCGGGAGCTGTTCGTGAACGGGAATTCCATAAGAAAGAGGTTGATAGGCCCGGTTACTGCCGGATGGGCAGCCCCTGAGCCGACAAATAATTTTTGAGTTCCGGGATCGGGACTTCGCCGAAATGAAAAATGCTGGCGGCCAGTGCGGCATCGGCCCGGCCCCGGGTAAATACGTCATAGAAGTGTGCGACATTGCCCGCCCCACCGGAAGCGATGACCGGTATGGAAACAGCCGAGGCAATGCTGCTGGTCAGTTCGAGGGCAAAGCCGTTTTTGGTGCCGTCATGCTGCATGGAAGTGAGCAGAATTTCGCCGGCGCCGCGCTCGGCCGCCTCTACGGCCCAGTCCAGTGCCCGGCGGGTAGTGGCCAGGCGGCCGCCGTTGAGATATACGTACCACTGGCCGTCCAGTTCGTCAGGCCGGGCATCGATGGCTACGACGACGCATTGGCTGCCGAAAGCCGCGGCCAGTTCGCTGATCAGTTCCGGGCGGCGTACGGCAGCGGAATTGATGCTCACTTTATCCGCGCCCGCCCGGAGCAGGATTTCCACCTCCCGGACCGAACTGATGCCTCCGCCGACGGTAAAAGGAATATTAAGCACGTGGGCGATGCGATTCACGAGTTCTACAAATGTGCTGCGGCCCTCGTGCGTGGCCGTGATATCCAGAAAAACCAGTTCATCGGCTCCCTGACGGGCATATTCCGCCGCGAGCGCCACCGGGTCGCCGGCCTGGCGAAGCTGCTCAAACTGGATGCCCTTCACCGTTTGGCCATCTTTAATATCCAGGCAGGGAATAATGCGTTTAGCGAGCATGGGAGTTAGGGGACAGGGGACAGGAGTTAGGGGACAGGTGACAGGGGACAGGTGACAGGAGACAGGGGGCTGGAGACAGGGGTTAGGAGGAGGGGCAGGGGAAACATTGAATTTTGAACTAAAGCGAATTTTGCCAATTTTAAAAATTGATGATTGACGAGACATGAATGATGAATGTTGATGTATTCGGCAGCATCATCCATTTTTTTCGTGACCGTAGTAAGTGGCATGGAAAGGGACAGTTGGGTAGAAGATCGATAAATGTACTCGGTGGAGCTCATCGCAGTACATCAAAAATCAACATTCATGGATCGTCAATCCTCAATTTCTCCCATAATCAGCAGCCAGCCAGGTAAATGCCTCCTGCCCCCTGCCTCCTGCCCCCTGTCACCTGCCTCCTGCCCCCTAACTCCTACCCCCTAAACCTTAGAATACACCCGGAAGTACTGCATTGGGATTTTACCTTCGAAAAAGGCTTTGCCCACGATGGCGCCGGCGCAGCCAATAGACGTCAGGTCTTCCAGATCGGCGATATTACTCACGCCGCCACTGGCGACGAGGTAGATGCCGGGGAAATTGGCCAGAATGTCGGTATACAGATCGATGGCGGGGCCGGAAAGCTCGCCATCGCGGGCGATATCGGTCACGGTGAACTGGTTAATGCCCAAAGCCTGCACCTGACGCAGGAAGTCAAACAGGCCGATAGCCGTTTGGTTTTTCCAGCCGTGGACGGCGACGAGGCGGTCGCGCACATCGGCGCCGACCAGGAATTTATCCGCTCCGAACTTATCGACCCAGGCGCTGAATTCATCGGGCGCAACGACGGCTACGCTGCCCACGGAAAAAAGGGCGGCGCCGGCATCGCGGACTTGTTTGAGGGCGGCGATGGAGCGCAGGCCGCCGCCGTAGTCAATTTCGAGTCGCGTATGAGCAGCCACTTCTTCCAGAATATGGAGGTTCGTTGGCCGGCCGGTGCGTGCGCCATCCAGATCGACCATGTGCAGGCGGCGAATACCGGCCTGTTCCAATTCGCGGGCCAGGGCCAACGGCTCGGCGGAATATTCCGTTTTTTGTTCAAAATCGCCTTGCCGCAAGCGTACGAGACGGCCGTCCAACAGATCGAAAGAAGGAATAATATCCATGAGCGCAAAAAAAATGGTTTAAAAATAAAATACTGTCGGTGTAGAAAGCGGCAAGCGGGCTTCCCGAGTAACGGAAAACCCGCTTGTAGCAAGCAGACTAAACGGGAACAAAAGAAAAAGCTTGTAAGTTCTACCGTCCGCCAAAGATATTACCCAGTAATCCGCCGAGACCGCCGCCGCCTTGCTGCTTCTGGCCACCGCCCATCAGACCGCCGAGAACGGAGCCGATCAGATCGCCCATGCCGCCCTGCTGTTGCGTCTGCTGGGCAGAACCCATCAGCACGCCGGCGAGGTTACCCAAATCGAGGCCGCCGGATTGTTTGGCTCTACCCAGCACATTCATGACGATAGGCGCCAGAATAGGAAGAAGTTTCATGACCTGGCCCATGTTCAGACCGGAAGATTGACTGATCTGTTCCGCCGCAACTTCCTGCCGGTCGCCCAGAATGTGACCCAGTATACCCTGGCCATCCGTGGCTTTACCGGCGCCGCTGCCGTTTAGCATGCCGCCGACCATGCCCATCAGATCATCCACCATGCTGCCATCGTGGTTGCGGTCGAGGGCAGCGCCCAGCGACGAAAGGCCACCTTCCGTAGAAGCATTATTAGCCAGACCACCGAGCAGCGTAGCAAAAACGCCTTCGGTTGCAGCGGCTGTTTGTTCGGGTTGTGCGCCAATATGATCACTCAGCTGGCCCAGCATTTCGTCAGAAATTTGTCCTTTCAGAACGTCCATTAAATTCATAAGAAGTGGTTTAGTTTTGTTTTAAAACATGATTGACCCGTGAAAATCATCTAAACGAAATGCACGGCAAAAGTAACAGCAGTTTGCCTGGATCGGCTCTAAAGCGGCATGAAATTGGCAAGTCGAGCAAAATATTTTTTGGTATACCCAACTAATGAGGAAAATCCCGCATTTTTACGCGGTTCGACACCCAACAAAGCATGGCTATCCAGCGTTCAGCCGAACACCGAGCCAATATTATGGACTACCGCGCAGCCAAACAATTTATCATTGCCAAGCTTCGGACAGAACTGTCCGACCAGCTATACTATCATGGGCTGCACCACATGCTCGATGTGTTGCGGACATCCACGGACTTATGCGCCAACGAGGGCGTGCAGGGACGGGATCTCACGCTGGTGAAAACGGCGGCTCTTTTTCATGATGCGGGTTTTGTGAAAAATAAACACGCCGGTCATGAAGCAGAAGGCTGCATTCTGGTCCGCGACATATTACCCAACTTCGGATATCTGCCGGATGATGTAGAAACGATCTGCGGCATGATCATGGCCACTAAAATACCGCAGTCGCCGCGTACCCTGCTGGAACAGATCATTTGCGATGCCGACCTGGATTACCTGGGTCGTAATGATTTCTTTCCGATTGGCGATACGCTATTTGAAGAAATGAAAATCTATCACCTTATTGGCGATGAACAGGCCTGGAACCGACTACAGGTCAGTTTTCTCTCGGCCCACAGTTTCCACACCCATACTAACCGCCAGCTGCGCGAACCACTGAAACAACAGCATCTGGAGCAATTGAAAGGGCTGGTTGCTACCTATTAAGACAGGACTCCTTGAGCATAATTCCGGCTGTTCCCAGGCATTGAACCTTTATAACTTATGATTCCCCTGCAATATACCCGCTCCAGGTTTTTTGATGCCGGTTTTTTAATAGCCACCCTTGTGCTGGCCGTGGTTTTTTATTTCGCTTACCAGAAGATCCAGCTTTTGTCGGAATCCTCCAACATGATGACCCATACCCAGGGCGTCCGGCTCGCATTAAGCCAGATCAGCGACCAGGTCCAGGAGACCACTTTGCTGCACCGCCAATTTTTGATCAATGAGGACTCGGCTCTTCTGGAGCAAATGCCTGCCTGGGAAAGTGATATTGCCCGCAGTTTACGTCAGCTGGATTCTATGACCCGCTCTAACCCCATACAGCAACAAAATCTCGATTCCCTGCGCCGGCTGATCACTATGGACCTGGTGCTGATGAGGAAAGTAACCCGAACGGATTTTCAAAACATGACGCCGGCATGGATGGAAAACCGGAGCGTTTTTGACAGCATCCGCGCCCTGGTAAACCGCATGGATCAGGTAGAGGCCGGTTTATTAATAGATCGCGAAGTGAGTCGGGAGAAATCGATGCGCATGGCCCCATTCTTTGCTTTCCTGCTGCTTTTACTGGGATTGTCGATTATTGCGTTCTCTTACCTGCGCATCAGAAAAGACCTGCAACGCTCCCGCCGGCAGTTGGAAATCAATCTGGAAAATACGAAGAAGATCGTTCAGTTGAACGAGACGCTGCAACAGGCCGAGCAAATTTCCCAGACCGGTAACTGGCGGATGAATTTGCATACCGGAGCGCGCCAGTATTCCAGCAATGTGTACCGCCTGATGGGTTACGAACCCGATAGCTTCGAACCGGTCCTGGATAATTGGGTGCACCTGGTGCATCCGGATGACCGGAAACTGGTGATCGATTTCGCTGAGCGCACCCGGACGACCACATCGGACCCGGCGCCTATTGTTTATCGGTTTACCCGCCACGATGGCCAACTGCGTTATTTCAGCGCCAGCGGTAGAATTGTAACGGATGCGGCCGGCGAACAAACCCTGATCGGTACTATACAGGATATTACCGATTCCCACCAATTACGTACGGAACTGGAAGAGCGGATTCTATTTACAGAAGCCCTGCTGGATAACCTGGTCGACGGCGTTTCCGCCTTCGATCAGGATTTGCGCGTGCTGACGATGAATACGGCCGGTGAATCTTTTTTCCAGAAAAGCAAGGCCGAAGTGATCGGCCTTACCATTCCGGACTTGTTCCCGGGCGTTCAAAACAACCCGGAAATAATCAACAAGTTTCGGCGGGCATTGCAGGGGGAAACGGTGCAATTTTCTGCCCACTACGAGGTAGCCGGTATCGAAAAAACACTGGATATCTTCTATATTCCCTTTTACCGGCCGAATAAAGAAGTTTTTGGCGTACTGGCTATTGCGCGTGACGTTAGCGAAGCCCACCGCCTGCGCAGGGAACTGGAAGAACGCACCCGTTTTGCAGAACTATTGATCGAGTCCAGCGTGGATATGATCGCCGTATATGATAAAGAACTGCGGTACACGGTCTGGAATCAGCGCTGCGTGGAAATACTGCATTTGCCAAAAGAGGCGGTGCTGGGAAAAAATGTTTTTGAGGTGTTCCCAACTATGCGGGGGCAGAAAATTACCCAAAGCCTGTACAAAGGTCTGGAGGGACAATCCACTTATTTGCCGCCACAACCTTCGGTACTTTCCAACCACCATTATGAAAATTATGTGCAACCATTGTTCAATGAAGCCGGCCAAGTGCATGGGGTGCTTACGGTAACCCACGATGTTACGGAAAGCTATCGCCTGCGCGAGGAACTGGAAGAACGCAGCCGGTTTGCCGAAATGATCATCGAGTCCAGCGTCGATATTATTGTGACCTACGATACCAGCCTGCGCATTACGGCCTGGAATAAGAAAAGTGAAGAGGTTTTTCAACTGAAGAAAGAAGACGTGCTGGGCAAATATGTGCAGGACATCTTTCCCCACATTGCCGGTACGCAACGACTGACTGATTTACAGGCGGTTTTGGCTGGTAAAACCGTGCAATATGAGCCGGAGGAGCTTCACCCTTATGGCATTCACGCTAACCTATATTTACTGCCCCTGAAAGACCACAGCGGTGAGGTGAACGGCGTGCTTAGTATTTCCCACGACGTAACCGATGTCGTGCGCTCGGCGGCCCAACTCGCTACCCTGAACCGGTCACTGGAGAATAAAAATCAGGAACTGGCAAATACGAATGCCGAACTGGCGTCTTTCAGTTACGTGGCCAGCCATGACCTACAGGAACCACTGCGTAAAATCCAGGCTTTTGGCAGCCGTATCCTGGCCAACGAAAGCGAACGCCTGTCCGAGACGGGAAAGGACGCTTTCCGCCGCATGCAATCGGCAGCCGACCGGATGCAGCAGCTTATCGAAGACCTGCTGACCTATTCGCGGACCAATACCGAACCCGGCGAATTTGCCGTACAGGATCTGAACAAAATTTTGCAGGAAGCCGAAATGGAAGTCAGCGAAGTTATTACGGGAAAACAGGCGGTGATCAAAGCCGACCCGCTGCCGAATGCCCGTGTAGTCGCCTTTCAGTTTCGTCAGTTACTCACCAACCTGCTCAGTAATGCCCTGAAATATCAGCGGCCGGACGTAGTGCCTCATATCCGCATTACCTGCGCGATCGTAAGCGCTACAGAGGTGCCGCAAGCCGCCACAACGGCGGAGCGCTATTACTGTATTGCGGTACAAGATAATGGAATTGGCTTCGAGCAGCAGTACGCGGAACGTATTTTCGAACTGTTCCAGCGGTTGCATGGCCGCTCGGACTACAAGGGAACTGGTATTGGACTGGCTATTTGCCGGAAAATCATGCAGAACCACCACGGTTACCTGCTGGCGGAAGGCCGGCCCGACGTAGGTTCCACCTTTACGATCTATTTGCCGGTGTAGTACCGGTAATACGCCTTCTTTGGGGCAGCAAATAATAAAAAGGCACAATGAACAAGATGATCCAACTGACCCAGATGGAGATAAAGGCGGCTAGAATTGCACAAAAATAGAGAATGAAACCGGGCAGGCTCTTGCGGAACGTGCTCCGCCGCATTTCCATAGAAACATCATCATACGTCAAATGCCCCCGGTAAATGGTGTAATAACTCATCAGCGGGAAACAGGCGGCGGCCATCATCAGCAGAAAACTGAAAGCGATCAGGGCGGCTGGGGTTTTGGGATGTTCGCCCAAAAAAGCGGTGGCAAAAGGCACGAGCGACAGCCAGAACAACAGCAGGTTATTCATCCAGATGATTGTAGGGTCTGTAAAGCGCAGGGAATGGAAAAGATTGTGGTGGTTCACCCAGAATATAGCGATGATCAAAAAACTCAGGGCATAAGCCAGCAGAAAAGGCCCCAGCACAAGCATGGCCATCCGAATGTCATTGCCGGTGAAATCTCTCGGCAGCGACGGAAGTTTCAAACCCAGCACCATAATGGTAATGATGATCGAAATTACGCCGTCGCTGAAGTTCTCCACCCGGGTAGTCGTAGGATGCCCGGGCGCCGTACGGGGCGAATGTTCGAGCCGCCGGCGCTGAATGGCATCGGGCAGGCGTAATCGACGTGGCTTGGAGCGCATGGCAGTAAAGGGTCAAAAGGGCGTCTTCCGCTAATTTTTAACTGCGGCTTTGATCGAGTCTTGCGTAGCTTCTTTTTGCGCTTTGTTTTTCTTTTTAAAATATTTACGCAGCAGGAAATTGTCTTGCAGGGCCCGCAGATCCTCGTCCAGTTTTTGGGTGCCGCCTTCCAGATTCTGGATCGTTGCCTTCAGGTGACCGGCCGTTTTTTCATCATAGAGCATCACGCCCAGCGGGGAGTTCCGGTTGTCGAGGCTGCTGGTGGCTTTACTGACGTTCTGGGTAGCTGTTTTCAAATTAGCCGTAGCGTCCGCTGCCGTATTCGTGAGTTTCTCCAGGTTCTCCACCGAGGTCAGCAGGTTGTGATAGATCAGCGTATCCGACACCAGATCATTGGCCAGCGAGCCTTCCCGGTTGAGTTTATTCCCATAATCGGCAATCGAGGCCGTCAGTTTTTCGGCATGGGCCGACGACCGTTGCAGAGAAGCGAGGGTAACGTCCAGGCTTTTGTACAGCGTTTCGTCATTGAGCATTTTACCGATCGAGCCTTCTCCGGCCGCGATCTTTTTACTGATGGCCTTGAAATCGGTGGTGATGGCCAGCAGGTTGCGGTTATTGTCCTGCAACGTGCCCATCATTTCTTCGGTCGACACCTGCGCTTCAATGCCCAGCAGGTCGCCGTCTTCCACAAGTGGTGACTGGGTGGTACCGCCATAGATCACGATGATCTTGTTGCCGATCAAACCGTCGGAACTGATCTTGACCTTCGAGTCTTTATGGATGTACTGCTGTGCCTTTTCATCGATTTTAATGAGCACCTGCACCTGCGACTGACCGGAAAAGCTCAGCCGGCTCACCGTGCCGATCTTCACGCCGGAAAACCAGACGTTGTTCCCGGTCTGCAAACCGTTCACATCGTCGAATACGGCGCTGATCTGCATTTTTTTGACAAAGGTGCTGTGGAGATTACCCACGGCAAGAATACCGGCGGAGAGAAAAAGCAAGCCGAGAAATATAAATAGTCCGACGGTAACCGTACGTTTTTTTGGATCTGACTTCATGGTTGTTGTATGAAATTGTAATTGTAAAAACTTCTGGCCTGCTCGTCGTCGGTATCGAATACCTCTTCAAAGGTGCCTTGCCGGGTGATTTTCCCTTCCAGCAGCATCACCACGCGGTCGCCGGTGGCTTTGGCACAGCTCAGGTCGTGGGTAATAATGATCGAACTGGCGTTATAGCGCTCTTTCACTTCATTGATCAGGTCGTTAATATCGCGGCTGGTGGTAGGGTCGAGGCCGGCGGTCGGCTCGTCGTAGAGCATGATCTCCGGTTTCAGCATGAGGGTGCGGGCAATGCCGATCCGTTTACGCTGGCCGCCCGAAATATCCGAGGGCATCACGTCGATTTTATCCAGCAGGCCAACCGCATCCAGGGCTTCTTCCACCCGATGATCGATCTCTTTCTGTCCGAGGTTCTTGATGTTGCGGATCAGCGGGAACTCCAGGTTTTCGCGAATATTCATACTGTCGTATAAGGCGCTGCTCTGAAAGGAAAAACCGATTTTCAGGCGTAAGGCCAGCAGTTCTTTATCCGTCAATTGCTCGACTTCCTGTCCCAGCACGTTCACTTTACCTTTATCGGGTGGCAGCAGCCCGGAAATTATTTTGATCAGTACGGATTTACCGCTGCCCGAACGACCGAGCACCACCACGTTTTCGCCTTTAAAAACCTCCAGGTCAATGCCTTGCAGCACCTTTAAATCACCGAACGATTTATACAGACCGTGGATCGAAATAACCCGTTCGTTCTTGTCTATTTGATGTGTCTTTTGCTTCTCCATGTTGATCAATAAATTCTAACCCAGTTGGACATTTGTACGATCATCAGTTCTTCAATAAAGATCAGGAACATGGCCAGCACGACCGAGGAGTTGGCCGCTTTACCTACGCCCAGCGTACCCTGATCGGCATGGAAACCTTTATAGCAGGCGACCATACCGATGGTAAATCCGAAACAGGTGGCTTTGACCATCGAGGTGCCGATGTCGAGAAAACTGATCTGCCCGAACGCTTCGTTGACGAACGTGGGGAAACTGGTTTTCTCGTTCATATACACGTTCAAAAAAGCGCCCATCATGCCCAGAAAAGCGCAGTACATGGCCAGCACCGGGATCATCAGCGTGGTAGCGATGACCCGCGTAACGACCAGGAATTTGAACGGGTCGGTGGCGGACACCTCCATGGCGTCGATCTGTTCGGTGACCTTCATCGAGCCCAGTTCCGCCCCGATATTCGAGCCAACTTTACCGGCGCTGATCAGTGCGGTGACCAGCGGCGCCAGGGCCCTGATCATGGCAATAGCGATCAGCGAAGGCAACCAGGAAGCAGCACCGAAAACGACGAGCGAGGGACGTGATTGTTTGGTAAAAACCATCCCGGTAATAAAGCCGGTCATGGTGATCAGCGGCAATGATTTATAGCCCACTTCATAACACTGCCTGACAATCTCCCTGAACTCAAAGGGCGGTTGAAAAGCTTGTCTGAAAAAAAGGCCAATAAATTGAAATGCAGAATAGATGCCAGCGAACAGATCGTCTAATCCTTTGCTGATGACATATTTTTTCAATGTGGTGTTCGATTGTATGGAAGTACAGGTTGGAAAAGTAAGTGGGGTTAGTATTGCACGATTTAAAATGTCGTGCCGTGGGCAGAACCGGATAATGGCGCGGCAGTGGGCAGGAGATGCCTCAATCCGGGGCGAGGGAGTGATTGGTTATCGGCTTTTATAAAATACCAAGGCCAGTGTGAGCAGCAGGCAAAGTGAAATCAACTGGAATTTCCAGCGCCAATGGGTGTTCACTGTGTTTGCCAGGCAGTTCCCGGCATTGCTCCAGGCCATAAACGCGTCGATAATAGGCAGTTGGCCAAACAAATACGACCGTTCTTTTCCAGCAGTGCGCGGGAGCAGCAAACTTTTGATCGTATGACCCAGGGGAATGCAGAGTTGCCAGTCGGCGTTCAATGCGGCGGCCCTGATCCCGACGATCGACGCTGCGCCACCCACCCCCATAATGACCGGCCCGGAGTCGATGTCGCCCAAGCCGGGTGTATGATCCGCGTATTCGCGAATGCCGGGCAAACCCATCCGGTAGGTTACAAAGTGCTTTCGATAATTTTCATATTGCTGCTGCGCGAAAACCGGGGGCAGTGCTGCCGCTACTTCGCACCAGGCCAGTGCATACGTGGCATAGGTAAAAACGAACCCTTCCGGATACAGCCCTTCCATTTCTTCGGCTGCACCTTCTTCATGTAGTATTCTCCGTAAATAATGCAGTTGATCCAGGGTTTCGCAGTTGATTTGCCCGCCCGGTACAGTAATGCAGAGTGGCTGGTCGTAAAGGCGGATATTGATGTATAAAATGAAAATAAAAAGTACGGCAGTAAGAATGCGGATGGGCCAACGAAAAATTCTTAACATTTATAGCATGGTTTTCATGAATTACTAGTCCGACTGATGAATCATACCGAGACGGCCAAGTTAGGAATGCCTTTGCCTTATCCGTAAATTTGTGTTTTCGGTCTATACCATCTTATGCTTACTTGTCATGTTGTAAACACCTACACAAGCCCATGTTCTTGGGAAACCTTGGCCAAAGATATTCAGATGAGCAAGTTGTGTAGTGGCACCCATTTTTAGCAGTAAACTTCTTTATTGCTAATACCACCCTCCTTCACCTCCATTCTCCCAATGCACGATGGCTCAAGAAACAACCCGGTATATTCTACTTGATAAATACCTTCCCAAAGCGTCGAGGCGGAATTTCCTAAAGCAATTTTCCCTGCTCACGGCGGCTACTTTGGCGCCACCGCATTTGATGAAAGCGGCGGCATCCGGCTGGGATGAAAAAGCGGCCGCCTATTTCGAGCAAATGAAGCTGTCACTCGAAGTGAACGGCACCCGCCACAGCCTGTCGGTGGAGCCGCGCGTGACCCTGCTGGATCTGCTGCGGGAACAACTGGCGCTCACCGGCACCAAAAAAGGCTGCGACCACGGACAATGCGGCGCCTGCACCGTCCATGTAGAGGGCAAACGGGTGCTGTCCTGCCTGTCGCTGGCGGTCATGCAGGAAGGCAAAAAAGTCACCACCATCGAAGGGCTGGCCGAGGGGGATCAACTGCATCCCATGCAGGAGGCCTTTATCCAGCACGACGGTTTCCAGTGCGGTTACTGCACCTCCGGGCAGATCATGTCGGGCATCGCCTGTATCCGGGAAGGCCACGCGAACTCGGACGACGAGATCCGGGAATACATGAGCGGGAACATCTGCCGCTGCGGCGCTTATCCCAATATCGTCAAAGCCGTGGCGGAAGTTAAAAAAGGAGGGAAAAAGCTATGACCAATTTCGAATACATCCGCGCATCGACGCTGAAAGCGGCTATAGATGCTTTGTCGAAAAATCCCCAGGCGCAGTTTATTGCCGGCGGCACGAATCTGGTCGACCTGATGAAAAAAGGGGTCACCGATCCGCAAAAGCTGGTGGATATTACCCACCTGCCTTTACAGAAAATAGAAAAAGTAAAAGGCCGCTTATCCATCGGCGCATTGGCCCTGAACAGCGAGGTGGCGGAAAATGAATGGGTGCTGAAAAACCATCCCCTCCTCGCGCTGGCCCTCCAGGCCGGGGCCTCGCCACAAATCCGCAACATGGCTACCGTGGGCGGCAACCTGCTGCAACGCACCCGCTGTCCGTATTTTTATAACACCGATATGCCCTGCAACAAACGGCAACCCGGCAGCGGCTGCGGCGCTTTGGAGGGATATAACCGCATGCACGCCATATTCGGCGCTTCGCAGGCCTGTATTGCCGTGCATCCCAGCGATATGTGCATCGCCCTGGTCGCGCTGGATGTGGACGTGCTGGTGCAGGGACCTAAAGGCGAGCGCCGCATTCCGTTCCAAGACTTTCACCGTCTGCCGGGTGACATGCCGGAGAAAGATACCACGCTCGAAAGGGGCGAGATCATTGTGGCCATAGAAATTCCCGACCACGGTTTTACCCAGCAGGTGCATTATTTAAAAGTCCGCGACCGTACCTCCTACGCTTTTGCGCTGGTCTCCGTAGCAGCGGCTTTGGAGGTCAAGGGCAATCAGATCAGCGCTTCCCGGCTCGCCATGGGCGGGGTGGCCCACAAACCCTGGCGCCTGACGGAAGCGGAAAATTTTCTGCAAGGCAAAACAGCGTCCGAAGCGAATTTTAAACAAGCGGCGGACATCGCTATGCGCGGCGCCCGAGGTTATGGACACAATAATTTTAAACTGCAATTAGCGCCCGCCACCATCGTCGAAGCCCTGGTAGCGGCTGCCAAAAAATCATAGTGTATGCATAAGAACTCCTTGTTTACGGCAAATATGAAAGACCCAAAGGATCGGGTGGACGGTAGGGCCAAAGTAACGGGCGCCGCGCTCTATGCGGCCGAACATAAAATACCGAACACCGCGTACGGATTTTTAGTCGGCAGCACAATTGCCAAAGGGCGCATTAAAAGCATCGATACCAAAGCTGCGGAATGGGCGCCCGGCGTACTGGCGGTGCTGACCCATCAAAACGCGCCCAAAATACCCGGCTATCAAACCGGCAAAGACCCCTCCAAACCGCCTGCTGCCGGACAGCCGCTGCGTATTTTTTATAATGAGGAGATCTTTTACTACGACCAGCCCATTGCGCTGGTCATCGCCGATACGTATGAGCGGGTGTTATATGCGGCCAAACTGGTGAAAGCGCAATATGAAGCAGCGCCGCATCAGACCGACCTGAAAACCAATCTCTCCACCGGAAAAACGCCCACCGGCCCCCGGTTTGAAGACTATCAGCGGGGCGAAGCGGATGCGTATAGAAACGCCGCGGTGAAGGTGGAGCAGGAATACTACCATCCTATGGAGGTCCATAATCCGATGGAGCTGGGCAGCACGCTGGCCTATTGGGAAGGCACGGACAAAGTGACGGTTTATACCAAAACGCAGGGCGTGCAGGCCACCCAACGCGCTATCCGCGATGCTTTTCAACTGCCTTTGGAAAACATAACCGTGCACGCCGAACATATTGGCGGCGCTTTTGGCATGGGTCTGCGCACCTGGCCCTATGAAATTGCCGCCGTGCTGGGCGCCCAAAAAGTGGGGAAGCCCGTAAAATTAGTACTGCACCGGGAACAGATGTTTACCAATGTCGGACACCGGCCCGAAACCATTCAGAAAATAGGCCTGGGCGCCAGCGCGGATGGCCAACTGATCGGCATTACCCACGAAGCCCATGGCGGCACGTCTGCTTATGAGGAATTTACGGAAGCTACGGTCAACATTTCCCGCTTTTTATACGCTTCGCCGAATGCCAACACCCGGTACAAAATTGTTCCGCTGGATATTTGTACGCCCATCTGGATGCGGGGTCCCGGCGAAGCCACCGGCAGTTTTGCCCTGGAGTCGGCCATGGACGAGCTGGCGCATGCGCTGAACCTGGATCCTCTGGAATTTCGTTTGCGCAACCATGCGGATACCAATCCGGAGAGCAAAAAGCCCTGGTCGAGTAAGTATTTGAAAGAATGTTACCAGATGGGCGCCGACCGCATTGGCTGGCAAAAGCGGTCATTGCAACCCCGCGGCGTGCAGGATGGCGACTGGCTGATCGGTTATGGCATGGGCACCGGCTCTTTTGGCGCTTTCCGTAGCCCGGCCACAGTGAAAGCAATCCTCCAACCGGACGGCCGGCTGACTTTACAATGTTCGGTCAACGATATGGGCCCGGGCACCGCGACCATGATGGCCGCCATTGCCGCGGAGGAAATGGGTACGCCTCCCGATAACATTTCCGTACAAATCGGCAGAACCGGGTTGCCGCCGGGACCTACCCAGGGCGGTTCTACGGTCACTTCTTCGGTGGGTTCGGCCGTGTACGACGTTTGTGCCGCCCTGAAGGAAGCATTAGCCGTACTGGCCGCTAAGGAAGGTTCTGTTTTTCACCAGGCCAACGTGCGGGACATCAAATCCGCCGACCTTGATTTTTCAGCAACCGGCATCGCGCTGAAGAAAGACGCTGCGCTCAAAGTCACGTACAAGACTTTGCTGGCGCAAAACAACCTGCCGGTGCTGGAACTGACGAAAGAATCCAAAGCGCAGCAGCAGCCCTATGCCAGCTACTCCTTCTCCGTGCATTTTGTGAAACTGCGGGTCCATCCGGCTACTGGCCGGGTTAAAATTGATCATGTCGTTTCCTGTGCCGACTGCGGCCATGTGGTCAGTCCTAAAACGGCCGAAAGCCAGATGATCGGCGGCGCTGTCGGCGGCATCGGCATGGCCTTGATGGAAGACCTGGTGATCGATCAGCGGTACGGCCGGCCCATCAATAACAACCTCGCGGACTACCACGTGCCGGTCAATGCCGACATCCCGGCAATCGACGTTTTTTTTGTGGATAAAAAGGATCCCTACACCAATCCCATGGGTTCCAAAGGGGTCGGCGAGATCGCGCTGGTCGGTATGGCGCCGGCCATTGCCAATGCTGTTTTTAACGCGACGGGGAAAAGGATCCGGGCATTGCCGATTACGGTGGATAAGTTGTTGGAGGGGTGAGGAGGCATTTTTGAGGGGGGTATTGGCATTTGGCACAGCCAAATTGATAGGCCGGGTAGAGGCGCAGCCTCTGCCCGAGCGGTTTTGGAAATTTTGGTCAAAGATCTTCAGGTAAGCAAGTTGTGTAGTTGTTTACAACATGACAAGAAAGCGGGGCATGCGAATAATGGAAACTTAATTTCGAACAAAATCAAAGCATCATTTACTTTCTAATCCCAAGATTTACCTGTCATGTTGGAAACACCTACACAAGCCAGGTTCTTTGAAAACCTTGGCCAAAGCCATTCATGTAAGCAAGTTGTGCAGGTATTTACCACAGGACAAACTTGCGATAAATGGAGTAGCAGGAACGCTTTTGCATTACCTGGAAATATACGTTTTCGCCCTTTCCCAGCTTATGCTTTCTTGTCATGTTGTAAACACCTTCACAAGCCATGTTCTTCGGAATCAAAAAATCATCTCCATGTAAGCAAGTTGTGCAGGTGTTTACAACGTGACAAGTTAGTGGTTGATGGATGAGTAGGAATGCCTTTGCATTTAGTGGGAGAATGCTTGAGCATCCTCCTTTTGCAGCACTTGACCCTATTTCACCGTAAACGTCTTCTTCTCCACACCCACGCCCGTAATGGTGATCGACTTCCAGGCCTTCGGCAGTTTCGTTTTCATCTGCACAATGCCGCCCGGCGTAATGTCCAGTCCGCCGAAGCCCATGATGGTGGCCTGCAAAAAGCCGCCGGCGCCCGTCGCGAAGTAGGGATTGGTACCGCCGGCCGATTCGGACAGCACCCCAAACGGGGGCACCTGATTGGGCTGATAACTCTTTTTCCAAAGTCCATACGCCCGTTCGGCATCGCCACCGCGGGCCGCACTCACGGTCAGAATGGCATTGCCCATGGCCGGACCTTCTTTCGACATGCGCGGTTCGTAATAGTCCAGGTCTTTCTTGATCTGCGCCGGATCGGTGACGACTTTCAAGGGATAGCTGAGCAGGTTCACGTCGGCCTGTTTGATTTCCTGGCCGGCATAGGTGGCATTTTCTTTGGTCGTGCCGTCGGGGAATTGCAAGATCGGGATGTTATTCGCTACCAGCATCCAGTCGGGATCAGGCGTAAGGCCGAGTTCGCGGGCGGCGTCGGTGGCGTAGGCGAGGGCGGTTTTGGCCATCCCGTTGGTGAAGGCGTTGTTGTCCACATTTTCTTCCCATTCGTTCGCGCCGATCACGTTGATGATGTCGTACTTGCCCGGTCCGTTGCGTTCCACCCGGCTGGACCAGAAATCGGCGATCTCTTTCAGCATCGGCCAGCCGCGGTCGCGCAGCCAGGTCTTGTCCTTCGTTACCGAGTAATACTGCCAGGCGGCCCAGGCAATATCCCCCGAAATATGGTGCTGGAACGGCCCGGTGAGCGCCCAGACCGGCGTCTCTTCCTGGCCGGTGGTGGTGCTTTCCCAGGGATACATGGCGCCGTGATAACCGTGCGAAAAAGCGTTCTGCTTGGCCTGGTCCAGCAGTTGATAGCGGAATTCGAGCAGCGATTTGGCAATTTCCGGGTGCAGCACCAGCAGTGGCGGGTACATCCACAGCTCGGTATCCCAGAACACGTGGCCGTTGTAGCCCAGTCCGGACAGGCCCATCGGCGAGAGGCTGAGCGCGGTGCCTTCGCGGGCGAAAGAGTACAGGTGATACATGGCCGAGTGCACGTCGCGGGTAGCGTCCACGTCGCCCTCGATGGTGATGTCGGAGGACCAGAGCTGATCCCAGGCGGCGCGGTGGCGTTTGAGCAGGCGGTCGGTGCGTTCCAGGGCGGCGTAAATGGTGAGGCGTTCGGCCTCGTTATGCGCGTCGGCGACGTGGGCCGAAGAAATGATGCTGCCCACCACGGCAAAACGATAGGTCTCGCCGGCTTTCAGCTTTTTGGAAAATTTCAGCAGGTGCATGTTATAGTCCCAGTCCTCATGGATGAGGGCGGGCTCCTGGCCATGCGGTTCTTCAAAAACGAAAGCCGAACTGGCCGCCACGGTGTACTTGCCGGTCGGACTCTGGCCCACCGAAGTCAGCAGCGGGATCAGCACGTGCGGCCGGTCGATCTGGGCGTAGTAGTTCCGTACGTCCTGCAGCATTTCCGGGGCTTCGATCACCGAGGCCGGGGTGATGGTCACGTCCTTTTTGGCGGTGATCTCGACCATGCTCAGGGCGCAGAAGGGCAGGTGGCGCAGGGCCATCACGCTGTGTTTGACGGAGACCTGGTCGCCTACGTCGAAGGTGGTGGTGAGTTCGGCCTGGCGCATATCCAGCGTCTGGCGGTAGTTACTGATGTCCTTGCGTCCGATGCGGCGACCGTCCACGTCGAGGTTCATGTTCACGAAATTGAAACCTTTGAGGATGTTACTGACCCGGCCGCGCAGGTAGTTGTCGTAGGCGCCGTTGAGCACCACGTCTTTCACTTTCATGGGTTCGGGGGAGGAAACGAGGCCGATCATGCCGTTAGCGACCGTAATGCCGTAGTAATTGGCCGGGTCGATCTTGTCGGCGACGATGTGCCAGGCATCGTTTTGGGCTGGCAGAAAGACGGAATGGTAGAGGAGGCAGGCGAGGAGAATTACTTTTTTCATGGATGCTTGTGTTTTGGGTGGAAAAATAGACATTTAACTATGAACGATGATGTATGAACGATGAACGATGATGTGTAGCGCATAATCATTTGTTTTACGTAGAGGCATTTATTCGTTCGGTCGAAAGGCTAATGCTTTCTTTCCGGCAGACCAGAGTTTTGCCAGCGGCGTAACGTTGGGGGGCTATTCGCTGTCCAACCGCCCGCAACCATCGTTTCACTGTTATTCTACATCCTGATGAAATCTACTTTCTTACTGCTCTGTTGCCTGTTCCTGGCTACCACCATTTTTACCCAAAATCTTTCCGCCCAATTCGACGAGCTGATGCAGGCCGGATACAAAGCCGATGGCCCCGGCGCCACGGTGCTGGTCGCTCAAAAGGGCCGGATCATTTACCACAAAGCTTTCGGGCTGGCCAATCTCGAGCTGAATGTGCCGCTGAAAACGGACCATGTTTTTCGCATCGGTTCGGTCACCAAACAGTTCACGGTGGCCGCTATTCTGCAACTGGCCGAACAAGGCAAACTTTCGCTGCAGGACGAGCTCACTAAGTTCATCCCCGACTACCCGACGCAGGGCAAACGCATCACCGTAGAGCAGTTACTGAACCATACTTCGGGCATTAAAAGTTATACCGGTATGGCGGCCTGGGATGCGGAGGTGCAGCGCCGGGACTTCACGCCCAGCGCGTTGATCGACTATTTTAAAAATCAGCCGATGGACTTTGAGCCCGGCGCCGAATTTAGGTACAACAACTCGGGCTATATTTTACTCGGGTTCATTATCGAAACGGTGTCGGGTGAGCCCTATGGCACGTACATCGCCGAGCATATTTTCAAACCCCTCGGCATGCAGCATTCGTATTACGGCGACGTGGCGCCCATTATCCCCAACCGGGCGGCCGGTTATTCGCAAGCGGATGGGGAGAATAACTATACCAATGCCGCCTACCTCAGCATGTCCCAGCCCTATGCCGCCGGTTCGCTGCTCTCCACGGTGGAGGACTTGTATATCTGGACCAAAGCCCTGCACAGCGGTAAAGTGATCAGCGCCGAATCACTGAAAAAAGCCACTACGCCTTTGGTGCTGCCCAATAAAGTCAATACCCACTATGGTTTCGGTCTGGAAATGGATAATTTGCTTGGCAGCTCCACCGTCGAGCATGGCGGTGGCATCCATGGCTTTTTGAGCCATCTGGTGTACCTGCCCAAAGAAGACATTTGCGTGGCCATCCTGACCAACTGTGATTGTAACTCGCCCAGTGAAGTAGCCAGTAAAATGGCTGCGCTGGTGGCCGGGAAAAATATTAACCCTACGCCAATTGCGGTGGCAGCTAAAGATCTGGAGCAGTACGTCGGGGTGTATGAAAATGAGCAGCAGGAGCAGCGCATCATTAGCCTGGAAGAAAATACGCTGTACTCCCAACGCAAAGGCGGCGGTAAGATTAAACTGATCCCGACGGCCAAAGACCAGTTTGCCTTCGATGCGCGCCTGGCCCGGGCCACCTTCGTACAGGAAAAAGGTAAGGTGACCAAAGTCCTGGTCGACGACCATACTGCGCCCGATAACCTGTGGGTGAAAACCGATAAACCCCTGCCCACTGCCATTCCCGAACTGCAATTGGCGCCCGCCGAAATGGAGAAATTCATCGGTATCTACGAACTGATGCCCGGTTTTAACATTACCGTGACCCAGGAAGAAAACCAGCTCTTTTGCCAGGCCACCGGGCAACCACGTTTTGAAATTTTCGCCAAATCGCCCACCCGTTTTTTCCTGAAAGTCGTGGAAGCCGACATCGAGTTCTATCCCGATGCCCAAGGCAGCGTACCCACCATGGTGTTGTTTCAAAATGGGCAGGAAATGAAAGGGAAACGGGTGAAATGAACGATGATGTATGAACGATGAACTATGAATGGGGTAGGTGGGTTTGGGTTTTACATAATTGATAACCAGATATTCAAACCAGCAAACCGCCTCATAGGTGGGCCTGACAATTGATAATCAGGTAATGCCACGCCGTAACAAGGACAATTTCTATTTTTGTGCCCCCTACCAAATACATCATCGTTCATACATCGTCGTTCATCGTTCATACATCATCCCTCATGTCCCTCGCTCCACAAAATTTTCAGTCCTACCTCCGCTCCCTGCGGGTTCTTTTTCTGGCCTTGATTCTGGGTCAGGCCCTGGTGCTGGTCGTTTTTTATGTAGTTCGTCTGGACGATTTAATGGTTCCGCCGCCCGAACGGAAACGGCTGGTGCTGCAATTGATGATGGCGGCCCTGGCGGCCCTGCTGGCGCTATCCTACTTCCTGCACCGCAATAAACTGGCCAGTGCCCGTACCCAGCCCAGCCTGCCCGAAAAACTCACGGTTTACCGGACGGCCCTGATCCTGCGCTGGGCGCCAATGGAAGCCGCAACGCTTTTATCCGGGGTGTTTTATTGGGTGAGCGGCCTCACTTTTCCATACTACCTGGCCGGTTTGCTGCTCGTGTTTTTCGGCATGCAATGGCCCAACCGCCTGGACATTTTCAATAATCTTCACCTCAGCAACGCGGAACAAATGCTCCTCGACGACCCCAACGAGCTGGTCGCTGAAATTTCGGGCCGGCCTGGAGTATGACGGGGGCCCATACCTGACATTAAGTGGGTTTGACGGACCTGAAAGTCCGTCGTACACCGCCCTTAACCAAGTGGAAATTCGTTCATTTTATACTTCGCCCTTTCCGGTTCGTCATTTTTGACGGGCCTGGAAGTCCGTACTACACAAACACGATGTCCACCACTGCTCCGTCCGTTCCGCCACGCCGTAAAAGCCGTTTGCGCCGTTTTTTTATTGGTTTTTTGCTGGTTATAGGCATTTTGCTCGCCTTGCTGGTCGGCGCGGCACTGTTCTTCGACGGGCAGATCACCCGGCAGGTGGTCCGGGAAATCAACAAGAACCTGAAGTATGAACTGCTGGTCGGCGACGCCAGTCTGTCGCTGTTATCGGGTTTCCCGAACGCCTCCGTGAACCTGCAAAACGTGCAGATGAAAGACGGGATGGGCGGTTACCTGCTCACGGCCGAAGATATTTCCTTTCGTTTCAACCTCGCCAGCCTCTTCGGCGACCAGGTGAAAGTGCATACCGTCAAGCTGGAGAACGCGGTGGTACGCGTGGCGGTCAACCTGAAAGGCCAGTCGAATACCGATATTTTTAAAGAAACCAAAAAGACGGAACCGGCTGCGGAAAGCGACCTGCAACTGGCCCTGGAAAGCGCGGAACTGAAACGCGTGGCCGTTTTTTACGATAATAAAAAAACGAAACAAATCGTCGAACTGATGGTCAATCAGGCGGGCCTGGGCGGCAATTTTTCGGCCCGGCAGTTCAGTCTGAGTAGTCAGGCCGACCTCAAGATCGCCCGCGTCCAATCCGAGGGCAGCCGCTACTTGTCCGGCGAAACGGTGACCTACGATGCCGTGCTGGCCGTGGACCTGCAAAAAGGGGTCTACGACCTCCAGCGCGTGGAAGTACAGCTGGGTAAAAACACGTTTTCCATGGACGGTATAGCGGTGGTGAAACCGGAATTCACCGACCTCAACCTCAAGCTCGTGAGCCAGGAAGGCGATATTTCCATGCTCGCCAATCTGCTGCCCGGCGCCTACCACGCCTATTTCAACGATTTCCAAAGCACGGGCAATTACACCTGCACCGGACTGGTCAAAGGCCGGGTCAGCAAGACCGAAACACCGCTGGTCAGCTTCGAGGTGGCCCTGCGCGATGGCAAAGTGAGTTCGGAGAAATTACAAAGTCCGCTGCGCGACGTCTCTTTCAAAGCCCGTTACAACGCCCGGCCCGATGGTTCCGGCGAATTCGAGGTGGCGGATTTCAAGGGTAATTTTGGTGGTCAGCCACTGGCTTTGAGCCTGAAAATCACCGATCTGAACGATCCGGTGGTCGATTTTCACTGCAACGGCACTCTTCCGCTCGCGGCGGCCTACGGATTGTTCGATAACGAGGCCATTACCGACGGCGACGGGCTGGTGCGGCTGCAGTCGCTGAGCGTGCAGGGGCGTTATGCCGACATGACCAGTATGGGCCGTATTGCCAACGTAAACGCTTCGGGCGAACTGCAGTTCGAGCGCGCCAAACTGATTTTCAATAAGGTGCCGCTGCTGCTGGAGACGGGTATGCTGCGTTTGCAGGACAATGTTTTTAGCGCCGACAGCCTGCTGCTGCGGGCCGGGAAAAGCGACTTTACTTTGAACGGCAGCGCCAAAAACCTGCTGCCCGTGATCTTCGCCGACTCGCTGAATACCAGTGATGCCTACCTGGAATTCGGCGCCCGCATGCAAACCGTCAACCTGGACGTGGATGAGCTGCTGGGCATGTTCACCGTACAGGAAACCGCTTCGCAGGCCGGCGGACAGCAGGCCCTCGATTCGCTGCATGTAGAAAAAAACGCGGATCGCCAGCAAAATACGGACAAACTGCGGGGCACTTTCGAGGCCGCTATCGGCAATTTTAAATACGGAAAAATAGTAGGGCGCAACTTCGGCGGGAAATTTACTTTTGACCATAATGAATTGATCATCAGTGGAAATACCGAAGCCATGAACGGCCATTTGCAGCTGGATGGAACGGCACTGTTCGAGCAGAAACCGTCGTTGAAAATGTATATCACCGCCCAGAATCTCGACCTGCAGACCATGATGGCGCAGTGCGAAAACTTTGGCCAGGAGGTTATTACCGACCGGAACCTGCACGGCAGACTCAGCGGCCGCATCGTACTGTGGACCTACTGGGATGATAAGGGCGAATTTGATATGAAGCGGCTGCATGCCTTCGCCGACATACACGGAACGGATGGCGAACTGGTGGACCTGAAAATGCTGGATGACTTCAGCACGTTCGTCCATCTGGAAGACCTGCGCCGGGTGAAATTCACCAACATGCAGGACTTTATCGAGATCAGCAACCAGAAACTGTATTTGCCGACCATGTTCATTCAAAGCAATGCGCTGAACCTGACGCTTTCCGGCACCCATACTTTCGAGAATGACATCGATTATAAAATGAAAATAAACGCCGGGCAGGTCCTCATGAACCGGATCAAAAAACATGACAATGAACTGGACCCGCTGCCCGCGGAAAAGGGGCTGTTCAATCTCTACTACACCATCGTCGGCAACCTGGATAAATATGACATGAAACGCGGCAAAAAAGCGGTGAAAGCCGAGTTTGAACAAAGCGAAGGCCGCAAGAAGATCATTGCCGCCGCGCTGGATGCCGAGTTCCGCCAATTGGCG
Organism: Saprospirales bacterium; assembly: GCA_031425035.1. GTDB lineage: Bacteria > Bacteroidota > Bacteroidia > Chitinophagales > Saprospiraceae > M3007. The sequence goes on along the minus strand of JANPIN010000031.1, from coordinate 8,897 downwards.
GCCAGCGCCAACACGACTGCCAGTATCCCTCCGGAACCGGCTGTTCCGGAGTAATAACGACGACCGATCCAGGTTGGGTCTTCTTTCCACCGGTTCTCCGGGCCCTTTTTTGTCTGGCCTGGCCTGTGCCGGACAATTTTAATAAAGTGTTTATGTAAATATGCTGCATCGCAGTGCCCGTAAGTGGATGGAAAATCCAATATTGCAGGCTGGAAGAACTATTCTCCATACGAAAATTCAACTGGATCTCATGTCTGCGTTTTTTACCCAATGGATTTCCCTGTGCGGTATAATTTTATTTTGTGCCACTGCCTGCCGGCAAAATGGAAAAGATCAATCAGTTGCCAATCCGCCCTCCTCCACCGGCCCAGCACTTTTTGAAAAAATGGACCCCGCTTATACGGGCATCGATTTCGCTAACAAGCTGCCCGAAAACACGGAGGTCAATTACATGAGTTTCAATTATATCTACATGAGTGGTGGGGTAGGGGTAGGTGATTTTAATAACGATGGTTTGCAGGATATGTACGTTGCCGCCACCATGCAGGCCAACAAATTATACCTCAATCAGGGTAATTTTAAGTTTACAGATATAGCGGAACAGGCCGGCGTGCAGGCCCCATTTGGCGTAAAAACCGGCGTATCCATTGTCGATATTAACCACGACGGCTGGCTGGATATTTATCAGTGCCGGACCGGAACGCTGCCTGACACCCGCGGCAACCTGCTTTTTATCAATAACGGCCTGTCTCCTGATGGGAAGAGCGTGACGTTCACCGAAAATGCAGCGCAATATGGTTTGGTCGCCAACTGTCCTTCTACCCACGCCAATTTCTTCGACTATGACCGCGACGGCGACCTGGATATGTACCTGCTGAATCACCGTACCGATTTCGATAACACATTTGCCCTGCGGGTAAAGAAGGAAGGGGAAAACATGGTGCGGATCACCACGCCGGAGGATGCGTGGAGTTCCGACCGGCTGTACCGCAATGAGGGCAACGGTAAATTCACCGACGTCAGCCAAAAGGCGGGTATAATCAATTTCGCTTTTGGACTGAGCGCCACGATCCTGGATGCCAACAACGATGGCTGGCCCGACGTGTTTGTGGGCAATGACTACCTGGAGCCGGATAATCTGTACATTAACAACAAGAACGGTACGTTCAGCGACCATATAAATGACTACTGCCGGCACACGTCGAACTTTTCTATGGGCAGCGACGTCGGTGATATTAACAATGACGGACTGAGCGATATTATGGTCCTGGATATGGCGCCGGAAAGCAACCGGCGTCAAAAGATCACGGCAACAACCATGGTCACCGACCGGTACAACACGATCGCCAGCTATGGTTACGGCCAGCAAATGATGCGTAACATGCTGCAACTCAATAATGGGAATGGCAGCTATAGCGAGATCGCCTCTCTGGCCGGTATTGCACAAACCGACTGGAGCTGGGCGCCGCTGCTCATGGATTTTGACAATGACGGCTTTCGGGACCTCTTCGTTTCCAATGGACAAAGACGCGATGTAACGAATCTCGATTACATGAACTACACCCTCGATTCCGTGATGAAAGCCGGCAGTTCCGTTGCCGATGCCAAGGCTTTCACCGCGCATATTCCTTCGGAAGAACTGCATAACTACATGTATCGGAACCGTGGCGACCTTACTTTCGAGGATATGACCACGGCCTGGGGTATGGATAGCAAAACGCTGTCCAATGGCGCCGTGTATGCCGATTTTGACAATGACGGCGATGTGGACGTGGTGGTAGTGAATTCGGAAAAACCCATGTTCGTATATAAGAACAAGACCATGGAAAGCGGTGGCGGCAACTACCTCCAGATTCAGTTGGAAGGTCCTACCCAAAATCCCGGTGGCGTGGGCGCTTCTTTCCTGCTGCAGGTCGGTACGCAGCACCTGATTGCCGATGCAAATCCCATTCGCGGCTTTCTTTCCAGCTCGACCAATATTGTGCATTTTGGTTTGGGTAAATCGGCGGTTGCCGAAAAACTGCAGGTCCAATGGCCTGATGGAAAAGTGCAAAGCCTGGAAAATGTGCCGGCCAATCAGCGCCTGACCCTGAAATATGCCGATGCCAAACCCGGTGCGCCCATCCTGAAATCACTGGCGTCAGCTGCTCCGCCCACTTTTACCGACCTCAGCCAGCAGGCCCATATTACTTACCGGCATACGGAAAACGGCTTCCAGGATTTCAACCGGGAGCGGCTGCTGCCCCATGCTTTTTCCAATGTTGGCCCCTCCCTGGCGGTGGGCGATCTGAATGGCGATGGACTGGATGATTTTTACTCAGGCGGCAGTTTTAAAAAAACCGGCGCCCTCTTTTTGCAGCAAAAAAGCGGACAGTTTGCCGCCACCCCTTCCACGCCATTTCTGCTGGATACCCTGTATGAAGACACGGACGCTCTCTTTTTTGATGCCGATGCCGATCAGGATCTCGATCTGTTCGTGGTGAGTGGGGGAAATGAAGCGCCGCTCAACTCCAAATATTATCAGGATCGTTTGTACCTGAACGACGGGAAGGGCAAGCTGACTTATATGCCCGCCAGTATACCCACCGAAAGCCAGAGTGGCGGCTGCGTGGCGGCCAATGACTATGACCACGACGGTGACCTGGATTTGTTTGTGGGCGGGCGGGTCGTGCCCGGCATGTATCCGCGCCTGCCTTACAGTACAGTTTTGCAAAACAACAAAGGCGTCTTTTCTGCGGTCACCACCAGCGTCGCGCCGGATCTCAACCAAATTGGTCTGGTGACAGCCATCCTGTTCGCCGATCTGGATAAAGACGGCCAGGAGGAAATGCTGGTCACCGGCGAATGGATGACCATAGAAGTTTTCAAAAACAAGTCCGGCAAGTTTGTCCGCTCGACGGCCGACTATGGACTGGAGGCTATGAACGGCTGGTGGAACAGCCTGGCCGCCGCCGATCTGGACGGTGACGGCGACCTGGATCTGGTGGCCGGCAACCTGGGCCTGAACACCCGCTACCGCGCTACTGCGGCCGGTCCGCTATCCATGTGGGCCAGCGATTTCGATAATAACGGCAGCCTGGATCCCATCATGGGCTGGTATGAAAACGGCGTGTGTTATCCCGTTCCTTTCCGGGACCCGCTGCTGAAACAACTGCCGGCTTTAAAGAAAAAATTCGTCCGGTATGCCGCCTACAGCACGGCAAAGATCAGCGACCTATTTTCCCAAAAAGAACTCGCCGACGCCCAGCACCTGGTAGCCAATGAATTACGTTCCTGCTGGTTTGAAAATACCGGCGGTAAGTTCGTCGCGCATGCCCTCCCCAATGCCGCCCAGACCTCGCCCGCTAAAAGCATCCTGCTGGCCGATTTCGATCACAATGGCTCTACCGATATCCTGCTGGCCGGTAACGACTACGGTATGGAAACCGAAACCGGGCGCATCGATGCGGGGAACGGCACGCTGCTCCTCAACGGCGGGAACGGAGTCTGGCAGGTAGTCGCTAACCGGGCCTCCGGTTTCTGGGCCACGAAAGAAGCCCGCAAAATGCGGCCGCTGCGGCTGGCCAACGGTAAAGAGGCCGTGCTGGTGGCTAATAATAATGATGTATTACAATTGTTTGGTAGGAATTAGCGGGGCGCCTTTTCTATTTTTCGGCCATGAAAATCCAGTCGCGCATCGCCCTTTTTTTTGTCAGCCTCAAAATCCTCTTTCACCTGGTGACGGCCCAATCGCTGGGTTTTCACCGCGATGAACTGTTATACCTGGCGCTGGGGCGGCATCCGGACTGGGGTTACTGGTCTATTCCGCCATTTACGGGTATGGTGGCCTGGTTGAGTCAGCATGTTTTCGGCCCTTCGCTCTTTGCCACCCATTTATTTCCGGCGCTGGCGGGTGGACTGCTGGTCTGGCTCGTGCTGGATATGGTCGCTCAATTCGGCGGCGGCCGTTACGCACAGATCCTGTGCGGCATCGCCCTGTTGTTTTCCCCGGCCATGCAGCGGACGGCCTCCTTGTTTCAACCCGTCGTTTTCGACCTACTTTTCTGGACCCTGGCCATCTGGTGCGTGTTACGGCTGGTCAACAGCCAGGACAAGCGCTGGCTGCTTTGGCTGGGCGTGGCGATCGGTCTGGGGCTGCTGAATAAATATTCGGTTGTTTTTCTGGTGCTATGCCTGCCGGTGGCGGCCGCGTTCACCCCGCAGCGCCGCTGGCTGATTTCGCCTTATGCAGCAGGCGCTGTGCTGCTGGCACTCGTGATCGTGCTGCCCAATTTGTTATGGCAGTGGCAGTACCACTTTCCGGTGGTGCACCATATGGCCGACCTGAAAGCCAACCAGTTGGACCTGGTGAAACCCGCCGATTTCTTCCTGGATCAGGTCCTGATGAACGGCCTGGCTTTTATCATCTGGCTGCCCGGTCTGTGGTGGCTGCTGCGCCGGCCCGGCCCCTGGCGCTTGTTCGGCTGGCTGGCCGTACTGACCGTGCTGCTGCTGTTAATTTTACATGGTAAAGGCTATTATACGCTGGGCATTTACCCGGTACTGATTGCGGCCGGTTCCGTTTTCTGGGAAAAACAATTGACCAGGGTCTGGCAGCAGGTGGCTTTACCGACCCTCCTGGCGTTGTGCAGCCTGCCTTTATTACCCATAGGCGCGCCGATTTTTCCCGCTGACAAACTGGCGGATTATTTCGCCTGGCTGGGCATGGACTCGGTACTGCGCTGGGAAAGCGGCAACATCGAGCCACTGCCGCAGGACTATGCCGATATGCTTGGCTGGCCGGAAATTGCGGCTTTGGTGGATACGGCCGTGGCGAAAGCCGGCGGTCCGCAGTACTGCCTGGTTTATGGCGAAAACTACGGGCAGGCGGGCGCGATCGAGCATTTTTCACCCGCTTTGACGGCCGTCAGTTTTTCGGATTCTTATGTGTTGTGGGCGCCGGATACCCTGGCTCCGCAGGTGCAAACCTTCATATACGTCAATGACGAAATGGGCGATGACGTACAAAACGGCTTTGCCAGCATTCAGAAAATAGGCGAAGTACAAAACCCGCTGGCCCGTGAACGGGGTTGCAGCGTCTGGCTTTGCCGCGAGCCATGGGGGAATTTCCCGACCTTCTGGGCAGAGCGGGTCAAAGAGGTCAAAGGCATGTTGATGCAATAGGGTAAGTTTCGTTTATTCCTGCACCACTTTCCAGGTTCGCGTCCCCTCTTTACCGGCTAAACGCAGGAGGTATACGCCGGCCGGTATTTTTTTTGGAAAAAACAGCTCGTTACTTCCGCTTTGCAGTACCTGGATTTGCTGCCACATCAAGCGCCCGGTAGCATCCAGCATTTGTAGGGTCAGCGGACTGCCGGAGCCTTGTTCGCAAAAAATGGATAGCCGGTCGTGGAAAGGGTTGGGGCTCACGCGCAGATCAGCCAGGGTTTGCGGACTGCCGGTGGCGACGCTACAGGCCATACCTACGGTTGTACAAGCCTGCGCCGTGATCAGGGGACTGAAAAAATCGGATGCTTTTTGCGCACGCAGGGGCTGGTTGGCGGTAAAATGATAGGACCCATTGTTGCCATAGCGTACACATTCGAACAGCGCCAGGTCGGGATTGAAAGGCGCGCAGGGTTCGAAATCGGTGAGGTACACCGGCGGATCGGGCAGGCCCGACCAGTAAGCCGCTATGGCGCCGTTCCCGTAGATGTACGGATACTGCGGGTGCCAGGGCGTACACCCGAGGTTACAATAGGCCGAAATAGTGACGGTCGGCTGCCCATAATTGAAGGGCACGATGCCGTCGCAGGTCTGGTGGTAGAGATACACGGCCGGCGTATCCGGGCCGCCCAGCCAGTTTTTGGTCAGCGCCTCGGTCGGCACGCCGCCAAAGAAACTGAGTATACCGACCACATTCGCCGTATAGCCATTCTGGTTTAAATCGCCCTGTACACTACCCAGATCCGGCCGGTTCAGCGAGCCCGGCGGAATGGTCCAGTTTTGGGTCAGGCAGTCCATGGTGGTCCGGTTGAGCATACTTACATCCGGCGTGGGAGCGGGCGGCAGTGCGCTGCAACTCGCCGGCTTTTCACTTTCCCGATCCAGCAAACCGGCGGCCAGTGCGGTAAAAGCGCCGGCACTTTCGCCGCCCACCAGCACCTGACACAGACTGGTCGAATCCAGCTGATGCCGGCAGCGCAGCCAGCGAATAGCGCCTTTCACATCCTGCTGCGCCCGGTACAGGGCCCGGATGATTTCGGCGGAATCGGCGGGGTATAACATCCGGGACGCTTCGCCAAACGGGCAGATCGGCGCCGAAACATAGTCGTCCTTATGCCAGCCCAGACGATAATTCACGGTGGCTACGGCGTACCCGCGGCCGGCCATCGCCTCGGCGAGCCAGGCCATGTCGTTTTTGCAGCCGGCGATCCAGGTGCCGCCGTGGACCAGCACGAGCAGCGGACGTTGCGGATTGTTATCGCCAATGGGTTTGTACAAGTCCAGCCGGAGGGGAGTTTCTATGCCCATGTAGTTGTTTGCACTGCCATAGACTAAGTTGGAATCGACCCGCCACGCGTACAGGTTGGCGGTGGTATAGGGCAGTTGGGCCGGCAGGCAGTGCAGGTGACCAACCAAAAATAGAAGAACGAAAAGAGAACGCATGCTGGATTTTGTTTTTAATCAAAGTATGGGAACCGATGTCCGCCAACCAGGGGGCATTAAAATTCGGCTAAAAATTTTTAACGGCTGTTTTTTTAAAATTAGACCGGGTGTAAAGTGGCTTCTTCCCTCTAAATGAAGGACTTATAAAACATTTTTTCACGTGCGTGAATGGTTGAACAAATGTGCCGCAAATTTTACCAACACGAGTTACTAACACTGTGGATAAGAATGTGCACAGATAATACCCATTGAAAATCAATTGTTTAACAAAATTGTTAACATTTTGTGGAAAAATACCCTTTGGTCTATAGGCATAAGGTTCTACTTTCGTACTTCTTCTGAACATCGTTTCAGCAGTTGTTTTACTCCACCTTCGTCCTTATCATTTCCAAATAATCTCGCTGGTATTGCTGAATCGGCCAAAAGCCGAAGCGGGAGTGTCGGCCCTGCAACTTTGGTCCACTTTTCATCATCAGACCGCCAGCCGGTTACCAGGTACAACTTCAATCGATTCAATTATACTGACTATGACGCAAGAAACACACCTTCCCATTGAGCCCATCCTGGCCGAAAACCCGGATCGTTTCGTCCTTTTCCCCATCAAGTACGATCGCATCTGGAACGAATACAAAAAATCCGTCGCTTCCTTCTGGACCGTGGAAGAGGTGGATCTTTCGCAGGATTTGAACGACTGGGAACATAAACTGAATGATCAGGAGCGCGGCTTTATTAAACATGTCCTGGCTTTTTTCGCGGCCAGCGACGGGATTGTCAATGAGAACCTGGTGCTCAATTTCATGCGGGAGGTACAAATTCCCGAAGCGCGCTGCTTTTATGGTTTTCAGGTGGCTATTGAGAATATCCACGCCGAAATGTACTCCCTGCTGATCGACACCTATATTAAGGAGCCCAGTGAAAAGGACTTTCTGTTCAATGCGTTGCAAAACCTGGAATGCGTGTCCAAGAAGGGCAATTGGGCACTGCGGTGGATCGAAAACGCCCCTACGTTTGCCCACCGGCTCATTGCTTTTGCCGCTGTGGAAGGGATTTTCTTCTCCGGTTCGTTCTGCTCCATTTACTGGCTCAAAAAACGCGGCCTGATGCCCGGCCTGACTTTTTCCAACGAGCTGATCAGCCGCGACGAAGGTATGCACTGCGATTTTGCCTGCCTGCTGTATTCCATGCTCGAGCATAAACTGGATCCCGCCGAAGTACAGGCCATTATTACGGAAGCAGTGGAATTTGAGAAAGAATTCGTGACCGATGCCCTGCCGGTGAGCCTGATCGGGATGAACGCCGAATCCATGACCCAGTATATCGAGTTTGTGGCCGACCGCCTGCTGATGTCGCTGGGCAATGATAAATTTTACGGTACCGCCAATCCTTTTGCCTGGATGGATATGATCTCGATTCAGGGAAAGACCAACTTTTTTGAAAAACGCGTGGGGGACTACCAAAAAGCCGGTGTCATGACCAAACGTGAAGATCAGGTATTCTCCATGGAAGCCGATTTTTAAAGAAAATTTTCACCCGCGGCCGTAAAACGCCGTATAAACCTGCTTTTTATGAAACTTATTTTTTCCTTCCTGCTTGCTGTAGGCCTGTCGACGATTGCCCAGGCCCAGGTCGCCTGGGTTGAACCGGCCCAGGTTAATCCAAATGCCCCGGTAAAACTCTACGTTAATGTGGGCCTGACCACCTGCCCCAACCTCGGTAACGGCGACGTGTACCTCTGGACCTGGATGCCGTCAGAAAACCTGTCCAGCGGTGGCAACGGTAGCTGGAACGCCTCGAACCCGGCCCATAAAATGACCAACGAAGGCAACAACATCTTCAGCTTCACCTTTCCTTCGCTGACCTCTTTTTACAACGTAACGGCACAGCAAGCCATCACCAACGGACTGTCTTTCCTGGTCAAACGGCTGGATGGTAATACCAGCGGCGTATGTACCGGAGAAGCCAAATCGGAAGACATTATTTTACCGCTCATGGCCGCCGCCACGGTCGAACTGCAGCCGGCCGATCAACTCCGTTTGTCGCCTAACCCGGTGAAAGATCAGTTGACCATCACGTTTTCGGAAGCCGTAGCGGCCGACGAGTACCTGGTGGAAGTCATCGACATGACCGGCCGTACCGCGCTGCGTCAGGTCTGGACCGGTCAGCCGCTGTCCATCGGCGCCCTGGCGAACGGCGCTTACCTCGTACGCATCACCGGCGACGCTGGGGTGTGGGCAAAATCCATGATCAAG
>JANPIN010000030.1:0-41630 GCA_031425035.1 Saprospirales bacterium | reverse complement strand
GGCAGATCTTCAATCTGCCAGGTTTCCCCATTCGGACACGTGCGGATCAATCGGTCGTTTGCACCTCCCCGCACTTTTTCGCAGCTTACCACGTCCTTCGTCGCCTCCAGGAGCCAAGGCATCCCCCATGCGCCCTTATTCACTTCCTATTCTTGCTAAAACCAGATTGCTCCAGTCAAGCACGCTCTTTTACTATTCATCCAATTTGACCCACGCCGCTCTAAACCACCCATCTCGCTTGCCTTTCTACTTGCATTTTCTCTCTTCTCCCAGCCTTGTCAATGAACTTTTTGATCCCTTTTATCCCGTTTCAAGCGCAACTCAGGCTAATTAATTCGCGCAATACTCCAGGAAGAGTTCAACAGCAACCTAATCAGGTCCGAGCCTGAATCCTAACCTTTGTCAGGACGCCCCCCATCGGGCTAAAGTCTAAATTGTTAGTGTAGAAAAAGATCCGCCCGAAAGCAGTATTCTATTTCCGTGGTTTCTAAATTTTGGGCTTTGAATCCCGTTCCGATCTTTATCAGAACCGCTTCAGATGAGCGTTTTTTTTCAACCATATCCCTTTTGGGGCCGCAAAGATACTGGAAAGGTTTTAATTCAACCTAGCGTTTAAAAAAGTTTTTTTAATATTTTTTCTGACGCTGTGTGTTCCTCTCTAAGGGGGCGCAAATGTAAGATGGTTTTTCATAAGAACAAGCGAAGTTGGAAAGAAATAGAAAAAGTTTTGGCAAAAAAATCGGCCGCTACGTACAAACTGGGTCCTATGCCCTTTGGAGCGGGTTTATAAGGGGTGAAGACCGGCACAAATGAGGAACATCCTATTATCAGGAAAGGAAAACCTGAGCCACCCCGGATTTTGGGATGCATACTTAGCAGGATGGTAACGCGGATGCAACGGATTTGGCGGATTTACACGGATTAAAAAATCCGCGAAAATCCGTGGTGTCCGTAAAATCCGCGTTACCATCCTGCTTAGCGTGCGTGATCCCCTATTGTTTGATCAGCTTTTGCGTAACCACGCCATGCTCCGTCTGCATACGAATCAGGTACAGGCCCGGGGCCAGATCATCAACGACTATGCTCTCCTGATAAAGCCCGGGCGTCAAATCCCGCTTATCCGTTACTACCCGCAGCAAACGCCCGTTCACGTCGGTCAGATTAACCTGTAGATCCGTCGTTTCCGGCAGGTCATAGGTTAGAAAGGCTGGCCCGGCACTGGGATTCGGATACACCGACAGGCTGGCCACCGGCTTGTGCAGCGGCTCTGTCGGCAGCACATAGCGCAAGCGCGGATTTTTCTGACGAAAACGGAGCTGGCCACCGGCTTGTGCAGCGGCTCTGTCGGCAGCGCCGTAGTCAGCAGGGTGCTGTCCAGAATAATTTGCTCGTCATTCGGCTGGTAAGTCATGTAAGCGAAATACACCAGCATCATTTCGTCGGTCGTGGCCTCGCCCTGGGTCACCAGTTTCGGCGGGTCGGAAGGCTGGAACGGGTTGTTCACCGTGTTATCATAGGTCGCGTAGGCATGGAGGGTAGACAGCGCCGGTATTTTTTGCACTTTTTGAAAATAATAAGCGCCCTGCCAGTGAAAATCCCAGGCGGGAATATTGACCAGGCGGATCGTATCATTTTGCGGGGTGACGGCAAAAGCGATCATACTCCGCCCGATCAGGTGCATGTGCGGCGCGACCGATAACACCGAAGCGGCTCCCGGGATCTTGAATTTGGCATGGTAGGTCTTCACGGTGTTGGCCGGTATGTTCAACGGGCCGTTTTCCAGTGAAAAAGGCGTGTGGTTGAGGATGGGCGCCAGGCTGATTTCCCGAATACCCTGATTGGTGGGCGTGAAAAAGAAATTCAGCGTGGTTTGATCGGTCATGCCGGTTACACCTTTCGGATAATGCATCTGTACGATCAGATCGGCGCCGGCTTTGAGTTTGACGCCCATGTTGACCGGCATTAAAGCCGTTGTGCTACCGGGCACCCACGCGCCCACCAGATTCGCCCCCTGCACGCCGGGACCTCCGAAGTTAACGTAACCTGGTTCCGGAGTCGCATCATCTTTGGCTTTGGCCTCGCCGGTAACGTCCTGGTATATAAGTATATGGTGTACCGCCTGGTGATTACCGGGAATGGCTTCCAGTCCGCGCAAAAAAGCATCCTGGGTCAGACCGCTGGGAACGACGAAACAGCGGTATTCATCATCGGTCGCGGTGACTGTATATAATGGTGTCAGCAACACGTGATCGGGTACGCCCACGCTCGAGCCTGCCGGGAAGACCGGCAACGGCGGCGCCTGGCTGAGGTCACCCATCGCCATACCTGATTGTACCCAGTTTTGAATGGTCTGAATTTCTGCATCGCTTAGGATGTTTTCTTTCGCATAGTGCCGGTAGCTCGGGTCGGCTTTCCAGGGCGGCATGCGTTTCGCGGCCGTCGCATCCTGTATGGACGCGCTGTAGGTCATGGCATTGTCGTAACCCAGCAGGGAAAAACCGCCCAGGCCGCCGTCGCGGTGACATTGTACGCAGTGACCATAGAGAATAGGCGCCACGTCGGTCGCCCAGTCGACCGTTTGAGCCGCGCCATCAGCAACCGTGAAAACAGGCAGGAGCAGCAGGAGTATAAATTTATGCATCGGTAGAATGTTTACGAAGAATGAGGAAAGGGAAATTCCTGGCCGGGAGCGCCCTGATTGGTTTTTTCGTCCATGCGCCGGTGTACTTCTGCCACTTTTTCCAGGCTGTCCGTACGCAGGGTGCCGCAAAGGCGATCCCAAATGCTGAAATACAGGCCGTAATTACCGACGAATTTTTCGTGGTGCAGGTTATGGTGCACCGAAGAGTTGAGCCACCGTCCCACCGGATGGGTATACCAACGCTGCGGAAAAAGCTCGTAGCCCAGATGACCATACACATTGAACCACAACATCAAGGTAATAATCGCAAAGAAGGAAATCGGGTGAATAGGCACCAGAAACAGCATCAGCGGAATAATGCCGCCTTCCACCACGGCCTCGACTGGGTGAAAAGCGTAGGCCGCCCAGGGAGAAGGATTGACCGATTTATGGTGGACCAGATGCACCCGGCGATACCAGCGCGGATGATGCAGCAAACGATGCATCCAGTAGAAATAGGTGTCGTGCAGAAACAAGAGTAAAACCACACTCCCCACCAAATACGCCCATCCATACTGGTCGACGTCGGTGTAAAACCTCGTCCAGGCCCGCAACGGGGTTTTTAAACAAACCAGGGCCATGGCGGCGAAAATGACGGAGGTTAAAGCGGAATACCCGATCTCGCGCCGCATATCCGCCCCGGAAGGAAAGCGCAACTGTATCTTACGCGCCCACCAGTCGCGGCGTTTCCAGACGTAGAATATCCCGAACACGATGGCACAGGTGAGTACATACCGCCCAAAGACCACCAGGGGGGCGATCAGGTCACTCATGGATAGTACGCTTTTTTGAAACATAGTCGTCGGTAGTGCTAGTCCTAGGACTGCGCATCCAAAGATAAGTTTAATCAGCCTAGCTAACCAATGGTCGGCCAGTTTAACCGCTCGTTTTTAGCCGGCGAGGCGCTACTTTTGTCCTGCGCCACTCACTTCAAACCCTGTAACGGATGACCCATTTCCACCGCCTGATTTTGCCCCTTCAACTCGTTCTATTAACCGCCTTACTGAGCTCCCTGGCCTGCCGGAAAGAACAGGTCACCTTACTGACCGAAACGGAAGCTTTGGAAATAATTGAAACGGCCATGATCAGACAGTGTAGCGGATGGTCTTTATCGGTCAGCCAGTGCGCGCAAGCAGTTAACGCCTCTTCTCTGATCTGCGGCGCCAGCTACGATACCCTCTGGCAGGCCGGCCAAACGGACAGCCTGTACAGTTATCAGCAAACCAATGCGCTCCATTGGGATATAAAATGTGCTCCCCAAACGCCGCATAACGCCGAAATCATGGCAAACGGTACCGGCGCCTTTTCCGCCCCGCATTGGAACGGCGAAAACCAAACCCGGACGAACCTCGTTTTCGAAGGACTGGAGCCGGGTAGCATGCTCTATACCGTACACGGAAACTTTATCCGCGACGGTATGCTGACCGGTGATCAGCGTACCGCCTACCCCGATTTTACCTGCCTGACTTTTATGAGCACGACCAACCTGACCATTCGTAAAAGCGATCTGCAGATCACCGGCGGCGTAGGCGCTGCCAGCGTATCAGCGGTAATCGGGGGCTATAGTACCACCCTGAAGGGCAGCGTGGTTTTCAACGGCGACGGCACGGCCACGGCGAGTTTCAATGGTATGAGCCGTACTTTTTCCCTGTAATCCCCCCCTCTATGGAACTTACCATCCAAACACCCGCCCTGCTTTTCCCCGCCCTGTCGCTGCTGCTGCTGGCTTTTACCAATAAATTCCTGGCCATCGCCAGCCTGACCCGCAAACTGATCAGCGAATATAAACCCCACGAACCCGGCACCACCTTCAGTCAGCTGAACAGCCTGCGCCGCCGGCTCTGGCTCATCCGCTGGATGCAGACCTTCGGCGTGGGCAGCATCCTGTTCTGCGTCGTCACCATGTTCCTGATCTATGAAGGACATCAGATGGCCGCCCGCATCCTGTTCGCCATCAGCATGCTCATGATGATCGCCTCCCTGATCATCAGCCTCGTGGAGATCTACCTGTCGGCCGGCGCTTTACGCGTTTTACTCAAAGACCTGGAGGAAAAAGAGCGCCGGTAAAATTTGAACAAAGCGGCGGTTTTTGCGTTTTTTTGGCCAACACTACATAAACTCAGCAATTCTACTTACTTTTGCGCACGATAATGACCGAGAGGTCGCGAGAGGGAGCCAATGGTTCCCTCTTTTGTTTGTACAGGCCTTTTTTAAAGAAATGGAAGTAACCGAACGCATCGCCCAGTTACTGGACGAAAAATACGCCACCGATGAAGCTTTTGCCGATTGCTTCAACGTAGAGATCGAGCTCAAACCCGGCCAGAAACTGTATGTTTTTGCCGATAGTGACTCCGGGATGACTTTCGAGAAATGCCAGAAACTCAGCCGCTACCTCGAAGAACACCTGGATACCAACGGCTGGCTCGGCGATAAATACCTGCTGGAAGTCAGCAGCCCCGGCGTTACCCGGCCACTGCAGTTCGCCCGCCAGTATCCGCGCAACATCGGACGGACGCTGGAGGTGACCATGAATGACAAAACCACCCTGACCGGCGTACTGACCGCCGCCGACGAAACGCAGATCGTGCTGAGCTACGAAGTCGTCGAAATGGACGGCAAAAAGAAAAAAAAGGTGCCGGTGGAAACGCCGGTCGCTTTGGAAAATATTGAAAAAGCGCTGGTCAAACTCGTTTTTTAAGGGGTTGATAGGGGTTTATAAGGTTGATAAAGTTGATACCCACGTGAGTGCCAAAATAAACCTTATCAACCCTTATCAACCCTTATCACCGACTTTGGAACAACTATTCAATCAAATCAATCGTATATAAATGGTCAATTTAGTAGATGTCTTCGCCGACTTTAAAACCGGTAAAAACATAGATCGTCCCACGATGGTGCGCGTACTGGAAGATGTATTCCGCACCCTTATCAAAAAGAAATACGGTACCGACGATAACTTCGACGTGATCGTGAACACCGCCAAAGGTGACCTGGAAATCTGGCGCGTACGGGAAGTGGTTTCCGACGGCGAGGTAACCAGCGAACTGGCCCAGGTCAGTGTCAGTGAAGCGCACGCGATCGATGCCAGCCTGTCGGTCGGCGAAGAATGCTACGAACAACTGTCGATCGACGATTTCGGCCGCCGCGCCATTATGGCCGCCCGCCAGACCCTCGTGTCGCGGATCATGGAGCTCGAAAAAGACGAAATTTTCCGCAAGTACAGCGAACGCGTCGGCGAAGTGGTGCTTTGCGAGGTAAACCAGATCATGAAAAAAGAAATTCTGGTGCTCGATGACGCTACCGGAAATGAATTGATCCTGCCCCGCCTGGAAATGATCAAAGGCGATTACTACCGCAAGGGCGATGTGCTGAAAGGCATCATCAAAAAGGTGGAAATGCGCAATAACGTACCCTATATCATGCTCAGCCGCACCGACTCCGAGTTCCTGGAGAAACTGCTGGCCGCGGAAGTACCGGAAATCGAAGACGGCGTGATCGAGGTAAAAAACATCGTCCGCCTGCCCGGCGAACGCGCCAAAGTCGCCGTGGAAAGCCACGACGAACGCATCGATCCGGTGGGCGCCTGCGTGGGTATGAAAGGCAGCCGTATACATGGTATTGTGCGCGAACTGCGCAATGAAAATATCGATATTATCAACTATACGACCAATGTTTCGTTGTATATCCAGCGCAGCCTGACGCCCGCCAAGATCAGCAACATCGACCTCGACCACGAACGCAAGCGCGCCGCCGTCTATCTCGATGCCGATCAGGTGAGCCTGGCCATCGGTAAAGGCGGTAGCAACATCAAACTGGCTACCAAACTGACCGGTTACGAAATCGACGTGTACCGCAACCAGGCCGAATACGAAATCGATGACGTGGATCTGGAAGAATTCTCCGACGTGATCGAACCATGGGTCATCGAAGCCTTCAAGAACATCGGCTGCGATACCGCCCGCCAGGTGCTCGAACTGAATGCCGATGAATTAGTGCGTCGTACCGACCTGGAAGAAGAAACCGTACAGAACGTGCTGCGTATTCTGGCCGACGAATTCGCCGAAGATAAAACGGAGGAAAAACCGGAAGAAAAATCCGAGGATAAAACCGAAGAGAAACCGGAAGATAAAACGGAAGAAATCTAGTCGTTCAAATTATATTGACAAATGGTGGGGGTAACCGCAGGTTTTCCCCACCATTTTTTATTGTATCTTTGCGGGGCTTTTAGCAAAAAGCGTTTTCTTTTCCAAAAAAGAAGGGAAAATGCCGGGTAAAAACCCTCCGCTTTTTCTTTAAATTAAATGACTTGGTCTTCTAAAAGATAGTAAGCAGCGGCAATTACGCGTTTCCCCGCGGACGCGAACCATTCAAACTTTCTCAACTAAGCAGGAAAAATCACTGCATGGCGCAAAAATTAATTAAGATAGCAAAGGAATTCAACGTCGGACTACACACCATCGTCGAGACGCTGCATGGTAGGGGCTTCCCGGATGTGGAAGAGAAACCCACTGCAGATATCACGGATGCGATGCTGGTAGTACTCCAACAGGAATTTCAGAAAGACCTGGCTATCAAGCAGGAAGCGGACAAACTTGCCCGCCCCGTCCTGAAAAAAGAACCGACTGGCCACAGCGCCAGCCCTGCTACTGCCGTACCGACTACCCCCCCAACGCCAACTGCCCCAACGCCAACTGCCCCAACGCCGCCGGTCCAACGCACTTCGTTTCTGCCGTCGCGGGAAGAAGGCCCCCGGGCCACGCCGACCCCTCCGCCCGTACCGCCGCCGCCAAGCCCTAAACAGGCCGCACCGGAACCGCCGCCGCCGCCACCTGTTGCACCCGTTGCACCGGCCGCACCGGTCGTAACGGCGCCGAAAGCAAAACCGGAGGAAACGGAAGTATCGCATCGCGAACGGACTACCCACCGGGTACTTGGCAGGATCGATCTGAACCCGCCAAAACCGGCCCCGAGAACGGAACCGAAACCACAGCCCCAACCGCCTAAAGCGGAGCCGGCCGTGGCGAAACAACAACCGGCTCCGCCAGCGACTCCTCCCCAGGAAAGCAAAACGCCGCCGCCCGTTACTACGCCGGTAACTCCAGGAACCGACGAACCCGCCGCACCCGCTGCACCCGAATCGGAATTCTACCGCGCCGATGCCCCGCAACTGCGTGGCCTGAAAATTCTCGGCCGGATCAGCCTCGATAAACCAAAACCGGAATCTACCGGTGGCGGCGATAACCGGGGCGGACGCCGCGACGGCCAGGCAGGCAATAATAACCGGGGCGGACGCCGCGATGGACCCAACGCCGGAGGCGGTCAGGGCGCTAATCGCAATGGCAGTCCAGGCCAGGGCGGACAAAACCGGCCGGCAACCAATGCCGACGGTACGCCCGCAACACCCGGTACCGGCAGCGCAAATGCCAACGACTCCCGGCGTAAACGTACCCGTAAAAAGGTGCAAACCCCCGTCAACACGACCAATGTGCCGGCTTCCCCATCAGCGGGCGCCAGCGTAGCGGATCGCCGCGGACGCGGACCCATGGGTAACCGACCCGATGCCCCGAAAGAGGTTTCGCAAAAAGATATTGAAGATCAAATCCGCCAGACGATGGCGCGAATGGGCGCCGGTGCCAGCCGTAAACGACAAAAAGTACGACGCGATAAGCGGGACGTACGTCGCGAACGCGCTGAAATGGCCGCCCAGGAACGCACGGAAGGCGAAAAGAAACTGCAGGTCACGGAGTTTATTTCCGTGAGCGACCTGGCTTCCATGATGAGCCTGAAACCCTCGGATATCATCAAAACCTGTATGAGCCTGGGTATTTTCGTTTCCATCAACCAGCGACTCGATGCCGAGTTGATCGAAGTGGTGGCCAGCGAATTTGACTTTGAAGTCCAGTTCATCAGCGCGGAAGAACAGGTGGAAGTGGAGGAAGAAGTGGAGGAAAACCCCAATGACCTCGTCGCCCGCCAGCCGATCGTGACCGTCATGGGCCACGTCGACCACGGTAAGACTTCGCTGCTCGACTTTATCCGGAGCGCCAACGTGGCCGAAGGAGAAGCCGGGGGTATTACCCAGCACATCGGGGCCTACGAAGTAATGGTCGGTGACCAGAAAGATAAACGCATCACGTTCCTCGATACACCGGGTCACGAAGCCTTTACCGCTATGCGGGCCCGGGGCGCCAAAGTAACGGACATCGCAATTATCGTGATCGCCGCCGACGACAGTATTATGCCGCAAACCCGGGAGGCCATCAGCCACGCCCAGGCCGCCGGTGTACCGCTGGTGTTCGCCATCAATAAAATCGATAAGGCCGGCGCCGATCCGGAACGTATTAAAAACGAACTGGCCCAGATGAACCTCCTCGTCGAAGAATGGGGCGGTAAATATCAAAGCCAGGATATCAGCGCCAAAAAAGGCGAGAACGTGGATAAACTGCTCGAGAAAGTCCTGCTCGAAGCGGAACTGCTCGAACTGAAAGCCAACCCGGACCGCCGGGCCGTGGGTACGGTGCTCGAAGCCTCGCTGGATAAAGGCCGGGGCTATGTCACGAAAATCCTGGTCGAAAACGGGACTATCCGCGACGGTGATCCGATCATCGCCGGTGAATTTGCCGGTAAGGTCAAAGCCATGTTCAATGAACGCGGCAAAAAGATCAAGGAAGCCGGTCCCGCAACCCCCGTTCTGGTGCTCGGCCTGCCGGGCGCTCCGCAAGCCGGTGAAAAGATCAAAGTGGCCGCCTCGGATTCGGAAGCCAAAGAGATCGCCAGCAAACGGTCGCAGATCATGCGCGAACAAACCAACCGGGCCAGCAAACGGATCAGCCTCGAAGAAATTGGCCGCCGTCTCGCCCTGGGTAACTTTAAAGAACTTAACCTCATCGTTAAAGGTGACGTGGACGGTTCGATCGAAGCCCTCACCGACTCGCTTATCAAACTGTCGATCGACAAGGTACAGGTCAACGTTATCCACAAGGCCGTCGGTCAGATCGTGGACAGCGACGTCATGCTTGCCTCGGCCTCGGATGCCATCATCATCGGCTTCCAAGTGCGCCCATCGATCACCGCTCGCAAACTGGCCGAAAAAGAAGGCGTGGAAATCAAACTCTACTCCATCATTTACGAAACCATCAACGAGATCAAGGCTGCCATCGAAGGGATGCTGGAGCCGACGAAAGAAGAGGAAATTGTGGGTCAGGTCGAAATCCGTGAGGTGTACAAAATCTCGAAGATCGGCGCCGTGGCCGGCAGTTATGTGCTGGAAGGCAAGATCAGCCGCAATCACTACATCCGCCTTATCCGCGACGGTATTGTGGTCTACCCGGTCAACGCCAACCAAAACGCCGAACTGGGCTCGCTCAAACGCTTCAAAGAAGACGCCAAGGAAGTCCGCGCCGGTATGGAATGCGGCTTGACCATCAAAAACTTCAACGACATGAAACCCGGCGATATCGTCGAAGCGTATGTCATTAATGAAGTGAAAGCGACGTTGAAGTAGGAATAGGAAACAGGAGGCAAGTGTTAGGTGACAGTGACAACTGCTGGAAAAATAAAGATGCCCCCGGTTCATACGAACCGGGGGCTCTTTTTTTTACTGATAAACCTGAAGTACAACGCCCCTTTGTAATAAAGGGGAACGCTTTTCGCCAGCCGGAATTTCTGCCGGCAGGCAACCTACATGATTTTTCTAAGTACGCTCTTAAGTAATGGCAACGAATAGCCATTCGCCACGCTGTAATGTAAGGGATAGCAGGTAGCCAGGGTAATTTCCACCACAGTAGATCTTTACCGCCTGCAAGGAATAACGACAAATCTAATTAAAACTATACAATTTTGAGCCATCAAAGTATAGTATTTTGTTACCCGGCTTATATATAAAAATAAAAATATTTATTAGAAAGATTTTTTAAAGCAAATAACTGTTCCAAACGTGGCTGCGGGTGATTAATGCCTGATAATGACTCTTTAAGTAAGTATCCGCCGGTTTGCCGGTTCAAAATAGCTGCGTCCATACCGAGCTCAACAAGGTAGTTTGTTACGCTGGACAAATGCTGAAAGCCCTGAAACCGGCCAATACATTTTGATCTTTCCAGGAATTATGCAAAAAGCCCCTTCCACTGCACTTGGCAGGTGAAAGGGGCCTTCGCGCGCTTATTTTTTCTGGAATTGCTGGGTCAGCACGGTAGCACCGTTTAACAAACGCAGCACGTAACTGCCCTCGGTGAGGGATGTGGTGGGGATCCGGAACTCCGCAGATTCCGCTTCCAGTATGCCGGACTGCAGCAGACGACCGGCGAAGTCATATACCTCCCATGGACTGTCCTGGGCGACCGGCTGCTCCAGTTGTACGCGCATCTGATCAACTACCGGCTGTGGCGCCAGGTGTAAAACGCCCGATTGACCAAACGTCAACGTCACGACCGGACTGTAAGCAAACTGACCATCAAAGTCCACCTGCTGCAGGCGATAGAAATTCAGCCCTTTAGCCGGGTGCTGATCCAGGTAGCTATAGTCCTGCTGCACACTGGAATTACCGGCGCCCTGCACCTGACCAATGGTCTCGTAGCGGGCGCCGTCCTGGCTGCGCTCGACGGCGAAGTAGTGGTTGTTCCGCTCGGTCGCCGTGGAGAAGGTCAGCTTCGCCGTGCGGGCATCGATGGCTTCGGCACGGAAAGCGGTGAGTTCGATGGGGAGGGGACCGGCCGCAATAAAGTCAAAATCCTCTATTCCAAAGGTACCGTCGGCTGTGGCGGCATTCCAGGCGTATAAGCGGAAAGTAATAGGGGCTGTAATGCCCTGGAAAGCGGGAGCAATCAGGCTGATGGTCGCACCGGTGATCGTCGGCGTTCCAATGTTAGCTGTAAAATTATCCACACTGGAACGGAAGGCGAAACTTGTAGGCCCGTTCATGCCCACCTGCGCATGGTATACAAAGCTGGTAAAATTGATGGTAACACCTGTATTAGGTTGAATGGTGAAGGTGAAATAATCAGTTGGATCAAAAATGCCGGTATTAAAACCATCTGCATTATAAAGGTCTACACCGGTTGCTGCATTAGCGCCGGCACCGCGTCCAATTCCGCTCACCAGAATATTGGGGTCGAATATTTGGCCGGTAGTATGAGGATTGTTCCCGCTAAAATCAACACCCGTCAGGGGGTTCTGAAAAATGCTTTGTGAATAACCCACTGTACCCAGCAGGAGCAAAGCGAACACACTAAAAGACCGAAGGAAGGAAAGATTAATCATGTGGAAAAAGATAGATAGCATTGTGGCTTGTACAGCCCAACAGGTGAAAGGAAAAGCCTAAATAGAAAATCGATGTATACGCATGGCCCGACCAGCGCCTGGGCGCGGCCGGTAGTTTCGTTTGAAAAAGTGGGGATCCGTACGCAGTCATCAGCGCGTATCTGGCTGCACCGCGTTACAGCGGTGAAATACACCGACCGGAACCTGCATCCCGTACGGCTTTACTGGTACTGGAAAAACCCGTTCAAAATGTATGCCCGTTTGCAGATGGAAAAAGGCCTAGCCCGTCAGCAGCTCGCACATACGCTGTTACACCGGATAAATGACGCTTTCTAAATATATAAAAATAAAAATATTATTCGCGTGGCCCCAGATTACGCCCGGCTTTCAACTACCCAAGCCTTGTTTCCCGATCCGCCGACCAGGCCGGAAATAGCTGGAGGTGCAGCATACCGGAACACTCCGGTACACTGCACCTCCAAAAGATAACGGGCTATTGTTGCTTTACTGTTTCTGAAACTGCTGCGTCAGCACCGACTGGCCGCTCACTAAACGCAGTACATAGGCTCCCTGCGCCAACGTAACCGTCGACACAAGAAACTCCGCAGCCTCCGCTTCCAGCGTACCCGACTGCAACAGACGGCCGCCAAAGTCATAGACCGCCCACTGACTGTCCTGCTCTGCCGGCTGCCCGAGCTGTACCCGCACCTGATCGACGACCGGCTGCGGCGAGAGGTGCAATACGCCCACCTGACTGAAATACAGCGTCACCACCGGACTATAAGCGAACGCACCATCAAAATCCACCTGCTTCAGGCGATAGACGTTCAAGCCTTTGACCGGATGCTGATCGATATAGCTGTAATCCTGCGGAACGCTGGAGTTACCGGCTCCCTGCACCTGCCCAATGGTTTCAAAGCGGGCGCCGTCCTGGCTGCGCTCGATGGCGAAGTAGTGGTTATTCCGCTCGGTCGCCGTGGAGAAGGCCAGCTGAGCCGTCCGGCCGTCGATCGCTTCCGCGCGGAAAGCCGTCAGCTCGATGGGCAGCGGCGTGTTGGCATTGAACGTGAAATCGTTGACGGAGAACGTTCCGTTGGGCGTTTGCGCCAGCCAGCCATACAAGCGGAAGGTAATGGCGGACGTAATGTTCTGATAAGCCGCCCCGGTCAAACTGATCAAGGCGCCGGTAGTCGGCGGCGACGCAATACTCGTGGCAAAGTTGTCGACGCTGGACCGAAAGGAAAATACGGTCGGCCCCTGGGAAATCTGCGCCGTGTATACGAAACTAACAAAATTGATCTTATAGCCCGTGCTCGGCGTGATCACGAACTCGATATAATCCAGCGGACTATATAGATTGGCGTTCCAGTTACTGGTATTGTACACGTTGTTGCCGTTCTCCCCGATCACACTGGCACTGCGGCCAATACCGCTCACCGCAATATTGGGCGAAATGTTCTGATTGTTCGTGTAAGGATTCTGTAAACCTGGATTTGTTCCCGTAATCGGATTTGTGAAAATGCTCTGCGCCCGGGTGGTATGGCCCAGCAGCAGCAGGGCGAACAGACAAACGGTACGTAGTAAAGACTGGTAAATCATGCGAATTAAATAAATGGTTTATGACAGCACTGTAGCTGCCAATTATGAAAAGGTGATCAAATAAGGGTGGATCAGCTAAACGCCGCCCGTACACAGCCGAAGCCGCGCAGATGCAGGGAATGCAGCAAGGTGGATCATGTTTTATTTTGGCGGCGCCGTAGAGCAGGATATAAGCCCAGCATAGAGTCTGGTTGCTACCAGGTGCGAAACAGTTGGCAGCAAACATTGTTCCTGGTGGAGCCGCCAAAAGGCAAAATACCCCCGCGCGCAGGTTAACTGCTTTAATAGCTATACAAATATTTTACGTGAAATACCCCCCGCGTATGGCCAGGTTGACCGGAGCCGCTTGTAAGCACAGAATTTTCAGGAAGGGAAACCGCGTTTTACTTATTTACAGGCCGCTGCGCTACGCAGCAGTTGATTAGTATCACATTAACAAAAACAGCCCGTCACTCCAAGGGAGTAACGGGCTGCCAGGCGCCAAAAAGACGCTTATTGTTTCTGGAACTGTCGCGTCATCACCGACTGGCCGCTCACTAAACGCAGCACATACGCGCCCTGCGTCAGCGTAGCCGTCGGCACGCGGAACTCGGTGGACTCCGCCTCCAGCGTACCGGACTGCAGCAAACAACCGGCAAAATCATAGACCTGCCATTGGCCGTCCAACGCCGTAGCCTGCTCGAGACTGACCTGCAACTGATCGGCGACCGGCTGCGGCGAGAGGCGCAGACCGCCGGTTTGACCGAAAGTCACCGACACGACCGGGCTGTAGGAAAACTGGCCGTCCACATCCACCTGTTTCAGGCGGTAGAAGTTGAGGCCTTTGAGCGGGTGCTCGTCGGTATACGTGTAGTCATGCTGCACGGTGGACGTACCGGCGCCGGTGACCTGACCAATAGGCTCGAAGCGCAGACCGTCGGCGCTGCGTTCGATGAGGAAGTAGGCGTTGCGGAGTTCGGTGGCGGTGGAGAAGGAGAGGAGGGTGGAACGATTGTTATCCGTTAAGCTGGCTTTAAATGCAGATAATTCTATTGGTAACTGAGCTGCGGGAACTACCTCACCAGTACTTAAGATAGTTGCTGTTCCCGGGTATCCGGCAAAGCTGATGGTTGCCAACTGGGCAGTAGTCAATCCAGTAGCATCAGCACCAACAAATATTTTACCGGCTGTACCGGAGGAACCGGCTGTACCGGCCCAACCGGTAATAGTTAAGGCAGTACCATTCCAGGTAATGCCATTGCTGGCCGCAAATTTCAAGGTGTGTAGAGCCGAACCCAAAGCAATGGTGGACGAAGAACTCAAATTTAGCGTTCCGACGGTCTCGTTAATACCCGTACCCGTACTAAATGTGCCGCCATCTAAAATAAAAGCTGTCGAAGGTAAAACGTCTGCATTTGCAATAGCCAATGTACCGCCAGAAACGGTAGTTGTGCCGGTATAAGTGTAAGCTGTTGGACCGCCAAACGTTTGAGTACCAGAACCAGACTTAACGATAGAAAGCGATCCAGTAATTACACCAGAGTTAGATGTAACCGAGCTGCCATAGGCACCGCTACCGGTAATCGTTAAAGTAGCTGCTGTTGCGGAGGTTATGGTATTCGCTGTAGTACCACTACCAGCAGTGGTATTTAGTCCAAGAACTGTTTGATTGAAACCATTCAGGTTAAAGGTGCCGACGTTTATACTTGGTGCTGCTTGCCCTAGGTTTAAATCGACACCAGTGGGAAGGCGATCAGACCCGGAAAGTAATTGAAGCGTACCGTTATTGATATTAGTTGATCCAGAGTATGTACTAGTTCCCCCTAAAGCCAGTGTTCCTGATCCTTGCTTTACTAAAGAGCCACTGCCAGTAATCACGCCATTATATGTCAATGTGCCAGAAGTTACAACACTAATAGAGGTGCCTGGGGTAGTTCCAAGTTGAATTCCTCTGGCTGCATTTAAAGTCCACGTAGTAGCACTTGTGGTTGCAAAACGACCTCCATCAATACTAATGTTGTTTGATGCATTTCCTAGACTTCCATCTGACGTAAATCTAACTTCCCCTCCAGTAATGCTAACACCACCGGAAAAAGTATTGGCTGTGTTAGTAAGATTTAAAGTTCCTGTTCCATTTGCGTTTGCAGCAAATGTTATTCCACCAGAACCTGAGATTACCCCTCCGAATGTAATAGCTCCTCCATTGCCTAATGTCAAAGTTCTATTGCTTGCCCCCAGTGACATTACAGTTGAAAATGTTAAGCTAGCTGTACTGTTTGCTAAAGGGATTACTGTTGACGATTCTCCAAATTGTATATTCCCGTTAATTATTATGCTCGAATATTTTCCTGTAAAATCTCTTGTCCCATTTGAAGCAATGACACCGTCATTCAATGTTACTGAACCCGGAGCTGCATTACCTCCCATCGCATTTACCCCCCTTGCTATAAGGGTCCCCGCATTTAAGGTAAACCCCCCACCATAAGTACCACCACCCGTAGCCAGACTTCCGCTGCCATTTTTTGTAAATGCGGCAGTAGCAGATGTTGAAAAATTTTGGGATCCACCGAAATCTTGGTCAATTCCAGCAGAGACGTTTATCGGGAGATTAATACCTGCTGCTCCTATAGTTCCACCTGCTGACCAGGTAATTGCAGCACCAAAATTTATTCCTACTACTGTTGCAATTGTACCTCCTGTAGCTGAGCCAGCATTATTAAAGTTTAATATTGGGCC
Organism: Saprospirales bacterium; assembly: GCA_031425035.1. GTDB lineage: Bacteria > Bacteroidota > Bacteroidia > Chitinophagales > Saprospiraceae > M3007. The sequence goes on along the minus strand of JANPIN010000030.1, from coordinate 25,381 downwards.
TCCTGTAGTAACCAAAGCAGATGTGTAAGGTCCCGCTGGATTTGTACTCCACACACTATTGGTAATAGTTCCTGCTGTGCCAAAATAATTATTTGTCTGCCCAAAACAGAAATTGGACCCAAATAATAAGCCCCCCAAAAACAATAAATTCCGAAGTAAAGATTTCCGAATCATAAGCGAAAAAGGTTTGTATTACGGTTGATGACCGCAATGATAAATTAGCGAAAAGACCAGTCGAGGCGTTAGGAAGATTATGCAACCAGGAGCACTCGCAGAGAAGCGCCAGAACGGTGGTTTCAGACCGCAAAAGTACCAACTCTCCCTGTCCAGCGGGCGAACGGCTACGTTATCTTTTTGTAAAGAACCCAAATGAGCCGAAAAGGACCTTTAACTCCGTCGCGGCAGCGCGGCAGGAAGGTATAAACCTCAACGCAGCCTTGGACCCTTCGATCCCTCCCTCACACCCCTGTTTCCCTCCGCCAGACCCTTAAAACAGTCTGCACGAACCCTTTTTCGTCCATGAAAGCCTTAAAAGCCTCCGTCAGACCCTGCGATCCCTCGCGTAGACCCTTCCATGGCTCCGCCACACCCTGCGATCCGTCTTGCGACCTGATAAATAAGCGTTAGCGGGGAAAGTAAGGGGGGCGAAGTATGATCCGGAACCCAGGATAGGGGCATTTTGCACGACCGGAGATCTATGTTGCCGCCTTATTTATCTAAAGAAAGGCTGGTCATGTTGGAAACACCTTCACAAGCCCTGTCCTGCTCGTTGCTGGCCTTCCACCTCCGCAAATTTCCCGAAACCAGCCCGTTCATCGTTCATCCATCATCGTTCCTACTTCATCCATCATCGTCCTGTCGAACCATTTGTATGAAATTAGCCAAACGGCCATTTGGAACGCGGCGATTGAACAATCGCTTTTCGGCTAAAGTTGTATCGCATTGATTATTATAAACTCAAAGCCTCCGGGCCTGGCCTGGCAACCAGCGTGGAGCCATGATTTCAGCATAAAAACCCACACCCATGAAAACATCCGGCTTTGTTACCTTGCTGCTCTTTGCAGCAGTCCTGTTACAAACGCAAAGCGGCGGGGCGCAAATTATAGCCTACCTGAAGCTCTGCGAACTTGCTCCCGGCGCCGATTGTACCGTCGGAAGTCCCTGTAACCCCGTTCAAAACATCACTATCTGCCCGGGTCAAAACGTCTGCTTTATGGTGACTTTTCCTGTGCAGGGTGTCAATATTTATACCGTAACCATTGGGCAGTCGGGTGGCGGACCGAACATCGTGCACGTCGGCCCGAACACCAGCAGCCTGTGGATTCGCTTTGGCGTGCCGGTTTTGCCGGGCGGTTCGACCACCACGTTCACCCTTTTGTCCATCACCGATACCGGTGGGAACGTATATGATGTCAGCCAAAGTCTTCCTTCGGTCATCACGGTTTTACAGGGCGTAAGCAACCTGGGTATTGCGCAAAGCGGGCAAAGTTGTTTTAACAACCCGGTCTCGCTGAGTGCGAGCAGCAGTGGCAGTAACAATACCTACGTGTGGTCAAACGGGGCAACAGGCGCCGGCATTACCGTGACCTCCTCCGGGCAGTATACCGTGACGGCGAGCAGTGCCGATGGCTGCACCGCGACGGCTAGCACAACCATCACCTATCAAATCCCACAACCCATCACCTTTAGTATTGCCGGACCGATTTGCGCGGGTCAGGCCATCACCGTGACCGCTTTTCCTGCCAGTGGGGTGTCGTATGTATGGTCGAACGGAACAAGCGGACCAAGTAGCAGTTTTATACTACCGGCCATTGTTGCGGTTACCGGTACCACGGCGAGCGGTTGCAGTGGGGCTTATACGGTAAATTATGCTGCTTTACCGCCGCCGCCGCTGGTCGAAATCATTGGCGCGACCGCCATTTGCCCCAATCAAAACGCTACGCTGATGGGAACGGGCAGTTATAACGCATACCTGTGGTCAACCGGTAATGCGTCCAGTTCCATATCTGTAAATGCGGCAGGGACTTACGCTGTGACCGTGACCAATGCTTCCGGCTGCACGGGGTCGGCGACCACCATCCTATCGGCGGCGCCCTTGCCAAGCGTGACCTTTTCGGGCACGACGGATATTTGTGCGGGTAGTTGCCAGGATATCACCGTAACCTTCACCGGAACGCCGCCTTTCAACCTTACCTATACGTCTCCGGTGACCGGACCGCAATCACAAATTTTTAATACCATTACCGGAACCCTGCAAATCTGTCCGCCAGCCGGTACGCCGCCGGGCGCCTTGCCGGTGAACGCCTTAGCGCTGACGGATTTGAATTGTACTTGCCAGTAGTACCCGTTCCTCGTTGTTCACCGGGTAAGCATGTTGTGTGGGAGTCTACGACAGGACAAGCCGGGGTAGATGGGAAAGGCGGCTGCGTTTCGTTCGGGGGAGGTTATGTCGAAGTTTTAGTTTCCCCCACCTTGCAGTAGCGCCTGTTCGATTTGGAGTACAAATTCCATGTCCACCTCCGCGACGGAGGCGATCGTTTCTTTCGGCAGTTCGCCTTTACGCAGCAGGCGCATAATAAGTGCATGGGTTGCTTGCTCGATGCCCGCCTCTTTACCCTCTATATAGAGCGCATCGGTTTCAATTTCATAGTGGATAGGCATGGTGAGGATTTCTTTTTGGGTTTCCGCCTCTAATCCGACGCTTATTATTTACCGCCACTGAGCACGTCGCGCTCCACCTTCAAGACGAAGGCCATATCCACCCCGACTACCAAGACAATTACTTCTTTGGTGAACTGGCCCAAGCGCAGCATACGGGCAACGGTTTCGTAATTGGCTTTTTCGATTCCCTCCAGATAGAGCGCATCGGTTTCAATTTCATAATGGAAGGGCATGGTCAGGATTGTTATGCAGGTTGATCCTGGCAGTTTTTGTTGTCGCTGTGGTGGGAGGTTTTAGTTTTTCCCACCTTGCAGCTCCCGTTCGACCTGGAGTACAAATTCCATGTCCACCTCCGCGACGGAGGCGATCGTTTCTTTCGTGAGCTGGCCTTGACGCAGCAAGCGCATAACGAGGTCATATTTAGCTTGTTTGAGGCCTTTTTCGATGCCCTGTTCAATGCCTTTTTCGAAGCCTTGCTCTTTGCCAATCTCGATGCCAATCTCTTTGCCTTCTATATAGAGCGCATCGGTTTCAATTTCATAGTGGATAGGCATGGTCAGGATTTCCTTTTTGGTTTCCGCCTCTAATTTACGGAGTCTGGAGAGGGTGTGCAACTGGTACTGGTATTTTTTTAAACGGGGCACCCGGCCAATTAGTTTTAGAAGGTGCTGCAGAATCTGTCGGATCACTTTTTCGGGTTGCTCGGCCCCGAAATCGCCGAGGATGGCCAGCACTACGTCTTCGGGTACATTGGAATGCAGGAAAAGGTCTTTGGGGATTTCGCGCAGGTTGACCACCTGATATTCCAGGCGCAGGCCCTCGAGCGCCAGCACGGTCTTCCAGGCGGGGCAATTCGAGCCCCAGGACTCTACGCAGCAGATGTGGGAGCAGGAGTTCGAAGTTTTCTTTAAAAATCTTATCAAAATCGTTCGGCATACGGGCGGTTGCTTGGGCAAAGATGGCGCACCGCCCGGTATGATGTATGCCGACAAACGGTCCAAATCGGCTCATTTCGGCTCTTGATTAGCGTACGTCGAACAAGAAGCGGCAACGAGTGCCTGCATTCACTTTAAACACCACCCAGGCGAGCAAGCACCACATTCCCATCTATCATTCCCGATAAAAATCGGGAATGATAGATGGGAATGGTTATTACCTCTTGATTTGTACCAGGCATAACAGACGGTCCTGGCGGAGATTTTTTTTCGGCCGAAAGTCACGAATTTTCACGCAGCTTGACCTTTGATTTCAATCAGTATTTCCTGATCCGCAAAACGGGAGGCATATAGAATGGCTTCCTGGACAGCTTCAACGGATATATGAGAAAACTCGGACACGATATCGGTAACACTTGCTCCGCTGGCTATCCATTCCAGGATCAGCTGTACGCTGATCCGTATGCCAAATAGTTCATAGTTCATAGTTCATAGTTCCCTACTTCTTCCGTTCCGTCACATACACCAGCAGATCGTGCAGCGCTTGCCGCGCGGGCGTATCGGGCGCCTGTTCCAGCAGATCGAAGGCTTCCTGGCGGTAGGCATACATCACTTTTTGCGCGTATTCGATGCCGCCGCTCTGGCGCACGAATTCGATCACTTCATTGACTTTTTCGGTCTTGTGGCTTTCATTTTTCACGATGTGCAGGATGCGGCGGCGGGTCGCGCGGTCGGCATGGTTCACGGCATAAATGAGCGGCAGGGTCATCTTTTTCTCTTTAATGTCGATACCCAGCGGTTTACCCACGTCGTCGACCCCGAAATCGAAGAGGTCGTCACGGATCTGGAAGGCCATACCGGTCTTCTCGCCGAAGAGCCACATGCGATCGATGGTTTCCTGGTCGGGGGCGGTACTGGTGGCGCCGGCACAACAGGCGGCGGCGATGAGCGAGGCCGATTTCTGGCGGATGATGTCGTAGTAAATGTCCTCCTGAATATCGAGACGGCGGGCTTTTTCCATTTGCAGCAGTTCGCCTTCCGCCATTTCCTTGACGGCGCGGCTGACGATTTCGAGCATCTGGAACTGCTGTTGTTTCACCGAGAGCAGGAGGCCCTGGGAGAGCAGGTAGTCGCCGACCAGTACGGCGATCTTGTTTTTCCACAGGGCATTGATCGAAAAGAAACCGCGGCGCTCGTTGGAGTCGTCCACCACGTCGTCGTGCACCAGCGAGGCGGTATGCAGCAGTTCGACCAGCGATGCGGCCGTGTAGGAAGCCTCGCTGATGGGGGCGAACAGGCGGGCGCTGAGCAGCACCAGCATGGGGCGCACCTGCTTGCCTTTACGCTGTACGATGTACCAGGTGATCTTATCGAGCAGCGGTACTTTGCTGCGCATGGATTCACGGAAGCGTGTTTCAAACACATCCAACTCGTGAGCAATAGGTTGCTTGATTACTTCCAGGGACATGTGGTGGCGGCGCAGAAGAAATAGACGCGCCGGTCTTTGCAGATGAGTAAAGTCAGGTTCTCGTTTTCAATAAGAACTGAAAGATTTGAATTCAAACAGCGGCGAAGATAGGAAGGTTGGGAGAAACGATGGTTTTCTGGTCACTGCCTTTCTACCTTTGCCGCCATGCTGATTTTCAAAGAAGTGGCCCCCTTGCAGACCTGGCTGGCACAATTCCGCGCGGAAGGCCGGTCCATCGGTTTCGCACCCACGATGGGCGCCCTGCACCAGGGCCATCTCGAGCTCATCCGGATGGCGAAAGAACGCGGTGATGCGGCCGTGGCGAGTATTTTCGTCAATCCCACCCAGTTCAACGACCCGAAGGACCTGGAAAAATATCCCCGTATGCCGGAGACCGACGCCGAACTGCTGCTCCAAGCCGACTGCGACGCGCTGTTCATGCCGCCGGTCGAAGAAGTGTATCCGCCCGGCGTGGATCTGAAAGTGCAGCTTGATTTCGGTCCGCTGGAACAGGTGATGGAAGGCGTTTTCCGGCCCGGGCACTTCATCGGCATGGCCACGGTCGTCAAACGCCTGCTCGATATCGTGCAGCCGGACCATTTATACATGGGCCAGAAAGATTTTCAGCAACTCAGTATTGTGCGCTCCATGCTCCAGCAGTTGCACTCCCCCATCGAACTGGTGATGTGCCCGACGGTACGCGAAGCCGACGGACTGGCCATGAGCAGCCGCAACGTGCGCCTGCGTCCGGATATGCGGGCCGCCGCGCCGGTCATTTACCAGACTTTACTGGCCGCGAAAGCGGCATTCCGCACGGAACCGGCGGAAAAAATACAGGCCCGCGCCATGCAGCAAATGCGCGACGCGGGCCTGCAACCCGAATACTTCGAACTGGTCGACGGACTTACGCTGCTGCCGGTGAGCCCGGGGGAAGACCACTCCTTCGTGGTCGCCTGCACCGCGGTTTTTGCGGGCGAGGTGCGGTTGATTGATAATCTGGTGCTGCAGGGCGCTTAGTTATAACTACGCAGCAGCCGGCCGTAGAGGTTTTGCACCGGCCGGTTGTTCTCGTGTTCCAGCCCTTCGATGGCGTGGATCTGCGCCAGGGAAGCTGTCGCGTGGTCTTTCAGGACCAGCCAGGTCACGATTTCCGAACAGGGCGGCGTGGTCAGCGAACCGGCGTAGGTGTAGTAGGCGTTGCCGGCGGGCAGCAGACTGGCTATGTCATAAGTATCCGCCGCTTCGTACACGGCGTCTTTGGTGGCCGGCAGGTGGTCGGTAAATTTCTTCAGCAGCTCATTTTCCGCCCCTTCCTCAAACAGGATGCCGATCACGGCGAGCTGGCCGGTGGCGGCATTTTTATGCACCAGATGAATTTCCATGGGATACGATACGCCGTTGACGGTATGTTCGCTGGGCGTATGAGAGTGGAACTGCAGGAGGCTGTAGGTTTGGCCGTTGAAAGTGATGTCGCTGCCGCCGTCGTAGCTGAACTGTTCGGTATGGCCGTTATTCAGGATGTGGATAGCCGAGGGATGGTAGTTTTCCACGATCGGCGACAGGTTGGCGTCGGCCGTAGCCTGCTGAATGTTGATGGGCGATTGCGAGGAACCGGCGCAGGCGCTGTAACCGAGACAAAGGTCGTCCCAGTGTGCGGGTCCTTCATCGCCTTCGTAGGTCCAGTGGATGTCCGTGCATTCGGTTGGGATAGTCTGGCCGTGGCCACCGTCGTAGTCTTTACAGGCGGAGAACAGAGTGGCCGTGAGGAACAGCAGGGTGAAGGTACTTTTCATGATGGAAGATGTTGATAAATGATGAAAATGAGGACGGATCTGGGGAAAGCAGCGGGAAGGTTAAAAAACTTACTGACTTGTACGGGAACAGAATACCAATGAGGAGACCGCCCCACAAAAAATTGTGCTTACCCTTTCTCCGCCATGGCCTTCCCGGCCAGCCATCCCCCCGTCCAGGCGGCCTGAAAATTGAAACCGCCGGTGATGGCGTCGATGTCGAGTATTTCCCCGGCCAGAAAGAGCGAGGGCTGGCGTTTACTGGCGAAGGTTTTGAAGTTAATTTCTTTTAATTGCACCCCGCCGGCCGTCACGAATTCCTCTTTAAAGGTGCTTTTACCGGCGATGGAAAAGGTAGCGGCCGTCAGCTGCAGCGCCATTTGATTGAGCTGGCGTTTGTCCAGGTCGGCCCAGCGCAAAATCTCGGGTACGTCGGCGGCCTGGAGCAGGCGCTGCCAAAGACGCAGGGGAAGTTCGAAGGGGACGTGTGCGTACACCGTCTTTTTGGCCTGACTATGTTTCAGGGCCTGCAGTCGTTCGATGATGTCCGCCGTAGAAGTACCGCCCAGCCAGTTCACTTCCAGGGGAAAGCGGTAATCCAGCGTATGCAAATGCCGAGCGCCCCAGGCGGAGAGCCGCAGCACGGCGGGGCCGCTCAGTCCCCAGTGGGTCACCAGCAGCGGACCCTGGGCTTCCAGTTTGACGCCCGGCACTTTCACCTGCGCCATCGGTACCGAGAGGCCGGATAATTCGCGCAGGCGGGTATCTTTCGTATTGAAGGTAAACAGCGAGGGCACCGGCTCCACAATGTGGTGACCCAGGGTGCGCAGGAGTTCCCAGGTGGCGGTACTGCTGCCGGTAGCGAGCAGGAGCTTGTCGAAGAATGCCGGGGTTTCGCCGGCGACCTGCACCTGCCAGCCGTCCACATCGGGGTGAATGCGTTCCACCCGGGCGCCCAGGCGCACCTGCACGCCGGCCTGCTGAGCGGCGCGTTGCAGACAGTCGACGATGGTCTGCGAGTGATCAGTCACCGGGAACATGCGGCCGTCGGCTTCCGTTTTGAGGGCTACGCCGCGTCGTTCGAACCAGTCGACGGTTTGTTCCGGACCGAATTGCAGGAATGGTCCGAGTAGTTCACGGCTGCCACGCGGATAATACTGCACCAGCGTCCGGGCATCGAAGCAGTGATGGGTGACGTTACAACGCCCGCCGCCGCTGATGCGGACTTTTTCGAGCACGGCTTTGCCCCGTTCGAAAATAGTGACCCGGCAGGCCGGATTGGCCTCCGCGCAGGTAATGGCGGCGAAAAAGCCCGCCGCGCCGCCGCCGACGATTGCTATGTGCATGGGTGGACGTGAATTAAAAGCCCCAAGGTAGATGGACAGCGGATGAAAAATCCGTTTTAATCCGTTTCATCCGTTCTGCACTCGAACGGCGGATTCTTTAAAAAAAACACGGCGTGATGGGATGGGGGAACGGATTGAACGGATTAAACAGATTAAAACGGATTTTAAAAAAAACACGGCGTGATGGGATGGAGGAACGGATGAAACGGATCAAACGGATTTAAAAAAACACGACGTGATGGGATGGGAGAACGGATTGATCGGATTACTCGGATTAAAACGGATTTGATGGTGAACGAGTTTTGCCCCCCACGTCTCGCCGCAGGCGATGAAAAATCCGTTTTAATCCGTTTCATCCGCGTAATCCGTTCTGCCGTCCTATCGCGCTCGGACATCCGCCCATGGAATCCTCGTGTTCCAGGTCGCCGGACAGGAGGACGGTTTTGGCCATATATATAGGTGTTTGGTAAGACGGGTATTTGGGCGTAAAGAAACTGGAGTTTAGCGCTTTCGGTATTTTTGTGTTTCCAAATAAGAATGTCCAAGTTACGCCGCCATCCGGTCATTTCCAGCAGCGCTGCGCAGACACCTATTACAAGCACACCCAACCAGTCATTTATGCGCATCCTGTTTATTTCCGGCGGCCTGCTGTTGATCCTTAGTGTTTATTTGCTGCCGGCCTGCGGCAATGCGCCGGAACCCCCGCTGGATGCGCCCACCCGGCAGCGCATCGATTCTATTGCGGCGGCCCGCATGCGCGAGGAGCGTACGCTGCTCGACAGCCAGTGTCAGGTAGCGCGGGCGGTAGAAATGCCGAAATTAATGGATTCCATCCGGCAGCAGCGGCTTCGGGAAATTGATGAAAAACTGCGGACCATTCCGAAGTAAGCCCGGCTTTCAGGCTGGATTCAGGACCGCTTATGGCGGTGACTGAAATTGAAATCGACCCCGACGGCACCCGTTTTTTCCCAGAAGAAAATATTCTGATTGGCGCGCTGGGGCAGCGCATTGCGCAGCAGGATGTCGGGCAAAGTGACGTAACCGACTTTTGTTTCCATCATCAGGAACACCCGTTTCAGCACGTACAGGCGCAGGCCCGCTTTACCCGCCAGCGAATAACCGGCCAGGTGGAACTTATTATTGAGGCCGTAGCCAAATACGTGCGCATCGGTACGGGGCACCACCCAAATACCGCCGATGCCGGTCATCAGGTGCAGCGCGAGGTTGGTATGGGCCAGCTGTAGCACCGGCAAATGATATTCGAGGTCCAGATTGACCAGGTTCAGTCCGTCGGTATGTTCGTACCGCAGAAAATCATCGCTGAGCCGGATGGGGCGTTGCAGATAACTGCCCGCGTATTTCTTCGAAGCCCGTTCCGAGATCACGCCCGACATCCGTACGGTCTGGTCGTTCACGACCACGTATTTGAGGTGGTCTACCCCGAGCGACAGGGCAAAATGCCGGGTTAGAAAGAAGCCGAAACGGTAGTCGTACTGCGGAATAGAAAGGGTCGTCGGGCTGAAGTAGGTCTTGAAATTGAACTTGGTCGGCCGGTCTTTCGCCACCACATCGAACAGGGTAAAGTCATAGTCCGGCCCGGAAAAATGTATGTCGCTTTTGGCGAAGGTGGCGCGGTTATACCCCCAGTAAAAAAAGAAGCGCTGCAAGCGGGCGTTCGGATCGGGTGCGGCGAACCACGAAAACCGATGACCTGCGGTCGTTTGGGTATGGGCAAATGCAGGTAAAAGCAGGAGCAGGCAGCCGGTAATCATGGCCTTGGCGAATAATCGCATCGATTTGTAAATGTTTTTTTGATAAAGGAGGCCGCGAAGGTATAGCTCTTGCGGGCAATCCGACCAGCCGGTAAAACGCCTGGTCCTCATTAATAATCAGATGAAACAGGCGGGTGCAGCCCCGGCGATGGCGTGCAAAGGTGGCAGGCAGGCCGAGCCTGGACCGTATTTCGCGCAAATGAGCCGAAATGACCCTAAAAAGGCTGAAATCATTAGAAATGATGCGGTAAATTTGTCCAGGTTTACAGCGTGTACACGCTTTTGCCACCGCCTGATCAGCCCGTGTTTTATTTGTTTGAAATTTTTTTTTGAAAAAACCCTACAAAATGTTTTTACTTAAACATTTTGTTTATTTTTGTCCCACTTTTAAAACATCACATAAACAGTACCAGCAGCCATGGCAGACGAAAAAGAAAATAAACTCAAAACACTCCAGTCGACCATTGATCGCCTTGACAAAACCTATGGGAAGGGCACTATTATGCGCCTGGGCGATAAACAAGCCATTGAAGTAGAAGTCATTCCCACCGGTTCCCTCGGCCTCGATATTGCTCTTGGTTGCTATGGCTTACCGAAAGGACGGATCATCGAAATTTATGGTCCGGAATCTTCCGGTAAAACGACCCTGGCCATTCATGCGGTAGCCGAATGTCAGCGTCGCGGCGGTATAGCAGCCATTGTGGATGCGGAGCACGCGTTCGACCGTTTTTATGCAGAAGCCTTGGGGGTCGACGTAAACAACCTGCTGATCAGTCAGCCGGATAATGGCGAGCAGGCCCTGGAAATCACCGAAAACCTGATTCGTTCCGGTGCTGTGGATATTATAGTCATCGACTCGGTCGCTGCACTGGTGCCGCGCGCGGAGATCGAGGGGGAGATGGGTGATTCCAAAATGGGTTTGCAGGCCCGTCTGATGAGTCAGGCCATGCGTAAACTCACCGCCAACATCGGCCGTACCGGCTGCTGCTGCATTTTTATCAACCAGTTACGGGAAAAGATCGGCGTCATGTTCGGCAACCCGGAGACGACCACTGGCGGTAACGCCCTGAAATTCTACGCTTCGGTGCGCCTGGATATTCGCAAGAGCGGTGCGGCATTGAAAGATAAAGAAGGCAACATCGTGGGCAACCAGGTGAAAGTGAAAGTGGTGAAGAACAAACTCGCTCCGCCTTTCCGGGTGGCGCAGTTCGACATTATTTTCGGGGAAGGCATTTCCAAAGCCGGCGAGATCGTCGACCTCGGTGCGGAGTACGATATCATCCAGAAAAGCGGCGCCTGGTATGCCTATAACGGCGCAAAAATTGCCCAGGGCCGCGATGCCGCCAAGCAGTTTTTGAAAGACAACCCGGAAGTAGCGGACGAGATCGAAATCAAGATCAAAGAGAAACTGGCTTCGGGCACCGTGGCCAGTAAAGCTGCAGCTGCCCTGGCAGTAGCCGGCGCCGATGACGGAGAGGAAGATTTCTAAAAAAATTAAACCCAATAAATCCAGCGCGATAGTCCGGCATGCCGGCTATCGCGTTTTTTTATGCCCCGCTTACTCCCGCTGCCGGGAATCCAGCCAGATCGTGACCGGCCCATCGTTCAGCAGCCCGACCTGCATGTCGGCCCCGAATTCGCCGGTATGTACCGGACAGCCGGAAGAACGCTGCAACCGCTCCACAAATAATTCATACAGTGGAATGGCCGTATCCGGCCGCGCCGCCCGGATAAACGATGGGCGATTACCCTTTTTGGTGCTGGCGAACAAGGTGAACTGCGAAACCACCAGCAGTTCGCCGCCGATGTCCTGCACCGATAAGTTCATTTTGCCTTCCACATCGGAAAAGATGCGCATGGCCGCGATTTTCTGTCCGATCCAGTCGCCGTCCGCTTCATTATCGACTTCTTCGATCCCCAGTAAAATGAGAAGTCCGGGTCCTATACTGGCTTTTACCTGTCCGTTTATCACCACGGAAGCCTGGGAAACACGTTGTATGAGTGCACGCATAGTGTGTTTTTTAATTTCACTACAAAGGACACATAAAATCACATAAGTACGCCTTTCCTGCTTTTTCTCTGTGGCCTTATGTGCCTCCGTGGTAATTTTTTCCACCACAAAGGACACATGAGCACATAAGACAACCCTATTTATTTTTTCTCTGTGCCCTTACGTGCCCTCCGTGGTAATTTTTCCACCACAAAGGACACATGAGAGCACATAAGACAACCCCTATTTATTTTTTCTATGTGGCCTTATGTACTCTCCGTGGTAATTTTTTCCACCACAAAGCACACATGAGAACACATAAGACACCCCTATTTATTTTTTCTCTGTGGCTTTATGTGCCCTCCGTGGTAAATTTTTCCACCAAAAAGCACACATAAGAGCACATAAGACCCCCCTACTTACTTTTTCTCTGTGGTCTTATGTGCCCTCCGTGGTAAAAACCTTTTTTTGCCCCCCCCTTTGTAGTTATCCTAGGTAGAAGCCGAAATTGTGTGCCGGTTTTGCCCATATTTGACCTCGGGAGGCCGAAAAAGTCAAACCGGCCAAACCATCCCTGGCTGTCCGTGTTTCTGTTGGCCATATCCGGCGCTCCAAACCAGCGTATTTTATTTTTCGCCGTTAATTCTCCTGTCTGTGACGCTTTCTGATATTTCTCTTTCCCGACCCATTCTGGCCACCGTCATGAGTATTATGATCGTGGTATTCGGAGCCATTGGTTACCACTTTTTGGGGGTTCGCGAGTACCCGGCCATCGACCCGCCGACTATTTCGGTGCGCACGGCTTATACGGGCGCCAACGCCGAAGTAGTAGAAAGCCAGATTACCGAACCCATTGAAAAGGCGGTGAACGGCATATCGGGCATTCGGAACATTTCGTCGCAGTCCGCCCAAGGTACCAGCATCGTGACCGTCGAGTTTGACCTGAACGGTGATCTGGAGCAAGCCGCCAACGATGTACGCGACAAGGTAAGCCAGGCGGTCCGCAACCTGCCCCAGGATGTGGATGCGCCGCCGGTGGTGAGTAAGGCCGACGCCAGCGGCGACCCCATTCTATTCATTCCCATCCAGAGCAGCACGCGCAACATCATGGAACTCTCCGATTATGCGGAGAACGTGATCCTCGAAAAAATCCAGACCATTCCCGGAGTATCGGCGGTGAATATTTTCGGCCAGAAGCGGCCTTCCATGCGCCTGTGGATGGATCCCAGCAAACTGGTGGCCCACAATGTGGCGGTTCAAGACGTGGAAGCGGCCCTCAACCGGGAAAATGTGGAGTTGCCCGGCGGTAAATTACGCGGCGATGCTACGGAACTGACCGTCAAAACCTTTGGCCGCCTGGTCACGGAAGAAGACTTCAGTAACATGATCGTGAAGCAGGTGGGCGCCAGCACCATTCGTTTTAAGGACGTCGGCGAGGCTATCCTGGGACCGGAAGAAGAAGAAACCGGCGCGCAACGCAACCTGGTGCAGGGCATTTCGCTGGCCATTATTCCCCAACCCGGCAGCAACTGGGTGGAAATAACCGATGAATTCTACCGGCGTTATGAGTCTATCAAAAAAGAACTGCCGCCCGATATTGTCATGTCGGTGGCGATTGACAAATCGAAGTTCGTAAAACGGGCCATTTCGGAAGTAACCGAAACCCTGTTCATCGCCATTGGGCTCGTGGTGCTGATCATTTACCTCTTCTTTCGCAACTGGGCCATTGCCTTACGCCCCCTGATCGATATTCCGGTGTCGCTGATCGGCACCTTCTTCATCATGTACCTGTTCGGTTTTTCCATCAATGTGCTGACCCTGCTGGCCATCGTACTGGCTACCGGTCTGGTGGTGGACGACGGGATTGTGGTGACGGAAAATATTTTCAAAAAAATGGAAGCCGGCGTCGATAAATGGACGGCGGCGCGGGAAGGCACGCGGGAAATATTTTTCGCGGTCATCAGCACCTCCATTACGCTGGCGGTCGTGTTCATTCCGGTGATTTTCCTGCAAGGTTTTACCGGCCGCCTGTTCCGGGAGTTTGGCATAGTCGTCGCCGGCGCCGTACTTATTTCCGCCTTCGTTTCCCTGACTTTGACGCCGGTCCTGAACGTTAAGTTAAGCGGTAATGTGCACAGTCACAGCTGGTTCTACCGCGTTACGGAACCTTTTTTCCAGGGGATGGACCGGGTATATGGCCAGACGCTGCGTTCATTCATGCACTATCGCTGGGTGAGCCTGATCATTCTGGTGGCTTGTTTCGGCCTGATCTGGCATTTCCAGGGCAGCATTAAGTCCGAACTTGCGCCGCTGGAAGACCGGAGCATTATACGCGCCAACGTAACGGCGCCCGAAGGCACGGATTTCGATAAAACGGAAAACCTGCTCTATCGCCTGGCCAAGACGGCGATGGATTCCGTACCGGAGAATGAAATGGTGTTCGCGATTACAGCGCCCAACCGGGGCGGGGCGGGCAGTACCAACTCGGGTTTCGTCAGTATTCTGCTGACCGACCCTAGCCTGCGCACCCGCTCGCAGCAACAGATTTACGACCAGCTGGTCCGGATCTATCGCCGGCAGCAGGAAGCACGGGTTTTTCCGAACCAGGAACAGACCATTTCGACGAGCCTGGCGGCCGGTTCGAGTTTGCCGGTGCAGTTCGTGCTGCAGAACCTGAGTTTTGATAAATTGCAGGAAGCCGTCCCGAAATTCCTGGAGGCTGCCCGCAAAGACCCGGCTTTCAGCAACGTCGATGTTAATTTGAAATTTAACAAACCGGAACTACAGGTCAACATTGATCGCCTGAAAGCCGCCGAACTGGGCGTGAACGTGCTGGACGTCAGCCAAACGCTGCAGCTCGCCCTTTCCGGTCGCCGTTTCGGCTATTTCCTGCGCAATGGTAAACAGTACCAGGTCATTGGCCAGGTGGATCGTGGTAACCGCGATGAACCCACCGATTTATCCGGTCTGTACGTGCGTAGTAACCGGGGCGTAATGGTGCAACTGGATAACATTGTCTCTTTCAAAGAAGCGAGTAACCCGCCGACACTTTTCCATTATAACCGCTATAAGAGCGCTACCCTGAGCGCTTCGCTGGCGCCGGGCAAAACGCTCGGCGAGGGCATCGAGGCGATGGAAAAAATTGCCGCTTCCACCCTGGACGAAAGTTTCGCCACCGATTTAAGCGGCCCCTCCCGCGATTTCAAGGAAAGCAGCGGCAACACGTCCTTTGCCTTTCTGCTGGCGCTCGGACTTATCTACCTTATTCTGGCGGCCCAGTTCGAGAGTTTCCGCGATCCGTTCATCATCATGCTCACGGTGCCGCTGGCTATTGCCGGGGCGTATTTATCGCTCGCGATTACCGGCAATACGTTCAATATTTTCTCCCAGATCGGGATGATCATGCTGGTGGGTCTGGTGACTAAAAACGGTATTTTGATCGTCGAATTTGCCAATCAAAAGCGGGAGTCCGGCATGGATCGGCGAACAGCGGTACAGGAAGCGGCAAAAGCCCGCCTTCGACCCATTCTGATGACTACACTGGCCACGGTGCTGGGCGCTTTACCGATTGCACTGGCCTTCGGAGCCGCAGCTACCAGCCGTATTCCGCTGGGCGTAGTGGTCGTCGGCGGTCTGATGTTCTCCCTGATCCTGACGCTGTTTGTAATTCCAGGTATGTACTCGTTTCTGGCGGCTAAACGACGCGGCAGCGGAGAACGGGAAGCCATGGAATCGGTACAGGAAGAAAAGAGACAAGCCAGGCTGGTGGACTAAGGTCCGTCCATGTGGGTTTGTTTTTATGCCTAAAAAAGCCGCATTTTTATCCGTTTGGGCGGCCTTCTGTTAAAAAATGCCTAAATCGAGCATCCGCTTGCCGCCAAATGCGATCTTGTTGCGTCTTGAGGAAAAATCATTTCTAACGCACTACCCATCATGTTGAAAAAATCTCTGCTTTTATGTGTAGCCCTGCTGGCTACTCAATTGGTCCACGCTCAGTTTGGCAAAATCGTCAGCCAGGCAAAATCTACTGTTTCCACTATCGCCGGCGGCGATCTAACCCAGGAAGAGGCAGGAAAGGGTCTCAAGGAAGCCCTTAACGTGGGCATCAGCGAAGCAACCGACTTCCTCTCGGCTAAAGACGGTTACTTCAAGAGTCCTTACAAAATTCTAATGCCAACCGAGGCGCAAAAAGTTGCGGAAAAACTCAAGGCAGTACCCGGTTTTTCCAACGTGGAAGCCGACCTGACCGAACGCATGAACCGCGCTGCGGAAGATGCGGCCGTCAAAGCGAAGCCTATTTTCATGGCTGCTATCAAAAAAATGACTTTCCAGGATGCATTGAAGATCCTGACCGGCGATGTAAACGCCGCTACTGCCTACCTGCAAAGAACGACCGGCGATCCTTTATACGCCGAGTTCAAGCCGGTCATCCAGGAGTCGCTGGATAAGGTAAATGCCCGTACCTACTGGCGCGATGCCGTTTCGGCCTATAACAAACTGCCTTTCGTCACCAAAACCAACCCGGAACTGGACGATCACGTGACCAACATGGCGCTGAAAGGCCTGTTTAGCCTGGTGGAGCAAAAGGAAAAAGGTATTCGCACGAATGTGAACATGCGTAATTCCGAACTGCTGAAAAAGGTGTTTGCCAAGCAGGATAAGAAGTAAGTAAACTTAAAGGCCTGCTGGAGCAGGCGGTACGAAAGCGGGGAACCTGGACAATGTCCGGGTTCCCCGCTGGTATTTTAAAAGCCTACTGAAGCAGGCGGTACAAGCATTTGCTTAGTCAACTAAAACGCCAACCGGAGCGGATACAGCGACAATTTTCGGACCGGCCGCCTGTATTTCCGGCTTGACCTGGTCTTCATATTTTTTGAAATTGGCAATGAACTCTTTGGCCAGTTCCTGTACTTTCTTGTCGTAGGCCGTTTTGTCGGCCCAGGTGTTCCGTGGGTTAAGCAGTTCTGCCGGTACATTGGGGCAACTCGTCGGCATGGCCAGTCCAAACACGGGCTGCTGCAAGTAGTCGACGTTATTGAGTTCACCACGCAGGGCCGCGGTGATCATAGCACGGGTATAAGCCAGTTTCATACGACTGCCGGTGCCATACGAACCGCCGCTCCAGCCGGTGTTGATCAGCCAGACATTGGCTTTGCTCTTGCGCAGTTTTTTGCCCAGCAGATCGGCGTACTTAGCCGGGTGCAAAGGCAGGAAAGGCGCGCCGAAACAGGCGGAAAATGTGGTTTTGGGCTCCTTGATGCCCATTTCCGTACCGGCAACTTTGGCCGTATACCCGCTGATAAACAGGTACATGGCCTGTTCCGGCGTCAGTCTGGAGATCGGCGGCAGTACCCCGAAGGCATCGCAGGACAGGAAGAAAATATTCTTCGGGTCGCCGTCGGCGCGGCTGGGGTTTACGGCATTATCGATATGATAGATCGGATAGGAAACGCGGGTGTTTTCCGTCACACTGCGGTCGGCATAGTCCACCGTGCGGGTGTTGGGGAAAAAAGCGACATTTTCAAGGATTGCGCCATGGCGAATAGCTTTATAAATATCGGGCTCCTTTTCTTCGGTGAGGTCGATGGTTTTGGCATAACAGCCGCCTTCGAAATTGAAGACTTCGTTTTCGGCCCAGGCATGCTCGTCGTCGCCGATCAGCGGGCGGTTCGGATCAGCGCTCAGCGTCGTTTTACCGGTACCGGACAGACCGAAGAACAGCGCGATGTCGCCGTCGTGACCCAGGTTGGCGGAGCAGTGCATAGGCAGGGCCTCTTTACCGCGCACCGGCAGTACGAAGTTGATCAGCGAGAAGACGCCTTTTTTAATTTCGCCGGTATAGCCGGTGCCGCCAATGAGCAGTTGGCGTTTTTTCATGTTAATAATGGCGAAATTGGGTTGCCGGGTACCGTCGACAGCGGGATCGGCTTTCATGCCGGGCACGCAGAGGATGGTCCAGCGGGGCTCGAAGCTGAGCAGCTCTTCCCATTCGGGCCGCAGGAACATGTTATTGGCAAACTGGTTGCTCCAGGGTAATTCCGTGACGACGCGCAGGCGGAGCTGGTAATCGGGATTCACGCTGGCATTGGCCCGGGCATCGCGCACGTAGACATCTTTTTTCTTCAGGTACGCACAGGCTTTGCGCCATAACCGGTCGAATTTGCGCGACTCGAAAGGGATATTGACTTTCCCCCAGTTGACCTTATTTTTGGTCTCGCTGTCCATCACGATGAAGCGATCTTCGGGTGAGCGGCCGGTAAATTCGCCGGTACTGATGACCAGGGCGCCGGTATCGGCCAGTTGGCCCATGCCTTTTTGGATGGAATGCTCGACGAGTTCTTCAGGAGACAGGTTCCAGTAGGCGGTTTTGTAGGCTCTCAGACCGATGCTGTCGAGGGTAGCAGCGGGGTTTTTAATGCCGGCTTCGTGCATAAATACGATTTTAAAAAGTTAGGTAGGTAAAGAGCGAGGCATTCGCAGCGACAAAATGGTGGTGGGCTGCAAATACGGTGCGAAGATACGATGTCCGGCTTTTGGTTTTTATGCAGTGTCGAATATTCAAGGGATTACTATGGTAAAAGCAAAGGATTTAACCATGAAAATCAGCATTTCAATCGTTTTTGCTGTACTATTTGCCGTCAGACTGCTGGCGAATGGCGGCCCGGTCAACCCTTCTTCCGTGGTCCGTGTGGGCGATGTACAAATGATCAATATGCCGGAAGTAAAGGTGTGCCGGGAAGATTTGCACATCCGTATTGAAGGTGAATACAGCGTGATAAGTGTTAGCTACTTTCTGGAAGGGACTAGTTTTGATCTGTTTGATAACTTCTTTGGCAGCTGGTGCCGCCTTTGGCCAAAAAACTCTACTACTAGCGCTCGGTGGGTTTCAGGTATCCATTTTTATGAAGACCTGCCGGTGCTGGGTGTGTTGGATGACAATGATCTCCTTTTACACGCTTTTCACCAAAAAGTCGAGATCGTCACTTTCAAAAACAGCGGCTTGATGAATAAATACTGTCGCCTCATGCAATGGAAAAACTGAAACCTATAGCCCATATTTTCTCTTTTTCCAGCGCATCCACCACCAGAAGGCACCTCCCAAAACACATATCCCCAGCAACAAATACGGCCAGCGTTGCCCCGGCTCCGGGCGGGCGGGCAGATCCATAACTTGTACATCGCCGCTGACCATCACGCCGGCCCAGTAGTAGGGAGAAGAAGTTTCCGCGTTGACCGGATTGTGCAAAAATTCCAGTTTGGCCAGCCGCAACGCTTCATCCTTGGGCTTGCCGGCTTGCAGGTATTTAAAAAATGCCTCGATGATGGCAGGGCCGGTATCCTCGTGCAAACGCCAGAGACTCATCACCGTGCTGGGTACCCCGGCAGCGGCAAAAGCCCGGGCCAGACTGTACACACCTTCGCCTTTATTTAACTTGCCAAAACCGGTATGACAAGCGCTGAGTACGGCCAGATCGGCGTGCAACTGCATGATCTGCAATTCATTGGCGAAAAGAATATTGTCATTGATGGCTCCCTGCACCGGGTTGCCAAAAAGCAGACGCGCCAGTTCCGGATGTTGGTCATCGGCAAAACCATGCATAGCCAGCAGCAGCACCCGGCAGTTAGGCGCCGTTAAACGGAACTGCGCTTCGGTGGCATCCGGGCCGTAAAAATCCTGACCGCCAATCAGCCGCTGCACCTTTTCGACTTCCTCCAGGGTGCTTTTAACCGCGTATACCTTATCTTCAAACAGGGCGGAGGCCTGAGCCGGCTTCGGTTTTGCCGGGTCATAGGAAGGCGCGAAACCACCCAGTACGTAACGCGGTTTGCTTTCCTGCGCATGCTGCCGGCTGAGGGTCTGCTGCATGCGTAAAAGCGTGGCCGAGTACGCGTAACCGATATTGTAATCCACGACCAGCCAGGGCAAATCGGCCCAGGCCGCGGGCTGGCTGTTACTAAGCAGCATTTCAAAAGGAACAAAGACCAGTCCGTCGTCGGGTATCAGCAGCAGGCTGTGGAAAGCGGGCGATGCGGTCAGCTCCGGAGCAAGCAACAGGCGGAACAGATCCGCCCCGATCTGCCGAAAGCGGCGGTCCCGTTCGCGGTCTACGTTCTCCTCCAGGGTGGTCGGATATTGGGCAAAAAAGCGCAGATCATCCCGAAAGCCGGCCGGCAATATGCTGCGGCGCCAGGTGAATTTACCGGCGGCATCCAGCCAGAAAATGTAAGCATCCGTTTCGGTCAGGTAGTAGTCCACCATCGCTTGATCGGGACGTAGTAATGTGGGGACATCCGCTACCTGCAGGAAGGCAATTTCATCGGAGAGGTGGGCGAAATCCGGAAAATCCCGGCGTAGCTGCCGGACAAATTCCTCCTGGGTATGTTTTAGGATCAACAGTTCATTTTTCCAGTGTTCCACTTTGGCGTGGTCCGTACGGGGGCCGCGGCTATCTTCAGCGGCTAACTGCTGCTCATACCAGCTGACGCGGACCTGCAAATCGTTGTCGCGGCGGCGAATACTATCGGGTAACCGGTATTCCGCCTGGGCGCGGGCAAGGCTTTGCACCAGCAACATGCCCCGGGCCTGTTCGGTCAGGCGAAAAGCGCGTTCGGCATAGGCCACGTTTTTTGTTTGCTGATACAGTTGCCAGGCCATGAAAATTGCCGTGTCGAACCGTTTCCGGCTTTCGCTGAGGGCCAGCAGGGAGGAAGATTCGTAGGCATGGGTGGCGCGCAGTTTAGCCTCGGCAATGGGGATCAGTTCGTAACACACCAGCGCCTGATCGAGTTGGGCCAGCGCTTCCAGGGCTTTGGCTTTACCAATCAGACCTTCAATAATGGTATTTTCCGCATAAAACTGCGCCGGATCCGGGGCTTGTCCGGCTGATGACGGCTGGAAATCACGCAATACGCACTGCAACGTTTGCTGAAAAGCTTGTAAAGCCTTTTGTGGATTCTGCTGCCGTAAATAAAAATAACCGAGGTTAGCATACGATTTTCCGACCTCCCGCCGGTAAGGCGTCCCCCAGGAACGGATCTCATACTGAATAGCTTTGCGATAGTTGAGTTCCGCCTGCCCGAACTGACCTGTCGAATCCTGAATGGTACCCAGCACCGCGTAATAACCGGCCCAATAATACACCAGATCCGTTTCCTCCGGATCCAGTTTGCTAATCAACCGTGGACATTCAGAGAGGGCGGCGGTGGCTTTTTGCGGATCGCCTTGTTGCAGGCAGGCCCGCGCTTCGCAAAATCGGGTAGTGACCAGTACCTCTTTGGAAAGACCGTTTTCCAGCCCTTCGCGGATCAGGGCCAGGGCTTCCTGGCTTTTTCCCAGGTCGACAAGCACGATGGCCAGATCGCCATATTTGCCAATGTCCGGCTGCTGATAACGTTTACCGTAGTCAATCCCGCGTCGCAGCAAATTCTCGGCGCGCTCATAGTCTCCCAGACGGGTATAGAGATTGCCTAACTGGTGGTATAGATAGTCGGCAATGTCGTCATTATGTTCGTGGAGCTGGTGTACGTAAATATCGTAACACTGTTCGTACTGCCGCGCCGCACCCAGCAGGTCGTTGATAAAATACTGAGAAATATGGCCTTTATTGAGGTAAATGCGGGCGTATGCTTCCCACTCCGCCTCCGTGAGCGGTGGCCGGAAATAGTTATGCAACGCGGCATCCAGTTGTTCCTGGGCCGTGAAAGGCTGGTCCATTTCCGAAACCCAGCAACGCGCCATGTCCACATGGGTTTCCAGCCAGCGCACCATCAGGTCGGCGGACTGATAAATTTGTAACGCCTGCTCGTATAATTGACGGGATTGTGCCGGTTGTTTTTTCTCCAGAGCAACACAGGCTTGTTCGACCAATTTTTCTGCGGTCAGAGAATCGGACTGTGCACAGGCGTTTATTTGCTGAAGGAGAAAAATAAAAACGACGGTTTTCTTCCACATAGCAAGCGGGTCATGGATGAACGGAAGAAACTATGGCTGGTTATTCTGAACAAACTTTTTATACAGCCAACGCAAAATTAAGAGCAACAGGAGCAGAAGTAAAGCCCAAAGCGCCCAATTCCACCAGGGACAGTCATTTTTTTCCTGGCAACAAATGCCTTTCCCATCTACCTGGAATTGCATGGAATCGATGGCGAAGTTGGTGTGGCATTCCGGGCGGTCATCGATAGCGCCTTCAAAAACCACGCAGGCTTCTACCGGCTGCTCCGGATTGCCGGCCCATAGCGAACGAACGCCGTTACAGTCGGTTTTAGCGGTAAATTCCACATAAATACATTCACTTTCATGCGAACCGGCAGGAACGCCGGTAATCACCTGGTTGACTTTAAAATCCCAGTTCTGTCCATTATGCACCGTATCGGTGATGGTGCCGGTCAAGGGTTTGAAATCCTTGAAATTAGCCGGGTAGTGCACCGACACCATTTCATACTGCACGTTACCCTGGCCTTTATTGCACATTTCCAGCCGGAAATGCACCTCATAACTATCTGATCCGAGCGGTTTTATATTTTCCACCGTCAGTTGATTGGGATCGAACGTAACCTGATAAGGCAGGGAATACTGCACGGCCGCCTGAATGTACTGCAAACTTCCGCCGGGCCCTAGCTGGGTGGAAGTGGCTCCATTCGTCAGGTTGATCTGGTTCACCACATTGATCGGCGTGGTGGCCGATAATCCCTGACTGAAGCTGTTCAACAACTCATTCAACTTACTATCATTACTCGCTGTCGGTTCTGGTCCGGTGAGCACCACAAAAAAATTGAGCAAAGTATCGCTTGGCGTGTACAGGGAATCGGCCTGCAGGACGGGGAAAAACCTTTTCTCGGTAAAACTGGCCGGCAGATCAGTGGCGGCGGCTCTTTCCACCGGGAAATAAACCAGGTCCCGGAATTTCTGGGCGAGATTCTGGAAAGGTGTAGTAAAGGTCAGGCTATCGACCATGCCGGAAGAACGGAGCGTCAGGGCGGAATAGGACTTGATTTTCGCAACGTTCATTTTAGCCGGAAAATAGGCCGGTATATCCGTGTTGGCATAGCTCAACAGTCCGACGTCCAGGCTTTTTTGCAGGCCGGTTTTGGTATTGGTAGCGCCGTTATAGAAAAAATACACGCCCGATGCCTGTTTCGAGCGTGCGTAGGAAATGACGAAAGCAGTCAGGTTTTTTTTGCGAATGGCCTGGTTGGAAGTCAGGTCGAGGATCTGGCTGGCGCTGCGCAAACGGGTCGTAAATGGTGTGGTGGAAGTCGTAGCAGACGCATTGGCGCGGACGTTCATCACCGCCCGCTTCGGCCATTTCTTGTTGGTATATTTTCCGGTCAGGTAGGTCGTAACCTGGTAGTCACCCGCCTGTACATAGTTATACGGCGCGGGATTCCGGGACTCTACATCGGTGGGGCTATCCGGAAATTGCAGGTAATTCCCATCTCCCGTGATCCAAAAGGCTTTGAAGCGGCGTTTGGGAAGACTATCATTCGGATCCAAAGGCAGGTTCATCGGATCATTGGCGGCCAGGGCGGTCACCACCGAAAGTTGGGCCTGATTAGCCGCTACACAGGCATCTACCGTTCCGGGACAGGTGCCGGTGGTGCTTCTGTTCAACACCTGGATGCGTTGGGCGGGCAACAGTGCGGAGATAAACAGACAGAAGATTAAACCAAAGGTTTTTCCGTTTTTCATTGTTTTCGTTTTGATCTTATAATGTACCTAAAGGTAGGCGCGTGAACGTTTTGTCTAGTTGAAATCTTACAATTTTTAATTTTTTAAGGTTTTGGTGTTAACATTTAATCCGATGACCGCATTAAACTGATAATTGCCGATCTACTTTTGCCTCTTATCGCCGTTTTATGGTGGTGAATCAGGACAAAAGAAAAATGGCAGTAATAATCGATGAACTCAATGCCTTTCGGAACGACCCGAACCAAGGATCAGCAGGCCTGTACCGCAGTTGTCAGCCCAAGTTTTTGCGCTGGGCAAAAGACTACAGCCGCTTACAGGAGGATGATCTGCGCGATATTTTTCAAAACGCGGTTATCATCATGCTGCTCAACCTGGAATCGGGGCGGCTGAACCAACTGGCCGGAAGCTTATGTACTTATGTTTTTGGCATTGCAAAAAACCTCATCCAGGCTTTTCGGCGCAAAAACGGACGCACGGACCTGCCGGGAGAAATGCCGAATGAAAAACCGGGCGAGCAGGACCAGACTGCGGAAGAGCAGTTGATCAAGGAACAGGATGACCGGCGTTTGTGGAGCCTGGTGGACGGCCTGGGCGAACCCTGCCGCGCGATCATTCACCTGACTTACGTCGAAGGAATGACCGGTCAGGAAATTGCCGATGTACTTGGATATGCCAGCGCTGATGTGGTCCGTCAACTACGCAAACGCTGTCTGGACCGACTGAGATGATCGATAAGCAAATCCTCCAAAACCAACAAACCCATTTTTTACAATCCAATTAATCCGCCGCATGAAATGGAAAATAAAGGAGAACATCTCTTAGAAAAGTACTTCGCCAACGCGCTTTCGCCCGCTGAGCGCATCGAGCTGCAACAACTATTGAATCAGGACCCGGCGTTGCGCAAGGAATACGACTTTCAGCAAACGCTGGCCGGCGCCATTCGTCCGGGCTCCCTGCGCGATGGTTTGCAGGATACGGCCTTACGTGCCGCCGCTGAGGCGTCTAAGCCCGCTATACGACGCAATATTTTCCTAATGAGCCTGGCTGTAGCGGCTTCGGTCGTTGCCCTGGTGGCGGCGGTTTGGTTTTTCGCGCTGCCGAAAGATCCGGTGGGCAATGCCCTGGCCACCAATCTTACGCACTACCCTAACCGCATGGATTTCCGTAGTCTGGGCGGCCCCGAAGTCGGCCAGGAAACGGTGCCGGATGATGTTCGCCGCGCTTTTGAATTATACGACGACAGCACCAATTACCACCGTTCCGCCGAAGCCCTGGGCGCCGTTGTGCAGCGCTACCCCGAGCGGTTGGCCTACCGTTTTTACTATGGATGCGCGCTGTTACGCGACAAACAGTATACCCTGGCCATTTACCATTTGCAGCCGGTCGCCGGTGCGCCGGAAAACACTTATCAGCCGGCCGCACTTTATCACCTGGGTCTCGCCTATGCCGGCGCCGGACAGTACCCGCAGGCACGCGCAACGTTGCAGGAATTTTTACAGGCGCCTAATACGCTGCAGAAGTACCGACAGCCGGCGGAGAATATGCTGAAGGCATTGCCGGGGAAGTAAATAAGCCGTTCAATCTCGTTGTTAATAGATTCCCCCCCCGACTGAAGTTTGGGTTACAACCGGAGTGACCGAACAACGCTTTTGTAACCCCGACTTTAGTCGGGATGTATGGCAAATTAGAAGGCAGCGTAGACGTGACACTTTTTTGAAAAGTGTCACGTC
>JANPIN010000029.1:0-27778 GCA_031425035.1 Saprospirales bacterium | reverse complement strand
TTTTTGGCGTCGGTAAAATTCGACCCCCCCAACCACAAAAAAACCCCCGCCCAAAAATACCCCCCCCAACAAACCGCCTTCGGGCGCCGCCCACAAAAAACGGCGCCCCCCCGCGCCCCTTGGTCGGATGACTTTTTTGTCGTCCGACCAATAGTTCCCGCACAACCTAGTTCCCGCACCAACCCCATTAAAAACCTGCCGGAACTTAAGCACACCAACCAATCGCCTTAGCGGTCGGACGACAAAAAAGTCGTCAGACCGCGCGCCACTTGGCCGGATGACAAAAAAATCGTCAGACCGCCAGATTTGTATCTTGCCCCCGATTTTCAACCGCCCGCCTATGCACCCCGTCGATACCCTGCACATAGCGTTCAATCCGAACCAGATGATCATCCTGAACCTGGCCATGGCTTTCCTGATGTTCAGCGTAGCGCTGGACGTCCGGCTCGCCGATTTTCGCAAAGTCGTGGATTTTCCTCGGTCGGTGCTGACCGGTCTGGTGGCCCAGTACCTGCTTTTCCCGCTGTTGACCCTGACCATCATCGCCGCCTTTCAGCCTCCGGTGAGTGTGGCGATGGGCATGGTGCTGGTAAGCATGTGTCCGTCGGGCAACATGACGAATTTCCTGGTGCATTTTTCCCGGGCCAACGTCGCGCTGTCGGTCACGCTGAACGCCATTATTATCCTGTCGGCCACCGTGGTTACCCCGGCCGGTTTCCTGTTCTGGTCGCAGTTCATTCCCGAATCGGCCGCCCTGCGCAAGTCGTTCGAAATAAATTTCAGCGATATGGCGCTGATCATCATTCAGTTGATCGTACTGCCGCTCTTGATCGGCATGGCGCTGAACAGCCGTTTTCCCGCTACCATTGCGAAGATCCGGCCCTGGGTGCAGCGTTTGTCGCTGGCGCTGTTTTTTACCATCCTGGCCCTGGCACTGCTGGGCAATTTGAAAAACATGGTCGACTACCTGGGGTTCGTCTTCGTGCTGGTCGCCGTGCATAACCTGGCCGGCATCAGCGCCGGCTACGGCCTCGGGCGACTGGCAAAACTGCCCCGACTCGACTGCCGCACCCTGGCTTTTGAATCGGGCGTGCATAACACCGCGCTCGGACTGCTGCTCATCTTCCGCTTTTTCAACGGCCTCGGCGGCATGGCGCTCATCGCCGCCTGGTGGGGCATCTGGGATTTAGTGACGGGAATGGCGCTGGCCTACCGCTGGAGGAATGCGGAATACAGAATGCGGAATGCGGAATAATACGTCCACCTGGCCCATTCGAATGCGGAATAGCGGAATGCAGAATAATACAATCACCTGGCATTGGTTTTACCTTATCGAAATGCTAAGTGGATACGCAATTCCGCATTCCGTATTCATCATTCCGCATTCGGCAGCTTCCGTATTCATTAATTCCGTAATCCGTATTGTAAAAGGTGCCGGGCAATGTATTTACCAATAATGTCGAACTCAATATTGACGGAGTGTCCGGCGGCCAGCGTGCGGAAGTTGGTATGTTCCCAGGTGTAGGGAATAATGGCCACACTGAACAGATCTTCATGGGGCTCGACGACGGTCAGACTGACGCCGTTGAGGCAGACCGAGCCTTTATCGACCAGCATGTGCTCCGGTGTGGGGGCGTAGCGAAAAGTAAAGCGCCAGCTGCCACCCGTTTCCAGGACTTCGACGCAGGTCGCGACCGTATCCACGTGGCCCTGCACAATGTGACCGTCGAGCCGGCCGCCCATGGGCAGGCAGCGTTCCAGATTGACCAGGCTGCCGGGGTGCCAGTCGGCGAGGTTACTGCGTTGCAGGGTTTCTTCGACCGCCGTTACCGTATGGGTAGTGGGCGTGAGGGCCACGACGGTGAGGCAAACACCATCATGGCTGAGGCTTTGATCAATTTTCAACTCCGCTGCGAGGTTGCTTTCAACAATGAAATTACGGTTGGAGCGGTCGGTTTCTACGCTGCGGATGATGCCGAGGGATTCGATGATGCCGGTGAACATGGAAGAAAATGATGAGTGGAAAATATGGGCAAGGTTGGAATGGTTTGAAGACCTGGTTATCCGTTATTTAAAATCCGGCTTTGTTCAAAACCTCTTTGCGCGGACTGGAATGGATAAAACAGGCGGAACTTGAACATCGAAAGCGGCAAAAAGTCGCGGACAGTTGCATTTATATTGTTCCTGACGAAATGCTTACCGAGTTTTAGGTTCAGTTTCCGCAACAACTTCTACTTTTGCCTTGTTTGGAATTTATCTAAATCAATTTAGTGTTTTGCAGCCTACCTTTTCCCAAGCTTATGCAACGCCGTTACCGTACCATTTCCGACTTGAAACTGCACGAAAGTGCCCGCACCCTGGCGTTTGCCGACCCCGAACTGGCCTGCAAACTTACTGCAATGGGCGTATTACCCGGTACCCGTATTGAGCTGGTCCGCCACGCGCCGTTCGGGTCGGCCTATTACATTAAAGTGGATGGCATTCGTATGGCCCTGCGGGAAGAGGAAGCAGCCAGCATTCTTTTGGAAATATGAGCGACGTAGTGCAGGGATTTCGCAAAATCGCCCTGGTGGGCAACCCGAACAGCGGTAAATCCACGGTATTCAATCAATTGACCGGTCTGCGGCAAAAGACCGGCAATTTCCCGGGCGTCACGGTGGACGTCAAAGTGGGCAAACTGCGTTTTGCCAGCGGCGAAGAGGCCAAGTTGATTGACTTTCCCGGCACGTATAGCCTGTACCCGACGTCTTCGGATGAAAAAATGGTGGCCCAGGTGCTCGCCGATCCGGACAGCGAATTTTTCCCCGAAGCCCTGGTCTATGTCGCCGACCTCACCAAACTGGAAAAACACCTGCTGCTGTTTACCCAGCTGCTCGACCTGAATTTGCCTGCTATTCTGGTCCTGAACATGTCCGATGCCGCCGCGGAGATGGGGATTAAGGTCAACACCGCTAAACTGTCCGAACGGTTCGGCGTACCCGTAGTGGCGGTGAGCGGCCGTACGGGCGATAATATTCAACGGCTGCTGGGGGAAATTGAAAAACTGACCCGTTCCATCGATTCCCGCAAACCCTACTACGTTTTTTCCGACCTGGAAAAACAACTGACGGAAGCCGTGCGCCTCAATTTCGGGGTGGAAAACCCCTACCGCGCCCTGCAACTGGCCCACCACCATACCTGGTTCCCGTTTTTGACCAAAACCGAACGCGGTACCCTCGCCGCCATCGTGCAGACCAAGAATTTTCAATCGCTGCGGGCGCAGGTCGACGAAACCCTGGATCGCTACGATCACTTTCTGCCCGTGGTGCAGGAAACGGTGCAGCAACCGCCGGCTTTTCCCAGCACCCCCACCGATAAACTCGATGCCGTATTGACCCACCGCCGCTGGGGGCCGGTCATTTTCGTCGGCGTCATGCTGCTTATTTTCCAGGCCATTTTCGACTGGAGCCAGTACCCCATGGACGCCATCGAATACGGTTTCGGCCTGATGAACGACTGGGTAAAAATGCTCCTGCCGGCCGCCTGGTACACCGATCTGCTGACCGACGGCATCCTGACCGGCCTGAGCGGCATCATGGTTTTCGTGCCGCAAATTGCCCTCCTGTTTCTGTTGATCACTATTCTGGAAGAAGTCGGGTACATGGCCCGGGTGGTGTTCATGTTTGATAAACCCATGCGGCGCTTCGGTATGAACGGCCGCAGCGTAGTGTCGCTGATCAGTGGCGGGGCCTGCGCGGTGCCGGCTATCATGAGCAGCCGGACCATCGGCAACTGGCAGGAACGGCTCATTACGATCATGGTGACGCCGTTCATCAGTTGCAGCGCCCGGATTCCGGTCTACCTCGTGCTGATCGGGCTGGCGGTGCCGAACGTTAAAGTCGCCGGGTTTCTCAGCGCACAATCGCTGGTATTCGGCGGCATGTACGCCCTCGGGGTGGTGGTGGCGCTGCTGTCGGGCTGGGCCATGAAGAAATGGCTTCGTCGTCGCGAACCCTCTTTTCTGGCCATCGAATTACCCGTGTACCGGCTGCCGCAGTGGCGCAACGTCGGATTTACGGTCTGGGAAAAAGTACGGGCCTTCGTCGCCGGCGCCGGCAAAATCATCATCTGGGTATCGGTGGGGCTGTGGGCGCTGTCCAGTTTCGGGCCTGGCAATTCCATGCAAAAGGCGGAAGAAAAGGCGACGCTGGAAGCCCAAAAGCAGCAGATCGATCCGGCGGATATGGTTGCACAGCAGCGTTTGGAAGCCTCGTATGCCGGGCAAATGGGCAAATTCGTGGAGCCTGCTTTTCGGCCGCTGGGTTATGACTGGAAGATCAGTATTGCGCTGTTGACCTCCTTTGCCGCACGCGAGGTATTTACGGGTACGCTGGCCGTGCTCTACAACCTGGGTTCCGCCGAAGCCGACGTAAATAACCGGGCTGAAAATGCCGCCAAAGCCACTTTACGCTCGGAAATGCATAAAGAAACCTATGCCGATGACCCGACGCAGCCCGTATATACGCTCGCCACGGCGCTGTCGCTCCTTGTTTTTTACGCCCTGGCCATGCAGTGTTTCAGTACGCTGGCCGTGGTGCGCCGCGAAACCGGCAGCTGGAAATGGGCGATTCTACAGTTCTTTTTTATGAGCGGACTGGCTTATTTATTAGCCTGGGTGGTGTTTCGGGCTTTTTCATGAAGGGATGACGTGATGAAGGGATAAAGTGATGAGCGGGTGACGGGGCCGCATGGTGGAGATTTTCCCAAGATTTAGGCGGGAGAGGTTACTTTTGCCAGCGTTTAATGGAAGGTAAATATCCCATCAAACCGTTTTACACTACTCCAAACCTTATTTATGATCCGGGCAGAAAATATTACCAAAACATTTGGCGATCAGGAAGTGCTGAAAGGCGTGAGCTTTGATTTCGAGGCGGGTAAAAACAACCTGATCATCGGGCGTTCGGGTGCGGGCAAAACGGTGCTGCTGAAAATACTGGTGGGTCTGCAAACGCCTACGACCGGCACGGTCTGGTATGACGACGTGAATTTTACCGGTCTGGATAAAAACGGCATGCGGGCCATTCGCATGAAAATCGGCATGCTGTTCCAGGGTTCGGCCTTATTTGACTCGCTCACCGTGGAACAGAACATTCGTTTTCCACTGGATATGTTTACGACGAAAACGCTGAAGGAAAAAGTAGCCCGCGTGAATTACTGCCTGGAGCGGGTAAATCTGGCCGGCACCAACAACAAATTCCCTTCCGAACTATCCGGCGGTATGCAAAAACGGGTGGGCATTGCCCGGGCCATCGTGCTGGAACCCAAGTACTTATTCTGCGACGAACCAAACTCCGGCCTGGATCCCAAAACGTCTATCCTGATTGACGAGCTGATCAGCAGCATCACCGAAGAACAGAATATTACCACCATTATCAACACCCACGACATGAACTCGGTGATGGAAAGCGGCGACAACATCTGCTTTTTGCACGAAGGCCGCCTCGAATGGAGCGGGTCCAAAGATCAGGTCCTGGAAAGCGATAATGAGAACCTGCAATCGTTCATTTTCGCCTCGCCGTTCCTGCAACGCCTGCGCAAAGCCGCGGTCGAACATAATTTCAAAGGCTAATACCCTTTTACCCAAACCCTGGCTGCTATGCACGGACGCTGGTTATTCCCGGCCATTTTTGCGGGCCTGTGCGGTCTGCCGGCCTGCCAAAAGCCCGCCGCGCCCACCTTGTTCAGCGCACTCGAACCGGCTGTCTCGGGCCTTGATTTTGCCAACACCCTGCCCGATCAGACGCCGGACGGGATGAACATCATCCAGTATCTCTACTATTATAATGGCGGCGGGGTGGCGGCGGGCGACCTCAACAACGACGGCCGCTGCGATCTGTATTTTACCTCCAACACAGGCCAGAACAAACTCTACCTCAATCAGGGCGACTGCCGGTTTCAGGACATAACCGCCAGCGCCGGCGTGGGCGGTAGCGGCAGCTGGAAAACCGGGGTGACCATCGCCGACGTGAACGGTGACGGCTGGCTCGATGTATACGTTTGCCAGGTCGGCGATTTTAAAAAATTCAAAGGCAAAAACCAGTTGTTCATCAACAACGGGGCGGCGGCGAACGGCCTTACTTTTACCGAACGCGCCGCCGAATACGGCCTGGATCTGGTGGCTTTCTGCACCCAGGCGGCCTTTTTCGACTATGATCTGGACGGCGACCTGGACTGTTTCATCCTCTGTCACAGCGTCCATTCGCCGGGTAGTTACCGCGATACTTCCCGCAGCCGTGCTTTCGATCCGCTGGCCTCCGACCGGCTGTACCGCAATGATAATGGCCATTTTAACCTGCAAACCGGTTGCAGCGGCGGCTCCTCCGGTTATGGGCTCGGCCTCGTGGTGGGCGATTTGAACGGCGACGGGTACCCCGATCTGTACGTCGCCAATGATTTTCACGAAAACGACTACCTGTACTATAATCTGCAGGGCAAATCCTTCCGGGAAGACGTGGCAGGCAGCATGGGCCACACCTCCAACTTCTCCATGGGCTGCGATCTGGCCGATTTCAATAACGACGCCCGGCCGGATCTGCTGACGCTGGACATGAAACCTGAAGACGAAGCAGTGCTGAAGGCCAGTCAGCCCGTCGATGCCTATGATGTGTACATGTACAAACATGGTGTGGGGTATTACTGGCAGTTTCCAAGGAATAATTTGCAATTGAATAGGGGTTGGGCACCCGTGAAGGGTGCCCCTACGGGTGCGCCGACGGGGCGAACATCCATTTTTTCCGAAATCGGGCAACTCGCCGGCGTATCCGCTACCGACTGGAGCTGGAGCGGCCTGTTCGCCGATCTTGACCTCGATGGCTGGAAAGACCTCTACATCACCAACGGCATCGAGCGACGGCCCAATGACCTGGATTATTTGAAATTCATCTCTTCCGCCGAAACCCAGCAACAGGCCAGCGACCTGCAGTTAATTGAAAAAATGCCCTCCGGCGCTGTGCCCAACTACGCTTACCGGAACAGCCGGGACCTGACCTTCGAAGACGTTTCCCAGCGTTGGGGACTGGCGCAACGCGGCTGCTCCAATGGCGCGGTCTATGCCGACCTGGATAACGATGGTGACCTGGATCTGGTAACCAATAACCTGAATGCGCCGGCAACAGTGCTGCGCAATAACACGACCGGCGCCAACTGGCTGACGCTAAAGTTTCAAGGGGAAGGGAAAAACCCTTTCGGCATCGGCGCCGTGGTGAAAGTCTGGGCCGGCGGCCAAATGCAGTACTATGAAAATCAATGCGTGCGCGGTTTTCAATCCTCGGTAGCGCCGGTCATAACCATTGGGCTGGGCCAGTATTCCCAGGCTGATTCCCTGCAGGTCAGCTGGCCGGGCGGACGGGCACAAATGCTTTACCAGGTAGCGGCCCGTCAAATGTTGTCTTTACTGCAATCGGCGGCGATGGCCTCGCGAAAGCCCGCTTTAGACGACATTTCCCTTGCTTCGCAGGTCGTTTCGGCACCCGTGCCGCCCCTGGCCGACGATCTGATTGCGGAAAAATTACTGCCCTGGTCGCTGCATACCCAGGGGCCGACGGCGGCGGTTGGACAGCTCAGCAACGGCAGCAATCCGAACGTGCTGGTGGGTAAACAACTGTATACCCGGACGGCCTCAGGTGCTTTACAGGTTATGTCCCTGCCGCCATTGGCCGGTAACATCACCACGGTTACCGTCTTCGATGCCGACGGCGACGTCGACGTCGATCTGTTTTTGGGCACCGGCAACAGCGCGGATACGGCTTTGACCGATTACCTGCTGCTGAATGACGGGGCCGGTCATTTCAACCTGTCGCCGCAGGCCTTGCCGAACCTGCACGAACATACGTCCTGCGCCCGCGCTGCCGATTTTGACGGGGATGGCGATCTGGATCTGTTCGTGGGCGGCCGTGCCGTGGGTGGCGCTTATGGGCTGGCGCCGCATTCTTTTTTGTTGAAAAATGACGGCCGGGGCCACTTCACCGATGCCAGCAATTTACTGCCCGCAAACGGCGTACTGGGTATGGTCACCGACGCGCAATGGCTGGATGTGGATGGCGATCAACGCCACGATCTGGTGGTGGTTGGGGAATGGATGGCCGTAAGTATTTTGCATAACACCGGTACGGGTTTTGAAAAAACGGAGGTGCCGGCCTCGGCGGGATTATGGAATTGTGTACGTAGTATGGATGTCGACGGCGACGGCGATCCGGATCTGGTGGCCGGGAACTTCGGCCTCAATTCCAACCTGCGGGCCAGTCCGGCCGAACCGCTGGGACTCTGGATCAAAGATTTTGACCACAATGGTTCTTTCGACCCGATCCTGAGTTACTACCGACAGGGGCGCAACACCGTTTTTGCGGATAAAGATTTGTTGCTCAGTCAGTTGCCTATGCTTAGAAAGCAGTACGTGGCATATAAAAAATTCTCCCAGAGCACTTTTGAGGAAGTTTTCCCGGATGCATTGCGGGAGCAGGCTATTCACCGGGAGGTGCAAATACTGGCCAGTTGCTGGGTAGAGAACAGAGGGCGTAACGATTGGGCCCTGCATGCTTTTCCTATGATCGTGCAGGCCAGTCCGGTCTTTGCGCTGCTGCCCGGCGATTTCAATGCGGATGGCAAAATGGACCTGTTGCTGGGCGGTAATTTCTACGAAGTCTCGCCCAGTATAGGCCGGCAGGATGCTTCCTTCGGAGCACTGCTGCTGAACGACGGTCACGGCAACTGGGCGTCGGTCGAGCCCGGCAAATCCGGTTTCTGGCTGAACGGGCCGGTGTGTGACTTGCAGTTTATCCAGCAAATAGGCCTGCCGCGAGCTGTTTTGGTCGTGCGTAATGGCGGTGGACTGGAGATTATTACTGAAAACCGGCCGGTGAGACGCAAGGACTGAACTTCGGTGGCGCGCGTAGTAGGATAGGAGAACGGATTACGCGGATCGAACGGATTGAAACGGATTTGAGGGTAGAGATAAGTGAACCACTGCTTTACCCCCGAGTCTTATAAATCCGTTTTAGTCCGTTTCATCCGTTTTTATCCGTTCTGCTATCCTACCGCGCCGTGGATGGGATAGGAGAACGGATTACGCGGATCAAACGGATCAAAACGGATTTGATGCCGGAGGTAAGTGCACTACTGCTTTACCCCAGAGTCTTATAAATCCGTTCTAATCCGTTTGATCCGTTCCATCCGTTCTCCTATCCCACCGCGCCGTGCGCTACATGGGCCCAAATGACCCCAAATGACCCGTGTCCGCTCGCATCAAAGGCTGTAATTTCGACCCTCTCCAGCTTAACCATTGTTGTGATGCAGCCACCCCGCGCCATTACCACCTGGGCCGAAGCAGATCGTCCCCGGGAAAAAATGCTGTTAAAAGGCCGCCAGGCCCTCAGCGATGCCGAACTGCTGGCCATTCTGGTGGGCTCGGGCTCTATTGGCGTAAGTGCGGTGGCTTTAGCGCAGGACATACTATCCTCTGTCGGGAACAACCTGCATGATCTGGGTAAACGTTCCCTGGCGGATCTACAGCGTTTTAAGGGCATTGGAGAAGCGAAAGCCATCACCATAGCCGCCGCACTCGAACTGGGTCGCCGACGCCAGCTTTCCGACCTGCGCGAACGGCCCCGCATCACTGCCAGCCGCGATGCTTACAACGCCATCGCCCCGCTGCTGACCGACCTCTACCACGAGGAATTCTGGCTGCTGCTGCTCAATAAGGCCAACGAGGTATTTGCCCGCGAACGCCTGAGTACCGGGGGCATGGCTGGTACGGTCGTGGACGTAAAAATGGTCTTCAAAACCGCCATCGATGCCCGCGCCGTGGGGCTGATTGCCGTGCATAACCACCCGTCGGGCAGCCTGCAACCCAGTCAGGCCGATCTGGACCTGACCAAACGCCTGCGCAAAGCCGGGGAGGTGCTGGACCTGCTCCTGCTCGATCACCTCATCGTTTCGGAACGGGGTTTTTATAGCTTTGCCGACGAGGGGCTTTTGTAAAATTTCGGTCTTTTCCGGATGTTTGGAGGCCATTTCAAATAAAAGTATGCCTTTATAGCCATCTTTCCGGATAAGTCATTGTCTGTTAAAACTGAAATTCTTTTTTCCCTTCACTAAAAATCGTGCGTATGCCCACATGCTACACCCTGTTTTTTTTATTTTTCCTTTTAACCCTGGCTGCCTGCGATTCCAGGTCGGCCTGCCGCGAGCTGACGGGGCACTGGACGACCCACGAGGGTCAGGAGCTGGTGTTCGGGCCGGATGGCAGCGCCCTGTGGCTGACCAAATTCGGCAGTCAGTACGACACCATCCGCATGCGTTTTAGCTATGACTGCGCGGCCCGGCCGACGACCCTGGACCTTATGGATTTTGAAAGTGGTCCGCACCGTGGCAAAACGCTGTATGGGATTTTCGATTGGAGCAGCGACAGTTCCTTTCGTTTTCGCTACGAACCGGCTGCCCGACCGGAAGAACGGCCGAAGGAGTTTGATATGGAACAAACCCAGAAATTCACGGCCGTAACGAATTGAGGAAGTGCCCGCCGTTGCATTTACACATTAGCAACGCAGCGCTGTTTTTTCCAAAAATCTGATAATCAAGCCCTTATTTATGCCTTGCCGGGACTAATCAGCGGGCTTATTAAATTATGCATCCTCCAAAATGGCAAAGCATCTACTTTTGCGGCCCATGGGGATGGCTGGACGGTCATTCCTGCACACTAAATTCCTGCACTGTGACCAAGTATATTTTCCCTGTTTTTACGGCCCTGCTGTTCGTTACCGGCCTGATTTTTTCCTGTAAAAATGAGCCGAAACCAGCGCCTACGGCGGGCGATGGCGGAAACCCGGAGTTGATCAAACTCAACGCCTTACTCGAAAAGGACCCCGATAATGACTCGCTGCTATACCGGCGGGCCAGCGTTTACCACGATCTGGAAGGGTATGATGAAGCCCTGGCCGACGTCAGCCGGGCGCTGGCCCTGGATTCTTTGCAGCCGATGTACTACCACCTGCTGGCGGATGTCATGCTCGACTATGGCCGGCCCAATGATTCCCGCCGGGCAATTGCGGTGCTGCAGCGAGCCACCCAGAAATTTCCGGACCGGCTGGCTACCTGGCTGAAACTAAGCGAGTTCCAACTCATCGTCCAACAGCATGATGAGGCGCTGGCCTCGCTCGAACAGGTGCTGCAACGCGATCCGCAAAACGCCGGGGCTTTCTTTATGTCCGGCCGCATTGCCCTCGATATGGCCGATACGACCCGGGCCATCAAGTCCTTCCAGCGCTCGGTACAATATGATGCCGGCAACGCCGAAGCCTGGACGTTTCTGGGACGTATTTTTTCCAAGCGTAATGATCCTGTAGCCGTTCAGTATTACGATAATGCCTTACGTATTGATTCCACCAGCCTGGAAGTGCGCGAGTACAAAGGGGATTTTTATAAACGCCATGGCGATGATGCACAGGCCATGGCCACTTACCGCGATATAATTGCCCGCAACCCCGACTACTCGAATGCCTATTTTAACCTGGGCATTATGTATTTAACGCAGGATTCTCTGCCGAAAGCCCGCGATCATTTCAACCTGGCCATCAAGACCGACCCGCTTTTTGTCAATGCCTATTATTTTCGGGGCGTGACCTATGAAGCGATGGGAGACTTACCCGCTGCTTACAAAGATTATAAACAGTCCAATAAGATGTCGCCGGAGTATCCGGAGGCCAAGGAGGCCCGCGCCAGGCTGGAAAAGGCGGGTTTGAAGTAAGGCTTCTCTGGTTAAAGCCCTATCTTTGCCAACTTTTTTAGTGAAAAATAGGTTTCTAAACGCGCGGCGACCATTATTTCTGGCGTCGGTCTGCGGGTAATTCCATAGGGTTAAACACAATACCATGTTTCCAAAATACGATGTCATAGTCGTCGGGGCCGGCCACGCAGGCTGCGAAGCGGCGGTAGCGGCGGCCAATCTCGGCAGCAAGGTGCTGCTGGTGACCATGAATATGCAGACCATCGCCCAGATGAGCTGTAATCCCGCTATGGGTGGCGTTGCCAAAGGCCAGATCGTCCGGGAAATAGACGCGCTGGGCGGTTACTCGGGCGTGGTGACCGATCATACGGCCGTACAGTTCCGGATGCTGAACCGCTCTAAAGGCCCTGCCATGTGGAGTCCCCGCGCGCAAAGCGACCGGATGCAATTCGCGGCCAAATGGCGGCAGATGCTGGAACAACACCCGCTGATCGATTTCTGGCAGGATATGGTGAGCAGCTTGCTCGTGAAAGACGGCCGCGCACAGGGCATTCGTACCGGCATGGGCCTGGAAATTGAAAGTGAAGCCGTTATCCTGACCAACGGTACTTTTTTGAACGGCATTATACATATTGGTGAAAAACAGTTCGGCGGCGGACGGGCGGGCGAAAGTGCCGCTAAAGGCATTACGGAACAACTGGTTTCGCTCGGGTTCGAGTCGGGCCGCATGAAAACCGGTACGCCGCCCCGATTGGACGGCCGTTCGCTGGATTATAGCAAAATGGAACGCCAGGAAGGCGACACGCCCCCCGGCCGGTTCAGCTACACGGATACGCCGCCGCTGACCAACCAGTTATGCTGCTGGAGTACCTACACCAACCAGGCGGTCCACGATATGCTGCGGACCGGTTTTGACCAGTCGCCCATGTTCAGCGGGCGTATTCAGGGCGTCGGGCCGCGTTACTGTCCCAGTATTGAAGATAAAATCGATCGTTTTGCCGATAAAGACCGCCATCAGCTCTTCGTCGAGCCGGAAGGTCGCGACACCTGCGAAATTTATATCAACGGCTTTTCCTCCTCCCTGCCGGAAGACGTGCAATTCAAAGCGCTGCGCCTCATTCCGGGTCTGGAAAACGTGCGCATGTTCCGGCCCGGTTATGCCATCGAGTACGATTACTTCCCGCCGACCCAGTTGCAACTGACGCTGGAAACCAACCTGATCAAAAACCTCTATTTTGCCGGTCAGATCAACGGGACCACAGGCTACGAAGAAGCCGCCTGCCAGGGCCTGATGGCCGGCATGAACGCGGCTTTGGCGGTGAAAAACGAGGCGCCGCTGGTGCTCAAACGTTCCGAAGCTTACATCGGCGTACTGATCGACGACCTGGTGAACAAGGGCACGCAGGAGCCATACCGGATGTTTACCAGCCGGGCCGAATACCGTATACTGCTGCGCCAGGACAATGCCGACCTGCGCCTTACGCCCATCGCGCACCGCCTGGGGGTTCGTGGCTCTGACCTGCGCATGGATCGCGTGCGCGCCAAAAATCAGGCGACTGCGGAGATCGAAGCGTTTTTCCGGCTCGCCGCCGTGTTGCCGGAGGACGTGAATGGCTATCTGACGGCTATGGAAACGGCCACTATTCAGCAAAAAAGCAAACTGCATAACATCCTGCTGCGCCCGCAGGCCGACATTAAAACGATGGCCCAGGCCCTGCCGGAACTGGCCGCTTTCCTGGCACCTTATGACCAGGAAACCATCGAACTGGCGGAAATTAACGTCAAATACGAGGGTTATATCCGCAAGGAAGAGGACATGGTGCAGAAGGTGAGCCGGCTGGAAAACCTGGATTTGCAGGAGGATTTTGACTACCGCAGTATTGCCGCGCTGAGCATTGAAGCCCGCGACAAGCTCGCCCGTCATAAGCCCCGAACGCTCGGTCAGGCCAGCCGTATTTCCGGAGTGAGTCCGGCGGATGTGAGTGTGCTGCTGGTGCATTTGGGGCGATAAGCGCCCTTGGTTCGTTCCTTGGTCCGACGACTTTTTTGTCGTCTGACCAATAAGCGCCGGCAAATTCCTAAAGGAAAAAACCGGCTCAAGGTGAATTGGTCATCCACCTGGCGGAGCGGTCGGACGACAAAAAAGTCGTCAGACCGCGTTGGTCCGCTATTCCATCACCAGTTCCAGTATTTCCGGCGTATTTATCTCCGTAAAGCCGGTTACGTGCAAATGATAAAACTGCAAGAGTCTTTGCAGCAGCGCTTTACGATCTGTCCGGGTCAGGGCTACCGTGTGGCATTCCTCCAGTGGTACGGCCAACAGATCGAGTATTTGCTGGGTTTGTACCGGCTCTATATAGAGCAGATGAGCGGGGGGATGCGCCAGGAAAACACCTTCTTTCAGATCGAAAAAACTCTCCTGACCGAGCGTTAGTTCCGTTTGCGGTTGAAAACCCAGGTAAGCGGATAAGGCGAGCAAAAAATGCAGGTGCAGATTAGCGATCGGGTGCGACGTGGTGTCCAGCCAGCGCAAATTTGCCAGCAAAAACTCGAACAGATCGCGGTTTTCTTCCGATTCCTGGATGCTTTTCCGGCAAATTTCGGCCATAAACAAGGCCACTGCGCCCCGGCGAATTTCAAAGGGAATGGCCTGGAACAGTTGCTCAGCACGCAGCTCTTTCAGCCGGTTCAGGGCGCCCGGCTCATCACGGAAATAGGCCACGGCATCCACGACGGTCATCGGCTGAAACAGGCTGTACGACATGCGCGCTTTGGCCGTGCGCACACTCCCCCCGATGAAGGTATGCAGTCCCTTCTCCTCGGTGAAAATATCGGCGATGACGCTGGTCTCGCCGTATTTCAAACTCCGAAAAACAATGCCACGGGTTTTTAAAAGCATGGTTTTTTAAAACTATGTGCCCTCTGTGTTCTATGTGGTAAAAAACACATAATCACTGGTTACTCCTCTTTACCCGCCACGACCAGCACAATTTCGCCCTTGATTTCTTTAGCCGAAAAATGGGCAGTCAGTTCGGTGAGCGTGGCCGTTTTTACTTCCTCGAACTTCTTCGTCAATTCGCGGGCCACGCAGGCCATGCGCTCGGGTTCGCAGAAAGTCGCCAGTTCTTCCAGGCATTTCAGCAGCCGGAAAGGGGATTCGTATAACACGAACGTGTGGGGTAAAGTGGCCAGGTATTTCAACCGGGTCTGGCGACCTTTTTTATGCGGTAAAAAACCTTCGAAGTGAAAGGTGGAACAGGGCAGTCCGCTGGCCACCAGGGCGGGTACGAAAGCAGTCGGGCCGGGCAGACATTCTACGCGGATGCCCCGGCGCACACAGGCCCGGGACAGTAGAAAACCGGGATCGCTGATACCCGGCGTGCCGGCGTCGGAGATCAGCGCCATGGGCACGCCGGCCGCCAGTTCGTCCACAATGCGTTCGACCACCGTGTGTTCGTTATGCGCGTGAAAAGCGCGGAGGGGCGTTTTGATGCCGAAATGGTCGAGCAGCCGGCGACTGGTCCGCGTATCTTCGGCCAGGATGACCTGCACCTCGCCCAGCACCCGCAGGGCACGCAGGGTAATATCTTCCAGGTTGCCGATGGGCGTGGGAACAATGATCAGCATGCTTGAGGGCCGAAGCCATTTGCGGTTTAAAATTTGGATTTATTTTTTGCGGTTTTTTCCGCAAGCGACTACGAGGCCGTCGCCATTTCCTGAATGGAGTAGGTATAATGCTCCATGATGGGATTGGCCAGCAGCTTCTGGCAGGCAGTTTCCACTTTCTGGCGGGCGTCGGCTTCGGACGTAGCGTCGAGGGTCATCTGAACGTGGCGGCCGATGCGCACGTCATGGACGCCACTCAGGTCAAGGTGTTTCATGTTGTTTACCACGGTCTTGCCCTGCGGATCGAGGAGTTCCCGGTGGGGCATGATGTCAAT
Organism: Saprospirales bacterium; assembly: GCA_031425035.1. Lineage (GTDB taxonomy): Bacteria > Bacteroidota > Bacteroidia > Chitinophagales > Saprospiraceae > M3007. Next base: position 12,079 of record JANPIN010000029.1, on the reverse strand, counting down.
TTCAGCGATAAAATTCATTGTATGGGTAGGTGAGTGGGTGAATGTTGATATAGGTTGAGAGGGGTTGAGAAAGGGTTTAGAGGGGTTTAGTTGGTTAGAGCGGTTTAATCGGCTACCACGTTTTTCTTTAATAAAACAGAGCTCAGAATATAGAGGACGATAATGACCGACAACGCCAAGGTTTTTAAAAAGAAGATCAGTATGATAAACAGCAGTAGAAAGGCCAGGTTGAAACGGTTGCTTTGCCAGTCGAAACGTTTTATTTTCATGCCGAACATGGGAATTTCGCTGACCAGCAAACCCGATAACACGGGAATTAAAAGATAAAGCAACCAGGGATTTAACAGCGTTTCACGCAAGCCCAGCACATTATGATCCACGGTTAAAGCCAGTCCAAGTACAAAAACGGTGCAGGCCGGCGTACTCAGCCCGAGGAAATAACTGCCCTGCCGGGTATCGAGGTTGAATTTAGCCAGACGGAAAGCGGAAAACATGGACAACACAAAAGCCGGAAGCGCCATAACCGACACCGTTGGCAAAATGCTGGCCGGAGGATAAGCTGTCCAATTTTTACCTGCCAGCATCATATACAACATCATGCCCGGCACCACGCCGAAACTGACCACATCAGCCAGGGAATCCAGCTCTTTACCCAGCGGCGAACTCACTTTCAGCGCACGGGCCACCATGCCGTCGAGATAATCGAAGAAAAAGGAACTCAGGGTGAAGAGGGCCGCTACATCCTGCTGACCATTCAAAATATAGAGAATAGCGCAGCAGCCGCAAAATAAGTTGCTGAGGGTGAGTAAATTAGGTATATGTTGGCGCATAATTGGCGACGATAAGATGGTCGGTTGCGCCATCCCTGCAAAAGTATGATTTTTGCGGCTATTGGCATTTCTCTAATTGCAGGCGCCCGGTCTGGCACAAAAGCGCCTGCGCAGCGTTGTAGTAGGGTTTACGACCGCTATTTTTGATTTATTCCACATTTTTACCTGCCGCCACCGGGTTTTCCGAAAAACTTTAAGATAAATTTGACCAAAAGCCGGCCAACACATTTCGTACTCTTGGCGTCTAGGCAACAACAATACTTCTTAAACCCCTGCTCTTTTTACCTCCCACTCAATTGCCCATATAATGAGAAAATACTCACTCGCTCTGTATTTCGTTTTTGGCGCGCTGTCCATTTTTGCGCAAGCGCCCGGCAACGATGACTGCGACAACCCCATCGTCCTGCCAGACGTCGTAAATTTCTGTAGTTCGGTCGGCGCTTATACCAATGTAGACGCTACTCCTTCCACCTACGGAGCGGCCACCTGTTTCGGTTCCACGCAAAATGACGTCTGGTTCGCTTTTACCCCCGTGGCGACCGATGTGACCGTGACCATACGTGGCGCTACTTCACAAGGCGCCGGCGGAACGCTCAAAAATCCACAAGTCGCCATTTATTTCGGCACTTGCGGCGGTACGATCAACCAGTTGGAATGCCAGTCCGGTATCGGCACCAATGTGGCGGAAGCCTACCAGGGCGGATTATTTGTCGGTTCTACTTACTTCATCCGGGTACAGGGAACGCTCGGCCAAACGGGTACTTTCCAACTTTGTATTAACAATTACAACCCGCCGGTGGAGCCTACTTCCGACTGCCCGCAGGCCTCTATTTTATGCGATAAAAGTTCTTTCGTGGTGCAAAAAGTAACCGGCGCCGGACAAAACCAAGCGGAACTGACGGACGCCACCTGCTTCTCTAACGGCGCTCCCGGCAACTACGAAACCAACTCCACCTGGTTTGTGTGGACCTGTTCGCAATCCGGCTCGCTGGAATTTACCCTGACGCCTCTCAACGTCGGCGACGACCTGGACTTCGTTCTTTACCGCCTGCCCAATGGCATTGGTAACTGTGCTGGGAAAGAAGTGGTACGCTGCAATGCCGCTGGCGATAACTCATACCCCAGTCCCTGTATGGGCCCAACCGGACTCCAATCGGGCGACAATGACATCAGCGAGGATGCCGGATGTACGGATAATGGCGACAATGCCTGGCTTTCCCCTTTTTCTATGGTAGCCGGGGAGTCCTATGCACTTGTTATCAACAACTTTACCTCCACCAATAGCGGTTTCAATATTGAATTTGGCGGCAGCGGCCAGTTTCTCGGTCCGGAAGCGGAATTTACCACGGTCCCATCGGCCGTTTGCCTCGGAACCCCGGTCGAAATCGTGGACGCTTCTACTTTTCCAATCGGCAGCATCACCGAGTGGAACTGGAGTTTCGGCGCCGATGCACTCCCCCAAACGGCTACCGGCCCTGGTCCGCATACGGTACAGTTTAACTCGCCGGGTCAGCATCCGGTGGTGCTGACGGTAAAAACCAACCTGGGCTGCAAAGTCACCGCGATCCAAAATACGCTGATCTATCCGGATGTGGTCGTCGCACCGGTCATTGCCGCGCCCGACTGTAACGGGACCATGAACGGCTCGATTGAAATTACCAATATTACCATGGGCACACCGCCCTACCAGTTCAGCTGGGATAACGGGCCGTTTCAGTCCAGCAATATGTTGAATAACCTCGGCGTCGGTACCGTTGCACTGGTAATTAAAGACGCCAATAACTGCTCCACGGATCTGACCATCGACGTGCAGGAGCGCATACTGACGGCGGATGCGGTGGCAACTAAACCGCTCTGTTTCGGGGACGATAATGGCACGATTACCCTGAATGTCACCAATGGCAAAGACCCGGTGCAGTTCGACTGGGGCAATGGTTTTATCCCGGAAAACATGCAGGGCGGTTTTGTAGCGGGTAATTACACGATTCAGGCCATCGATGCCGTGCTTTGCAAGGGAACTTTTAACGTTGAAATTACCGACAATCCGCCGCTGCAATTGGCGCTCGATACGCTCGATATCAGTTGTTTCGGCGCTAATGACGGCATGGCGCAGGCCAATCCATCGGGCGGGGTGGGTAATTACACCTACACCTGGTCGGACGGACAAACGGTTCAAAAAGCGACTTCGCTTGGTCCGGGCGAATACATGGTGACGGTCAATGATGGCAATGAGTGTAGCATCACGGGCAGCGTGTTCATCACGGAACCCGCCGACGTGAGTATCGATCTACTGGGGGTGGTCAACCTGCTTTGTAACGGGGTGCCCGCCGGGGAAATCGACGTGAGCGGCGTGGGCGGAAAAGGCAACTATCAATACAGTGTAGACGGGCTTAATTTCGTGTCCACTTCGCCCCTGACCGGTCTGGCCGCCGGCGACTACTGGGTGATTGTCCGCGATGCCGCCGGTTGTATCGATTCGGTCATGGCTACTATTACCCAGCCGGTGCCGGTAACGGTGACGGCTACGCCGACCGATACGACGCTGGAACTCGGCTATACAGTGGACATTACCACTTTTACCACGCCTTTTGGCCGGCCCGTCACCTATGAATGGACGCCCACTATTGGCATAAGCGATCCCACCGTACCGAACCTGACCATACAAGCCGTTCAGGATCAATTATATGTGGTTAAAGTTACCGATGAAGACGGTTGCATGGGCAGCGATACGGTGCGTATTTTAGTCAATAAAAACCGACCTATTTATGTGCCCAATGTGTTCGCGCCCGACAAACCCTACCCCAATGACCATTTTACCCTGTTCGCCGGGCCGGCCGGTCAGGCGATTGATCTGCTGCGTGTGTATGACCGCTGGGGCAGCCTCATCTTTGAAACGCGGAATATTGAATTGGGCAGGCCCGAACTGGGCTGGGACGGCACTTACAAAGGCGATCTGGTGAATGGGGTCTTCACCTTTTACGCCTCGGTGCGCTTTATTGATCAGGAAACGGTAGAGTACAAAGGCAGCGTGACGGTTGTGCGTTAAAACGGCCACCATTTAAACGCGGATTTAACACGTCTGGCGGATAGAAACGGATTTGAAAATCCGTTTCTATCCGTAGTATCCGTTAAATCCGCATTCCAGTTAAAGTCTGCACCTACTGATTCAACCTTCGGCGAGCGCTTCCCAGTACTCCACGGCACGCCGCGTATGCGGAATACAAATAGAGCCGCCGACCATGTTGGACACGGCAAATATTTCAAATATTTCATCGGTGGTGACGCCCAGGTCATAGCATTTACCGAGGTGGTATTTGATGCAGTCGTCGCAGCGCAGCACCATGGAAGCCACCAGGCCCAGCATTTCTTTGGTTTTTACCGGCAAAGCGCCTTCCTGGTAGGTCTGGTTATCGAGGCTCCAGAAACGCTTGATCACTTTATTGTCGTTGGCCAGAATGCGCTCGTTCATCCGGGCGCGGTAATCGTTGAATTCGGAAACGAGGGACATGAGGTAGGGGTTAGGAGACAGGAGTTAGGAGACAGGAGTTAGGAATTAGGAGACAGGGGACAGTGGCTTAGTCGACTAATTCGACTTTGTGGAGCAGGCGCAGGCCGAAGGAAATTTCTACGGCGGTGTTGCGGATGCGTTGCTCGCCGAGCGTCACCGGGCTGCCGGGGTTATTGGGATTGATAACGTTGGGTAAGGCCGGCTGACGGTATTGGTTGGTCACGTCCGGACTCACGGAGAGCGTGATCTGACCGCCGATCAAGTCAGCAATCGGGAACTGCCAGCCACCGCCGATGGATAAGCCGAACATCCAGCGATTCATAAAGGCCACTTGCGGGGCATATATATTGGTAAAACCGCCGAACTGGTTGTTCAGTTCATCGATGTTGGTGCTGAGCGTATAATCGGTCCGGATCGCGCCGTAATAGAAATAACGGTTCTGGCCGCCGGCACCCGTCACAAATTTCTGCTTGGCGCCGATGGCCAGCGACAGGTTGTTGAACAGATATTCCTGTTTAAATGTCCCCGCTCCGCCATTATTAAACAGAAATCGGGTCCGGTTAGCGCTGCCCTTTACGTGATAACCGCCCTGAATGAACATAGCCGATTTATCATCCTCATTATTCACCGATTCCAGGGCCAGTGCTACGTGGTACTTGAACAGGACCTGCCGGTCGCCGCCGTTATCCCACTTTTGTAAACCCAGCGTCGGGCCACCACTAATGACATAAGCAGTCGACTGGGCGGGGAGGGCGTTGATTAAAAAGGCTAAAACGAGTAGCGTAAAAATGGTGCGCATGAGTAAGTAGTTGAATGGTGGAAAACCCCACCCCTAACCCCTCCCCCGAAAGGGAGGGGGACTTGATTATGGTGCTTTCTTATTGATTTTCAATACCTTGGAGAAAACGCATGCTTAATTTATTCTTCAAATTTACAAAATGAAGGCATAGATTTCTCACTTCTGCACTCAAACCCATCGATGTAAATGAGTTTTTCCTTCAGGCGGGGTGGAAATTTTTCCTTCAAAATTTCCACCCCGCCTGAAGGAAAAACACCATTCCCGGCAACCCTCTTAATACGCCCCAAAGTACCGCCGTAAAAACCATTCGATCGCCAAAAGGCCCGCTAAAAGCGCAAATATCCACTTCAAATTGATCAGCGGGTTCGTACGGGTACTTTGATAAATAACCGGCTTCACGGTTTCCTTGTTTTTTATTTTGTCGGCAATGCTGGCCAGATCCGCCGGCATGACCATTTCACCACCAAACTTATCGCTTAACTGCTTCAGTACGCTGTGATTAGCTGCCGTCGCAAACAGTTCGAGCTGGATGGCACGCACCCGGAATTGCCCGTCATACGCCAGTACTTGTCCGTTAAAATTGGTGCTCGCTTTATACGTGTAATTACCGACGGGCAGGATACCGGCATTCAAGGCGTAGGCCTTCCCGAGTTTATTAAAAGTAAAAGTAAACTCCTGTCCGGCGCCGTTGCGAATGCTCATCGCTACATCGGATTCGTTGGTCAGTTCGTAGTTGTCGTTATACAGTTCCGCGCCGAAAGTGACCGCTTCATTTTCATTAAAAATGCTCTTGTCGATGGTTACCCGAAACTTGCGTTTATCCTCTTTGACGGATAAATACTGTACGGTTTTACCCACCAGTTCATCGAAAATCTCGTGGTTCTGGTGCTGCAGATAGTCGAATAAGCGCCATTCCCAGAAACCTTCGCCCAGGAAAACGCCGGTTTTCACGCCGTTGGTTTCGCCGACAGTCAGCAGCGGCTGGTCGGTATCGACCTTACCAATGCGCTTGTACAGCAGCACCTGTCCCTGCGGGGTAGCGGAAAAATTGCCGAAAGGCGAGGTGATCGGATTGAAGCGGGGGAGTTCCTCCAGCACCGCCGGCGCCAGGGAGAAAGCGGCAAACCGCGGGCTCACTTTGGCCTGCACTTCGTCGCTTTGTTTACCGTCGCTTTGCAGATTCACCAGGCCCTGAACCTTGGCCAGGGCGCCGAAACTCGTTTGCATACCAGCAATGAAGAAACGTGGAATACGCTTATCGTTCAGCGTGTTCATCACCCCGGTAATTTCATTGGTGGCCGAGGGCAGACTATGCAGCACGACGAAGTCGAATTTACTGACGTCCAGACCCGGGTCATTGGCGTACGCAATACTGACCTGATAGTTTTTATTGGCCTCCAGCGTCTGGCGCAGCGCCGTCAGGTCGGGGTGGGGGCTATTGGCCAGCAGTAGAATTTTCTGCCGGGCATCGAGGATATCGACGAGCACCTCGCGGCTGTTGTTCACGGTCGAGGCTTCGCCGGGAAGTTTGGCCACGGATACCAGGTATTGTACGACGCCGGGCTGGTCGGCCTCGATCAGCACTTCTTTGGTCACAAAAAAGTCGTTACCCGCTATGTTGACCGGGATGCTTTGAATCTGTCGCACCTGATCACCGTTCACTTTGCTCACCGTCAGCACCGTTTGGCTGCCGGCGCAATTGGTGGCTGCCACGTCGATCTGCATGGTAAATTTATCCCCCAAATAGGCCAGTTTGTTGGTGAAAACCCGTTTGATCAGCAGGTCTTTTTTGGGCGTTGGATCACCCAAAGCGACCGTATACACTGGCGCCGATAAAGCGGCATCCGAATACGCCGGGTTACTGCCTTCGTTATACACCCCGTCGGAAGCCACAACCACGGCGCCCAGGTTTTGCCCGCCGTAGAGGTCGTACACGGAGCGCAGCAGTTCGGAGAAATTGGTGACCTTATCCTGGAAGTTGAAGTCCACGCCCTCGCGGGATTTATCGCCAAAAGCCAGTTCGTGCACTTCATACTGCTCGGACAAACCATCGCGCAACGCCTGCCACTGCTGTTTGTACTGTTCCAGGGCGGGTCCCTGTAGATCGGCGCCTATACTTTCCGATTGGTCCTGCGCCAGCACTATGATCGGCTTTTTGGTCTCCGTCACCAGATTTTTCAAAATCGGCGACAGCAGCAAAGCGCTCAAAATGGTGACGACCAGCCAGCGAAGTATGCCCAGTGCTATGTGCAGGCGCGGGGCTTGTTCGCGGAAAGTCGTATCGCGGAAGTAAAGCAGCAGCGCGTAACCGAGGCCCAGCAGGGCACAAAAAATAAGAAACCAGGCGGGGTATTGAAAAGACAGATCGAGCATAATGGACAAGACGAAAAATCGGGCGTCACACGGCCCCTGCCGAACCATTCAAAAGGGGCGTAAGTAGATTTTTGTGGGCGAAAGAAGACGCAAATTTGGGGAAATTGTTGCGAACGGCAGCATGGTGAATAGCAGTTCCTGTTGAATCAGCCAAAATTGTTGCTGCATCTTAAACAAACCCACTGGCGGACTTTCCTACTTTTGCCGATTATCTGTCTACTTGACAGCGCCTTAATCACAACCACACATGCCACCACTAAATAATTACGTCCTCAACCGCTGGCTACCCGGCCAGGGCGAAGGCGTTCCGCAGTACCATGCCATCACCGGCGATTTACTCGGCACTGCCAGCAGCGAAGGCCTGGACTACGCCGCCATCCTCGACTACGGCCGTAAAACAGGAGGCCCACCGCTGCGCCGCATGACCTTCCACGAGCGCGGACGCATGCTCAAAGCCATGGCCCTGTACCTGACCGAACGGAAAGAGCGGTACTACACCGTCAGCCACTGGACCGGTGCTACCCGGCAGGACAGTTGGGTAGACATTGAAGGCGGCATCGGCAACCTGTTCGCTTACAGTGGTTTACGTCGGCGCTTCCCCAATGAATCCTACTATGTGGAAGGCGAAACCATCCGCTTATCCAAAGAAAACACCTTTATCGGGCATCATATTCTGGTCCCTAAACAAGGCGTGGCCATCCACATCAATGCCTTCAACTTTCCGATCTGGGGCATGCTGGAAAAAATTGCCGTCAATCTGCTGGCGGGTATGCCGGCCGTAGTCAAGGCCAGCGAACAGACCTCCTACCTCACCGAGATCATGGTGCGCGACATCGCTGCATCGGGTATTTTACCGGAAGGCGCCCTGCAACTGGTGGTGGGTTCCGGGCAGGGTATACTGGATCCGGTAAACAGCCAGGACGTGGTCACTTTTACCGGCTCGGCGGTCACCGGGCGTAAGCTTCGGGCGCATCCGGCCATCATCGAACACAGCGTTCCATTCACCATGGAAGCCGACTCCCTCAACGCAGCCATTCTTGGGATGGATGCGGCGCCCGGCACACCCGAGTTCGACCTGTTTATTAAAGAATGTCGCCGGGAAATGGTGACCAAAGCCGGGCAAAAATGTACCGCGATCCGGCGCATTATTGTCCCGGAAAATATGCTGGATGACGTCCAAAAAGCGCTGATCAAAGAACTGAATAAGACCGTCATCGGCGATCCGTCGGTAGAAGGGGTGCGTATGGGGGCGCTCATCAATCGCGGCCATTTGGCCCGGGTACGCGAACGTCTGGCCGAGCTGAGCCTGGCTACCCCCGCCGTTTTTGGCGACCCAGAAGCATTTGAGGTAACCGGCGCTGACCGCCAGAAAGGCGCCTTTATTTCGCCGATTTTACTGTTGAATGACCGGCCTTTCGAGAAAAACCTGACCCATGAAACGGAGTGTTTCGGGCCGGTTTCTACGCTCATGCCCTATGAATCGCTGGAAAAAGCCATTGAAATTGCCAACCTCGGGAAGGGTTCGCTGGTGTCCAGTATTTGCACCCATGACCCGCGTATTATGCGCGATTACGTGCTGAACGCGGCCGCTTTCCACGGGCGTATCCTGATCCTGAACCGCAGTTCGGCCAAGGAAAGCACCGGTCATGGTTCGCCCATGCCGATGCTGGTCCACGGTGGTCCGGGGCGTGCCGGCGGCGGCGAAGAAATGGGGGGCATGCGCGGCGTTATGCACTACCTGCAACGTACCGCCATTCAGGGCAATCCGACCGATATTACAGCGGTGACCAACCAATTCCAGGTGGGCGCTGCGCAGACGGAAACGCCGGTCCATCCTTTCAAAAAACACTTCGAGGATCTATTTGTCGGAGAAACCCTCATCACGGCTAAACACACGGTGAGCGAGGCGGATATCCACAACTTTGCCAACGTGAGCGGCGATAATTTTTATGCCCACATGGATGCTACGGCGCTGGAAGGCACGCCCTTCACCGGCCGGGTAGCGCACGGCTACTTTGTGCTGTCTAAAGCTGCAGGTTTATTTGTCGATGCTAAAAAAGGGCCGGTGCTGCTCAATTATGGCCTCGATGAATGTCGTTTTACTAAACCCGTTTATCCGGGTATGACCATCGGCGTAAAACTGACGGTCAGGGAAAAGATCGAGCAGGAGCATGATTTCAGCCGGGAAGGCATTGCGGCCGTTCCGCGCGGTATTGTCAAATGGCTGGTCGATGTGTATGATGAAAGCGGGGAAACCGTGGCCATCGCGACGATTTTGACGATGGTGGCGCGGAAACTTGCCCCCCACACCAATTAAAAAATGCGGCTGAACAACCTCCAGGTCGTTCAGCCGCTCTTCTTTTTTATCAACCATTTATCCCCTTTCTCCCTTTGATTCTTTCGGCTCATCCGGCTCCATTTGTTTGCGGGCCATGGAAGCGGCGCCAACTTCGGTAGAAGCCCTTATTGGGTGGCTAACTGCGCATTAATCCGGCCCCAGCCAAAATTACCGTTGCGGTTGGGATAGTAGTTAGCGCTGGTTTTCAACCGGTTAAAGACCTGCGTCCGCGTCCAGCCTGGGTATTTTGCCCAGACCAGCGCCGCCACACCCGCCGTCGAGGAGGTCGCTACCGAGGAGCCGCCCACCGAGGAAGGATCGTCGCTGTAATCAGCCAGGGTGATCGGGTGATTGCCATTGCTGCTCTTTTCCATGACGAGAACAAAGTCGACTTTGCTGCCAGTGTGGCAATCGGTACAGGCAGACGTGAGGTTGTCCCGTATACCGGTTACGGCAACTGCTTCGGTCATGCTGGCCGGAAAAATGACGCCGGCAAACCAGGATGACCACCAGAAAGAAGTGCCTGCTGCGCAGAAAATTAGTTTGCCTTTATTGTACGCGTACTTGATAGCATCCGACATCTGGCTTACGGAACCCAGTCGACCCATACTCATGCTGATAATGCGTACCTCCGGGTTGTTGCCGGCCTGGATAAAGGCATTACTCACCCCGACGATCTCGCGACTTTCATCCAGGTAAACATCTGCTGCTGCGCGGATCGAAATCAGGTTGGCGTTATAGGCTATTCCCACGGAAGCGCCGTCTACACCCCGCGGACCCGCGCAGGCGCCTTGCATGGAAGTACCGTGGCCGCAAAGATCATTCGGTGTTTCCGGCAAGCCGCTGGGTTGGCCCCAGATATTCGTGGCTTGCGGCAGGGTTACGTAGGCGCCTACCGTTCGGCCGCTGGACCAGCCCTGGTTGAAATCTTCTCCCAGATTTTCCTGCTCATCACTGCGCCCGGTATCGATGATCACCACCGTAGTACCGGCGCCGGTACTATTTAGCCAGGCTTCGGCGACTTTATGGAAAGGATGGTTCCAGGTCTGTTTACAGCCGGGGCTTATATTGATGTAGTCGGAGCCTGGGACCAGACCAGTCTGCGGCACATTATAACCACAGCCGGAACTGGATCGGTCAGCGTTTTGGGTAGTTTTATAAGGTTCATAGCCAATGGGTTCGGCATACCGGAACAGGCTGGATTGACGCAACAGGGAGATGGTCGCCGGGTTTTTAATAAAGACGTCGAAAACGGGCAATACACCATTTTCTACAAAAGCGAATAGCCGGCTTTCGGTAAGGGTGGGATCCACGGCTCGTTCGCTACCCAGGATCAGGTCGAGCACCGACTGTCGGGCAGCTTTCCAGGCGGGTGACTGGATATCCAGCAGATGCAGGCGATCTGCCACGTTTTTTTCACCGGCGGTCTGATAGCCGACCGATAGTACGAAATCGGCATTGGAAAGCGCCGTCCAGATTTGTTCATCGCTGGCCCAGGCCCAGAGGAACTGGCCCTCGGTTTCCAGTTTTTCCCGTATGAACTGATCGAGGGTAGTGGGGTCGGGTTTACCGAAAAACTCCTGCACCACGGAGGGTTCTTGTTTACGGCAGCTATGCAGGCCTACAAGAAGAAAACTGAGCAGAAGGAGGATAGATTTTTTCATATTAAAGGCTATTTAAAATTTGATTTGGCGAATATAGGGTTTCACCGAAAATCAAAGCCTTAAAAAGGAAAAAATTGCATTTATTCATTGGCGTTCATGGAGGGCACGAATATCCTAAAACGCCGAAAGGGCACTCCGTAATGGAGTGCCCTTTCGGCAATATTTAATTTCAGACTACTTATAAAGTAGGGCTGACCAGAGTTGAACTGGTGACCTCTACATTATCAGTGTAGCGCTCTAACCAACTGAGCTACAGCCCTGGGTGTGGCACTGTTGGTTGGTAAGCATGGGTGATGATGAATAAATCCATCAATTGCCCAAAGTCGGAGAACCAAAGTCCGTTTTTCGTTTCAATAATAAACATTGACAGTTAGCAAAAGGATTACTTAACCCGGATAATTTCCCATGGATAGTAATTTGTCATTCTTCACACACTCGTAACATCTCTCTTAAAAGGAGGTATTCCAGCCGCACCTTCCGGTACGGCTACCTTGTTACGACTTAGCCCCAGTCACCTGTTTTACCTTAGACAGCTCCCCGTAAAGTCACCGTCTTCAGGCACCCCAA
>JANPIN010000028.1:0-18835 GCA_031425035.1 Saprospirales bacterium | reverse complement strand
TGGAGCGGAAAGTGCCGAATTTTGACAGTAGATGAAGATTTATTTTTAGGGCATAGCTGGGACTATTCGCTAAAAATAAAGCAAAATATAGTGGCAAAAGGCGGGGCTTTACGCCCAATGAGGGGTTTTAAAACAGCCTCTAATACCCCCGTCGATAGTTTTCCAGCTAAAAATAATCAGCCTTAGTAATCCCGATTATGCAACTTATTTAAACGAAAAATATAAGGTAGGAGATACCTTTGATTTTCATTTAAGTCCCTACGGCAGACCAATCATGCCTGGCCATAAAAATTTTAAAGAGGCCAAAGAAAGAATAGGAAAACCAGTGGTTTTGCACAATAAATCTGCGTAAAATCTGCGCGAAAAACTATGGTTTCATCAAAAATAGCGACGTCCCGGATCACCGGAACGCCGCCTTAACCAGTCTTTGGGACTTAGGTATTTCAGAAGTTCTTGATTTAATTTTTAATGCCCCTGTTTAGAAGCACCAGCCGTTCGCTTTCAGCAGCGCTTCCGCTACTAAGCGGCGTTTAACTTTTACGTTCACCGCCGGATACTTAATGAAGCGTTTGACTCCCATCAGGAAGGTTTTCAACAGATCGCCTTCGGCAAAGGAGGCCAGGGCATCGGTCGCATTTTTATTCATGCGCGCCGAAGCATCGTGGAAAAACACCTGCAACATGGCATCGTACACTTCCTGGGACTGTTCTTTCTCCCGGCCGGCCAGTTTCTGGATGCGCAGCAGCATGGACTCCGCCGCAAACAGGTCGATCAGCATATCGGCCGTGTTCATCAGGATTTCCTGCTCTTCTTTCAGGTTGAGTTTGCCATCCATCTGCATTTTGGCAGCGCCGCCGGCCACCATGAGGATGATCTTGCGGAAATCGGCCAGAGCTTTCATTTCCTCGGCGTATTCGCCCTCCGTTTTTTCAAAGGACGGCATGGAAGTCAGTTCCTTTTGTACCGCCCAGGCTGGTCCGACGATGTCCAGCTGGCCTTTCAGGGCGCGTTTGAACAACTGATCCACCATCAGCATCCGGTTGATCTCGTTGGTGCCTTCGTAAATCCGGTTGATGCGGCTGTCGCGGTAAGCGCGGGCGGCGCTGTATTCTTCGCTGAAACCAATACCGCCATGGATCTGCACGTTTTCATCCACGCAGTAGTCCGTGATTTCCGAGCCCAGGATTTTCAAAATAGAGCATTCGATAGCGTATTCTTCGGCCGCTTCCAGGGTCGCCTGACCGAAAGCCTTGCCTTCCGCTTCCTCTTCCGCTTTTTTATCCTGCATCAACTGGGAGACGCGGTAGGAGGCACTTTCACCGGCGAAGGTGCGGATGGCCATTTCGGCCAGTTTATGCTGAATAGCGCCAAAATGACCGATGGACTGGCCAAATTGATGGCGTTCGTTGGCGTACTGCGTGGAAGCATCCACGACGGCCTTACTGCCGCCGATGCACATGACGCCCAGTTTGTACCGGCCGATATTCAGCGCGTTGAAGGCGATCAGGTGGCCTTTACCAATTTCGCCGAGCACGTTTTCAGCGGGTACCTGCGCATTTTCAAAATACACCTGCCGGGTGGAGGAGCCTTTGATGCCGAGTTTATCTTCCTCATTGCCCAGCGTAATACCGGGCGTTTTGGCATCCACAATAAAACCGGTGAATTTCTCGCCGCCGATTTTGGCAAAAACGATGAATACGTCGGCAAAACCGGCGTTGGAAATCCACATTTTCTGGCCGTTCAGCACATAGTGTTTACCATCGGCACTGAGGTCGGCACGGGTTTTAGCGGCCAGTGCATCCGAACCGCTGCCGGGTTCCGTGAGGCAGTAAGCGGCCTTCAGATCACCGGCGACCAGGCCGGGCAGGTACTGTTGTTTCTGCGCTTCCGTTCCGAAATAGAGGATGGGCAGCATGCCAATACCGGTGTGGGCGGCAAAGGACACGATGAAGGAACCCGCCGGACCGAAGGCTTCCGAGATGACGGTGTTCGTGTTGGTGTCCATTTCCGTACCGCCGTATATAGCCGGTATATGAGCGCCCAGCAGACCAAGATCGCCCATTTTCTTCAGCAGGGAAGGCACCAGTCCGGGCTCCTGCTTTTCTATTTTAGCCCGCACGGGGTCTATTTCATTTTTAATAAAATCAAGCGCCATCTGCTTGACCATTTGTTGTTCTTCGTTCAGTTCTTCCGGGATAAAAGTGTCTTCCGGCTGGCTGGTACGCAGGAGGAATTCTCCCCCTTTGAGCACATCGTGCTTGATCATTGTATCTCCCATTGGTTTGTCTGTAAATGCGTTGGCGAGTGAATTGAAATGTAAATAGCGAATTTTCGCTGCAAAGATAATGGGCATTTTCGAGACTGAAAAGGGGGATTTATGCATTTCACAAAATTTTTACATCCTCGGGGTACATTTTTCACAAATTAGCTGCGGCAGGGCAAAAAAGTCATTCGACGCAGCAGGAAACTTTTTTCTAACTCCTTCACCAGCACGCGTCTATGCACTTTGCCGCTTCGAAACCGCTCTTCCTCTTCACCGCTTTATTTATTTTAATGACCCTGGGCTGCCAGCAGGCAGAGCGGTCGCCTAACACGCAAATGGCCAAAGAAGCGCCGATACAGGACGCGGCGGAGAGTAGTGCGGGGGTGGCTGCGGCGCCGGAAAGCCGCTCGGCTATGTCTGGCAACGATCCGCTGAATCCCTTTGGCACATCTGTGGCGGCGGCCAGTTCGCTGGATTCGATCCGGAAATTTATACGCACGGCGGAACTGAAATTCCGGGTCGGCGAGGTGTTGCCGGCTACCCTGGAAATAGAGAACGTGGCGCTGCGCAATCAGGGTTTTGTAACGACCAGCAACCTCAGCTGCGAACTGGAATATAGCGAGGTACAGCCCATTAGCCGGGATTCGGCGCTGGAGACGACCCGGTTTTCGGTACATGCGCATCTGGTGATCCGGGTGCCCTACCGCCAGTTGGATACTACCCTGCGCGCCATGAACCACCTGATGCAGCACCTGGATTACCGGAACGTCAGGGCGGAAGAGGTAGCCCTGAAATTACTGACCGAACAACTCGTGCAGCAGCGACAAAACGATTATCAGCAGGAGTTGAACAGGGCAAGTCAAAACGGGAAACAAGCGATCCTGCTACCGGCGGCCGACCGCAAGTTGAACAGCCGCACCATAGCCGACGAAAGCCGGATTGCCCGCCTGAAACTGGAAGACGCCATACAATTCAGTACCGTGGAAATCGATATTTATCAGGCTCCGCAAATACGGCGGCAGACGATTGCCAATACGGAGATCCAGCCGGCGCAGTGGAATTTCTGGTGGCAGCTGGGCAAGGCCCTGCGCAGCGGCGTGGACCTTATGCAAATGCTCGTCCTCGGTCTGGCGCATATCTGGGTGGTGATTCTGCTGGTCGTGCTGGCCTATTTCGGCTTGAAAAGGTACCGCCGCAATCTGTAGCCTTATTCTTCCACGTCCGTAAAAGCGAATTTTTTCACGTCGAACAAGCCCAGATCGGTCATTTTCAAGGCCGGAATAACCGGTAGAGCCAGGAAGGACAGGGCCATAAAGGGGGCGCGCAAAGTGCAGCCAAGCAGGTCCTTGGTCCAGGTATCCAGTTCGGCGTAGGTCTGGGCGAGTTCATAGCCGTCCAGCTGGCTCATCAGGCCGGCAATGGGCAGGGCCAGCACCCGGGTTTGTCCCTGGCCATCCGTCGCAACCACACCTCCGCGGGCCGTGATGACCGCGTTAACGGCTGCACACAGCGCCGCATCATCCGTACCGACGGCGACAATATTATGGGAATCATGGGCCACACTGGAAGCCAGCGCGCCCTGCCGCAGTCCAAAACCGCTGACGAAACCAATAGCCGGCGGGGCATGCAGGGTATATCGGTTCACAACCGCTATTTTCAAAAGGTCTTGTGCCGGGTCGGCCTGCAGCATACCGGCCTCCACCGGGGCGGTTTTCCAGGCTGCCTGGGTTACAATTTCGCCGTCCAGGGTGTGGATGACGCGTACGCGGCCGGTGTTTTTGGCTGGCAGCTGGAAATCGGCCGGTGATTTTGGCTGGGCCAGAAATTGGTTGGGCGCTGTCGTGGAGAGTTTCGGCAGCAGCGTTTGTCCGTTCTCCGCTACTTTCTGGCCGTCCAGCCAGGTCGCCCGTACCTGAAAACTGTTTAGATCGCTGACTTCTATAAAATCGGCGGCATCGCCCGGTCGCAGCTGGCCGACCGGAAGGTGGTAGTGCTGCACGGGATGGAGGCAGGCGGCGCGCAGGGTGTTGAATAAATCACAGCCTTTCTCCAGGGCGCGCACGACCAGTTGATTAATATGGCCGCGGATCAGTTCGTCGGGATGTTTGTCATCGCTGCAGAACATGATCAGTTCGGGAAATTCCAGCAGCAGCGGCCACAGGGCTTCGAAATTACGGGCCGCACTACCCTCGCGGATCAGGATCTTGACGCCCAAACGCGCTTTTTCCAGTCCTTCTTCCAGGCTGAAACACTCATGATCGGTGCTGATACCAGCGGCAAAATACCGCTGCGCCGGCTCGCCGCGCAGTCCGGGTGCATGGCCGTCCACGGGTTTACCCAGTTGCCGGGCGGCCGCTATTTTGGCCAGCATAGACGGATCGCCCTGTAGCACGCCGGGAAAATTCATGACTTCGGAGAGGTAGCCAATGTCAGGATTTTCCAGCAACTGCGCCACGGCCGCTACATCCAGCACTGCGCCGGCCGTTTCGAAAGTAGTGGCTGGTACGCAGGATGGCGCGCCGAAGCAGAATTTGAAGGGACTGCGCCGGGCCTCGTCCAGCATGAACTGCACGCCGGCCACGCCCAATACATTGGCAATTTCGTGCGGATCGGAGACGGTAGCTACCGTACCATGGACCACCGCGAGGCGGGCAAATTCCGCGGGCGGCAACATGCTGCTTTCAATATGGACGTGCGCATCGACAAAACCCGGCAGCAAATAACCCGTTCCTGCCGGCAGGGGGCCGGTTTCCTGGATCGCGGTAATACGCC
The DNA here is from genome assembly GCA_031425035.1 of Saprospirales bacterium. Lineage (GTDB taxonomy): Bacteria > Bacteroidota > Bacteroidia > Chitinophagales > Saprospiraceae > M3007. The sequence continues at coordinate 13,800 of JANPIN010000028.1, read as the reverse complement.
CGGCTTCTATACGCACTTCGGCCGGATAAATACGGCGTTGATTCAGATCGACGAATTGTGCACGGATCTCTGTCATGATTTATTGCTTGCTGAAGAAAAAACTCCTTGCCTTAAATATTTAATACAAATCCTATTTAACCACACGAAAAAACAACAGGCACACGTTAGCATTTCGTTGGTTCCGTTCACGCCCCTGTAACAGTCGCCTGACCAATACTTTCCTAGAAAAATACTGGCCATAACCCCTTTCGCACGTTCGATCACGCCCTGATCTGACCACTTATTCCTATGCCCCGAAAATAGCGTTCAGCGACTGGCAAATAGTCGCAATTGAAAACATTTTAACCACTTGAAAACATGGTTTCTGCACTTGCCATTCCGGTCATTCCAGACCCGAAAATCTATTCCCTTTTTATACTCTGTGGTTTTGCGCTCCCGCTTATTTTCCTGTCTGAAAATGAACGGTCCATTCCGCAGGAGCCCGCTAGTCCGGCGCTGTCCTTTCTCCTCGTTATTTTTCACCTGTATGGGAGTTGCTGCATAAGCAGGCCGTTTGAACAGAACGCGCAAATTTGCGAACATTTTTTACATGCCGGCATGCTCTCCCTGGCGCTTTTCTATACGGCCAGTCTGATGCACACTGGTTTTCGCCGACTGACCCGGACGGGGCAACTGGCTTATTACCATAAAAATGGCATACTGAACGCCGCTGATTTACGCCTGCTTAAATTGTATTTGTATGGCGGTCACGAAATTACGGTGCTTGGTATTTTGATGTGGGATGCCCGTATGCATGGCCAAATGCAGCGCTATTATCATTTGTCGCATCTGCGTACATGTATGCAGCATAAAGTATGGTGGGCCGGCCAGCGTTTGCGGGACAAAAAATGCCTGCCTTACCAGAAAATGTCTTTATGCCGGGAACTGGAAGAAATTTTGGATAAAGACATTAGAAACTTTCTGTAATGGTTCGCGGCCTCGTATTTTCGCAGGGGATGTAAAAATTCTGGCCTGGCTGTAACCTGTTTGGGAGAACCGGTGTCCATACCGCGGACGACTAAGTTCCAACAACCAGGAAAGCATTCAATCAGACTACCTACTGCATGGCCGCCATACTTTCTGACGATATTTTGATTCAGCAGGCAATTGCCGGGCGCCAAAGCGCCTATGGTATGCTGGTGAAAAGATATGAACAGTATGTATTTACGCTGGCTTTGCGTTTTGTAAAAAATCGGGAAGATGCTTACGAGGTAGCGCAGGACTGTTTTTTGCGGGCATTTCGTTATTTGCCGGATTTTCGGGGAGATGCGAAGTTTACGACCTGGTTGTATAAAATCGTGTACTCTACATCGCTGAATCACCTGCGGAAAGTCAATCCCGACATCGTTTCGCTCGATGATGAGAGCCGCGTGGTTCGCCTGCCGAAGGACACGGCGCCCGATGCCGGCCAAAATCTCGAACGCGACGACCGGAATGCGGCCTTACAACGGGCTATTGCGATGTTATTACCGGATGATGCGGGCATTATTACCCTGTTCTACTTATATGAACACAGCCTGGAGGAAATTTGCCAAATGATGGATCTGACGATGACCAATGCCAAAACTAAACTTTGCCGCGCCCGCCAGCGTTTAAAAACTATTCTGGACGATAAATTTGCGGATCAGATCCGTTGACCAATTGGCCCTTTTATTGATGTAACATTGTTTGTTATGGAAAAGAACTTGCTGCTTACCGATGATATGCTTTGGGACTATGCCGATGGTCTGCTGGCGCCGGCCGATCGCCAGCGGGTGATGGAGGCGCTTGGCCGCCAACCCGAAGCTGCCAGCCAGCTGGAAGCAATTCTGGCGGAAAAGAAAGCCTTCACCCATATGCCGCTGGAAACACCCCAGGCGGGTTTTGCTGACCGGGTAATGGCGGCCTGGACGCTGGAGCAAATGCAACTTCGGCCCAGCGCTAAAAAGGGGCGCGACTGGATGGTGCTGCTGATCACCGGCGGTTTCGGCCTGCTGTTATTGTTTCCTTTGCTGGCGCTGATCATCACGGCCATTCGCAGCGGTGGAGCGGCCATTTTACCAGCCGACTTTAAATTTCCGACGGTCGATTTAACGGGCTTTATGGCAAACACGACGCTGCATTACGCTATTGGCCTGGCCTTTATATTTATTTCCTTACGTTTGCTGGACAGATATTTGCAACAGGCAAAATCCTTGCAGGTTGCTCCCTAACCCGTCCGGCCTTATGGAAAAAGATAAGAAAAAAACCACCTTCATTCGTCAGCCGGAGTATCCCGGCGGACCAAAAGCGCTCACCCAGTTTATTTATACGCATTTACGTTACCCGGCAGCGGCCCTGGAGGCCAGCACGGAGGGAACGGTGTATATTGACTACGACATTGATTATAAAGGCAATGTGATCGCCACCCGGGTATTGCAGGGGCTGGGCCATGGTTGCGATGAAGAAGCTTGTCGGGTGACGCGCCTGCTGAAATTCGATGTGCCGAAAAACCGGAATCTGAAGGTGACTTTCCACCAGAAACTGCGGGTACAGTTCAAAAAGCCCGTTCCGGTGGAAGCCGTTGCCCCGATGATGCAGGGAGGCATGCAGGTAAGTTATACACTGACACCTACGGCAGCGGAAAAAGCAGCGGAAAAACCGGCTTCAGAAACGTATTCCTACACTGTCCAGTTTTAAACTTTCCGTCTTCACCTGATTCGTCGTGTTCCGTCGTGTTCCGTCGTGTCGTTGTGGTGTATAATATTTTTACCACGACGACACGACGATACACGACGCGTAGAGTGCGCGGTAATGCCGGGTTTAAAATTCTATTTCAAAAACACCGGCGTCGGGCATGACCGGATCACGCATTTTTCCATCCAAGTCCTTATCAATGCCGGGCAGGGGGACTGCATAGCCGTTAGCAATGGAGGCCAGCGAATCGAGGTGGTAATTATCGCCGTTCGGATCCAGAAAAAGCTTGTCCTGCGTGGTAGCGTTCAAGCAGGGCTGGCAGTGGTCCAGAAAATCCGGGTAGGCATTGGTTTTCAATAAATCCTTCACGCGCACGATGCAATTTTCCAGCTGATAATCGAACTGCGCAGGGTCATTATCAGCAAAGTCGGCCAGCGTGACCTGGTCGATCTTGCTGCCGAATAAAATACAGTTCCGGAAACGGGCCTTCAGCGGCTTCACGTCGTAGTCGTTACAATTAGGATCCAGGCAGAGCGCATTCGTCATGCCCAGTGCTTCCCCATCCACTCCGTAACTGGCGGCGGTGCAGTATTTAAAGTCATAATTACCGCCCCATTCGAGTTGAATACAGAACGACGTGTTATTATAGAAAAGGCAGTTTTCCGCGTCAATATTTGCCCGGTAAGCGATCAATCCGCTGTTGGAGGTGTTGTAAATCTGCACATTACGCATAGTCACGTCCACTTCGGGATCTACCCGCAGACCGATGATGGAGTTACGGATAATACAGTGTTCCAGGCGGTGACCCGCAGTGCTGTCCTGCAACCAAAGTCCCACCCACTGGCCGGGTTCGTTATTGAATTCTGATTCCAGCCGATCCCCTTCAAAAATAACCGGTTTTTCCTGGGTGCCTTCCACCAGCAGGCGCGCGCCATGGGTGAACGTGATATAGCCGTCGTTATAACGGTACACGGCGGTGTCGGTGGTGAGTTTGCCCAGTCCGCCATGTACGTACACATGGGTGCCGGCGGGTATGCGCAGGGTACAGCCATCGATCACCAGAATGCCGTAAATGACATAGGGCAGCGAATCATCCCAGACAATTTCTTCGCCGTTGGTACATTGATAGGCGGCCGCTCCACCCGCTCCGAAACGGGACGGCAGGTAGTTAGCATTTTGGCCAAACGCTTCCAGGGTGACCTGCTGTACATTCCCGTTGGTTTCAAAAACCAGCGCTTCATCCAGTACAAAGGGACTGGCGGAAACCGGCTGATTCGGATTGATCGTCACTTCGGCGAACACGTACAGGCTGTCATTGGGCGCGATCTCGATATCGCGCTGATCATCGCCGGGCAGGCCGTCTACGTTCAGGTTGAAACGGGAAGCGGCGCCGTTGGCCAGGTAGATCCGGGAAATCCGGATGCTTTCCTTGTGGCGGTTATATATTTTCAAAATGCGCGTGGCCGATCCCAGTTGGGTAAAGACCGTATCGAAACGCAGGGTATCGGTACTGAAGGCCAGTTTATCCGATCCGTTTGTGGTAAAGCGCTCCTTCTGACAAAGCGTGAGCAGCAAGGAAAAAACAGGCAGTAATAAAAGCGCGGTTTTAAGCCGTCGGGTCATAAGTCGATATTTAGGCGGGCTAAAGTAATCAGGGCTGGATGCAAAAGTAAGTCGGTCAGGACCAAACGCCGAAAATAGCCGGCAATTTGACTACCCGGGCTTGGCAAATGAACGTCGTTCAGCTAGTAGTCTGTTAAGAAATTTAACGGTATCCGACCAGGGTCGATGTCTGATTATTCCTAACAAACGCCTGATTTTTTGGCAAGTAAAGTTTGGTAGACATTTTATTTCAACGCTGGTTTCCGAATCATATTTGGAAAATGCCGTTTTCGTTAGCTAATCCACCGGCTGTTTTTGACTTCTTTACAAAACTTTAACAACGCGTTTTTACTTCCTTTTAACTTTTTCTTAACGGGCTTCGTTAGTTTTGCATCGCCTATCCTTCACTGGCATGGATTGACTTAATGAAAGGCACAGGTTTTAGCACGAAATGGAACAAATACCCACAATTGACGTGCTTATTCCGGCTTGGAATGAAGAAAAATCACTGCCGATGGTGCTGGCCGATCTCCCAAAAAGTTGGGTTCGACAAGTGATTGTATGTGATAACGGGTCTACGGACCGCACGGCGGAGGTGGCAAAAGCGAGCGGGGCGATGGTGATTCATCAACCGGAACGGGGTTACGGCAATGCCTGCCTGGCGGGAATGCGTTACCTGCAAAGTTTAGCGCCGTCCGAACAGCCCGACATTGTGGTTTTTCTGGACGGGGACTTTGCGGACTATCCGGAAGAATTACCGCAGGTGGTGGCGCCGATTATCCGGGGAGAGCAGGACATGGTGATTGGTTCGCGGCGATTAGGCGGGATGGAAGCCGGCGCGATGACATTTCCGCAGCGTTTTGGCAACTGGCTGGCCCCGCTGTTGATCCGCTGGTTTTATGGTTATCAGTTCAGCGATCTGGGGCCGTTTAGGGCCATTCGCTGGGATAAATTGCTGGCACTGGGGATGGCCGACCAGGATTTCGGCTGGACAGTAGAGATGCAGGTAAAAGCCGCCAAGCAAAAGCTGCGCTGCACCGAAGTACCGGTACGTTACCGCAAACGGGCAGGCGGCCAGAGTAAAGTGTCCGGTACCCTGAAAGGAGCGGTACTGGCGGGTATCAAAATCATCAGTACGATCTTCAAACACCTTTGACCAAAGGATTCACAACTTTTAAAAATTCAATTCTCTCCATATGTTCGGTCTTCATTCGCTGTTCCAGGCTTTCGAGTATCAAGCTTTCGTTGATTTCGGTTACCTGATGCTCGTGGTCTATTTCGCCGCCATGAGCGCGGTGACCATTTACTGTCTTTTGCAGTTTCACCTGCTTTACCTCTACAAACGCTACCACCGGGAAAACCCGAACATCGTTTACACCAAGTACGATGCCGACGACGAGAACGTGCCATTCGTGACCATTCAACTGCCGATGTACAATGAAATGTACGTGGCCGAGCGCATCATCGATTGCATTGCCAAACAGGAGTACCCAAAAAGTCGCTATGAAATTCACGTGCTGGACGATTCGACCGACGAAACGGTAGAGATTGTTGCGGCCAAGGTGGTCCAGTATAAAGCGCTGGGTTTCAACATCGAACACATCCACCGGGTGAATCGCCAGGGTTATAAAGCCGGCGCTTTGCAGGAAGCCATGCCCCGCGCGAACGGCGACTTTATCGCTATTTTCGACGCCGACTTCACGCCGCGTTTCGATTTTCTGCGGACCACAATGCCTTATTTTGAAAATGAAAAAGTGGGTATTGTACAAACGCGCTGGGAGCATATTAACGCCGAATACAGCATTCTAACCCGCTTGCAGGCGTTACAACTGAATGTGCACTTTACGGTGGAACAGGCCGGCCGCTCTTACGGCAACCTGTTGCTGCAATTCAACGGCACGGCCGGGGTGTGGCGCAAACACGTCATCGGAGAAGCCGGCGGCTGGCAGAGCGATACCCTCACGGAAGACCTCGACCTGAGTTTCCGCGCCCAGATCATGGGTTATAAGATCCAGTACCTGGAAAAACTGGGTAGCCCGGCCGAACTGCCGGTAGAAATGAACGGTTTGAAAGGGCAGCAATTCCGCTGGAATAAAGGCGGCGCACAAAACGCCCGCAAACTGCTGCACCTGATCTGGAAAGAAAGCGGCAACAAACTCAACCTGATCCAGAAATTACACGCCACCAGTCAGTTACTGGCTTACGGCGTATTTCTCTGGGTATTTATTGCCGCCGTCAGCAGTGTGCCATTGGCTTTTGCCTTCTGCGAACTGGGTATTTCGACCCACTTCCTGTCGTTCTCAGTCCTGGGTCTGTTCTCGGTCGTCGGCATTTCCTACACCGCTAACATCACCGCGGTACTGGGTCGCACGGCGCCACCGACCCTCAAGGAAAAACTGCGGTTCTTTGGCCTGTTCATCTCCTTCATGCCAATCTCGATGGGCCTGTCGCTGTATAACGCCATTGCTGTTATCGAAGGATATCGCGGGAAGGCTTCGGCTTTCATACGGACCCCAAAATTCGGGATCGACGGCGAACAGAAGACTTTCAAGAAAGCCAGTTATGTAGCCAAGAAAATTTCCTGGGTAACGGTGGCCGAAGGTTTTATGGCCCTCATTTTTGCCTCCGCCGTGGTGGTCGGAATTGCTACGCATAATACGGCGTTCGTTTTATTCCACTCCATGCTGGCCACCGGTTTCGGTACCATTTGTTATTTCTCTATCAAGCACTTACGCTTCCGGTAGCCCTCCGTAGCGGACCACGAAGGTCCGCCCTGCAAGACGAAAATCAGTAATAAACGCCACTTCGGTTATACCCGGGGTGGCGTTTTTTCTTTTAGATCCATAAAATTTTAACACCTCGCCGGCATAACTGGATGAAAAGGTTAAACCACGGTTAAAGCCGGCTTCCCCCCTTTTAAATTTGCTTTTTTGAGAGCCACCTTTGCATAACCAAATAATACTTTGTTCCACCCAATCTATACATAGCTATGAAACCAATTTTCCTTTTTCTCCTCCTCGCTTTTTTGGGCGCTAGCTGTTCCCAATCCTTTTACTACCGTCCAACTGCCGAGCAGCCGGAACGCACCGAAGTGATTTACAATCAGGGCGTCCCTTCTCTGCGGGCTACGGTCCCCAATGCCGAGGTCAGTACGGACCTCACTTCGCAGGGCGAAAACATGTTGAACCTGGGCGTTTTTGTGCGTAATGACGGCGATTCCCTGGTTACTTTTCTTCCCGAGGGCGTGCGGGTAACCGGTTATAATGCGGCCGGACAGAGCAAGCCTTTCCGGGTATTTACCGCCGAGCAGTTTATACGTCACCGTAACCGTCAGAATGCCATTATTGCCGGGGCCGTCATTATAGCAACCGTAGCGACGGTAGTAGCCGTTAATAATGATAATAACAACCACCACAGTCATGGCAATACCGATTCGGGCAACAACCATTTCAATGACAACAACACCTGGTGGTGGTGGGCCTGGTCTTCTCCGACCATTTTTATCGGTCCGGATGCGCCGCCGCCATACGCTTCTTCCGACGGTTTATTACGCGCTCAGACCTTGTACGCCGGTGAATCGGTGCAAGGCTTGATCAAAGTGAAAAGCGAGCCTGATTTTCGGGAAAAAATACTGGTGGAAGTGCCGGTGAACGGCGCCTACGCGAAATTCGTATTCGGACCGAAACAACGCCGGTATTAAGCACCGCTTAGAATCCAAATAGGGGAAGTCGCTACCTTCGCGCCATGTCCGGTAGCATCCGCAAAATTATACATTACACCGTCAGTGCTGCTTGTTGCGGCCTGACGGTTTTTCTTGGTTACTACGTCGACCGCTCGGAATTCGGCTGGTTGCTGGCGGCTTACGCTTTGTTTTTCGGTCTGTACATCGGCCTGTTTTTGGTCCAAAAGGACTTTTCCGCAGCGGAAACCAAAGGGTATTTAGCCCTGGGCGTACTGTTACGCGTGTTGCTGCTCTTCAGCCTGCCCAATCTCTCCGACGATTTTTACCGTTTTATATGGGACGGGCATTTGACCGTGGCCGGCAACCATCCTTTCTCCCATCCGCCCTCGTATTTCATCGATCATCAAATTGCAGTGCCGGGTCTGACGCCGGCCTTGTTTGCACAGCTAAATTCCCCCGATTACTTCACGGTCTATCCGCCCGTATGCCAGGGTATTTTCGCACTTGCGGTCTGGTTATCGCCGTATAGCGTATGGGGCGCCGTAGTGGTGATGAAACTGTTTTTACTAGCGAGCGAGCTGGGCACCCTGTGGCTCCTGCGCCGGGAGCCAGGCGGATTAAATAATAAAGTCCTCCTGTATGCCCTCAACCCGCTGCTGATCCTGGAAATCGTCGGCAACTGCCACTTCGAGGGGCTGATGATCTTCCTGCTGCTGGCGGGCTGGCAACAACTTCAACGGAACCGGCTGCCGGCTGCCGCTACCCTCTGGGCTTTAGCGACGGCGACGAAATTGCTGCCGCCTTTATTTCTGCCGCTGGGCTGGCGGCGACTGGGCTGGCGGCGGGGTTTCCTTTTTCAGGTGTTGTTTGCGGGTGCCTGCCTGTTACTTTTCTGGCCGCTTTTTGACCTGCAGGTACTGCGGAACATGTCACAAAGCCTCGAACTGTATTTCCGGCGTTTTGAATTTAATGCCAGTCTGTACTATGTGGCGCAGGCCGTCGGGCATTGGCGAACGGGTTATTATTACGTTACCATCGTTGGTCCGCTCATGGGTTTGCTGACCCTGGCCGGTACGCTTTTGCTGGCCTGGCGTACCCCGGTGTCAGCGCCCGCCAGATGGACTTTGCCGGCGGCCATGCTCTGGGCCATTTTTTTATACCTGAGCTGCGCGACGACTGTGCATCCCTGGTATGCGACCGTGCCGCTGCTGCTGGGTTTACTGGCGAACTGGTGGTTCCCGCTGGTCTGGTCGGGCCTCATTGTTTTATCCTACAGCCATTATGCGGGTGGCGGTTCTGTAGAAAATTACGGGTTGATCGGTTTGGAATACGGGCTGCTCTGGCTTTTTCTGCTGGGCGAGTGGTGGTGGAGAAGAAGGGGATAGGCTATAGCAGCCGGCGGTTTAATCAAAAACGCTACCTTCGCCGGCTCAAAATTGGTGAGGCAAAAATAAAAACTACCTAAATAAGGTTTTCTTTGCCCCTTATCAAGTGCATTCACCCCCCCGGGGAACCGCTCGCAAATCGCTATGTTGCACCTAACACCCTCACTCGTTGTTGTCGTTCTGCTGCTTTACTTTGCAATGCTGATCGGCGTAGCCTGGTTAACCAGTCGGAACGTGAGCAATGCGGGCTTTTTTCTCGCTAACCGGCAAGTGCCGTGGTGGGTAATTGCCTACGCGATGATCGGCACGAGTATCAGCGGCGTCACGTTCATCTCCATACCCGGCGCAGTGGGCGGTACGGGCCTGAATATGGCTTTTTCGTACATGCAGGTGGTGCTGGGGTATTTGGTAGGTTATATTTTCATTGCCACCGTATTGATGCCGATGTATTACCGGCTGCAACTCACCTCCATTTACGGTTATTTGGAACAACGGTTTGGCTACTGGGCCTATAAAACCGGGGCGGGTTTCTTCCTGTTGTCGCGCACGCTGGGTTCGGCGGCACGTATGTTCCTGGCGGCCAGCGTTTTACAATTATTTGTGTTTGCCCCACTGGGCGTCCCGTTTTTACTGACCGTCATGCTCATGATGGGGCTCATTTACGCCTACACGTTCAAAGGGGGCTTGAAAACGATCATCTGGACGGATACGATCATGACCACTTTTTTTCTGGCGGCGCTGGTCTTTACGGTGTATACCATTGGAAAATCGCTGAATTTGAGTGGCGCCAACCTCGTTTCCTCCATCATGAACGGCCGCTACGGGCAGGTCTTTTTCTTCGATAATTTCCTGACCAATCCCAACCACTTCGTCAAGCAGTTTGTCAGCGGCGCGCTGGTGGCCGTGGCGATGACTGGTCTCGACCAGGATTTAATGCAGAAAAACCTGGCCTGCAAGGATCTGCGGGGGGCGCAAAAGAACATGTTCGTGTTCTGTATTTACCTGGTGATCATTAACTTCCTGTTCCTGACGCTGGGCGCCCTGCTGTATCTCTATGCCGGTTCCCTGGGCCTGGAAATTCCGGCGCGTACGGATCATTTATACCCGAAAATTGCCTTTGAGCACCTCGATACCGTGGCCGGTATCTTTTTCATACTCGGCCTTATTGGCAGTACGTATGCCAGTTCCGACTCCGCGCTAACGGCGCTGACGACAAGCTTTTGCGTCGACTTTTTGAATTTCGAAAAAATACCCCGCCACGCGGAATATAATGAAGCCGGGCAGGAAGTGCTTGTAGCCGATCCGGCCACCGAGGCCAAGCAACGGCGGATGCGGCCCTGGGTGCACCTGGGATTTACGGTGCTTTTCATCATCGTCATCCTGGCGTTGAATGCGCTGAGCAGCACGGCAGTGATCACGCTGCTCTTCAAGATCGCCGGTTATACCTATGGACCCCTGCTGGGTTTGTTCCTGTTCGGTTTGTTTACTGATCTGAAAATCCGCGACCGGTTCGTTTTACCGATCTGTCTGGCGGCGCCGGTGTTGACCTATATTATTGAAATGTCGTGCAAGCAATGGCTGGATGTCGGTTTCCTGACCATTTTATTGAATGGTGGGCTGACATTCTTTGGTTTGTGGGCGATTTCGTACCGGGATACGGAAGCAAATACGGATGAAGAACCGTAGATCGTTGCACCGGCCACGTACGTTCAATATAGGATTTATATACTTATACGTACTGCCCCTTGCTGCGGGCTGGCATCCTTTTTTAAACCTCCACTCCAATAATCCCAGTAAAACAAACACGCCATTCGTATAGTCCATGCTCGACCTGCCGCTTTTCATCCCGATCACCTTCGCATTGACGACTCTGGCAGCGGTGTATTGTTTTTACCGGGCCAGTGGGCAGCGTATTTTCCTGATCGTGGCTTTGCTCTGGCTGGGTTTGCAGGGCGCCCTGGCGCTCACTGGTTTTTATGTGGATGAGCATACTATACCCCCGCGTTTTCCTTTGCTGATCATGCCGGTGATAATTCCGCTGCTGGCCTTGTTTCGTTTTAGAAAAGGGCGACGTTTTTTAGATAGGCTGGACCTGCGCTGGTTAACACTGCTGCATACGGTGCGCCTCCCGATGGCCCTGGTCATGTTCTGGCTTTTTGATGCGCATCAAGCGCCCCTTCAGGTGACCTTTATGGGTTGGAATTACGACATTTTAATTGGTCTGACGGCCCCGGTGATGGCCTCGCTGGTTTTTGGAAAAAAGGGCGAGTTGCATCGGCCAAAGTTGCTGCTGGGCTGGAACCTGATTGGGCTGGCTACGCTGTTGATTATGGCGACTATGACCCTGGCTTCCCTGCCGACGGCCATGCAAAGCCTGTCCTTTAGCCATCCCATGTTTGGCATTCTGTATTTTCCATACACCTGGATGCCCTGCGGCATATTCCCGCTGATATTTATAGCCCAGTTGGTGGCCTTGCGGCGATTGAGTACGGCGCGTTTGCTGCAACCGGCTTAAGATGCTGTTTTAAAACACCCTATAAGCGTTTCACTGGGCAACGTCCAGCTCGATTATTTCGTAACCATCCGCTTGTTTTTGGGCCAGTTCCGCCTGCCGCATGTTTTCCGCTTCTTCCATGGTAAAATGAAAACTGAACACCAGGCCGTCGCGTAAAGCCGGGGCGCCGGGAAATTGCAGCGCCAGGGTCGCGCGAAATTTTTCCAGCAGATCCGGATGTAGCTCGTAGTCGGTACTACCGATGCCGGGTGTCACCACTACATATTTTCCCGTTGGGCGACCTTCCGCAGGACTACAGATGTCACATTGAGCTTCTATAAAAAAGTAGACCTTTTTACCCGTCAGGCGCTGTTCGGTCAGGACTGTGGGTAGTGCTTTAGCCGTTTGATGGGAGCGCAGCAGAGATGGCAGCGAGAGTACAAGGCCCAGGAAAGCAATACTGAAAAAGGAGGAGGAGGTTTTCATAAGCAACCGTATTAATGTGTTTGTTCGCCGCCTGATGGACGGCGGTTTAATAGATCCTCGCAATTGTGCTGCCAATTTTTAACTGCTTCATTATCAAGGCTATAAGTTGCCGGCAAGCCGCTACTACTGTTCGAAAACGGACAAAATGTGTGCGGTAGCGAACTAGTGATAGTGAGACTATCACTCTCACTAGCACTAGTTCGAGCCCAGCTGCTTCAAAAATTTCTCCGAATTGGCTTTCGTACCGGCATTCGGATTCAACGTCAGCGATTTCCTGAAACTTTTGATGGCATTCACCTTATCGCCTTTCTGGACATACGCCTCCCCCAGACTATCCCAGGCATTGGCGCTTTGCGGGTGGCGCTCCGTATTGGTGATCATTATTTTGACGGCCTCGTCATTTTGTCCGCCATTGAGCAAGGTGTACCCATACTGATTGAGTTCCACTTCGGTGGCCGTTTCCATGCTTTCCTGAGTAATTTTATCCGCTTCGGCCGTTTTGCCCATTTGTTTGAGCAAGCCCGCCTTCGTACTCAACGTAGCGAAACTGCGGTTCTGGGCAATTGCCTGATCGATCCAGGCCGTGGCCTGTTCCAGGTTGATTTTGTTCTGCAAAGCATACTGCGCGGCGCTTGAAGGACCCTGCCAGTTGAACCCAACCGGGCCTTTCAATTCCTCAGCGGCGTTGGCCATAACGATGTCGTCGACGGCGAATTCGATCTTCACCGGGAACTGCTTCTTTTCCCAGTTCAACACCAGTTCCGCGCTGTTTTTGGTCAGATTAATGAAATCATAGGTGAGCAACTCCGCCGAAGCATTGTTCCGTATTTGAATTTTACTGCGGAGTTGATCGTGGCTGGCTTCGTAAAAGAAACTCCCCCAGGACCGGCTGTCTTTCGACAGGATCACTTCGCCGGTATCATCTTTATTGATCACGAAAAACAAGCCGTAGCGACCGGCAGGCACAGTTTGGCCTTCTATTTTGGCCGGATGGGAAAGCTCGAGCACCGTATTTTCATTGGCGCCGGCCCGCCAGGGAGCCGATTTTTGGTTGCCGAAAGCCTGTACGTTCCAGCCGTAAGGCACGAGCGCGCCCCAGATTTCGCGGCCTTTGACCGCAGGTCGGGAATACTGCACGGTAACGGTAGAAATACCGATGGTTTGCCCGACCGTTGCGGCCGGACTGGGTGTACGCGGCGTAGTAATGCCCTGCGCCTGAGCGAAGGCGGATATGCCGATCGCGAGCAGCATGGAAAACAGTTTGATAGTTGCGTTTTTGTTCATGTTGGAGTGGTTTGTTAGTTTGTTGGTTTGTTGGTTTGAGGGGTTTGTTGGTTTGTTGGTTTGACAATTAGTCACTTGAAATCCGACTTTATGCAAAGTTGCTTTGCGCTGACTGTAGGGTTAATGGGATTGGGGCAGAGCGGTCGGACGGCAAAAAAGCCGTCCGACCGCAG
>JANPIN010000027.1:0-13965 GCA_031425035.1 Saprospirales bacterium | reverse complement strand
ACCGATTGGTACCATCGCGATCACTTCGCCGGTGAACGGCGAGGTTTCTACGATCATACCCGAGATGCTGGCGATCTGCGAGCAGTTGTCGGTGATGAGCACATCCGGCAGGTTGGTTTGCGAGCAGCAGCTGAAAGGATCAGTCGATACGGTCAGGTTAGCCGGGCAGTCGAAGGTTGGACCTTCGTTGTCCACTACTTTGATGATCTGGTTCACTTCGATGGAAGTACCCAGGCACCAGTCGATGATTGTCCATTTACGGCGGATCTTGTAGGTACCGTCGCATACGTCGATCACTAAGTCTTCGTAGTTCCAGTTGATCGTGCAGCCAACTGGCAGACCGTACACATATGGGAAGCCTTGCAGGCCCTGACCCTCAATCCATTGTGGCGTTGGGTAGGCATTGTTGGTGCACAGGAAGAAAGGAGCGTCGATGCCATCATAGTCTGGTGGCGTGGTCAGGTCAGCTAAAGTCGGTACCGAGAAGTTAATTTTCTGGATGCAGGTCGAGCTGTTGCCCGAAGCGTCCGTAGCCGTGTATTTACGGGTGATCGTGTGCGAAATACCGGAAGCGCAGTTACCTGGAGCGTCCGTATCGATGTACGTCAAAGTAATAGCCGAGCAAGCGTCAGCTGGAGTCACCTGTGGGACGTCTACCGTCACTTCCAGACCAACAATTTCCACTACACCGTCATCACCAGCGAAGTTGTCGCTGATAGTTACGGTCCAGTTACCGCTGGCGTTCAGGCCGTCGAAAGTCGAGAAAAGAGTCGAGTTAGATACGCCAGCCACTAAGCCTTGGAGTTCCGCACCACCTGCATTCAATTGAACGCACTGGGTGATAGTAGTACCTTCATCACTCAATAAAACGTCGATAGGCCATTCCTGACCAACACAACCGCCAATGGTAAATACCGATTTGCTAACGCCATTCGGCGCTTTTACCACGACGTTCAGATCTGGCAGCCACGTGTGGCCGGTCAGTTTGAGGCGCATGTTAACGTCCAGTACCGGAGTACCAGCTGGCAGGTAGCCATAGTTAAAGGTGTACACCTGTACGTCAGGAGTTGGGGAACCAGCTTCACCGATCGGGTTGTTTGGTTTTTGCGTCAGAGCCTGTGGGCCCGTGATAGCCGGGTAAGGCTGGTTGTTCGGGAACACATTCGGGTTGCCGTTACATGGCAGGGTGATGTCATGGCAAAGGAGTACCGGAGGCAGTTTGTCTTCGAACTTGATGTTACCCCAGCATTTGTTGCCGGTGGTTGGGTCCGTTACACGCACCTGGTAGGTTTTACCTACGTCGCCAGGACCAGCTACTGCTGGTACCCATGGACCGTTACCGAATGGAGCTGTTTTGTCCAGTTCCACGATGTAGTCATCATAGCAGCCATAAGGGCCACCTTCCAGCACGTCGTCAGCGCCGACAACGCCGGAGCAGTCTTCGTCCAAAGAGAAATACACCAGGTCATTACAAACCAGCGAAGTCACCGGATTCGGGAATTCCAGCACGGTAACGTTAAAGCAGCAGGACAGGAGCGTAGCACCTGTAGCTGGGTTGATCAGGCTGTAGCAGGTAGGAGTTACGCCAATTGGGAACGTGCCACCGCTGGCAACGCCAGACGTAAGCGTAAGGACCGGCTGGCTTGGCACCAAAGCGGTACCGTTCAACACCTGATAGAGGTGAATATAGCCGAAGCCAATGCTAGCGTAGGAAGTGGGTTGAGCAAACCCGCAGGGAGCAGCCTGTAGGTAGGACGGAGCCGTTTGCCCGCCGTAGTTACCGGCAACTGCGAAAGCTCCGCTGATCACCCGTTGTTCTACTACAAATTTAGCGCCCGCAGGAATAACCGCAGGAGCCGTAAGAGTAATGGTAGAAAGGCTTTGTCCACCAGGGACGGTCGTAACGGCGCTTTGCGCGATTGGTGCACTGAACAACGCAGTGTTCAGTGTAGCTCCGCCAGTAGCTCCGGTATACAAATACACAAAAAGCTGAACAGTACCACCGAAATAGGAGGCAACCCTAACCGAATTGATGGTCAGACCAGCATAACCAAGCGTGGCCATATCATAGGCACGGAAGTGGCGATCACCAGCTTGAGTACAAGCCAAAGCATCATTAACTGGAAGAGCAGTCTGGAGATTTTGGGTCACTGTCACCGGTCCTGGAGCCAACACCGTACAGTTACCCGCTACAGCGACGTTATAGTTAATGATCTGGTTGCAGGCACCTGGATCCAGGTTTACCGTTATGTTACCTGGGCAGGTCAACGTACAAGGTATGTTCTGCGCGTAAGCGAAGGTTACGTTACTGATCTGTGGATCGGTAAGTGGCGGAGGCCAGCCGTCACCACGGGTCTGGGCTACTACGTTAAGCGGTCCAGTCTGACCGGCAGGAATAGCAACCGTCACCGAGAAGTTGTAAGTACCGGTCGCAAAAGCGCCACAACCGCTGGGGTGACCAGGAGTTGCCCATTGTGCAACCTGACCGACAATAGTCTGGTTACCTGCACCACCGGCACAGAAGGTGTACGGCGAAGGACCAGTGGCGGATACCAGAGTAACGCCAGCGGGGAAAGTAAACAGTATGTTATCAACGTACTCGGCAGTACCATTGGTAGTGACCGTCACTGCATAGTTAAAGGTGTTGTTTGCACCGGCGGTGTAGGTCGTTTGAGGCGAAGTGATTGCGACCGTATAGGAAGCCAGGGCCGCCGTGGCGGTACCACAAAGCATCACTATCGCCAACAGACACTTGTTCAGCAAACTGCTGAAAGGAATTGTTAGACTTTTTTTCATGAGATGGAATAACTTTTGGATAAAAAAAATGCACGAAACCCGCTTAGCGGGGAAGCATTCTAGGAACAAATAGTGTACTAAAGAATGCTAACCAATTGATTGTAGGTAATAGGCAGTTGCGTTTTTGGCATTTGTCCCTTGCTCGCCTCATAGGTCGCTACAAGCGCACTCAACATGGACACTTCAACAGCCATATCATACTGAACGATATCGCGGTAAACCCGGCTGAAATAATTGAAGCGATACAACATATCCGGCGTAGCGGAGCCATCCAGAATGAAAGGCTGCATGGCCGTGATTTGCTGCTGGATTTTAACGCCCGAAGCAGCATCATCCCACTGATTAAGCGGATAAACGGTAACACCTAGTCCGATAGCAAGCGTTGAATTCTGCGACTGAGGCGGATTCACCATGGCAGCATTGGCATTTACTTGCGCAGTAGCCTGACCACTACACAAGAACACCAACAGCAAAGGCAGGCTTACACCGGCAACCAAATTGCAGGCCCAAAGTGCGACCTGTTTGGAAAGACTGTGATTCATGAGAAAATAATTTAAGTGAATGAAAAATGAAAGCGTTGTATTGAAAAACAAAAAGTGTTAGCTGCCCGCAAGCGAAGCAGCTAACACTTATCAAGTATGCAAACCATCGGACAACAAACTGTACAATTCATGAGAATTATGATTAAATATGATGGAAACCTAACAAATTGCACTTTTCAGGTGCTTATATGTAGCACCGGAATTAACAATAAGTATGCCAGATGTTTAAATCAGGCGCAATCAAAGTAGAAAAAACCGTAGGGAGAACGCGGGAAAAAAACGTGGCCATGAAAATGCTCGAGAAGCAATCTGGCAACGACTAACCTTATTCGACCATGAGATTATAGATTAAAAATAATATGAAGTGTTGCGGACAAAGGTAATACTGTTCCGAAAACCAAGGTATTTTAAACAAAAATAATTCAATCTTTTTTTATGGTCATTTGTATGCGGTTACTTGGGTATTGCGCCAAATATCATGCCAAACGAAGGCTTTTAATTGCCGGGTTTGACACAAAGTGGTATTGGCAAAGAACTGGCTAGCATTACCTTTGCCGCTGAAATGAGTGCATACCTCCCGAAATAGTAACTTTCTTTGGTCAGAGAATGCACTACCTATCTCTTCTTATTTTTTTACATTCTTGAATATGAAACCTTTACTTTTCTCTTGCCTGGGCCTTTTTGCCCTGCTCACCACGGCTTGCCAAAACAATGCCACCGAAAAAAGCTTATCTGACGGGGTTAAAACTGAAGTCGCCGACCTTAAAACAGCCCAACAAGGCATGGCCAGTGTCCGTCTTAAACTGGACGACCTGCGATCAAAACTCAACGCGGTACCTGAATCGGTTAAATCCGATACGACCTCCGGATTTGCTGAAATAATGCAAAGGGTGGGCATCCATGAAAGCAAGTCGGCCGCAATGATGACCGCCTATGATCAGATTATACCGGAAATGGAAAAACTCCAGGCCGATATTGCCGCCGGTAAAGTGGATTCGAAAATCGGCCAGGCACAATACGACCAACTCTACCTCCGGTTTAAGGGTTACAAGCAAGGCCTAGAAGGCGTTCAAAATGATCTGCAGAAAATGGATGAGGCAATCGCTAAATTAAAGTAAGCGGACAAGGAATATTTGAAATTAGACATTGGACGTTAGACATTGCTCATCAAGCATTTAGCCTATTACCCAATGTCTAATTCAAATGTTCAAACGCTGTAGCGGAATGAAAAAAGCCCCCCTGACGACTTTTCGCAGAGAGGCCATCCCAAAAACCAATTGTTAAAGACATCTGTCTTTCAGCACCGGACAAACCGGGCCGTTTTCTTATAATGCCGGTTTACAGACCGGACGGTTCCGCCGCAGGCGCTACCGCCTTGCGCGCAAAAGAATAGGCGACGCTGATCTCGTGCGAACCGCTGTTGTATTTCTGAAAACGCGAAAAAGCCACGTCATAGGAATAAGTCACCTGGAAATTCTGGTACTTGCTGCCGAGCAGAAAAGCCATCGATCCTTCATTGTTCGGGCGGAAAGTGAGGCCGGCAATGAGTTTTTCATCCAGGAAACGACCCTGTACGTTCAGATCGATCTGATAAGGCGTATCGCGCACATTGCGCATGGTCAGTGACGGAATGATCTTGAAGTTCTGGCTGGCAATGTCGGCAATGTAGCCGAACTGAAAAATGTAGTGCTCCAAAAGCGAGCCTTTATTCTGTTGATCTTCCTCCACCAGCACGTCGTCCAGACGCGTACGAATAGCGTTCGGCAAAGACAAACCGACGAAGAAACGCTCGTCATACATCATGTAAGCTCCAATGGTCGCATCAAAAATGCTCTGTCCGTCCACACTCTGTTCGACCACATCGTCGCCGCTTTGAACGAGGGGATCATCCAGCAGGCTGGACTTCAAACTCTTATTGATAAAATCGGTCGAAAGACCCAGTCCCAGTCGGGCTTTCTGAATCTGGAAACGGAAAGCGTAGTTCAACTGTAACTTCATTACGTTCTGGTTGCCGGCTTTTTCACTGAAAATACCGCCGCCCAAAGCAAGCTTGTCGCCCACCGGCGCCGTGTATATCAAGGTATAAGCCGTCGGTGCACCCGTGAAGCCCGTCCAGGAGCTGTGTATATTACCAATGACTTCATGTTTGTTTTGAAAACCCGTGTAGCCAGGGTTGATCAATACCGGATGGATCTGGTACTGCGAATAAACGGCTGATTCCTGGGCGAAAGCGGCTGCAACCAGCAGACCAAAGCAAAGTGTAAAAAGTGCCTTTTTCATTGCAATCGAAAGTTTGGGCGTGAAAAGTAGAAGGAAAGAGAAAAGGGCCGGGCAAAGTGATCCAAACCAAGTCCATCGTACAGTATACGATTACTTGCTATTTGAATCACTTTGATGCCCCCTTTAAGAGTTGGAAAAACGTTGACGATCAGATGTTTACCGCAGTAGGTTGACGTAACCCTTAATGCGCTGTTCAACACCCTGCGTGTCGGTGTAAGTCATCACGTAGAAGTACACGCCCTCGGGCAATGCGGCGCCATTCTTGGTTTCGCCTTCCCACACAATGCCGTTGTTATCGTAGTTCACTACGCTGAAAACCATCTGGCCCCAGCGGTTGAATATTTCCACTTTGTTGTTGACCGTTTCGGCACAGGTAATGAACAACACGTCGTTTTTGCCATCTTTTTCGCCGGGCGTAATGACCGGACTGCCCAGTAAGCAACCATCCTCCGGATAGTTGATGGTATCCCGTAAAGTAGCCGTGCAACCGCGGTTATCGACAATGACAAAAGTCACTACTTCCCCGGCACACAGTCCGTCGGCACGCGCTTCATTACCACTGTGGCTGTTGCTGCCCGACCAGGCATAGTCGATCGGGTTGCTTCCGCCGATCACGTTGATCATCGTCTCCGCATCGCAGGAGTTAAAACGGCTGGGGGTATTTTGATTGAACGTCGCCGTGATCGGGGTGGGCGTGGCGACGACGACAGATTGCACGGAAGTTGCGCCATTCTTATCGGTGATCGTCACGCTGTAAGTTCCGCCGCATAAGTTGTTTACGGTCGAATACTCAAAGGAGTTGTTCAGTTCATCCAGCTGGAATTGATTGGCCGGCAGTGCCCAGCGAATTTTATACGGGCTGAGGCCACCAATCACGCGCAGTTGCGCAAGTCCGTCGCATTTACCGGCACAACTTGGCGCTACGGTTTCCGGAACCACACTCAGCGCATCCGGGGAAGTCAAGGCATCCGACCATACGGCCGTGCAACCGTTCTGGTCCGTAACCGTGACCGTGTAAGAACCCGCACACAGCGTGGTGTTATTAACCGTCGTAATACCGTTACTCCAGAGTATACCGGGTGTACCAGCCGCGCCGGCGATCACCACGGAAGCCGCCCCGTCGCAGGCTGTGAAGGCACTTACCTGAAAACCATTGTAAAAAGAAGTCTCGTTGACGTTGGTTACCGCGAGGTTGGAAGTAGCGATGACTGTCTGTGCAGAGAAGGTGTAGGTTGTTGGTGTCTGGTCGGTAATGATCAGATTATAAGTACCCGGCGCCAGGTTATTAATGTTTTGCGTACTAGCGGTAAAGCCGTTAGGGCCTGACCAGCTGAACGTTAAGGTACCATTACCCCCAGCTAATGAATTAAGGTTGATCGAACCGGTAGGCACTCCGGCACAAGACGAATTGTTTACTGCAAAATTAGCAGTCACTATCGCGTACTGACGAACCAGGTGGAACGTGTCAACTTTCTGACACAGGGAAACCAGATTCGTAATTGTAACGATATAGGTACCGGAGTCAAGACCAATCAAAGCAGCAGAGGTAGATCCGTTGTTCCACAGATAAGTTAAAGGAGCACCAGCGGAGTTTAGGATGATCGAGCCCCCCATGTTTGAGCCAACCGGGTTCACTAAATTGGAACCAGCATTAGCGGGCGCCAGTTGGGTAATATTCTGTGCTGGTAAAACGAACGAGTGTCCGGCCGCATCGGTTAGGGTAATGTTATAAACACCTGGGGCCAGGCCGCATACTACCGCGTTGTGATCCGTAGTAACCGTTGGCGTACCGCCGCCCCACGAAAGGACAAAGGGTGTGGCCGTCGCGATGCTCGAAATATTCACCGTGATGCAACCATCATTATCGCAGGCATTTTTGACGTTGATAATGGTGGCCGTATTCAGCGGATTTTCAGACGCTACGTTAATCGTCGTCGTATAGGTGCAAAGATTGGCGTCGGTAATGTTCAGCACATAATTGCCGGGAGCCAGATTATCAATTACCTGCTGGGTAGACGTAAAGCCGTTCGGCCCGGTCCAGCTGATCTGGTAACCCGCAGTACCACCGGAAATATTGGTCAAATCAATTTTACCATTGTTCGATGCACCCGTTTGCATGGTGACCACACTGTCCACCTGAATGGCATTCGGTTCAGTAACGGTGATTGCCGGTAATACAACTGTACAGCCGGTATTTGTATTCGTAACCGTCGGGGTGTACACATCGCCCGCCAGGCCGCCGATCGCCTGACCGGAAAGTCCACCTGGCGACCAGCTCACGGTATAAGGTCCGCTGTTGGTACCTCCGCCAGTGAGGCTTAATACGATGCCGCCGTTGGCTTCCTTAAAGCACTTCACGTTGGTAACGGCGATGTTGGTGGTCGTAATGGCGGCAGCAGAACTGACTGTTACCGGAATGGTTACCGAGCAATTGTTAGCATCCGTCACCGTAGCGGTATAAGTACCTGGCAGTACGCCGGTCTGATTTCCGAGGGCAGGAAGCGCGGGGCTCCAGGCAAACGTTGGGTTATTCCAGCCACCACTGACCGATAAGGTAATAGTGCCGGTGGCCATACCGGCGCAGGCAGCGTCCGTATGTGATTCGGTGACGGTAAGCGCCGAACTAGGCGCTGCAATAGAAACCTGCGCGCCGGTGCCGGTGCATTGGGCAGCATCCGTAGCGGTCAGTATGTAGGTGCCTTGCGGCAAACCAGTAGGATCTTCCAGGGTAGAAACGATAGCGTTGGTCGCCACATTTTTCCAGGCATACGCCGTATAAGGACTGGTACCGCCCGACACGTTGACCTGGATCGCACCATCGGATGCACCGAAGCATTTAATATTCGAAGCGACTGGGTTACTAACGGTAACGGCCAGGGCAGGTTCCGATATCATCAATGGGGAAGCCAGCGAACCCGTACAGCCTTTCGAATCGGTGATAACCACCGAATAGTTACCGGCTTTCAAACCGCTGATATTCTGGGTGGTGGCGGAAAACCCTCCCGGACCACTCCAGGCATAGGTAAACGGAGCCGTACCGCCGGTCGGGGTTGGAATAGTAATCGCACCATCCGAACCGCCTTTACACTTGACCGCCAGGGTTGTGCTGGTGCTGCTATTAACCGCAATCGGTCCTGGGCTGGTCACCGTTATCGGTGTTACCGTCGTTGGACTGATGGTACAACCGTTGGCATCGGTAATCGTAACTTTATAAGGACCAGCGATCAGGTTGGTGATGTTCTGGTTCATGCTGCCAAAACCGGCCGGGCCAGTCCAGACATACGTGTAAGGCATTATTCCGCCAATTGGCGCAATCGCGATGGCGCCGTTATTACCGCCGTTGCAGGTAATGCTGGTGACATTGGCTGTGGGAAAGTTGAGCGCGGAAGGTCCCGTCACCGTAGCCGAACTTGTCGCCGTACCACCCGTCGAACAGGTGACCGTTACCGTATAGGTACCGGCGGTCAGGCTGGAAATGTCTTTGGTCGTGGCGCCGTTGCTCCACGAGTACGTAGCGGTGCCGCCGCAGTTGACCACACTTAGGTTAATAGCACCATTGCTGCTGTTATTACCGCTGGCGCAGCTTACGTTTTGCGCGACCGTAGCCGTAGCCGATAAGGTGGTGGCCGATTTAATATACATCGAACCGGAGGTATACGAAATAGGCACAGCACCAACCGTTTTCTTGGAAGCGCCGATCGGCACGATCACGTTACCCGGATCCAGGTAAGAACTGATTTGTACGTTGTTGGTGCTGAATACCGGGCCGATTGCCTTAAAGCAGGCCGAGAAAGCCACCGTGTTGTCCGGCAGCGTCAGGCCGTTGACGTTGCGATAGGCAAATTGCGCGTAACGCAGGGTCTGCTCGTCGCCGTTGTTGTTGACGATGGGCAGGGCGTAAAATTTCAGGAAATTCTCAATATTGTTCGGAGCAGTGGAAGACGTATCCAGGCCCAGGGGATTTGCACCCAGGTTAAAATATTTGAACTCCAGTTTGGTCGAATCATAGGTCAAAGCAAATTCGCCGTAGGTAGAGTTGGTGAAACTTTTCACCCGTACGTCGACACAACCGACTGCGTTTTGCAGGGTAGAGTCTGTTTCACCCGTGTAGGCAATACCATTGGTAGGGTTAGCGGAGGCTTGGATGAAAATGGTATCCCTGATACCGGTAGTATCTTTCCAGTAGTTACCGACAACGTTATTTTTTACTTGTAGTAATTCTGCGCTTCCTGCTGCGCCAAAACCATCCCCATTGGGTCGTACCAGGGTGTTGCTGTTTGCCGCGCCTTTAGCTTTGAAACACACGTCATATATTCCGCTGAGATCGGCGCGGGTATTGGGAACCGTAGGGGTGTACCATAACTGGCTCAGGCGGCCGGTATTATTGAATACGCCAAATTGTACATCGCTGGGTACCAGCTTATTCGTACGTCCATCGCGACTGCCTACAACTTCCAGAATCAATGGATCCCAGTTAATGGCATAGGTAAAGGAAACGACATCATCAAAATCATTGACCGTTACCGGCATGCAGCCTACTTGTCCGGGTGGGATTTGCAGGGTGTTGGCAATAATGTGCAAACCCTGAATCGGGGCAGCTACAGGTGGGTTCGGGCCGCCGGTACCAGCCGTAATCGTGGCGGCGCCGTTTTGAAAATTAACGGTAATCGGTTGACCCATTGTGTTTTGTATTTCCACTAATGGTTGCACAGCAGCAGCCAGGTTAACGGTAGAAACGCCGTTGGTCAACGCCTTGAAATTCAAGGTAAAAAATGTTCCGGTACCCGGAATGGTGGCGCCATTCGGCTGTGAGCCGGCATTATAGCTCCAGGAAACCGCCAGTTTTCCGGGCGACAGCGCCAGGTTGGGGTCCGGATCGTTAAAATCAACGTGGAAATTCACCAGTTGTGCATGCGGACCCGTTACCGAAACCAGTTGCAGTATATCTTTATTAAAGACGATCGGGAACTGCACGCTCGTCACGTTCTTAAAATTGAGCACCTTCATTTGAATGGCCACGGTTGCGCCTACCGCCACAGTGCTGGTAGCCGGGGTGAAAGTGACATCAATTGGCGTCTGCGCGGAAACTTGAAACGCGCACAGGAGCAGCATGATCGCTGCGATGAAGTGTTGATGTATCGGTTTCATCTTTAACAAGGACATGGGATGATGAAGAAATGAATGTTGTGTCAAAACAAAAACAGTGGCTGCACGCAGGCCTGGGTGGCCGTCTGCAGGGTCAAAAAATAGGTGCAATGCGCCGGAAGGCCGGCTGCAGAAATTTGTATGGATTGATCGCCGTCCAGCGCCGGAAAATCATTGCTGCGTACCACGCGCCCAACCGCATCGGTCAGGGTCATGCGTACCGTAGAAGGCGTTTCCAGGTGAAAAGCAACAGAAGTTTGATCATTAAAAGGGTTGGGGGAAATAAGCACGGGCAGTACACTGTTTGCCCTCGCTTCCTGGGTGGCCACTACGTAACCAACGGCTACGAAACCATTGTTGATCACCACCGTATCATAAGGAGCGGATTGCTCGATGCCGTAAGCTAAAATCGTGGAATCAGGCTGGACCTGGGTGACTTCAAAGGCCGTTGGAAAATTTTCGGTAATTTTAATACCGCTGCCCGTTCCGAGGTCGCCGATTACTTTTAAACGCAGGCGAAACAGGTTGGTGCCATCGGCTGCGGACACGCCGTTAAAAGAAGAAGCGGCTTCGTATTGTACCCGGATCAAACCACTATCTATGGCATTGGTCAGGGCAAAATCACTAATATCCAGGTTATCTAAATTCAGGGCGTTGACTGCCAGAAATTGTAAAACGGTAGGATCCCAACGCAGCACGAACTGAAGCGACGTGACGTTATTAAAGTTGGTCACGCTGAAAGCCGGATTGATGATCGTGCCGGTAGCGGCATTGTTGATCACCGGCAGCGAAAAGCCAAACGGTTGGGCAGTAAGGAAAGTGGAAATAAGCGTGAGGACGCTTACGCCGAGGGAGCGTAACCAGATATGCATGGAACAATTGGTTGGTGATTAAGAACGAAACCTAGGCCCGTTCTGGATTAAAATAAGGTACAGGGTATGCATTTCCAAAAAGCGGGCCAAAAATCTATTTGCCCTGTTTTTTATTGAAAAAAATCCTTTTTGCAGTTTGGAGGCGCAAAGTAACGAAGAAAACAGGGAACGCGCGGTTAATTCTTCTCATGCTTGCCGACAGAACCATACCCTCTCACCAACCGGGATGTAAACCCTGTAACGGTTATATAACTAACCATGGGTCGCGACCCGGGGGCTTCCATGTAAAAAAATGAGTCACCCCGAACCTCGGGATGACTCATCAGGCAAGATGGAATTAAATTTATTTAACCAGGATCATCTTCTTGGTCGCCGTGTTCGTGGCGGTTTCCAGTTTGTAGTACAGCAAACCGGTTACCTGCGGGATCACAGCGGCATCTACAGAAATCGAGTTGTATCCTTTGGCGAAGTCACCCTGCTGTGTAAAGACCACGCGGCCCGATTCATCGTACACCGTCAGGGTAGCCGCAGTGGCGACCGGCAGGTGGAAGCTAATGAAGGTCGTACCCACAAATGGGTTCGGCTGGTTCTGGTACAGTTCAAAGCCGACACCGGCAATGGTGCTGGTCTGACCATTATTAAACCGCAGTGCTACTTCCTGGCGGTCACCCGACACGGTATAAGCTTCCGCTTTCGTGATCTGGCTGGATACGTTCAGCATTTCGCTGATCTTACCGGCTTTCGCTGCGCGGAAATGTACCGTGAATTCACGGGCGCCGTCCACTGAAGCGGTCAGGGCATCCGTAAACACGCCGAAGTTACTGTCATCCACTTTTTCACCTTTCTCAATTTCCGTGACGGTCAAACCATTCAGGTTCAGCGTGAACTGATAGGCTTGTGCCGCTTCCGCCGTTTTGAACGTCAGGGCGAAAGTTTCACCGGCTTGTACCTGGCGGTCATCCACGTCGATCAGCAGCGTGCCGGTCGTACGATCTTCCGCGCTTTGCTGGGCATTCGCTAATGCGCTGCCGTTCATGTCACCGATTTTCACCGCTACAAAATCTTCGGACAGCATGTTGGTTTCAATGCTGGCCAGCGATTTATTTTCCGGGAATAAAGTCTGGAATGGATTATTCGGGTTCGGGAACGTGAATGTTTTATCCACGAAGCGCCACGACGTGTTGTTCGGCAGCTCCTGGTAAATGCCCAGGATCAGTTTTCGCAACTCGACAATATCGAACGTCGTGATCGAACCGGATTTATTCGCATCCGCAGCGATCATTTTATAAGGCGAAGTCAGGGGCTCCAGACCCAGGATGTGGCGGCTGATCAGCACCAGGTCATAGGTGGACACGCCGTTCAGGTGGTTATCATCTTTCGAAGGCGTCACCGTGTAGCTGGAATAAAGCGGTACCATGTTGCCGAACATATAGCCACCGGTCGAATTGGATAACTTGAAGCTCGACAAGGAATTAGCACCGATCGGGCTGACATCCAATTGTACATTGGCTTCTTCCAAACCGGCGGCAGCCTCTGTTTTAAGCGTTCCGGCTACCGATGCATTCGGACCGCTGCTGTTCGGGCAGTTGCCGTTGTTGTCCTGCACCACGACGAATGTTTCGCAGTAATCAGCATTGCCGGCAGCGTCGATGGCCCACAGTTCCACCGCTTGCGTACCGAGGTCCGCGCAGGTGAACAGTACGTTGGTGATCGGGTTGCCCTGTGCGTCCACTGGGAAGCCGGTACCCGTGCCGGAGCGACGGATGCCATATTTCAGTTGCGCCGTTGGCGTGCAGTTATCTTCACCGTATTGCAGGAAGTCCGTAGCCCACAGTTGGATCATTTGCGTTGGCATGATGTTCACGCTCAGGCCGTTGAGGCAAACCACCGTCGGTGCTTTGCAATCTTTCACCACGAACGTGTACTCGCAAGTTGCTTCGTTACCGCAACCGTCGCCGACATACCACTTGATCTTGTGCGTGCCGTAAGGCAGTTCAGGTACCACATACGTCGACTGCGAAGCCGTCGTGTTCCAGGCCACGTGGGCCGTCTTGTTCACACCCGAAGTCGTCAGTTGCAGCGCAAAGCGATATTTCTGGTTGAATGGTACTGCGCGCTCGTCAAAAGCATACGGCGTACCGCCGGCGTAGTTAGCGTTCAGGGCGTTGCCGAAGAACACCGTGTTTACCGGTGGCAGGTTGTTCGAGTTGATCACCGTCTCCATTACACCGTCGCCGTTCAGGTCGAGGAACAACAGGTAGCGGATATCCACGTTCGCCAGCGAGCAGGCGTCGGAAGCCGTGATGGTCAGGTCGGCAGGACCTTCGCAC
>JANPIN010000026.1:0-10213 GCA_031425035.1 Saprospirales bacterium | reverse complement strand
TACGTTCTCGGATGGGATAATGGATTGGCTGACCCATAATATAGTGTTTTGACCGTCTTTCAATGAACTAAGGTAAAAAGGCATAAGTTTATGTCCAATACCCACGGCATAAGTTTATGGCGCACCACAACCTCATCAACCCTTATCAACTTTATAAACCCCCATCAACCCTTTCTACCCTTCCTTCGGCGCATCCGCCCACACGGTCGTTTCTTCCCAGGCATCGAAGTCTTTCTTCAACATGTCCAGTTTATGCCGGGCACCCTTCAAGGCTGCCGCGCCCAGTAACAAACGCAGGGGCGGATTCTCCGCTTCTACCGCTTTCACAATGGCCTGTGCCGCCCGCGCCGGATCACCCGGCTGGTTGCCGCTATAGCCCCGGATCGCATTTTTATTGGCGCCCGCCGTTTCGGCATAGTCGGCAATGACGACCGGACTGTTTTCGGCGGAGCGGCCGGCCCAGTCGGTGCGGAAACCACTGGGTGCTACGATAGTCACCTTAATGCCCAGCGTAGCCGTTTCCTTGGCCAGCGATTCGGAAAGGCCGTCGACGGCAAACTTGGTGGCGTTATAAAACCCAACCGCCGGGAAACCAACCAGTCCCCCGATGGACGCGATGTTAACAATGTGGCCGCTGCGTTGCGCCCGCATGACGGGCAGCACTTCCTGGGTCATTCTGGCCAGTCCGAAAAAATTGATCTCGAACATGTTACGGACGGCGGCTTCTTCGCTTTCCTCGATGGCGCCGAAATAACCAATACCTGCATTATTGACCAGCACATCGATCCGCCCGAATTTTTCTTGCGTGGCCTGCACGGCGGCTTTAATTTGTTCCGGACTGGTTACATCCAGTTGGACCACCATCGCCCGGTCTTCCTTTCCGGCCACAATATCCTGTACATCGGCCGGGTTACGGGCAGCCACGGCAGCGCTATAGCCTTGCGCCAGTACATAGGTCGCCAGCTCGCGGCCAAAACCCGTGGAGCAACCGGTGATTAACCATACTTTTTTCATAAAAAATTTTTTAGTGTTTTTTAGATCAGCCCATTCATTGAATATCGGAGCGGGTACTGACCAAACACTTTTCTCCCGCAGCGGTTCGGCGGCGGCCTGTTTTTTACTGCCAGGAAGGAACTAAACCGCGCAGACCCATGTCCACGATTTTTTCCGCCGGCGTAGTGCCGTCGCCGTATATATCCAGTTGCCCGTTGCCATTATCGTCGATCCATTCAAAGCTTTTATTGATGGAAAACGACAAAGTCACCGTTACATCGCCGGTTTCCTGCCCCGTTACTACCAGCGGCTGCGTGAATTTGCCGGTTACCACACAGGAACCCGCCGGAATAGGACTGCTGGCAAAAAGTGGATTGACCACGGTGGTTGCTCCCGCCGGCGCTTCTCCGGAATATAGCTGGTTATAAATATTATAAGGAACGGTTAAATTGGTCTCGAAGACCCAGAAACCCTGCTTTTTATCATCATTGACCGTCAGCGTTTTTTCCCGGGGCGTTGTGCTGTTAATATAGGTGTTGAACCCCAAAAAAGACGCGACCGTACCCTTTTGCTGATCCAGGTTGCCCACGACCGGCAGGTTACGGATGTTGAAACGTACGTCGTAGTTCTGGTAGGCTACGCTGACCCGCACCCATTCATAGGTACCAGGCGCAACGTCTTTTAGATTGATTTTCAGGAAGTTTTCACCAGCGCCGGCTAAAACGGCCTGATCGAAATCGATGGCATCAGCGCCGCCTTTAGTCGTTTCGGGCGCTTTGTAGAGCACTGCGCCCTTGCCGAGGGCCGTAAAGGCAGTCGGTGCCAGCTCCAGATAATGAATGCTCATTTTTCGGAATTCCGGGTCTTGCGCGGCATGACCGGCCGGAAGTGTAGCCGGTAGCCCGATGTTGTTCAGGCGGGTCTGGGCGGCATCAAATTTAAACTGGAACTGTAAGTTGGCCGCCGGATCTGCATCAACGGGGTCTTTTTTACAGCTGGCGAAGGCCATCAGGACGAGGGCAAATAATAACGTAGAACGGTGCATAGAGAGTAGTTTGTTACTCAACGCCGGCAAACAAAATATAGCCTGTATAATGGAGAAGATTAGCTTATCGTTTGCGATCGCCCTTGTTGGTCGTTACGCCAAGTGCGGGCTGGCCGGTCGGTACATCACTCGGTATATCCTGCGGATTGGGCAGTGAATCGCGGCGGGCAGCGGGTGCTGCCGGGCGTACAGCGGGGCGACTGGCCAAAAATTTCTCGATGATATTGGCTTTGGCCATACGATCTTCAATGGGTTTGCGGGCCGTGGCAATCGTATCGTGCAAATACTTTTCGATCATCAGGCTGGCGATTGGCGCCGCATAGGAAGCCCCCCAGCCGGCGTTTTCGACGTACACGGCAATCGCGATTTTCGGATTTTCCTTCGGTGCGAAAGCGAAAAACACCGAGTGATCCTCGCCATGCGGGTTTTGACTGGTGCCGGTTTTGCCGCAGACCTGAATACCCTCGATACGGGCAATCCGCGCCGTACCGCGGTTTACACATTCCGCCATGCCTTCCGTTACGACGTCGAAGTTATGCGCGCTGATGTTCACGTGGTTTTGCTGGTAATAAATACCCGGTATGGGCGTGCCATCGCGGAATTGCTTAGCCAGGTGCGGGGCGTACCAGTAACCACGATTGGCAATACAAGCCGCCAGATTAGCCATTTGCAGGGTAGTCAACTGAATTTCTCCCTGCCCGATGCCGCAGGACATAATCGTCGGCGAGTGCCAGCTGCCCAGATTTTTAGGGTATAGTTTATTGTAATAGGTGGAAGTTGGAAAACCGCCCGCACTCTCATTCGGATAGTCGATGCCCAATTGCCGGCCGAAACCAAACTGGTGCAGGTAGCTGTTCAGGCTATCGAGTCCCTGTTGGGGATTGGAAAAACCGAAACGGTCGACAATGTCGCGGTACTTGCTCATGAAGTACGTGTTACAGGAATAGGCGACCGCGTCCACCACGCCGTTGAGGTGCCCGCGGTGGTGGCATTTATAGAGGCGGCCGGCGTAAAAGTAGCCGCCGGAACAGTTAAAGCCGCCGTCATCCGTCATAGTACGTTCCTGCAGGCCGGCCAGCGCCACGGCGGTTTTAAAAATGGAGCCCGGCGGGTATTTAGCCATCACCGTCCGGTCGAAAAAAGGTTTAAGCGGATCGGTCAGCAGGCGGCTGAACACCTGGCCCCGTTCCTGCGTCATGGTCAGCAGGTTGGGATCATAGGTAGGGCCGCTGATCATGCAGAGGATCTGGCCGGTTTTGGGCTCGATGGCGACAATACTGCCGGTTTTGTTTTGTAGCAGGTACTCGCCATACGCCTGTAAATCGACATCGATGGAGGCGATCAGGTCACTGCCGGCTACGGCGGCCGTGTCGAAGCGGCCTTCCTGGTATTTACCGACCGTCCGGCCAAGATTATCTTTTAACAGGGAGATGGTGCCCTTTTTACCGCGCAAATAGGCCTCATACTGCGATTCCAGGCCGGCGGCGCCAATGTAATCACCCGATTCGTACAAGCCGCCGGAGCGGTCGATATCACGTGGGTCTACTTCATTAATATAACCCAGTACATGCGCCCCGACGTGGTAAGGATAACCGCGGATATTCCGCACCTGTACGAAGAAACCCGGAAACTCATACAGGCTTTCCTGGAGGCGGGCGTAGGTTTCGATGGAGAGTTTTTTCAGGAAAACATAGGGCACGGAGCGGGAAAACTTGCCGCTGCGCCAGTCTTTAACCATATTCAGTTGAAAAACTTCCGGTGTAATCCCCAGCAGACGGCAAAATTTCGGCACGTCCATGTGCTCATGATCGACCTGATTATAGGTGACCATCAGGTCATACATCGCCTCGTTGTTCACGATCAGTTTGCCATTGCGGTCGAAGACCAGACCACGTGGCGGATAAACCGTCAGTTTTTCAATAGTGGTGGCGTCAGCCTTGCGACGAAAGGAATCATCGAACAACTGTAACTGCGCAGCCTTACCGACCAGCGCGAGGGCGCAGACCAGAATGACCAGCTGAATGTTTCTCTGACGTTCGCGCGAGACTTGCATAGTGTTTACCGTTTAGGATTAAACAGAAACCCAAAAAAGATCACAAAGATCATCGTCAGTACCCAGGAAGCCAGGGTTTTCCAGGCGATGTCGCTGAAATAGTAAAAGGTGAAATAATCCACCGAAAAGTACCAAAAGATGTGGATAAAGAAAAATAAACCCGCCACTTTCGTAAATGTCGGCCAGCCGAAATAGTGCGGCGTAAAAACGGGTTCTTTCCCTGAAAAGCCGCCCTTAGGTTCTACGACTTTAAAAATGATGCTGCGGGCAAATCCGGAAAACGCCGCCGCGCTGGCGTGCAATCCAAAGGAAACATAAAAGTAATCCACCGTCATACCGACCAGAAAACCCAGCAGGACTACGTATGGAACGAACAGTTGCACCGGCAGCAGCAATACAAACAGGGGATAGAGCAGTACATTGAAGTAAGCGCCGGCCGTGACGGACACCTGCTTTAGCAACAGCACTTGTACCGCGACCAGCAGCACAAACCGCCAGAGGTTGGGAAATAGATTACTGTTCATCGCGGATGCTCCGTTGGAGGCTGTCGATTTGAGCGTCAAAAATATTTTTCACCACATAAACATCCTGCACCGTGGAAATATCCTGGCTCAACCGGACCTGCATGTTCAGAAAATACGGGTTCTCCGGATCCTGTTCCGGTTTTTGAATAATGGTGCCGATCATGTGCCCATGCGGAAACATTTGTGAATATCCGCTGGTCAGCACGGTATCGCCTACCTGTATTTTATCGAAGTGTTTGGGGATGAATTTCAGGGTCATGACCTCCGGGTCGCCGCCTTCCCAGACCAAAGAGCCAAAAGCTTTTTCGCGTTTCAGGGCCGCCGATATTTTGCTCTGCCGGTGCAGGACCGACATGACCAGCGAGAAATTGCGGTTAACGTTCCGCACAATGCCGACAATGCCGCTGCGGGTAACCACTGCCATATCAGATTGCAGGCCATCATCGCTGCCGCGGTTGAGCATCAGCCAGTTATTGGCCCCATTGATGGAGTTGCTGATCACGGCGGCGGTCAGGTAAATGAATTCCGGGCGCATCACGCGCTGACGTACTGAATCGGAACGCAGTAAGGAATCGTACCGAACGGAGAAAAACGTATCGCGCAAGGCGAGTTGAACGGAACCGCGGTTGGCCAGTTCCTGCTGCAATTGGCTGTTCTCCTTGGTGAGGCTATCTACCCGGCTGTCCAGGCTCCAGTAATCGAGCAGATGCTGGCGACGTTCCAGCACATTCCCCGAAAAACGCCCGAAAGAGTGGGCATACACGGCTTGCTGGCGGTCGTTGAATTGAACGATGATATAAAAGCAGAAAGCCTCCACCAGCACCAGCGTCACAAAACCACCATTCCGGATGAAAAGTTGGAGGAGGGAACCCATAATTTTGAATTAGGAGTTAGGGGGCAGGAGTCAGGAGTCAGGAGTCAGGAGTCAGGAGTCAGGAGTTAGGAGTTAGGGGGCAGGAGTTAGGGGGCAGGAGGTGGGAGGTGTAAGCTTGCGTCCTAACACCTGTCTCCTGCCTCCTGACCCCTGACCCCTACCTTAAACACTTTTACGGTCGATCAGGAAAGAGAACTTATCGGAGTTGCGCAGGGCCAGTCCGGTACCGCGAACGACCGCACGAAGCGGGTCGTCGGCGACATGGACGCTGAGTTTGGTTTTGGATTCGAGGCGTTTGTCGAGGCCCCGCAGCAATGCGCCGCCACCCGTGAGGTAGAGGCCGGTCCGGTAAATATCGGAGGCCAGCTCAGGCGGGGTCATTTCCAGCGCTTTGAGGACGGCGTCTTCGATTTTACTAATGCTTTTATCCAATGCGTAAGCGACTTCCTGGTAGTTGATCTTGATCTGTTTTGGAATACCGGTCATCAGGTCGCGACCATTTACCGCGTAGTCCGGTGGCGGGTTTTCCAGTTCATGCAGCGCAGAGCCCACATTGATCTTGATTTGCTCGGCCGTCCGTTCCCCGATGAGGATGTTGTGTTCGCGTTTCATATACCCCATAATATCGTTGGTGAGTTCGTCGCCGGCAATCCGGATGGACTGGTCACAAACTATACCCGAGAGGGCGATCACGGCGATTTCCGTGGTACCGCCGCCAATATCGATGATCATGTTACCAATAGGTTCCTCAATGTTGAGGCCAATACCCAGCGCGGCAGCCATCGGTTCATGGATCAGGTAAGTCTCCTTGCTGTCCACGTGGTCGGCGGAGTCGAATACCGCCCGTTTTTCCACTTCCGTAATACCGCTGGGAATACAGATCACCATTTTCAGGTGACTGAAGAAATTGCTCTTTTTACCCACCATCCGGATCATACTTTCAATCATCGCTTCTGCCGCCTGGAAATCTGCGATCACGCCGTCTTTCAGGGGGCGGATCGTTTTGATATTCTCGTGGGTTTTTTCGTGCATCTGCATGGCCCGGTGTCCGACGGCAATGGTGTTGCCGGTCCGCCGGTCTACGGCAATGATCGAAGGTTCATCTACGATCACCTGATCGTCCACCATGATAAGGGTATTGGCGGTGCCGAGGTCAACTGCTAATTCCTGCTTGAAAAATTTGAAAAAGTTCAACTGTATATAGAGGTTAGGATGTGAGTAAGAGGTATGGCTTTTCGATTAAAGCGCGCAAAACTACATAGGATTTGGGGGAATACCATGCTAAAAAACTGCTTACTTTTTATAAAAACGGGTATAATGACTAATTTAAACAAGGACTTAGCCAACCGTGACCGTCCAGAGGTCTTCGGGTTGCCAGTAACGCTGGGCCAGCGCCTGTAATTGTGCCGGCGTAATCGTGCGGATCACCTCTACCATCTCCTCGAAACCGTCCCAGGGCAGCCCTTCCACCGCGAGAATACGCACCATTTCGGAGGCATTCAGCGGGCCGTCGAGGCCGTTGAGCAGCAGGCCGAGCAGGTAGTTACGCACCATGCC
The DNA here is from genome assembly GCA_031425035.1 of Saprospirales bacterium. Taxonomy (GTDB): domain Bacteria; phylum Bacteroidota; class Bacteroidia; order Chitinophagales; family Saprospiraceae; genus M3007. Next base: position 3,167 of record JANPIN010000026.1, on the reverse strand, counting down.
GAGTTCCTGTTCATCCACCGGCGTTTCGCGTAGTTGCTGCAGTTCTTTCATGATCAGACGCAGCGTGGCGGTGGCTTTATCGCGGTTTACTTCGGTCCCGATGTAAAAACAGCCGTCGTACAGCATGGCATCCAGGGTGGAATAAATATTGTAGGTATAGCCCTTTTTCTCCCGGATATTGGTCATCAGCCGCGAGCCGAAATAGCCGCCCAGAATGGTATTCAGCACCAGCATGCCGTTAAAATCGGGATGCTGCCGGCTGAACATGCGGCGCCCCACCCGAATGGCGGTTTGCAGCGAATCAGGATGGGCAACTTTAACTTTTCGTGGCACTTTTTCCGTCACGACCGACTGATAATCAGCCACTTGTCCGGGCGATTTAATTTGTCCCAGTTGTTGATTGAGCAGGGTGAGTACCGCGTCATCTACACGCCCACTGGCAAACAGGCGCAGGTTGGCCGGCGTATGCCAGCGCTCGAAGTGCGTCAGCAGGTCGCTCCGCAGCAAGGCCGGATAATCGGCCGCCACCGAATTATAACCATAGGGATGATCTTCCCCGAAAATGAGTTCCGTGATGTAGCGGTGGGCCAGTATTTCCACCTTTTCGAGTTCGATCTGGAGTTCCTGCAGGTTGGTCCGCCGAAAAGTTTCCAGTTCTGTTTCCGGGAAAGTGGGCTCCTGCAGCACTTCGGCGAAAACCGGCAACAGCTCGTTCACGTACTTTTTCAGCGAAAACAGGGTCACACTGCTGGTATCCAGACTGGAAGGGGTGGACACGGAGCCGCCGTAAAAATCGAAGTGTTCGGCGATCTCCGCGCCGCTGCGCTGCCGGGTGCCCTCGCGCAGGAGGCGGCTAGTGGCCCGGGCCGCCAGGCGTTTGACTTCCTGCGGCCGGCCGGCCAGATACACAGCCTCCAGTTTCACCACGTCCTGCCCCGGCGCATCCAGTATGAACACGGGTACGCCATTGTCCAGCCGGATTAATTGCGGACGTGGCAGGCGGAGATTCTGAATTTCGTAAATAGCGGGAGCGGCTTTGCGATTGAGCATATTCTGTTTTTCAAAGTCGGTGGGAAGCGGTGAGCTGGGCGCTGGCGTTTTCGGGTGCCGGATAAAAGGGGGGTAAAGGTAAATTTTTCTGTCCTTTTCCACAGATTGTTAGTTTTTTCAGCCGGGAACGAACATCCGGCGCGCTACATTTGCCGCTTGCGAGCAGGTTCACCCCCGCATGCCTGGCTGAAAGCGGGTACAGGAGGCTGAACCGGGTACTCCCCTGGCCGTTCAACCCTGTTCTCTTTGCCCTTTGACCATCAAATCTTTCACGTACTCATTCATCCGCTATGAAATTCAGCGTCTCCTCTACCGAATTATTGAAGCAACTGCAGATCGCTTCCGGAGCTATTGGCTCCAATCCCGTGCTGCCGATCCTGGAAGATTTTTTGTTCAAAATAGAAAATAAACAACTCACCATTGCCGCTACGGACCTGGAAACCAGCATCGCTACCAGCATCGAAGTGCTGGCGGATGATGATTTTTCCGTCGCTGTACCCGCAAAAATCCTGCTCGATACCCTCAAAGCGCTGCCGCAACAACCCATCACGTTTACGGTGAACCCCGATAATTTCGGTATCGAAATCACGTCTTCTTACGGTAAATACAAACTGGCCGGCGAAAATGGCAGCGATTTCCCCAATATCCCCGAAGCGGATACGGTGGAAACGGTGAAACTGAACAGCCAGTACCTGCTGGAAGCGATCAACAAAACGGTGTTCGCGACTTCCGGCGACGAGTTGCGCCCGGCTATGACCGGCGTTTACTTCCAGATCGAGCAAAATAAACTCATCTGCGTGGCCACCGATGCCCATAAACTGGTCAAATACACCACCCACCAACTGGCCGGCGACGTGACTACCACGTTCATCGTACCGAAAAAAGCCCTGAACCTGCTCAAAAACGCGCTGCCGGCCAATGATGCCGTGACGATCTCGTTCAATAAAGCCAACGCCTTCTTTTCGTTCGGCAACATGAACCTGGTCTGCCGCCTGATCGATGCGCGGTATCCGGATTATAACGCCGTTATCCCCATCGACAACCCGAATTTCATGACGGTCAGCCGCGGTGATTTCCAGAACTCGCTGAAACGGATTGCTATTTACGCCAATAAAACGACCAATCAGGTAGTGCTCGACGTAACGGATCAGAGCCTGACGGTCAGCGCGCAGGACCTGGACTTCAGCAACGAAGCGACGGAGCAAATGACCTGCACTTACGAAGGCAATCCCATGCGGATCGCTTTCAATGCCAAATTCCTGGTGGAAATGCTGGGCGTACTCGACGGCGATGAAATCAAAATGGAACTTTCTACCCCCAGCCGGGCGGGTATTCTGACCCCCGTGGAGGCCGAACCGAACATCAACCGCGATATTCTGATGCTGGTGATGCCGGTGATGCTGAATAACTAGTACCGGATTCGCTTTTTTAAAAACCACTGCTGTTGATTTTTTGATCAGTAGCGGTGGTTTTTTTATTCCCTTTCGGCGCCTGCACGGCGTGGTAGGATGGGAGAACGGATGAAACGGATTTTCTGGATTAAAACGGATTTTTCGCTCGAAAGCCCTGGGACGACAAGCTGCGGATGAATGGTTGTACATCCATCTGCACCGTTGATTTTTGTCCAAGATCCTGAACATCAATTAGAAAACTCCGCGATCAGGTCCCCCTCCCTTTCGGGGGAGGGGTTAGGGGTGGGGTCCTTTTCGGCGCCTCCACGGCGCGATAGGATGGGAGAACGGATGAAACGGATTGCCTGGATTAAAACGGATTTTTCGCTCGAAAGCCTTGGGACGACAAGCTGCGGATAAATGGTTGTACATCCATCTGGACCGTTGACTTTTATACGCAAGATCCTGAAAATCAATTAGAAAACTCCACGATCAGGTCCCCCTCCCTTTCGGGGGAGGGGTTAGGGGTGGGGTCCTTTTTGGCGCCTCCACGGCGCGATAGGATGGGAGAACGGATGAAACGGATTGCCTGGATTAAAACGGATTTTTCGCTCGAAAGCCGGGGCCGACAAGCTGCGGATGAATGGTTGTACATCCATCTGCACCGTTGATTTTTGTCCAAGATCCTGAACATCAATTAGAAAACTCCGCGATCAGGTCCCCCTC
>JANPIN010000025.1:0-48927 GCA_031425035.1 Saprospirales bacterium | reverse complement strand
CATAGTTCATAGTTCATAGTTCATAGTTCATAGTTCATAGTTCATAGTTCATAGTTCATAGTTCATAGTTCATAGTTCATAGTTCATAGTTCATGCCCTCCACTGCATTCGCCCATCTCGAAGCCACTACCCGGCAGATTTACGCTTTGCCGGAAGCGGCCTGGGATGATTTCTCCCATATATGGCAGCCATTCGAGGCGGCCCGCAAAGTCGTGCTCACCGAAGAAGGGGAGACGGAGAAGTACCTCTATTTCGTGCTGGAAGGCGTACAACGGGCCTATTCGGTCAATGAGGAAGGGCGCGATGCGACGCTGGTGTTTACCTATCCGTATTCATTTTCGGGCGTAGCCGATTCTTTTTTACTGCAGCAGCCGTCGCGGTATTTTCTGGAAACCCTGACGCCCAGTGTGTTTTTACGCACGACTTTCCGGCAACTGGACGAGGTGATGTGGAAACATCAGGCCATCGAACGCATGATCCGGCTGGCGGTGAGCCAAACCCTGGCCGGAGTACTGTCCCGCCAGATCGAGCTGCAGTCTTCCAGCGCCGAACAGCGGTTCCGGGCGCTCCTGTCGCGTAGTCCCCACCTGCTGCAACTGGTGCCGCATAAGTACCTGGCCAGTTATCTGGGGCTCGACCCGACCAATTTCAGTAAATTCCTGGGTACCATCCGGCTTTGAAATAATGACCCTGAAATCTTGGTTTTTACCAAGATCCAACTCCGCAGCGTGCCGGAACTTTGTGCCAGCAAAAATGAACATCATGACACAGAGCAAAGCACTTCTCGACGCCCTGCACCGGCAAACGGAGCAATTTTTACAAAAAGCAATTACGGAGTGGCAAATGCTGCCCGCAACGACCATGCAGCAGTCGCCCGCCCCCGGACAATGGAGCATGGCCCAATGCCTGGAGCATCTGAATATTTACGGGCGTTTTTATTTGCCGGCCATTGAAAAAGCAATTCAGCAAGGTAAAACCAAGGGGCATTTGGCGGTTGCAAACTACAGCCCGGGTTGGCTGGGCGCTTATTTCACCAACCTGATGCGGCCGGGTGCTGCCGGGCAATTGAAATCCAAAATGAAAGCCCCGAAGAACGCCATACCGGCCGCTCAACCCGATGCCCGGGCCATGCTGGCGGAATTTATTGACCAGCAGGAAACCATGTTGAAACTGCTGGATTCGGCCTCCTTGGTCCATCTGGAACGCCTGCGCGTCCCGATTTCGCTGACGCCCTGGATCCGCCTGCAACTGGGGGATACTTTTTCCTTTGTGATCGCCCACCTGGAACGGCATGTGCTACAGGCGGGACGGGCGCTGGAGGCCACGCAAACTATCTCCCTACTGCTCCACCGGTCGCCAGTTTAAATTTTCGATTTTTTCCTGCCAGTACCGCTCGAAACGTTGCAAAGCCAGCGGAGAATCGGCATTATCAATAACGCGGTAAGACTTTTTGCCCCGGCGCAACATCAGAATGGTCTGCGGCAGATCCGGCACCAGCGATCCATTGGGATACTGCGCGGCCAGTTCGAAAAATCCGGCGCGTTCGCCTTCCCGGAGCAGTTCGGCGATCCATTCAGCCGACACCTGGGTGGAAAAACTGCCAATCCGGGCGACGTGGCTTTCGCCCTGCCAGTTGACGCGCCCATCCGACCAGACTTCGACGCTGAACACCGGGCAGGAACCAAAACAAGGCGTGCGGCGCAGGCTGGCTACTAACCGGCGTTTGTCGTCCGGTAACATACCGGCGAGTTCTTCCTCCACGTCGGTTGGCATAGCAATGTCCGGCAGGCCGGCCACCGGGCTGGCTTGCATGCGGGGTGTACAGGTCACACCGGACAATCCGGCGGCAGCCATCCAGGCAGCCACCAGCAGCCAGCGAAAAACGGGCATTAGATGGCCGACAGATCTACAACAAAACATCCTTTATTTTTCTTTTCAGCCACCTTCTGCTGGGCTTCTGCGGCCTTGCGGGTTGGGAAAGGGCCGACGATGATGCGGTAGGTGGATTGGTTGAGGGCTTCATCTTCCAGTAAACTCACCAGAATTTTCCCCGGATACTGGGCCTGTAGTTTAGTGACCATCGGCATAACGTTCTTGGCATCGTACAACGTACTGACCTGGACGCCAAAGCCCGTCTTGGCCATGCTGCGTAAATCAACCCGGTAAAGTTCCGATGGCGTGATCACTTTTTCCACCGCCGTTTTGGATTTTGCGCTCGCTGCCGGGGAGGGGTCTTCGGTGCTGTAGGTAACCGGTTTAACCGTTTCCGCACCTTTGGTTTGGGCTTTCAGCAACTTTGTGCTCGGCTTAGCCGTGGTGGAAGTAGCCGCAGGTACCGGCGTGCTGCGCTCGGTGGAAGCGCTGGCGGTTGGCGTGGAAATAATGCGGGTCTGCTGCACGGAAGACGTGGTGCTTTCATCCTCGACCGGCTCCACTTTCACGTTGGCGCGACCGGCTTTGATCAGGTCAATTTCTTCTGCAGCAGCGCGCGACAGGTCGACCACAAAGCCTTCGGAGTATGGGCCGCGGTCATTAACGCGTACGATGACTGATTTTTTATTATCGATGCGCGTAACCCGCAGTTTGGTACCGAATGCATACGTTTTGTGGGCGCAGGTTAGTGCTTCTTTGTCGTATTTTTCGCCGCTGGCGGTTTTACGTCCGTGTAGGGAGTCGGCGTAGTAACCGGCTTTTCCGAATTCTTCGGCGCGTTGAATAATAAAGGAAGATAGCCCGAGGCAAAAAGTTAATCCGAGAAGCAGGGAGAAAATAGGGCGCATGGTGTTTAAGTTTTGCGGTTAGGAAAAAAATGTTTTCTACTTAGTAAACGTTGTGCGACGTTTGTAGCGCGGTAAAGGTGAAAAAAATTTTTGTTTTGTCCCGAAATCCTTGAAAATCAACTCAAAGCATATCAGATTCTTATGAAAAATACGGACGCCCTCGACCGGCAGCGCAGTATTTACACCCAGGGTGCGGCGGGTTTGCGCCAGGTACTACCCTTTGATCCGCTGCTGCTCGAACAAAAAGCCCGGGAGAAAATGAGTGCGGAAGCCTTTGCTTACGTGGCCGGCGGGGCAGGGCAGGAGAGTACGATGGGGGCTAATCGCAGCGGGTTTGAGCGCCATCGGATCGTGCCGCGGATGTTGCGCGACGTCGAACACCGGGATTTGGGCGTCGAAATATACGGTCAGCGCTGGCCTTCGCCGTTTTTTCTGGCGCCCATCGGCGTGCTGGAAATGGCCCATCCGGCGGCCGATCTGGCGGTGGCCCGGGCGGCGGCTACTTATGGCGTACCCTATATTTTTTCCAACCAGGCCTCCGTGCCGATGGAACAGTGTGCGGCGGCCATGCAGGCGGTACCCCGTTTTTTTCAACTCTACTGGAGCCGCTCGAATGACCTGGTGGCCAGTTTCCTGCGTCGCGCCGAAGCCTGTGGCTGCACCGGCATTGTGGTCACGCTGGATACCACCATGCTCGGCTGGCGCGTCCGGGATCTCGATATGGCTTCTTTGCCATTTTTACAGGGCAAAGGCATTGCGCAATACACCTCCGATCCGGTCTTTCAGCGACTCGTGGACGAACCGTTTCCAGTGACCGGCCCGGCGCCCAAAGTCACTTTACAGGCTTTGGCGACCCTGTTTGCCGCCAATCGCCGGCATCCCGGCAGCTTCTGGTCAAACCTGCGTTCCGGCCGGGGGCTAAAAGCCGTGCGCACCTTTACCCGGATCTATTCGCGCCCCAATATTACCTGGACCGACCTGAGTTTTCTACGGGAAAACACCCGGCTGCCCATTATTTTGAAAGGTATTTTACATCCCGACGATGCCCGCAAAGCGCTCGACTACGGCGTGGATGGTATATATGTGTCCAACCACGGCGGGCGGCAGGTCGACGGCGCCATCGGATCTATGGAGGCTCTGCCCGGCGTGGTGCAGGCCGTGCGGGAAAAAGTGCCGGTGTTCTTCGACAGCGGTGTGCGGGGCGGCGCGGATGCTTTTAAAGCCCTGGCGATGGGAGCGACGGCCGTGGGGCTGGGCAGGTCCTATTGTTATGCTTTGGCGATCAACGGGCAGGCCGGCGTGGAGGAGTTGCTGTCTAACTGGCTGGCCGATTTTGAACTGACCATGGGGCTGGCCGGTTGTAAAAATGTGGCCGAAGTACGGGCCGCCGGATTGCTTTGACAGCGCCAATAGCCGGCAAACAAACAAAGTCCAGGCAAAATCGCAGGTTTAATGGCGATGAAATCTAATTTTACCGGTCTATGCTTTAGTTCACTAATACATATGCCAGGTGCTTGACCAGCGTGCATTTCAAATTGTCGTTTCAACAGCCGTCCAGAAGTGACACTTTTCAAAAAAGTGTCACTTCTATTAACCCCAGCTGCGACAATTTGAAATGCACCCCTTGACCAGGTAGTTTGAGCCTATTTGGCCGCTAAACAAGTTTTATTTTGTTCAAAACTTTCTATGACCAGTTCATCTACAAGCGAGCCGATGGGAACAAAGGGGTTGATGAAGGTGATTACGGCTTCGTCGGTCGGTACGCTCATCGAGTGGTACGACTTTTACATTTACGGGGCCATGTCCATCATTATTGCCAAGCAGTTCTTCCCGCAGGGTAATCCGACGGCGGCGTTTCTGGCCGCTCTGGCCACTTTTGCCGCCGGTTTTGTGGTGCGGCCCTTTGGCGCCTTGGTATTTGGCCGTATTGGCGACCTTATCGGGCGCAAATACACTTTCCTGCTTACCCTGCTGCTGATGGGTGGCGCCACGTTTGCCATCGGCCTGATTCCCGGCTACGCGAAAATTGGTATTTGGGCGCCCATTATCATCCTTTTACTGCGTTTTGTGCAGGGTCTGGCGCTGGGTGGAGAATACGGCGGCGCCGCTACCTATGTGGCGGAACACTCGCCAAAAGGCCGGCGCGGCTATTTTACCGCCTATATTCAAACGACGGCTACCCTCGGTTTTTTCCTGTCCATGGGCGTCATTCTGGCTACCCGCAAATCGATCGGGGTGGACGCCTTTAACGACTGGGGCTGGCGTGTACCCTTTATTGTGTCCATTTTCCTGATCGCGGTTTCGGTGTATATCCGTTTGCGCATGGCGGAATCGCCCTTATTTGCCCGGATCAAAAAAGAAGGAAAAACCTCGACGAACCCGCTGAAAGAATCTTTCGCCAACAAAAGGAACCTGAAAATGGTGTTGCTGGCACTTTTTGCGGCGGTCATGGGTCAGGGCGTGGTGTGGTATACCGGCCAGTTCTATGCCCAGACCTTTATCGAGCGGACCATGTCCGTCGAATTTGAGCAGGTGCGTTATATACTGTGTGTGGCTATACTGGCCGCTACGCCTTTTTTCCTGGTGTTTGGCGCCTGGTCGGATAAGATCGGCCGCAAGAGCATCATGCTGGCCGGTATGCTGCTGGCCATTTTGAGTTACCGCCCGATTTATAAAATCATGTATGGCTACAGTGATCCGAAGATGAAAACGGAGATCGCTGAGCAGAAAAGCACCGGTTCTGCGCTCTCGCTGGCTGCCAACGGGGATTCTACGGTGATGACGACCACGGTAGTCGCCTACTCGGACGGATCTACTTTGAAAACCGTCAAAAAAGAGCAGCACCTGGCGGATAAGTCCAAACCGGTCATCAAACCGGAAACCACCAAAACCCTGTGGTTATCCGGCCGCGGTTTCTGGATGATCACCGCGATGATTTTTATCCAGATCCTGTACGTAACGATGGTGTACGGGCCGATTGCCGCCTTCCTGGTGGAGTTGTTTCCCACGCGGATCCGCTACACATCCATGTCGCTGCCCTACCACATCGGCAACGGTATTTTCGGCGGACTCACGCCGTTCATTGCCACCCGCCTGTTCGATGCCAGCAAAACGACGGATAATCCGGCGGGTGACCCCTACGTGGGCTTATGGTATTCCATCCTGATTGCCAGCGTTTGTTTCATCATCGGACTGCTGTATTTGCCGGGCAAAAATGACGAGGATGTTTCCGACTAATACCACACCAAACCGACTTTCATTCCACTTCTTTTTACTGACCAATCATTTTCAAAAATATGAATTCTCTAAAACGTCTTTCCGGCTTTTTATGGATTGCTTTGGGGGTAGCTGCCGTGTATTTGATGGTTCGCCGGATGGGCGCCGAAATCACGGTGGCCAAGGCAGCCAACAAAGCGGTACTCGACACCCAGATGTTCTGGTACATCATCATTCCGATTTTTACGCCGATCATGATCGGACTCTGCCTGTTCGGGTGGTACGCGTGGAAGGGGGAATATGATCAGATTGCCCGCGATTCCGACCATGTATAATCTCCCGAAGGCTTTTAAGCGGCGTAGGCTAGTGCCATCGACTGGTTTGAAGCGCAGCGGGAAAAACTCTCCCGGGACGCTGTCTACCTTTTTAATCAACCCATTTTTCGCAACCTTCTTTTCTTAAACATGCCTTCTCAAATCAAGAGCCTGGAACAATACCACCAGGAATATAATCGCTCCGTCGCTGAACCGGAAGCCTTCTGGGCCGAACAAGCCGCTTCTTTTCAATGGAAAAAGCCCTGGAAACGGGTGCTGAAATGGAATTTTAAAACGCCGGAGGTCAAATGGTTCATCGGCGGAAAACTGAACATCACCGAAAACGTGCTGGATCGTCACCTGGCCACCCGGGGCAAACAAACCGCCATCCTCTGGGAACCCAATGACCCGAAGTCGAAACCGCGCAAAATCACTTACCGCCAGCTTTATCAGCAGGTCTGCCAGTTCGCCAACGCCCTCAAAGCGCAGGGCATTAAGAAAGGCGACCGGGTCTGTATTTATATGCCCATGACCCCCGAACTGGCCGTGGCCGTGCTGGCCTGTGCCCGCATCGGCGCGATACACTCGGTGGTTTTTGCGGGTTTTTCCGCCGTTTCGGTGGCTGATCGTATTAAAGATGCGCAGTGCGTCGCCGTTATTACGTCGGATTATAATGCCCGGGGCGCTAAAAATATTCCGGTGAAAGCCATTGTCGATGAAGCGCTGATGCTGGGTTGCGATTCGATAAAAACCGTAATCGTGCACCGGCATACCGGCGATCCGGTCAACTGGACGGAAGGGCGCGACTTATGGTGGCACGACGTCATTGCCGGTAAAAGAAAGGTCTGCAAAGCCCAGAGTATGGATTCGGAAGACCCCCTGTTCATCCTTTACACCTCCGGCTCGACGGGCAAACCCAAGGGCGTGGTGCATACCCAGGGCGGCTACATGGTCTTTAGCGAATACACTTTCCGCAACGTGTTCCAGTACGAAGAAGGCGATGTGTACTGGTGTACGGCCGACGTGGGCTGGATCACCGGGCACTCCTACATTATTTACGGCCCTTTGCTGGCCGGGGCAACCAGCCTGATGTTCGAGGGCGTGCCGACATTTCCTGATGCCGGTCGTTTCTGGGACGTGATCAAACGCCACAAAGTCAACATTTTCTACACGGCGCCGACCGCCATTCGCGCACTGATGGCTGCCGGCGATCAATGGGTGAAAAACCGCCGCCTGCCATCCCTGCGCGTGCTGGGTACCGTCGGCGAACCCATCAACGACGAGGCCTGGCACTGGTACCACGAAAAGATCGGTAAGAAACGCTGTCCCATTGTCGATACCTGGTGGCAGACCGAAACGGGCGGGATCCTGATCAGTCCGCTGGCCGGTATTACGCCGACCAAACCTTGTTTTGCCACCCTGCCGCTGCCCGGCGTGCAGCCTATGCTGGTCGATGCCAATGGTAAAGAACTGCTGGGCAACGACGTGGAAGGCATGCTCTGCATAAAATTCCCCTGGCCGGGTATTCTGCGCACCACCTGGGGCGACCACGAACGCTGCCGCCAGAACTATTTCGCCACGTTTAAAAACCTGTACTTCACCGGCGACGGCGTGCGGCGCGATCATGATGGCTACTACCGTATTATTGGCCGCGTGGACGACGTGATCAATGTATCCGGCCACCGCATCGGTACTGCGGAGGTGGAAGACGCGCTGGATAAACACGAGCACATTGTGGAAAGCGCGGTGGTGGGTTATCCACACGACATCAAAGGACAAGGGATTTACGCCTATGTCATTGTTACCGAACATATTAAAGATGTGCCGGCTTTCCGGAAAGAGGTGCTGGTGGTGGTGAGCCGGGAAATCGGCCCCATTGCCAAACCGGATAAAATTCAGATCGTGACGGGCCTGCCTAAAACCCGCTCCGGTAAGATCATGCGCCGGATCCTGCGGAAAATTGCAGAAGGCGACCTGGCAAACGTCGGGGACCTTTCCACCTTGCTGAATCCGGAAGTCGTGGAAGATATTAAGGAAGGGGCGAAAAAGATGTAACGTTATACCACCGTACCGCCAGTTTCAGCACCCGGGTTTTTTCTGACATCACTTCCCGGATCATTTTGGTGTCCACATCTTTAAAAACATACCCCAGCGCTGCTGCGTGTGCTTCCATGCCGTCGTAGAGGTGCAGGGCGGTCGGATCGATGCTCCAGTCGCCGGCAATGGCCGCCAGGCTTTCCTCGGCGAGGAGGGCAGTCACCCCTTTGTCCTCGGCGAGGTAGGCAAGCTGTTCCGGATCGTTCGCGTTCCTTTGGCCTGCGACCGCGATCAGTTGTCGTTCGATCGGCGTTAATTCGCCGGTATTTAAATACGTTGTTCCACCGGCCTGGCTGCAACCGCGCTGCAGCCGCCCCTGTACGAATTTTGCAAAAGCACAGTAGGCCGTTCCCCGGTGGTGGGCGTAAAAATGGACCTCCCCAAACATTTTGCTCAGGTTGCTCAAGGCTTCCTGACCCGCTGGAAGATGGATCGGCAGGAGGTTGGGATTGACGACAAATATCCAGTTGTTGATGGGCGGGCTGACGAAGCAAAAATGGTGATAAGCGCCGTCCAGGCCTTTTTCCCAGTTGGTTTCCAGAATGGGCCGGCTGTAGCGGTTCAGGTAGTCGGCTACCTTGCGATGGTCGTTGCCCTGGATGGCGAGCCAGGATACTTTACGTCCAAAGGAAAAAATCGGGGAGGGTGTAGTATCAACATATTCCTGAATACCATCGTTGGAAGACAATATAGAACCGCCGCTATAGAAGATTACCCGCTCTTTGGCGGTAAAACTTTGCATTATTTTGTTGCTGGCCTGCAACAGGGTAGTGAATTCTTCGAATCGCATACGGAACGTTGCTGATGAAATGGAGGTGGATTATTGTTTTCATTCAGCATCCGGACTAATTAAACTGCTCTCCAATAATCATTCCGTTCCTGGTGGAACACTGCGGCAAAGTCGGTCCGGGGAGGCAAATCTAAATAAGGGTACACTATTTTTGACAAATAAAGTCCCTGGGGATAAGCCGCCTGCAGAATGCGCGGTGTTTGCCGGTCCCGCAGGCGCTGTTCAAAGGCTTCCACGCTTAATTTCCCACTGCCAATTTCCAGCAAACGCGCCATGATCACCCGGATCATACCCCGCAGAAAACGGTTGGCGCTGATTTGAAAGCGAAATCGCGTGCCGCTGTCATCCATCCATAAATGCGCCTCCGTTACGTGACAAATGGTATGCTCCACCCGGTCGGGGGCTTTGCAGAAAGCGTAATAATCGTCATACAACGGCAAGAGGTCCACCGCTGTTTTCATGCTTTTTACATCCAGCCGACGATCAATATATAAAGCGCTGGTTGTCTGTAAAAAAGGGTCTTTTTGAGTATGAAAAAAATAATCGTAGGTCCGCTGGGTCGCATCGAAGCGGGCGTGGGCTTTATCGTGCACCGGCAGCATTTCGAATAGGGCAATGTCTGGCGGCAGCACCCGGTTCAGCCGGGAAACGAGATCGAAATCATAGCCTGCCGCGGGCAGATCGGCGTGAAAAATGTACTGGCTGGCGTGGACCTGCGCATCCGTGCGCCCGCAACCGTTGATGTTGATGGCGGTGCGGGTCACTTTCAAAAACGCGCTTTCGATCACCTGCTGCACCCCCATAGCCGTGCGCTGCCGCTGCCAGCCATGGTAGTTAAAACCGTTAAAAGCAATATGGAAGAAAAAGCGCTGGATAGGGTGGGGGAGGGTTAGTGGCCTTATGTTAGCGGGTCGTTGTTTCTATTTCTTTGTCAGTGTATATCTTAAATGAGTGGTCAGGTCTGACGGTATAACCTCTGCAATTTGTAAATTATATTTGTCTTTGTCAATACCTTCGAATAGTCGGATACCAGTGCCTAAAAAAACTGGCGCAATGTGAATAAAAAACTCGTCCACAAGTCCTGCATTTAAGAATTGTTGAATAGTGTTTGCCCCGCCTTGTATTCTTATGTCCTTTCCTTTTGCCGATTGTCTGGCCTTGTCCAAAGCACTTTCTATGCCATCATTGATGAAGTAAAAAGTTGTTGTTCCTGCTTGCATCCAGGGTTCCCGCTTTTCGTGGGTTAAAATATAAACGTCAGCTTTATAAAGGTCATTTGGCCAACTGGCTTCGCCTTCCTCAAACATGCGTTTCCCCATAATGAAAGCACCCGTTCTGGCGATGGTCTCTCTAATGAATTTTCCGTCCGCTCCGTCTTCTTTTCCTCCTGCAAACCCCAGGTATTCCCAAAAAGCTTTTTGATTAAACATCCAGGCATGAATTTGTCCTGAAACGCCACCCATAGGATTTTGAGGACTTCTGTTGTCGCCTGCAAAAAATCCGTCCAGAGATATTCCGCTGTCAAAGATTATTTTACTCATTTTTTTAGTGTGGTTGTTTTGTTGCCTGGAGGGTTGTTTTAAATGCCCGCTAACGGTTTGGGGCTTGGCGAAGTGGGGGAAATCAGGGCACTTCAGCCCAACCCTTGTATTAAAGATAAATTGAAAAACTGAACTTGAGCCTTTATTCGTCAGCCCCCATTTTGGCGAACCCCTGTTGTATGCCGTTTTTCTTATCTCAGTCGTCAAAACTTATTCGTTTATTAATATCAGCAAGTTTGTTTTTATGTGCTTCCAGTCTCTGCCTTTCTTGTTCCTCTTGTTGTTTCTGTCTAATTTTTAATTCTTTTAGAGTATTATTTGCAACTTCAACAGCAAGTTTTAAAGTGTCCTTGTGATACTTTTCAACCTCTTCAATGTCTGTTCCATCAAGAATAATTTTGTTGCCGTAAACAGATGCTATTCCAGGTCTGTGCATTGCAGTAAATCTGGGTGATCTATTCCAAGCGTTAATAAATAAATCTATCCACTCATAACTTGGTCGTTTGTTTAACTCAAATGGAATTTTACACAATGCACTTCCTCTTGAACCATCATTCAACGGTCGTTAATAAACCATTTTTGTCCAACCTTAATATATTTTTTGACCTTCGGCATTTTCAAAAATCTTACTGTCACAATTTTGGTTTCGCCAGGCCCTATTAATTCTTGGTCGTCAAATTGAATGTCGCCGAGACAAGCTGTCATGTTTTGTAAATCGTTTGGGGGTTCAAATACGTGATTAGGTCTATAACCTGATTTGAATCCGTTTTGCCTGCCGCCTTCTGCCGTTGTCTTCATTGTAATTTTGCTTTTACATTTATCAAATCGTCTGTCCGCATATTGTTGTTATTTTACTCGTAGACTTTCGCACCTTTAAAAATGTCGGCGAAAGTTTGCCAGCTAGGTTGGTCAGCATTTACATCTTGTTTCATATTGTCATAGTAACCTTGAATATCTTCCGCATAAGCACTTAACGATTCTAAAAAGTCAGGCAATGTTTTGTTTTCCCAACTGTCAGGATTACTCAAATAGTCTTTACGCAATAAGTCTAAAAACTTAATGAAAGCGTCCCTGTCCGTCACTTTAAAGTTGTTGAGTGTGTCGTTCATAAAATTGCCTACAACGTGATAATATGCGAACCTCGCACATCCATCTCACAAAGGTAAAAAAACTATCAACACACAAAATTTTTGCAACTACGAGTTTGCAAATCCTACTATATCAAAACTTTATAAAAAATCAAATAAAAATTAGCATTCCAAAAAAATCCAAAGTACGAAGTGCGCATTTTATATTGTTTTCAGATCGGCAATACAAATTGCGCACTTCCTTTCCCGCTCTTTCCGTTCGGCCACATCAATACCCGCCATTCCTAAACCGCCAAGCGCCAATTTGCCTACCTTCACCCTCCAAATAATGCTGTCGCAAATGTATGTATCCCGCTATTTCATAGTGCTCCTGCTGGCCTTCCCGGCTTATGCGCAGGCCCAGATTACCCTCAACGAATGCCTCGCCGCCAATAACTCAGTCAATCAGGATCCGGATTTTCAGGATTTCGCGGACTGGGTGGAGATCTATAACGGCAGCGCTACGGCGGTGGACCTCGGCGGCTGGTGGCTTTCCGATGATGCAGATGTGCTGGATAAATGGATTTTCCCGGTGGGCACGACCATTCCGGCGCAGGGTTTTCTACTCGTCTGGACGGATGGGCGGAACACCGGGCTCCACACCAATTTTAAACTATCCGCCGCTGGGGAGAAGATCATCCTGAGTGATGCGCAAGGAACGGAGCTGGATAAATTCAGTTTTGGGCCAGAAGTGAGCAATGTGTCGCAAGGGCGCCAAATGGACGGCGCCGGACCCTGGGGTTTCTTTACCCAACCGACCCCCGGCGCCAGCAACCAGACCAGCCAGTTTTTCATCGATTATATAAAAACGCTGCCTTTTTTCAGCAAAAACGGCGGATTTTACGCTGGTCCGGTGGCCCTGGAGATCAAAAATCTCAGCAGCACGGGCGAGGTCCATTATACGCTGGACGGCTCGGAACCCACCGCGGCCTCGCCGGTCTGGAGCCAGACCCAAACCTATGCCGCGAATACGGTGGTCAAAGCCCGGATCACTGCGGCCGGCCGTATACCCGGCCCCATCGTCACCAACAGCTATTTCGTGGGCGAGGACTTCCAGCAGCGCGGTCTCGCCGTACTCTCCCTGACCGGCAATCCGGACGATTTTTACGGCCCTGATTCCGGTATTCTGGTCCAGAATTACAAGCCGTTGTGGGAAATTCCCGTGCACCTCGAGTTTTTTGAAAATGATGGTATTGCCGGTTTTCAACACGATGCCGGCGCGGCGGTCGGAGGAGAAAATTCCTGGTTGCTGCCCCAGAAAATGCTCAACATTTCCTCCCGCAAACAGTACGGCGGCGGCCACATCGAGTACCAGATCTTTCCGGAAATAGCCCGCACCCGCTTTGAAGACCTCATCCTGCGCACCAGCGGCAACGACTGGTCCAACACGCTGTTTCGCGACGGCATGATGCAAAATACCGCCGGCAGCACTTCGGATCTCGATATTCAGGCTTTCCGGCCGGTGGCGGCTTTTATCAACGGCCAATACTACGGCATTTATAACCTGCGCGAAAAACAGGACAAGGAATACGCCGCGATCCACCGGGGTGTAGCCAATGACAGCCTCGATTATATTGAAAATAACGCGGAGGTGAAAGAGGGCGATGCGGTCGCTTATCAGCAAATGGTGGCCCTGCTCGACGCTGGTCTGCAAAGCGCCCCGGCCTTTCAAAATCTGGCGAAGAACTGCGACGTCCGGAATTTTACGGACTACATCATCGCCGAGATTTTCACCGCCAACACCAGTTGGGGGCATAACATCGCCCTGTACCGATCGCGTAGTCCCGAAGGTAAATGGCGCTGGTTCCCCCACGATTTCGACCGGGGTTTCAACCTCTCGGAGGTGAACGGTACCGGCATGAACTGGGCCACTGCGACCAACGGCCTGGACTACAGTAATCCGCCTTTTGCGACCCTTTTTCTACGGAAAATGCTGGAAAACGAGGCCTTTAAGGACAGCTTTATCACCCGTTTCGCCGACCACCTGTACGTTACCTGGAATCCCCTGTGGGTCTTTCCCCGCATCGACCGCTATGCCGGCTGGATCAAAAACGAAGTGCCCTACCACGTGGGCATGTGGACCGGCACGACCTCCGCTTACGGCAACGGCATCGCCTCGGTTGCCTTCTGGCAGGACGAGGTGCTCCGGCTCAAAAACTTCGGGTCGCAGCGCTCCACCTTTATGTTCAACGACCTGGTGCAATTTTTCGGCCTTCCCGGGGTCAGCGGCCTCACCGTGGCGGTCAGCGATCCGGCGCAGGGACGGGTGCGGCTGCATGACTTACCGCTGTTGCCGCAGTATCCCTGGACCGGCAAATATTTCCAGAACCGCCCCTTTACCCTCACGGCCGTGGCGCGGCCGGGATTTCAGTTTGTACGCTGGGAAAAAATTCAGGATTCCGCCGCGGTCTTTATTCCCGCCGGCAGCAGCTGGAAATATTATGCGGAAGCCACGACCCCGCCGGCCGCCTGGCTCACCGCCGGTTTTAACGATGCTGGCTGGCCTGCCGGTCCGGCTCAACTGGGTTACGGCGACGGCGATGAAGCCACCGCCCTCCCTTTCGGCAGTGATCCGAACAACAAGATCCTGACTTACTATTTCCGGAAAAATTTCACGGTGAATGATCCCGCAACGATCAATCAGCTCCTGCTGCGCCTGGTCGCCGACGATGGGGCGGTGGTGTACCTGAACGGGGCGGAAGTCTGGCGGCAAAATATGCCAGCCGGACCAATCGATTTCCAAACCCTGGCGACGACTGCCTTGAGCGGCACTGCGGAAAATGCCTGGAACGAATTAAGTGTGCCGGCCAGCTCGTTAACTGCCGGCGAAAATACCCTGGCGGTGGAAGTCCACCAGGCGGCGGGTAATAGCTCCGACCTGAGTTTCGATTTTGCGCTGAACAGCGTTTCCGGCAGCATTGCCCAAATCGTGGGCACCCAGGCCGCGCTGACGACCAGCATCAGCAGCCCCGATCCGGTGAGCTACCGGGCCGTATTTGAAAGCGACGGGAATTGCGGCATTTTGCCCGATACCGTTCGCCAGAACCTGAGCCTGACGGCGGCCTGCTCGCCGTACACCGCCGCCGGCGACGTGGTGGTTTTGCCGAATGTCAGCCTGACGATTGCCGAAGGCGTGGAAATCCGCTTTCCGGAAGGAGCTAATCTCTGGGTGTTGGGCGATTTGCAAATCAACGGCCTGGCGGATGCACCGGTTAGGATGACCGGTTTGCCGGGCACCAATGCCTGGGGCGCCATCTTGCTGAAAAACACCACCGCGAAATCTACCCTGCGCTACCTGAACCTGGAAAATGCCAGCGCCGGCCTCCACCGCCTGTACTTCCCCGCGGCCATTTCCGCCTACCACGCCGATCTGGACATGGATCACCTGGGCCTCACCAACGTGCTGGATAATCCGGTTTTTGCCCGTTTTTCAAATATTGTCATGACCAATTCCCACGTCCGCTCGGTGGTTACGGGAGACGGCATAAACGTGAAACAAGGCCAGGGACGGGTGGAAAATTGCCGTTTTACCGCGCTCGGGACCATGCTGCCCGACATGGATGCGATCGACTTCGACGGCGTTACCGACGGCATTATCCGCAACAACATCGTGCACGATTTCCGGGGCGACAACTGCGACGGCCTCGATATCGGGGAGCAATGCCAGAACCTGCTGATCGAAGGGAATTTCATCTATCACTGTTTTGATAAAGGCATTTCGGTAGGCCAGCAGAGCAGCGGCTTGATCCGGAATAACACCATCGCCTACACGACTATCGGCATCGCGCTGAAAGATCAGTCGCCGGTTACGGTGGACCATTGTACGTTATTTGGCAACCAAAGCGGCGTTTCGGCGTATGAGAAAAACCCGGGTTCGCTGGGCGGGAACGGGATCATCACCAATTGCATCGTTTCCAATGCCGCTTTCGACGCTTACATCGCTGACTCCCTGTCGTCTTTGTCGCTGTCCAATTGCCTGTCGGACCCCGATACCCTGACGGGCAACGGCAACCTGACCACCGATCCGAAGTTTGTCAACCCGACGTTATACGATTTCCACTTACTGGCCAATTCACCGGCGCGCGGCGTGGGTACCAACGGCAGCGATCTGGGCGCCGATCCGCTGCCGGTTTATGCCGGACAGCCGCAGGTCATGCTGTCCGAAATTCTCTATCATGATACCTTGACGGCCACCGGCGAATTTTTGGAAATCCACAATCCGGGCACGGAAACCGTTGATTTGGAAGGCTATACGTTGGCCGGCGCGGTCGATTTCGTTTTTCCGGCCGGTGCGGAACTTAGCCCGGGCGGTTACCTGGTGGTGGCTAAAAATAGCGGCGATTTCCCCGCCAACGTGCCTTATCCGCTCTTCCAATGGACCACGGGTAAACTGTCCGACGCCGGAGAAAAAATCCTGCTGTTCGATGCGACCGGTCTGCTGGCGGATTTTGTCCGTTACAACAACCACAGTCCCTGGCCGGAAGGCTCGGCCCTGCTGGGCAGCTCCCTGGAACTGGTTTCGGCCGGTTTGGACAACCATTTTGCCAGCAGCTGGCAGCCGAGCGGTATGCCCGGCGGTTCACCCGGACAGCCCGGCGGGGTCGTTGCTACGTTTGGGCCGGCCGCCGCTTTCCTGGAGATGGCCTTGTTCCCCAATCCGGCGCGTGATGTTGTGCAGTTGGCGATAAAAAATGCGCCGGCAGAAACCCTGCTGCTCCAAATGATGGATATGCACGGCCGGCTGGTGTTTGCTGAAAAATTGGACGGGCTACAGCACCTGCAGCAGGCGCAACTGGAGCTCGGTACCCTCGCCAATGGTATTTATCAGGTTCGGGTACTGGATAAACAAGGGGCGGTACTGGGCTGCGAGGGATTGTTAGTGGGGCATTGAAGGAATGTTGCTTAAAACGGCTGTTTGTATCATCCTGATATTTTTCGCATTAATGTTTCCAAAGGCCCGTTTTTAAATTTCTTGCTCCACAAAACACTGAATAAAATGCTGAAAATATAGTATAGAATTGAATAGGCAAGGATATAAATTGGTAATGTTGGTTGTTCGTTTCCAAGTAACCCAGTGTAATGTTTGCCTGTCAAGGTTGCCAGTATGATCATTCCCAAGGTCAAATGACTAACATAGTGTGATAAAGTCATTTGTCCTGTTCTTTGTAAGGCCAAAACAAATTTGTTTGTCCGAAACATTTCACCAATTAGCATGCAAAATGAAATTACCATAAATGCAAAAGCCATTGTTACCAAAACAAAAGGTAAATAAGGTGGAAAGTATTCAGCCATAATATAGTCGCTCCAAAATGGACTAAAAAAGTTTTGTCGTACCATAAGCCGAAGCCCTTGAATGAGCATAAAAATGACTAGTCCAACTATGAAAATATTTCGTTTGATAAGTCTGTCTTGCCAGTTTAATCTTCCAAGCCACATGCCAACAAAAAAGTAGGCAAGCCAGGGAAACATAGAGTTCCAACCATTATAAAAAGTGTTTCTTAGAAAGCCGAAAGGTGTCCAAAAGTCCAAATATTCATAAGTTTTGAAATCCCAACTAGTAGCAATTGGAATGACTAATAGCAATAAATGGAAAATGAGAATTGCAATTATTGCACTTAATAAATAATATCGCTTGGGTACAAATAACAGAAAAGCTGCAAAGTGCATATAACCACCGTAAAAATGTAAAATGTCGCCCGACCACCAATTAAAAAGCAGCAACCCTAATAAGAACAAAAACCAGCTACGTTTCAAAACTTTCGATTTTAGTTCTGCTTTTTCTTGAATTGTGTAGTCTGTTCTGTTTGACATTAAAGATACCCCCATGCCTGCACAAATAATAAAAATTGCAGTGGAGTTCCCTGTGAATATGTTTAAAAAATGACCAACCTTGTCAGTTGGGTGCATGAGTGAGCCAAAACTAAAATTAAAATTCACAATGAACATTCCGAAAATTGCGTATGCTCTTGCTAAGTCAAATCCTATTATTCTTTGTTTCACTCTTTGTCGGTTAGTTTAAAACAGTCGGTCATAGACTTGCAGGCACCGTGATAATATGTGAACCTCGCACAACCATCTCACAAAAATGCAAAAAGCATCAGCGAACTAAATTTTTTCAGAAGGCTTCTTTCAAATAGCACTTGTCTGCAGTGTTCATGTCCATGTATGTTTACTCAATTTTTTCCAGGTATATTGTATCGTGCCGGCTATTTTCAATTTCGACGGTTATGATTTCGTAACCCGCTTTGGTTATTGCAACGTTCATTGGTGGACATCCTCGAGTACCGCCGGAAATACTACGTAATTCAAAATGTCCATTTTTGTCAGAATAATCGTGGGTATATTTTTTATTTGCGTTTTGCGTATAGGCACTATCAATTGGTTGCCTGGTAGTCTTATCCAGTATGGTTCCTGAAACATTTTGATTGCAGTCACATGAATGAAAGGCAAGACTTATTAAACCAGCCAGGAAGGTTGTTTTTAAATCGATGTTTTTTCTAAAGGTCATGAGCTGTGCTGATTGAATCATATTGTTCGTTGCTTCACATAAGATTCTATTCTTTTGTTTCGTGATTTAAGGAAGTCCATTACGCCCTTTTTATAAATCAAATATTCGTCAATACCCTTAAAAGTTGGTTTTATATGGAAACCATCAAAAGGCAGGTAAAATTTAATTTTTTGGTTTTCTTCTACAAGGTCGTCAAGTAAAAAGAACTTGAAATAGCCTGTAAAATTCTCGAATAAATCGAAGAAGCTTTTGTATCTCAAAAACGTAAGGTAAAGAGGGCTTTCCTGCCCTAAGTAGAACCGCCGGATACACTCTAAAGTCAAGTCAAATCTGTCGTCTATAAAACTATTTATTCCACGTGCCTGATTGATGGTGAACTTGTTGTCAATTTTATTCCTTGGGAAAAGAGTGTAAGCTCCAATGGTAGAACCTGTGTCAAAAAGTTCGTCCACTTCGCTTGGAATTGTTTAGTCAACCAATGTTTTCTCGTCTGGTTTCTATACGAATGTGTTATGGCGTCACTTCCTAAAATGAATTCTCCAAGTTCTGACTTATGATAAAGATAAACGCCATTTTTGTCAGACAACTCAAATTTTTTTCCATTTGTCAAAGGTTTGCTCCATAGCATTTTATGGTATGAGCGTAGGGTCGGACTTGTGCTGTCTGGGTCTCCGCCTTTGGCATCAGAGTTTACATTAAATGTCGTGTCAATAATCATTTGTTTTTTGCTAATGGTATTTTCAATTCTTGTTTTAGCTGACGGTGAGTTATGGTTGCTGCTGTTTTATTGTTCATCAAAAAAATCTTCGTCAACCTGTTTTATCTCGTAAGTCGTTTTCACTTGAATTCCTACTTTAAACTGATGCATTAACTCAACTAATTTTTTTCCATCAATACATATGATTTTGTGATGTGCAGAACGAGCCTTTTCTAAGGCCTTATTGTCAAAATCTGAAGTTGTTACAAACACGCCTTTATTAGTATCGCCGCTCATGGCACCAATAAAATTTCTAATGTCGGTCTCTCTTACTTTACCTTCATTAAACCGTTTTGCCTGTATATAAATCTTATCTAAGCCAAGTTGGTCTTCGTTAATAATTCCATCTATTCCACCATCTCCAGACTTAGCCGTTTCAATAAAATCTCCATATCCCATTTTTTTGAGAAGTTTTAAAACAACCTTTTCAAAAAAGTATGGATTAGTACCTTTAAGCTTAACTAATAATTCAGTCTTTACGTCATCGTCAATCCTCTTGAAACCCTCGTCAATTAAATCTTGTGGAGAAGAAACATTAGTTTCAGGAATTGTATTAGAGCTAGATTGTGGCGTTTGTTGTTTGTAAAAGTCAAAGAGCGTAGATTCATTTTCTAAGTCTCTTACAGTTAGGCTCGCAGAATGGTTTTTGCCTTTTTCTGTTATTTGCACATAACCTCTTTCAGGAAAAAACACATAGCCGCCCTTTTTTAAGTAAGATTTTCCCCAAGCTATTCTATTGTCAATAAGTAAGTCTCCTGATTTTGTTTTGTGCCTAAGTTGTTCTTCAGTCAGCTCAGAATAAAATCTACCTTTTACTTCGTCTATTAAGTCACGGGCCTTATAGATTTTACCAGTCTTTAAAATTTCTAGTATTGGTAAAAATGTTTCGTCAAATTTTGGTATTTCCATATCTATTTGAGTGTTGCTTAAAATTAATGCCAAGCTAATAATATGCGAATCTTGCACATCCATCTCACAAAGATGCAAAAAGCATCAACGTACTAAAAATTTTGAGGAAAGCATTTTTCAAATTCCACTTGATCAAACCCTTATGAATCATCAAATGAAAAGTCCCATTCCAGAAACAATACAAAATACGCGCTTCCTTCACCCCGCTTTTTCGTCGGCAGCAGGTATAGGCAAGTTGGAGTGATTTGCGAGGTTTGTTTGTTTAAATACATGGTTATCAGCTATTTGAAATACAGCTTTGTTCAAAAATACCTTGTATTGACTATAAAAACCCGTGATCTACGTCCAAACATCTATTTGCGACGTTCAAACATGCATGTGCGACGTACGGAATCCCGTCGCCGACGTTACGAACCCCAATCCTGCAAATGTAGACGGCACGTACGCCCGTTTTAACCCCGTGGCCGACGCTGCCAACCCAGTCTGTCCATGTCTTTACGTGGGCAGTGCATGTTTTTACGTAGGGTGTCCTGAACGACGGTTACTAAACCTAGGAGTTTTAGTAACCGTAAGAACCACGGCGACGAACGAAAAAGCAACGTGTAAAGCATCAAACAATTTTCTTGTCCTGAGAAAACCCCTAGCCCCGCACCAGCCGCCCGCTCCAGCGCTCCTTACCAGCCGTAACCCGGTAAAAATAACCCCCCCGTCTGGCGAACACTTCACCCGCTACCCGCAGCACATGCTCCCCGGCCAAAAATGTCCGCTCCAAAACCACCTTACCCTGCGTATCAAAAACCTGCACACTACACGGACCTTCCACGCTGGCCGGCAAACGCAACCAGACGCCGTCATTCCCCACCGGATTGGGCCAGACCTGAAGGGCTGCCACCGCTGTTTTTTCGCCAAAGGCCAGCACCGGCTGCAGCGCCGTACCGTCCGGCCGGAAAGCCAGGGCGGGGGTAGGGTTATCCGTAATCCGGCAGGCATCGGACAAACGCCCCGCCGCAAGTGCCCGTACAGAGAGCCGGAACAACGGCTGCTCGCCCGGCTGCGGATTGTGGCGGGTCTCAAAACTCAAGGTTAACAGGTCTGAACGCCCGCCTGGCCGCCCGAAATTTTCCGGCGACATTCCCGCCAGCAGCGGCTGGGTTTTTTCCAGCCGGAATTTGGCCGGATCGAACCAAAGCGTCATTTGTGCGGCTGCCAGGCCCTGCAAGTCGCCGCGCAGGATTATTTCTACCAGTTCGCCGCGCTGAAACGTCCGGTCTTCCAGGGGCAGCAGCCACTCGCCGGCCGTGCGGTCTTCCACGCTGGTGAATAAACCGGGGTTGGCATTGCCGTTCACATCGCCCACTTTAATGGCCGTGAAATCCAGCCCGAACTGCGGCGTCGTCTGTACGTCTACTGCCAGCGTTTCCGGGAAAACGGCCTGGAAGGGATTGAGCGGATTGGGGAAGACATAAGCGGTCGGCACGAAACGCCAGGAGTTGGTCAGGGTCATCACGCTATCGATCCCCAGGATCAGTTTCCGCAGGCGCAAAATATCGAAAGTCGTTATGGAGCCGCTTTTGTTGGCATCGGCGGCAATGAGCTTATACGGCGAAGTAAGGGGCGTTAAACCCAGAATATGGTTCGAAATAAGCGTCAGATCGAAGGTGCTCACCCCATTCAGCGGGTTATCGTTGCGGTAAGGTTCCAGCGTATACGACTGGCAGCCGGGTATGCCGGGAATACTGAAGGCTCCGCTAATCGGCGTGTTCACCAGCGGCTGCGCGCTTACTTCTACCTGCGCCACCCCGGTTCCCACTTCGTTTTTTACGGTGCCGGCCAGACTCACCACTACGGTACCGGCCTGGGTCAGCAGCGAATCGATAGGGAAAGTGTAAATGCCCCGGCCGAATGTAGCGGCGATAAGCTCGCGGCGGGCCACGTTGAGTTCCAGTTCAAAAGTGGGCAAATAGGGCATGTTGCCGCCCAGCCGGTCCCAGTGTGCGCCGCTGTTTCTCGTGAAATAAACGCCGGCATCGGTCGCGGCCACCAGCACGCTATCGGCATGGTTGGCCCAGATCCACAGGTCGTTGACGGGTACCTGCGGCAGATCGCCGGAAATATCGGTCCAGACGCTGCCATTATTATCAGACCGGTGCAGGTGGGGAATGTACTCGTTGCTGCGAAACCCGGAATGGGTGACGAATATGCGCTGCGACAGGGTTGGGGAGCCGTGCACGGAGGTCACGTACCGATCGGGCAAACCGGGGCTCAGGTTCGCCCAGGTCCCATTGGGTTCGCGGCGCCATACATTGCCGTCGGTCGTACCGGCGAATAATTTTTCCGCCAGCACCGGCGACTCGTCCATGCAGGAAATGGTGTGGAAACGGGCGCCGTAAATGTTGCCGTCGGTCAGGTCACCCGAGATCGGACCCCAGCCGGCGCCGTCGGAAGACACATAAGCGCGGTAGGTGCCGGCATACAAACGATCGGTCGTGTGGGTGCTGAGAAAGAACGGCGTATCCCAGCTACAGCGGTCGCCCGAACCCAGACAGGGCTGCCCCTGGATAAAATTCTGGCCGTCGGTGGTCCGGTGAATAGCGCCGTTCTGGATTTCGATCCAAAAGAGGTTGACATTGGTGGGATGAAAGGCGCAGTGAAATCCGTCTGCCGGGAAAATGGACGTCCAGTTATTCAGGTTGGTTCCCGAACCTTTCATAATGCCATTGTCCTGCGCGCCGGCGTAGTAATTATTCGGGTCGGTGGGGTTATAGTCGGTGCGATAGAGCTGGGTGGCGGGCAGGTTTTTGCTCTTGATCCAGGTCATGGTATTCGGCTCATTGCGATAAACGCCGCCATCGTTGGCCCAGTAACGGCGTCCGGAAGGCAGGATCACCAGGTCGTGGCTATCCGCATGCCCGCCGGAAGCGACCTGCCAGCCCGTGCTGTTGGGCAGTTTACGCCAGAGTAATATGGCGTGCATATAGAGGTCTTCATCGTCAAGGGGGTTAATGGTGAGTTTACCAAAATACCAGCCGAAGTCGCCGGTCGCATCGTTCAGGGCGACGATATTCATGGGGGTCCAGCTCTGGCCGCCGTCGATCGTTTTGTACAGGGCGCCCGGACGCGATAACGTATCGATGTACAGCACGTATAATTTATTGGGGTTTTGCGCCGAAATGGCCAGTCCGGTGCGGCCCATGGACGCAGTGGGCAGTCCGCCGCCGAGCTGGGTCCAGGTGCTGCCGCCATCCGTGGATTTGTACACGCGGGCATGGCTGCCATAAATGATCGATTCCTGGTTGTTCCGGATGCGGTCCCAGAAAGAAGCGTAGAGGATTTGCGGGTTCGTGGCGTTGATGACCAGACTGCTGGCGCCCGCCTGATTGCTGATGTTCAGGACCTGCTCCCAGTTAAGGCCGCCGTCGGTGCTGCGGTACACGCCCCGGGCGGCATCGCGGACGTAGGGGTTGCCCATGGTGGCGGCAAACAGGATCTGCGGGTTGGTCGGGTGCAGCACGATTTTGGAAATAATGCCTTCCTCCGCCAGTCCGAGGTAGGACCATGTTTCGCCGGCGTCGCTGCTTTTGTACACCCCGTTGCCGTTGAACAGGATAGAGGGCATGTTGGCATCGCCGGTACCGGCATAGACCACATTTGGCTGGATGGTACTGAAAGCGATGCTGCCGATGGCCAGGTCGAGGTTATCGTCGAAAACGGGGTGCCAGTTCAGGCCGGCGTCCGTGCTTTTGAAAATGCCGCCGGTGGCGAAACCAGCCAGCACTGTGTTCTGATCGTCGGGTTTTACGGCCAGGGTATTCACCCGACCGGCAATGTTGGCCGGCCCCTGCAACGTCCAGTTGGTGCTCTGGCCGCTGCAACCGCTGCTGCGCAACTGCTCGGTTTCCAACTGCCGGACCCGTGTAATGGTTTTTCGCCAGCCTTTCCAGTCAAAATCACGGTCGGGATACGAGCGCTGCCGGGAAAAGAAATCGTAGGGCTCGGTTTTATCGTCCAGGCTTTCCCGTTCGGCCGATTCGTTTGAATTCTGGCAGGATAAGCCGCATAAAATGGCAAAAAGCGGGAGTAAAAGGAAGAAACGCAGAATGATCATAAGCGTACATCGGATGGGTAAACTGGATGAGAGGCGGTTCAGCGGGCGTGTGCAAAAAAACAACATTTTCCCAAGTCGCGGCAGGGTTACTGGTTGATAGTGGTGGATAGCGTTTATAAAAAAGGTTGATAATCAGCATGCTGAATAAGGTTCATCACACATTTTTCGACTCTACCAGGCAGGAATCATACCAGTTGCCAGACCGTTCACCTTTTACCGGAAAATTTCCGGCAACCATCGCTGCTCTCTGGCGTTTAGGAAAAAAATTATGCACGCATGCAAAATACCCAGCGCTCCTTACAGGATCAGCAACCGGATAATGAATTTTTATTTCACCCCAACAATGTCATGCTGTCGATCCTGCTGTTCGGCCTGACGGGTTTGTTCTTAGCGCTCACCGTCGCCTACGTGTACACGCGGATCACGATGAACGTGGCGCCGGTCAAAATTCCGCTGCTGTTTATTTTTAATACTTTCATTCTGCTTGGCAGCTCCTACACCATGTACCGGGCGAAAAAGCGCTATTTAAACGATGATACGCAGGGGTATCAGCAGTTCCTGAAACTGACCATCTGGCTTTCGCTGCTGTTCATGGCCATGCAGACGCTGGCCTGGATCTGGTTGTTTCAGCAAAACATCGGGCTGGGATCCACGACGACTACGGCTTATTTATACCTGATCTCCTTTGTTCACCTGGCCCACGTGGTGGCCGGACTGCCGTTTTTATACCTGTTTTACCGGACGGCCAAAAAACGCATGGTGGATCCCGTGACGGTGCTGGTCTACTTTTCTGATCCGGAAAAACGGCTTAAACTGCGCCTGCTCACCATCTACTGGCATTTTCTGGACGGTTTGTGGATTTACCTGGTGCTGTTTTTTGCGGTTAATTATTTTATTTAGAACAAGGCTGTATTATAGGGCTGGTTTAGAAAGTTTAGAGGGGTTTAGAGGGGTTTAGAATCCGAGTGCATAGCATTGATTATCAATGATGTGCCTTTTTTTCTAAACCCCTTTAAACACCTCTAAACTAAAAATATTAACAGCCCCGCGAAAATGCCATTACCCAATATCAATAATGTCGATGACAATGATGTCGGCTGGTGGTGGGAAAACCAGCAAAAAATCGGGCAGGGTAGTGTGGGAAACAAGAGCGTTCATGGCAGCGGCATTTTTAATGCGTCCAAAAATACCGGCATTGGCAAAAGCATTTTGGGCGACAAAATGCAAAATGAATGATTGTGAATAATTTATTGCGCGTTTTGAAATTGATTTTTTATTTATAAATATTTGATTTTAAATGTTTTATGTTAAAAAATATTGAGTATTAAATAATTTTTTGTGAAAAATATAAATTGTTTTTGCTAATATCGTTCTACCTTTAGTTGGTTAATATGATCCGTTGCCTCACACTTTGTCGCCTTGTACATGCCCGTTCCCACCTCCGTCAAGCGCCCTGTAAAACCCGCTGCCGACCGGCATAGCAACAAGGTTTTTCAGGTTTTACAGCACCTCGACGCGGCCGAAAGTAAACGCCTGGTTCGTTATATGCACTCGCCTTATTTCAACCAGAGCAAACCCCTGCGGCAACTCTGCGACCTGCTGCTGCGGCAGATCGAACTGGGGCGCGAGACCTTCAGCCGGACGAACATCTGGCAGAAAATGTTCCCCGGCGAGCCCTATGACGATGTTAATTTCCGGAAATACTGCTCCGACCTGCTGGGGCTTGTGGAAGGTTTTCTGGCCCAGGAAATATTTCAGCAGCAGCCCGAACGAAGGGCGTTGGCCACCTATGAATTCGTGGTCAAGCGTAAGCTGGAACCCCTGTATAACAGTGCTTTACGCGATGCCCGCCTGCGCATCGAGCAGCCTTACCCCGCCCTGGAAAGCTATTTTCACCGCTACGAACTCGAGTATCGCTACCACGCAATGATGGAGTATGATGTGAAATGGAACCTGCGCGCCAACCTGGAGGTCATTTCCCATAACCTGGATATTTATTACTGGATCCAGAAGCTCAAGCTTTATGGCGCCGCACTCAGCCAGCGTAAAACCAGTAATGAAACCTACGCGCTGACCTTCATGGACGAAATACTGGCTTATTTCCGCCAGCATCCGCCTAATGATTCGCCGCAGCTGCAAATTTATTACTACGCCTTCCTGACCATTTGCGAGGAGGAAGACGAAACGCACTATTTCAACCTGCGCCAGGCCCTGGAAACGCTGGGCAGCAGCATGCCCAAAGCCGAAGCCATCGAATTATACGATTCGGCCATGCACTATTGCACCGGCAAAGTGAATCAGGGTAAACGCGATTTTTTGCAGCAATACTTCGACCTGTTTGAGCAGGCACTCGAACGCGGTATTTTTATCGTGCAGGGCGAACTGCATGCCTGGCGTTTTAATAACATGGTGGCCGCCGCACTGGGTCTGGGTAAGCTTGATTGGGCGGAAGAGTTTATCCGACATTACAAAAAGTACCTGCCGGCCGACACGCGGGAAAACACCTATACCTTTAATCTGGCCCGCGTTTACCGTTTTCAAGGCAAGTATGAACAGGTGCTGGAACTGCTTAAAACCATTGAATATGAAGACATTGGCTATAACCTCATCAGCAAAATGATGCTGCTCATTACCTACTTCGAGCTGGATAAAATGGAAGAGCTGGATAGCTTCACGGAGTCGTTCCGGGTCTTTCTCAACCGGCACAAACAGTTGCCGCAGCCGCGCCGCGCCAGTTACCTCCACCTCATTAAATTTACCCGGCGGCTGATGCGGCTTTCCCCCGGCGATAAATCCGCCATCGAGCGGTTACGTGAGGAGATCAACCGGGAAAAAGCCGGTACCGTCAACCACGAATGGCTGCTGGAGAAACTGGAGGAGTTGGATTAAGGGTGTGTTCTAAGCCGGCCGCAATTTTTCAGCGCCCAAAGTCGTTTTTTAGCCGTTTTTGTATTTGTCCATTTGATCAATATTCAAGTACCCCCCCGTTGGCCTGTGCTAACGGGCTATAGCCGCTGCCTAATGTCTATGCCCTTTTCTTTGCGCCGCCTTGCCGGTCTGTTTTTGTTGTTTTTACCGGTATTGGGACAAGCCCAAACCCAAAAAACCAAACCGGCGGGCCGTATATCGCCGGAAGCCCTGGCGCAGATCCAGAAAATAGAGGATACCCTGGGCGTGCTGGTGTATGCGGTGGTCAATGACTCGGTAGAGGCCGAGCGTTTCGCCGCCTGCCGCGCGCTGATCCCGGCGCTGGTACGCGCGCTGAAGGTGGAAAACTCGTATAAATATCCTTTCGAGCGACTCAAAGGACTCTCGATTCTCTCGCCGCCCGACAGTAGTTTCCGCATCATTACCTGGCAGTTATTTGTCAATGATTCCACCTATCGATACTACGGTGCTATCCAGCGGAACAGCCGGGAACTGCAGCTTTTTCCCCTGCGGGATAAAAAAGCCGAACTGGATCATTTACCTAAATACGACCAGTTAACGCCCGAAAACTGGTATGGTGCGCTCTACTACAATCTGCGCCAGTTCGACAGTAAAGAGGGGCGTAAATACCTGCTGTTCGGCTTCGACGCCTGTACTTTTTTTGAAAAACGGAAGGTCATCGATGTACTGAGTTTTAATAAAACCGGGCAACCTACGTTTGGCGCGCCCGTGTTTCTGCGCGATCGTCCGCAGCCGGGTTTGCCCGAACAACGGCTCATTTTCGAGTACTCGGCCGAAACTTCCGTGCGGGTCAACTGGGACGAGGTGTACCAGATGGTGCTGTTCGATCACCTTATTCCCATGCCCAGCCCCTTTGGCCAGGGCATGACCATGGTCATCGATGGCAGTTATGACGGGTTGAAACTGGAAAAAGGCCAGTGGAAATACATCGAACAAGTCTTCCACGATACGCAGGAAACGCCGCCCTTCCCGGACCCAGTGCTGGATAACCGCAAGGGGAAAGACATTATGGGGCATGAAAAAAAGGCGAAAGGCAAACCGGCCGCCAGGAAAAACTGAACTGATGACAGCGCGGAACCGCCCCCGTATTTATACCTGATTTTACGTAAATAAAGCAGCCATTGGGAATTTTAAAGGGGAGCAGAATATATTTGACCGGGTAAATCATTCCCGCATTTTTTATTCTTTCACGCTCTAATTTTCCAGGCTTGCTCATGAAACATTATTTGCCATTTCTTTCCAGTTTGTTTGCGATAATGATCCTTATCGTCAGTTGTACCCCCGCTTCACAAAAAGCGGAACCGGCAACTGTTGGTCAATCGCCTGTGCATTCGGATACGTGTTCGGTTGATTCTATCAGCAAAACAGTGTTTTTACAGGAGAGATCTGCCTGGCTAACCAAACGGGCAGCCCTGGTCCAACTGCTGGTCGCTAACCGTATGGCCGCCGACACAGTTTATCTGGCTAAAAGTTTTCGCCTCCACAAGTGCGATCTGACCGGCGTAATCAATGCATTGACCGATACGACGACCACTGATGGAAGTAAAGACTCTATCTGGGCGACGCTGGCCATCCGCAACACCAATCAGGTTACACTGATCATGCATGCCCAGGATAAGAAAACGAAAAAGGACGTCTACTACGATTTTTCGCGTCCCTGCCCACCGGGCACCTGCGAATAAACTAGCGGAATAGGTAAACCAGTGCTAAAAAAGTCTGGATTTTTCCGACTTTCGGCTTGCCGATTTAACAACGTGCGCTCGTTTATATGTTGGAAATAATCGCTGACGAGCTCAGCCAACTGGCAGCGCTGGTTTTCATTTTTCTGCTTCCTTCCTGTGTGCTGGGGCTGATTTACTGGCGGCAATTGCCGAAGGCGTTCCAGATACTCGTGGTGTATCTCTGGTTCGATTTGATCATTGAAATTGGCGCCCGGGTGCTGGGTCATATTACCCATAATAACTTGCCACTATTACACTTATATACTTTTGGGGAGTTACTGTGCTGGAGTTTGTTTTACCGGGAAATATTGCATCCGAGTTCCATTTTCGTGCGTTATTTCAAATGGATCACCGGGACGGCGCTGGCGGCTGTTTTGCTGAATACTGTTTTTTTTCAGGACCTGCTGACGTTCAATTCCTACGCCAAAACCCTGGTGCAATTACTGGTTATTCTATACGCTCTGAATTACGCTTTTAATTTCCTGCTGGAAGACAAGCCAGACGTGTTCTTACAAAAAATACAGCGTCTCCTGAACGGTGCAGTGCTGCTCTACTATAGTGGAAGCCTGTTTGTTTTTATGTTCAGCACGCTGGCAAGTCCTGCTAACTGGAAAGATGGTTATGAATTTTTATGGGATATAAATATCCTTCTTTATGTTTTTTTACAATCAATTATGTTATTCAGCCTATGCCGCCTTCTGATTTCAATACTTCGGAAATCGTAATGCTGGTTAGTGCCGGCATACTGATTATGGTGGTTCTGGCCCTTGTGATGATCGCCTTCGCCAGTCAGGCCCAACGCCGGATATTGCAGCAGCGCATGGACGCCCAGTCGACGGAGTTATTCCACCAGCAGGAACTCGTACAGCGTAATCTGCAAACCCTGGAAGAGGAGCGCCAACGCATTGCGGCCCATCTGCACGATGATATTGGCTCCAAGCTGGGCGTATTATCACTGGGTTTCCACCGGCTGAACCGACTGCGCCCGGGGGATGTCGAACACGAAGCCATGGTCGAGGAAATTAACGGCCTGATCGATCAAACCATGGGCCGGGTGCGCGCTATTTCGCATGAACTGCTGCCGCCCACACTGGAAGATTTTGGCCTGATCGAAGCCCTGAAAGAACTGTCCGACCAGGTCCGCAAAACCACCGGCCTGGAGGTTGAATTCAAGAACAGCCTGGTACGGGATGAACTGGGGCCGGCCCAGACCGAGTTTCAGCTGTTCCGGGTCGTGCAGGAATTAATTAGTAATTCCTTGAAATATGCACAGGCCAGCCGGATCAGTATCGAACTCATGAAGAACGATGCGCATAAATGCCTGCTCTACCACGATAATGGCCAGGGCTTCGACCAATCTGCTGTAAAACGGAACGGGTTAGGTTTGAAAAATCTGGTCAGCCGGACGCGTATGATCGGCGCCAGCCTGAAAATCGAAACTTCTCCAGGTCATGGTTTTGGCGCCACTGTACTGTTTTAAACGTTGGGCGATGGGTATTGTAGTCATTAAGCTCTGTAGCCCAACAATTCAATATAATGTCAACTTTCCAACATCCAAAAAAGCTCATGTCTACGAAAATTCAAATTGCCCTGGCCGACGACGAGGCCTTGTTCCGTCGGGGAATGCGGCTCATTCTGGAAGACTATGACGACATGGAAGTCATCATTGAAGCTGAAAACGGCGCTGATCTGCTGGCAAAAATTCGTGCCTCTCCCGACCTGCCGGACGTGCTGTTGCTGGACTTGAAAATGCCGGTCATGGGTGGTATTGAAGCGGCCAAGCTCATCCGCGAGCAGTTCCCGTCCATCTACTTTATTATTCTGTCGTCGCATGTCAATCCGGCTTTTATACTCAACATGATTGAGATTGGCGCCGCTTCTTATCTGGGGAAAAATGCCCATCCCGATGGCGTGGTAGAGACGATTCGATCGGTGAGGGAAAAAGGGTTTTGTTATAATGAAGCCGTCATGCAGGTCATTCGTGATAACCTGACCGGTAAAATGACCGCCAAACAGCCGGCAATTTATGACCAGGTGCTGACTAACCGCGAATTGGAAGTACTGATGCTCATCTGTGGCCAGTTTACCACCCCGGAAATTGCGGATAAACTTTTTTTGAGCAGCCGTACGGTTGACGGCCATCGTAACAACATGCTTTCCAAGCTGGGTTGCCGGAATACGGCAGGTCTGGTCGTATATGCCATTCAGCACGGGCTGGTGAAGCCGGACCCGGTGCAATTCAAGTTTTAAAAAACAATTCTCTCCCGGCAAATTGACTTAAAATCAGGTAGTTTTACCCTTTTCCACAACATCGGCCAGCCCTTATCTTTGTAGAGTTGAGTTGTTCTATACACATCAAATTAGCCTGGCCATGAAGACATTTTCTTTAAAAGGTTTACAGTATCTGCTGTTTGCGTTTATTTTTTTCCCAAACTTCCTGTCTGCTCAAACCGCCGTTTCCCCGGTTCGAAAGTCGGTATTTGATTACCTGACCCAGCACGAGGGCGATACCATGTATTTGAAAATGAACCTGACGGAGTTGCTCGCTAACCGGCGTACGGCAACCTACTTCCCGGCGGCACTCACCATGTCCGGTGGTAAATCATTTAACCTGGAAGTACGGCCTCGCGGTAAATTCCGCCGTAAAACCTGTGAAGTTCCGCCTTTGAAACTTAAATTTTCGAAGAAGTCGCTGCTACAGGCCGGTCTGGACACTTTTAATGAGATCAAACTCGTACTGCCGCAAAGTTTTGACGCCAAGGGGGAAGAACTGGTGCTGCGCGAGTATATTGCTTACCGGATGTATGAACGGCTTACCCCGGTGAGTTTCCGCGCGCGGTTGGTCCGGCTGCAACTGGAGGACCTGCCACTGGGTAAAACCAGGACCTCCTGCGCACTGCTGCTGGAACACGAAGAGGAAGTGGCCGTCCGTCAGCGTTGTCAGGTGGCCGAGGTCTGGGGCCTACCCAAAGAGGGCGTGGATATGGACCAGGCGGCTCTCACCGTCCTGTTTGAATACCTCATCGGCAACACGGACTGGGAAATGGTTTCCAGCCGGAACATGCTTTTTCTGCGCCCGAATAATAACGGCAACATGGTGACTATGCCCTATGATTTTGATTTTTCCGGTTGGGTCAGTGCACCATACGCCTCCCCAAATTCGACTACGGGCCTCAAAAATGTACGCGACCGTTACCTCATGGCGCAGGGTATCGACCCGG
Source organism: Saprospirales bacterium (assembly GCA_031425035.1). Classification (GTDB taxonomy): domain Bacteria; phylum Bacteroidota; class Bacteroidia; order Chitinophagales; family Saprospiraceae; genus M3007. The sequence continues at coordinate 16,892 of JANPIN010000025.1, read as the reverse complement.
AATCGCTACGACGGGCCGTACAGGTACTGAAAAATGCCCGCCAAGACCTGACCGACCTATGTGATTCCGAATACTTGTCCAAAAAAATAACGTCCCAGTTAGTCTCCTATCTGACCCTCTTCTTCGACGCTGTGGAAAATAGTGCGGAGGTGCCCCTTAAACTAGTGGCTTCCAAGCGATAAGAGGCAATGTTTTCAATATTGCATGAATCTGGCCACGTAGCTTAAAGTTTCTGCCTGCACCTGCAAATAGTATATACCGGTCGGCAGCCTCCATTCCGTCCCTATCTGCAAATTACCTGCGTCAAAACGAGCCTTCCCTTGCAGGACCAGTTCGCCCAGACTATTTTTAACCAGGTAAGTCACCGGGCCATCCTTGGCCTGTTCTGCGCGAATATGTAAGGGGCCATTGGCCACCGGGTTGGGATAAACTTCCAGCCTTCCAGGTTGCGGTAGCTGCACTACGCTGCTGGTACTGTAAGTGCCTTTCCGGAACTGGACTTTTCCCGTCTGCTCGTTTTCCCAGACCAGGTAAATAAGACCCTGGTGCAGGGCTAAATCTACATTGGCTACGTTGTTGGTGGCGACTACCTGGTAATTAGTGGTCAAGCCGGCACTGATATTTTTCGTAAAATACAAACCCACCTGGCTGTCTCCGTCGACCTGCTGCTGCCAGACGATGGCTGCGGCATTGTCCGAGCTGGCAATACGTGGATAATTCTGTTGGGAAAGGCCGGCAAAAACACCGGTCAGTGGCACACTGCTCGATGCTTGTAGACCCAGCAGCGACGCTTTGCTGAAGTAACACAGGGTTTTTCCGCTGGCGGCACTCATGAACACCGAATACAGGCTGTCTCCGACAATAACGCCGTCCGGGCCGCTGGAGGGGCAGGCATTGATGGTCCAGTTGGTCTTGTCTACCTGGATGCCACCTGGAAAGGAGTTGCCGCCATCCTGGGAAATGCCGGCCCAGCTGTTGCGCAGGTCGTCCAGGTTATCCCGGTACAGCACCGCCGCCGTCTGACCGGAAGTCGTGACGGTGGCCGGGCAGCAATCGCAAACCTGGCCACCCGAATAACCGCTGGCCGGTACATCGGGCATAAAGGTAAGCCCGTGATCGGCCGACCGGGCGACTACGTAACGGGCCTTGGAAAAACCGGGGTTGAACTTCATGAACGCGACCACCGGATTACCATCCGCGTCAGTCGCAATAGCCGGAAACCTGGAAACGCTGTCCGCCACATAATCTACCCGCACCGGGGCTGAAAAGCTGGCGCCGCCATCATAAGAATGGACAGTGTAAATATGGTTCACGTCTTCCGGCGTATGTTTATACACGACATAGACCGTGTCCCCGCTGGCCGCCAGGTCCGGGCTGGCCCAGGAAGCCGTAAATACGGGTATGGAAGGCGGATTCAAAGCTACCGGCATGGTAAAGCCGCCGTTTTCCCAGCGTGAAAAATAGACTTTGTTCACCGAATTATTGCCCCAGATGACCAGGGGATTGCCGGCGCCATCAACGCTGATCCGCGGATGCAGGTTGCCGAAACTGGCAGCGGCAATGTCGATCGGCGCCGACCAGCTGATGCCGCCCTGGGCCAAAGCGAGGTGCTGTAGCAAAACTAACAGGAAAGTCAAGGATTTGAACATACGCGCGTATTTAAATGGATAAAAAAAGGCCCTCTCCTAAGTTCAGTTTAGAGAGGTTCAGGTGGTTTAGAGGGTTTTAGATAAAGGTACGGCATTGACAATCAATGTTATGTACTCGGACTCTAAACTCCTCTAAACTTACTAAACCCCTCCAAACCAGACTTAGGAGACAGCCTCCTGCATTTTATTGAATAAGCTGTTCCTGTTTTTAGCGTACGACGGTTACGTCACCGCGGTAAAGCAACACTTTGCCGTCCAGGAAAAGGGCTTCCACAACATAAACGTAAACACCGGGGCTGACGAACTGGCCATTGTACTTTCCGTTCCAGCCTTCGATCAGATTATCACCATCGGGAACAAATTCACGGCGCTCGTACAGCATTTCACCCCAGCGGTCATAGACCTGCATAAAGTTGATACGCTCGACACCCAGACCGGTCAACGGCGTGAAGTAGTCGTTCTTGCCCCCCGGATTGCCCGGCATAAAGATGTTTGGTAAATACACATTCCGGTTCGGATCCACATTGATGACCACAGAACCTGTACCCATACAACCATCCTCATCGGTGACGACCAGCGTATATACTTGTGATTCAAAGGTATAAGCAGTCGGATAAAGCACGTTCGGGTTAGTAAGCAAATTAGCTGGTGTCCATACAAAACTCGCCACATCCATCGTGTCAATCCCGCTAAAAAGAGGGTTCAGGACCAGGGAGTCACCCAGTTCAATTTCTATTACTGCCGGATCAAAGGTTACGAGGATGGGGGCCGGTTCGGGAACGAAGAGGGTGGTTTCATCCGTAGTACCGCAGTTGAGACGGTCGAAATAGGTAATAACGTGTTGCCCACCGCTCAAAGTGAACGGGAAATTCGGAGGAAGCACCGGTCCAAAGTCCACACTATAGGTATATGGTCCGCCTTGTCCCCCCGAAATCGTATCAATATTCAGGATAGTTTCATCGCCGTTACAAACCAGCGGGGCAAAAGGCAGATAAGAACCAACCACCGGTGGCGGATTCAGCAGGACAATATTGCTTAAAATACTGCTACAACCTTTCGAGTCGGTTACGGTAACCGAGTAGGTGCCGGCAGCCAGCATGTCGATAGGATTGGTCGTACCCAGGGCCATGGTTCCATCCGACCAGGCGTACATCAGTACACCCGGGTTGCCACCGGTCACGGTGACGCCCAGTGAGCCTTCTTTTTCATCGAAACAAATAACTTCTTTGATGGTTTGCGGCGTCAGAATGATTTCGTCCGGTTCCGTAACCGTCGCCGTAAATACCGCCTGACATTTATTTTTATCCGATACGGTCACATCATAATCACCGGCAATTAATCCCGTGATGGTGGGGGTAGTCGGGTTCGTTTCCCAGATATAGGTGAACGGTTGGCCGTTGCCGCCGGCGCCAAGGACCGTTGCCGTACCATCACTGCCACCAAAACAAGTGGCCGCTACGGTTGTAAGCGTGGCCGTAACCGAATCGGGCGCCTGCATAAATACTTCGCCGATGGTCGAACAGTTCTTCGAATCGGTAATGGTGACGTTGTGCAGACCCGGGCAGAGAGTGGTCCGGATAGAGTCCGTATTGCCATCATCCCACAGGTAAGTGAAATCCCCCGGCAGTAATCCGCCATTGAAGGAATAATAGACTTCCAGGGTAATGTGACCATTACAGCTATCGGCACAGGTCGCGGCCTGGTTATTGGTTAAACCAAATTGAATACGTGGCGCATCCAGTATTTGAAAAGTATCCTTCAGCACACAGTCGTTGGCATCGGTAACCTGTACCTGGTAGGTGCCGGATTTGACCTGGCTCAGGGTACTGGTCGTTTGCGTTCCCGGTGTCCACTGGTAGGCATAAGGCGTAGTACCGCCCATGACCACCACGCTGATCATGGCATTGCTATCGCCATAACAGGTGGGCAGGGTAATCGAGTCGGTCAGGGATAAGCCTTCCTTGCCGCCCAGCGAAAAAGTATCCTGGGTGACGCAGTTATTGGCATCACGCACTTCGACGGAGTAAATATCGCCGGGCAGGTTACAAGCTTGAGCGGTGGTGGCAACCGTAATACCCATGCTGTTTTGCCAGACAAAAGAAGTGCCGGTTGGCGCCGTCACGGTGAGGCAACCATCGCTGCCGCATTTAACCGAAGTAGAATCCACTTTGGTGATGGCCGGCGGAGCGGGCAGCATCAGGTTAAAGGTCAGCGAGTCGGAACAACCGTTGGCATCGCTGGCCGTAACGCTATAGGTGCCTTCGACGAGGTTGGGGCGTTCATTGGAGTTGTTGCCCGCCACTGACCAGTTATAAACAAATTGGTTGCCCAAACCTGTACCGCCCGTTGTGGATACCCGGATCAGGCCGTCATTCATGTTGGTACAGGTCGGGTTCATTAATGCCGCCGTATCCAGTACAAACTTCTGTGGTTCCGTAATGGTAACGAAAGCCGTATCGCCGCAGCCGGTCGCATCTGCGGCCAGCACTCCGTACAATCCGGCGCCTAAACCGGAATAGGTGGAGGTAGTAGCCGTGTTCGTCTCCGTACCGACCGTACCATTGTTCGTGGTCCAGATAAAAAAGTAATTGGGGTTCGGGAAGGGCGGAGTGGCCACCACCTGGATGCTGACCGAACCATTCGTTTCACCAAAACAACTGACATTCGTCACCGGGGTCGTTACCTGGATCTCTATAGTTCGTAAATCCTTGATTTCATAGGGATTCGCCGGCACAAACGTACAGCCATTGGCATCGGTAACGGTGACGTAGTAAAATCCGGCGGCTCGCTGGGTCAGTATACCGGGGTTCACACCGGTCTGGTCGGCAATCGTACCCGGTATCCCGGTTGCGGTTGGCGAATATTCCCAGTGGAAATCGTAGGTTGATCCGGCGAAAGGCGTACCACCCTCTATGATAAGGCTGATGGAGCCATTTTCCACACCTGAACAGGAGGCATCCACAATGGACACCGTTTGGTCGTCCACTTTAGTCGGCTGGCTCAGGGTGCCGGAGGCCACCGCCGTACAACCACGGATGTCGGTTACGGTTACGGAATAGGTGTTACCGGCGGGCAAACTATCCAGCACCTGCGAATTCTGGTTAAACGCTGCCGGCGACCATTTATACGTAAACACAGTCGGGTCGGGCGCATTGCTGCCTCCAATCAGGGGCATGGCTGTAATGATGCCGTTACTATCGCCGAAACACAGGGGTAACTGGGTAAAACTCAGTGATGCCCCAATGGGTTGCAGATCGATCGTAATGGTGGATGTTATAATCTGGCCAAAGCCATTATCGTCGGTTACCTCTACCTCATAGGTGCCGCTGGTGAAACCGGAGGCTGTATACATGCCGCCACTCAGCGGAATTATATTCACGGAACTGAAAGTTCCTGCCGGCAGTAATCTCCACTTTACTTCATACGGCGCCTGACCGCCGCTGGCCGTTACTTTCAAAGTCGCATTTATAGTTCCCGGACCCGGACAAACGGTATCGATAAATTCCACTACCGTCATGAACGGCATGAAGTTCACACAGAACTGGCCGGTATCGGCCGTAATGGCCTGTTGCGTACCCTGCTGATTCTCAATCCCGATCTGGGTCGGCGTATTTGTTATTTCTAAGGGCGTACAATCGCCCAGCTGACCAATTACGTTGAAACAGACCTCGAACAAAACGCCGCCATTGGGAACGCTGAATTGATCGCCCTGCAGGTCATTGACCACAATACCCAGCTGGCCCTGGTTGACCAGCTGTTCGTTCAGGTTGCTCGTTTGGATCTGGATCGAATCGGTGTAATTTGTTACGTTGATGTACTGTAACACCGTCGGATCCCACTGCATGGAAAAACTGTTACTGACAATGTTATTATAATTTTCAACCGTCACCGGGATGCAGATCTGCGTGCCGGGAGGCGATACCAGCTCGGGGAGAATGAGCACCAGGTTGTCCACCGGGTTGCAGCTGCCCATGTCCATGGTAAAGGTGAAACCGCAGCTTATACCGTCTTCTACGACGATGTTATAGATGCCGGGTTGGCTAACCGAAAATACAATGTCCGCGCCGTGAAAAAACTGAGCAGGCGAGGTATGAATCAGGGCCTTGACACTGGGGTCAGAGGCCAGGGAAATATCGATGCTGGTATATTTGGCGGTGGCATCAAATTCCGGATAACCACCCTTGATACGGAATTTGCCGAGACAGTCATTGTTAAAATTGGTCGAAATACCGCTGGCCGTAATAGCATTGAGGTAAACCACTTCAAATTCGACGGCTGTATTGACGTTTACGCAGGGGCCGGGTGGGGCGCCGACCTGAGCAAACTCAAAAGTAGGCGGAATGCCGAAACTGTCAATCGTAATGGGGGCAAAGTGAAGCAATACCGGCTGACCGCTATTGAAAGAATTTTGCAGAACGCCGGTGTTGGTGAACCAGATATCGCCTTCGGTATTACCAATGGCGAGTATCGGCCGGCCGTTAATAGGGGACAGCTTAATGCAGGGGTCCAGCACAATATTTTTGAGGCTATCACCCGTCACCGTCGGTTTACAGTCGTAAAATGCCCAACCTATGCCCGGCGTAGAGCTGGGATCCGGGTCGCCACTCAGATTGGAATCACCATTATGATTAATGAAAATCGAATCGCCGAAACACAGGTAAATCCTATTCAGCGATTGATCGGTCAGTGACAGGTCATTGGACTGGGTATTTGCCCCGGATGCTCCAATGGTAAAGGTGCCGGCGAAATTGGCACAAGCCAGTTCGGGAGCATCTTTCAGTTTGTTTGGGTTAGTTTTCGCCGACTTAGCAATCATGGCGGCAACGGGGACCTGGGCGTGCAACAAAGTCGCTGAACCGAGGAGAACAGCAACTAAAGGGATTAGAAGTTTGTACATGCGTGTAAAAAATTTAGCAATGGTTGATGGATATGTTAAAGCGGGATTGAACAGGAAGATACAGCATTGCGCCGGGGTGTCGATCGTAACGGGCAGTTTTAACTAAGTGAAAAAAGTAAAAACCTGCCTGTCAAAAGTCGGGCGCAAAAGTAGGCAAACGGGCCATTCCGACATATCAAATCAAAAATAAATGTTTGAAAATGACAGCTTTTACTAATTAGCGCCACAAAACGACGACTTAACTTTCTTTATTGCCGGCGGCCGGTAACCACGGCTGACCGCGCAAAATAACCTGTTCGACCACGTCGCTGCCGAAAGCGTAGGGTAAATACGCCAGGTTGGGTATTGGTTTGGTGATCAGGACATTAGCTACCTTTCCCACCGCAATGCTGCCGTAATCGGCCTCTATTTGCATAGCCCGTGCCCCGTTCAGCGTGGCGGCGTTCACGGCTTCCTCCGGCAGCATTTTCATTTTTAAACAAGCCAGTGACAGCACGAAAGGCATTCGCCCGGAAGGCGTAGAACCAGGGTTATAATCGGAAGCCAGTACGACCGGAAGCCCCGCATCGATCATGCGGCGGGCGGGGGCATAGGGAATTCCGAGGAAAAATGCGCAGGAGGGCAACAGGGTCGGCAGCGTCTGGCTGCCGAGCAGCGCCGCTATTTCCGCCTCGCCGGTGTACTCCAAATGGTCGACCGAAATAGCGCCGTTGGCCACGCCGACCTGCACCCCGCCGGAATAATCCAGTTCGTTGGCGTGAATTTTGGCCGGCAGACCACGGGCCCGCGCCGCTTTTAATATTCGGTCGGTTTCCGCTACGGTAAAAAAGCCGCGGTCGCAAAAAACATCGCAGTAATCGGCCAGTTGTTCGGCCACCACCAGCGGCAGCATCTTATTGATTATCAGAGCAATGTAGTCCTGGCGGCGATCTTTATACTCCGTTGGAACGGCATGGGCGCCCAGAAAAGTCGCCTTAATGGGTATGGGGCTCACCGACCGCAGCCGCCGGATGACGCGCAGCATTTTCAATTCGCTTTCCACGGTGAGGCCGTAACCACTTTTTATTTCCAGCGCACCGGTGCCATAACCGATCACTTCCTGCAAACGACCCCAGGCGCCCTGAAACAGCTCTTCTTCACTGGCGGTCTGCATTTTATGCGCCGAGTTCAGTATGCCGCCGCCGCGCCGGGCAATTTCTTCATAGTCCATTCCCCGAATGCGATCGACAAATTCGGTCTCCCGGCTGGCCGCAAAAACGATATGGCTATGCGAGTCGCACCAGCTGGGCAGCACAAAACGGCCGCTGGCGTCTATGCGCTGATCGGCAGAGCGGGGGCATTTTTCCATGGGCCCGAAGTCGGCGATATAGCCGTCTTCGATGAATAAATACGCGTCGTGCATCAACGGCAACTCGGCCATCTCCGTGCCGGCTACCACCCTGCGTCGCTGCGCGGTCTCTACCTGCACGAGGGTTTTGATGTGATGAAGAAGTAGGGTAGCCATAGAGCAGTGCTTACTTTTGCAGTTTAAGAGGTGATGTCAGCGCCGGTTCTCTTTGTTTCGGCTGGCAAAAGTACTTGTCCGCATTCATCAAAAACCCTGCTCTTTTTCCAGTTTTATCCGACCATACCATGATTAAGACCATTTCTGCCGTCTGCCTGACGCTTATCCTACCCTTAGCGGCTTGTAAAACCGACCATCGCTGCAAGTATAAACCGGATCCCGTGTTTGCTGCCGGACTCCCGCATATAACGGCATATAACTTCGAGGTGCAGGGCAGCCAGTCCCTGGAAAGTATTATGCTGGATGGAAAACTGCTGCTGGAAATCAACCAGGACGTGTGCGACCATACCCGCCAGGAATTTCGCTTTACCGTACCCGGTAACCGCAGCGAAGTCGCCGATTCCATGTGGCTGAAAGAAGCGGCCCGGCAGATGGTGGTTTTGAGCGCCTTATCGCCCAAGCAATCCCCGCTGAAAGCCTGGGGCGACGTGATCGAAGCCCGGCGTCCGGAGATGAAACTGGGTGAAGACCTGCAGGTACAGGCCGGCATTACCGTACGAGTAGACCGCATCCTCAGCCCGGAACAAAGTGTGCTGCTGGTGGTACTGGCGCAGGAATGATTTGTAGAAAAGGGTTGATAAAGTTGATAAAAAAAGGTTGATAAGGTTGATAAAATGTTGATTGGAAGACCTTATCAACCTTATCAACCTTATCAACCTTATCAACCTTATCAACCTTATCAACCTTATCAACCTTATCAACCTTATCAACCTTATCAACCTGCTATTCCGCTACGGCCAGGCGGCGAATAATCGCACCTTTCTCATTGCGTAAAATAACAGTGTACAGCCCGGTTTGCAGGTTGCCGGTCGGAATTTCCAACAGATTTTCCCCGCTGGATAAACGTACGGTACGCTGCTGGCAAAGGCGTCCGGCCATATCGGTGACCATCAACTGCGCATCCGAGCTTTCCTCGGTCACGATGAGCAGGGTCGCCGAAGCGCCGCCCGACACCGGATTAGGCGTCAAATCCGCTACCAGCAGATTTTCCAATTCGCTCGTTGCCGAGAGGTTGCGCGTGCGGAACACGCCCAGCTGCACATTTTCCTCGCTTTGGCAAACATCCCATTCGTTATAGGCCCGTACCCGCCAGTACATAATGCGGTTGTTGGGGATGGGTTTGTCCACCAGCAGGGTGGTATCGTCGTATACCGTTTCCAGCACCATTTTGGGCGCAAAACTCTTGGAAATGGACACGTCGACGAGGTAGTAGGTCGCGTTGGGTACTTTTTTCCAGTGCAGTTCAAATTTATCATACTGCACGGTCACCGAATCGATCGGGCTGATGAGCTGCACCATGGTATCGTCGGCAATTTCCGCCAGCGGTTCCGTGATTTGCAGGTAATTGGCATGTTCCGAATTGAGGTTGGCCCGCATGGCCGCGATCTGTTCCGGCGTAAACCGGGAGGCACAGGCATCGTAGCTATAGCCCATGATCAGGCTGGCATCCGATTTAAACGGGGTGCCGGTTGGATCGAGCTGGGTAAACTGGCTTTCAAAATTTCCGTCGCAGGGCCAGCGGTAGTTAATATAGTCGGGACGGGTGTCGCAAAACCGGTCACTTGCCTCGTAGCAATTCGAGCCGTCCACGCGTTCCACGCCATTTCCGCCAATACTATCCGGCGCCGGGGTGGAGAAATCCCAGGTGCTGCCTTCCCAGCCGACAAAAGGGTGGGGCAGCGACAAATGGTGCCCCGCTTCGTGGGCCCAGGTACTGTTGCCTTTTTGCGAACAGTTTTTGCCCATCACAATAGCATCCTGCCAGGAATAGCCGCAGTTTCCCGCCGGATCGGACACGATGAACGCATTGACCCGATCGGGCAAACGATTGCTGTTGATCAGCTCGGAACCGCCGTCGAAATCATGCGCATACCACTTGGTGTTGTTCAGGTAGCGAAAAGCGTCGCCGGGCACCAGATAATAGCGGATATAGGCATCCTTATACTGCTCGTTTAACTCACAAACGATCCGAAAAGCCAGGTCGAGCGGGTAATAACCATTGCCCTCATCGTTGCCGACAATCTGAATGGTCATAGGCACGTACAGCCAGGTCGAGTCGCCGCTGCGGTCCTGGACGTTGTTGAGGTTGTTCTGGTATTCGGTCAGCCAAGGCGAACGGCCCGTGGTGCCGCACCAGTTATTAGGTATAACACCTTGTGCACCAACAAATTGACTGCTCAATATAAATAAAACGAAGGGTAAAAATTTCCTGATAAGCATGAACGAGTTTTTTGAAAAAAGCACATAGAGCATGTTCGGGATTTAGATTTTGGGCTGCAACCGGCAAAACTAAAGCCCTAATATGCTCTTAGCCATGAACACGAATGTAAAGGTCGGTTTTTTCATTTGAAATTTTGTGGGAAGGTTTGGAGGGTTTGTTGGTTTGGAAGGTTTGTTGGTTTGAAAGGTTTGAGGGTTTGAGGGTTTGTTTGTTTGGAGGGTGAGAGCATTGGAAATCAACTTATTCGTCCCAACCTCCAACTAACAAACCTTCCAAGCTATCAAACTAACAAACCTTCCAAACTATCAAACCAACAAACCAACCTTCCTACTCATTCCACCGTCAGCGCCTGCGTTTTCGTGCCCTTGGCGGTGGTAAATACCAGGTGGTACAAACCGGTTGCCCAACTGGCCGTCACCGGGGACTGTTCCAGGCGGCGGTTAAGCAGGGTTTGTTTCGACTGCCAGACTTGCCGGCCGGTAGCGTCGTAGATCGCTAGCGAAGCGGTTTGCCCGAGCCAGGTTTCCGGTATTTCCACCACGACCAGCTGTCCGGCGCGCAATAGACTCGGATAACAGCGCCAGGTCTCTTTTTCCAGTTCTCCCGTACCTACTACCGTCATCGTGTTAAAAGTGGCCACCGGAGAAAAGGCTGCACAGGCATCCCAGTTATTGAACGGCCGCACTTTCCAGTAGTATTTGGTATTATTTCCCAGTGTACCGACGGTCACCATGGTGTCGGTTGTATACACGTTCACTTCTTTGACCGTAAAGGAACTGAAGCGCGAAGCTTGTACCACATAACCCGTCGCGCCCGGCACTGGCGCCCAGTGCAGCGTTGCGCCGATATTGGGTGCGGGGGCATCGTTGATCGGGTCCAGCAGTACGGCGGCCTCGGTAATAGTCGGTTCCGGCGTTCCGGTAAAGATCCACGGTTGTTTTTGGGTCAGCAAATTGGCCCGCATCCGGGTGATTTGGTCGTCGCTGAAACGGTTCTGGCATTTATCCAGCGAATACGACATAAATAACGTGCCATCGGAATAAAAGTCCAGGCCGTCCTGATCCTTCATTTTTACCAGGCTGTTATTCTGTGCATCGCAGTCCCAGCGGTAGCTCAGGTAGTCCGGTTTCGTGTCGCAAATCCGGTCGGCGGCAAACGTGCAGTTACTGCCGTTCACGCGCTCCACGAAAGCCGTATCGAGTGGCCCGGGACCCGTTTGGATGGTATCATGGAAATACGTGTAATCGTAGGTTACGGTTTCCGGCGTAGCGACGCCATAATTATAAGTCTTGCCTTCCCAGCCCAGGAAAGGGTGGGGGAGCGACAGGGCATGGCCGACTTCATGCGCCCAGGTATGATCGCCCTCGAAGGCACAGCTGTGCGCAATCGCCACGCCGCCATACGGCAGGTTATAGCCGCAGTTACCCGCCGGATCGCTGACGAAATAAATATTCAGGGCATCGGGCACATTATTGGTCAGCATCATGGAAATGCCCTGCTGCAGGTCAGCATGTTTATGCCAGCCCGTACTGTCGATCAGGTTCCAGGGGTTTTTGAAGTAAAAACGGATGCCCGACTGTTCGTAATCCTGGTTCAGTTGACAAAAAGCGTTCAGCAGGTTTTCGACCGGAAAACGACTGGTACCATTATCCTTAGCCACCAGGTGGATTTGCAGACCGACATAAATGGGATCGTCCGACCGGTCGAACAGGTAGTCACCGGGATGCTCGGTGTAGTTGATCAGCCACGGATCGATCCCTACGGGACTGCCGCAGGGCCCCAGCTGGCTTTTATCCACCTCCTGGGCGGAAAGCAGGCCGGTTAAACCAAGAAAAAAGAGGGTGGGTAGAAGAAGACGCATACGCAGGGTAGAAAGATGAGCAGGAATGGTTGGGAAAACCAGGGAGCATTGGATTAGTTCGGCAAAGTTCGCTTTTGACGGGGGGAAATTCAGAAAATGCGCAAATGGAACTGTCGGATGGTGACAATCCTTGGAGTGGCCCACTTAGTAGTGAGAGTCTCTCTTGGAGTGAGACTATCACTGCTAAGTGGGCCACTCCAAGATCCCCCTTCCAATCTGCCGCCTATGCCGCCGGAAATGCCCGTCCAGAAAAACCACCGTTTGCCGCCAGCCCAGCCGGCCCACGAAGGGATGTTTAAAGACCTGTTTATCCAGCAGCTCCTCGGGTAATTCACCGAAGAAAACCGCCCAGTCCCGCCGGGCTTTTTCCCAGCGCGCACGGGTCTCCGCCAGCGTGGCAAATTCCGGCAGATTCGGCCCGCTGATGCCTGCCGGCGCTTTGAACTTGAGCGGCGTTTCGATGAAAACGGTGAGCAGGAAGTGGCGCCAGTAATTCGCCAGCCCTATTTTTTCCAGCAACGGGTTAAAGCTGAGTTTTTTGCGGACATAAGCCAGCGTGCCTTCTTCCACCAGCAGCAGGTGGTGCAGCACCTGGATGGGCGACCAGCCGCCTTCGGCCGGTGGGGTGTTCAATTGCACATCGGAGTAAGCAGCGAGTTTGTCCAGATAAGCGCTGACCCGGGCATCGTAGTGCTGGTATTTTTGCAGAATGGCAGTTCTTCTGTTTTTCAAAGCGGTATTTTTAAAAATGGTGATTGATGGGCAGTTGGGCCAGCGTTCTGGAAGGGACAGGCGAAGAACAAAAAAGAAGGCATAAAATTACCCGGGGTCTACGGCGTAATTCAGACCGTTCGCGGGCATTTCCCCAAATTTTCTCATTTTTGCGTCACATAGAGAGCGGTTTGTGCCGTTTGATAGTTTGAACACTCCCCAACTAACAAACCAACCAACAAACCCTTCCAACCAACAAACTAAATTGATGCCCTTGCCCCGGATCGTCTTCTTCATCGTCCTGTTGCTCCCCGTTGCTCTTTTGGCCCAAACGGCCAAGAGCGCACCCCCGCAGGTCTATGTGAACGTGCCGGCCCAAACCGGCGATAACGTCCCCAAACTCTTGCAACGGTACGGCCTGTATGAATTCGACTGCAACATTAGCCAATTTTTTAAGATAAACGGCCTGCGCGAAGATTATCGCCTGAAACCCGGGACGCCCTATAAACTCCCGGTTATGGTCATGCTCTACGATGGGAAAAGTATTCGCACCAGCGCCAAGATCAAAGACTGGCAGACCGCCAAACGCATCGAAGCCTATAACACCTTCGCCCAGAACCAGGGACTGCGCGCCGATAATTTCCGGAAGACCAAGCAACTCTGGGTACCCTGGCATGAACTCAACTGCGCCAATGCCGGAGAAGTCACCGTGGCCGTGGTCGACAACGCCAAACGCAGCCTGGTGGAGAACATGGAAGAAAACCTGGCGGGTAAAGGCAAGCGGGTTTTCCCCATTTTCGGTAAAAATTACGAACTCACCCCCCTGCTCGATCAAAAATTAAAAGGCAAAGTCTTCTATATCGTGAGTGGTCATGGCGGTCCGGACAGCGGCGCCCAGGGCAAACGCGGCGGCCATACCCTCTGCGAAGATGAATATGCCTACGACGTCGCCCTGCGCCTGCTGCGTATTTTGATCAGCCATGGCGCGACCGCCTATATGATCGTACGCGACGCCAATGACGGTATTCGCGACGAGGAATGCCTGCGCTGCGATCAGGACGAAACGGTCTGGGGCGACCGCAAAATACCGCGGCCACAACGGGAACGCCTGCAGCAGCGCACCGACCTGATCAATAACCTCACCGAACGCAATGCCAAAGCCGGCATCACCGATCAGACGCTCATCGAGATCCATGTGGATTCCCGCAGCCATGATACCAAAACCGACGTGTTTTTTTACTACCGCCCCGAAAGTGAGATCAGCCGGCAACTGGCTTTGCGTTTCCATAAAATGTTTGCCCAGAAGTACCTGCGCACCCGCGGACAAGGGGGGTATAACGGTACCGTGAGCGCCCGCAGCCTGTTCATGCTCAACCAGACCGTGACGCCCAAAGCCGTGTATATCGAGCTGGCCAACATCCGCAACGACTGGGACCAGCAGCGACTGGTGCTGAAAAACAACCGCCAGGCCGTAGCCAACTGGCTTTCGCAGGTGCTGTTGAGCCGCTGATTTTCGGCGGGTGGTTTCCTGCGCTGAACGCGCTACATTTGTCCGTTCTGCCTTTACCCATTCCGCCCTATGGTTCGTCTGTACATTTCCTGTTTGTTCCTCCTGTTTTGCCTGCCGCTGTGGGCCACCCACATCGTCGGAGGAGAAATTACGTATCGCTGCCTGGGCGATGACCGCTACGAAATTACCCTGTCCGTGTACCGCGATTGTTACTACGGCGAGCCCCCTTTCGACGACCCGGCGGCAGTGGGTATTTTCGATCAGAACTGGAAACCGAAGGACACCTTATATATTCCCTATCCGCAGACCGGCGATGATACGCTGGATATTCAGCTCGACGACCCCTGCCTTATTGTGCCGCCGGACGTCTGTGTGCACCGCTATTTTTACCGGGATACGGTGACGCTGCCTTTTCTGGCCGGTGGTTATACGCTGGTGTATCAACGCTGTTGCCGTAATAAACTCATCCGCAACCTGCCGGCGCCCCTCGACGTTGGGGGCTCGTACATTGCCACCATCGGGGAGAAGACCATGCTGGAATGCAACAACTCGGCGGTTTTTCGCAGCTGGCCACCGGTGGCTATTTGTATTCACCGGCCCGTTAATTTTGACCACAGCGCCACCGATGCCGACGGCGATTCCCTCGTATACCGGCTTTGCACGCCCCTGAACGGCGCCACGCCTACTCAACCGCAGCCACAGCCGCCGAATCCAGGGCCTTATGAAGAACTGATCTGGCAGAGTCCGCCCTATGATCTCTCCAATTTGCTGGGTGGCGAACCGCTGAGCCTCGATCCGGTCACCGGCCTGATGACCGGCGTACCGAATACCATTGGTAATTTCGTGGTCGGCGTATGCGTCGATGAATACCGCGACGACACCATTATATCCACGACCCGCCGCGATTTTCAGTTCAACGTATCCGACTGCGGCCAGGTGGCGGCCTCCTTCTTTTCGCCGGAAACTATTTGTGATTCCCTGCAAGTCAAACTCGAAAACCTGAGTGACGGCGCCAATGCCTTTCAGTGGTATTTCGACTGGGAAGGCGACCGCAGCCTGACGTCTTTCGCTAAATCGCCCATGTTCACTTATCCGGACACGGGTACCTACGTGATCGCACTCATTGCCGCGCCCAACAGCCCCTGCCGCGATACCAGTTTCCAGGAAGTGCATTTCACCAACGGGCTGCCCATCAGCGTCACCGCCGAGCCGGATCATGTACAGCCCGGCCAGAGTTCGCAGCTGACCGCCGTACTCGCTGCCGGACTGCCGTTTACCTGGGAGCCCATAGCCACCTTATCCGACCCTGCCATCCTGAATCCCCTGGCGACCCCGCTGGTGACCACCACCTACACCATCACCGGACCGGATTCCAGCGGTTGTCCGCTTATTGGGCGGGTGCGGGTGGTCGTGCAATCGCCCACCTGCGAAGAACCCTATATTTTCTTCCCCACCGGTTTTTCCCCGAACGGCGATGGCGAGAATGACGCCCTGCAGCTGGAAGGGAATTTCATCGAGGAAGCGTACTGGGCGATCTATAACCGCTGGGGCCAGAAAGTATTCGAGGCCACCGCCGCCAGCCAGTCCTGGGACGGGACGTATTTAGGCCAGCCCTTGCCCGCCGAAACCTACGGGTACTACCTGCGCGTGCGCTGTGTGGATGGCGAGACCAAAATTAAAAAAGGGAATGTGACGCTGCTGCGGTAGGGTATTCATTCTAATGGTTCCAAAGGCCTGTTCGGTTTATAAACTGAACAGGCCTCTTTGTTTATATAGACAAGTAATCTCCATGTACTAAAATACGCGTAAATGTCCTGGCCAATATAATATTGACTAAATACTTTTGTGACAGGTTTATTCCTGAATTACATAAATTCCACACAACATGTACTACGACAACTTGACAACAGCCAATGAATCGTTGGAGCAGCAACAACAGGCGATCAACAAAAAACAGTTAGCTGAACAAATGGGCATTAGCATGAGTACGCTCAAACGGCAGCTGAAATCGGCGAATCTGGATATTAAACGCGGTTTAATCAGTCCGGTGAAGCAAGTAGAAATATATCAGACCCTGGGATGGGCCGAAACGGACCCAACTGACCTGAAATGAGCCGAACGAATAAAAAACAGGGCTCTACCTTTGTAATGTTAATTAAAGGGAACGAGTTAAAGTCAGGTTTTGAAATTCCTAATAAACGAATGACTCCATCATTTAAATAAGAGGGAATTTAATTTGAGCCTACTACCAGGATAATGCGTTTTTCATTTGGTTTTTCCAGTTTTTCCAGTTTATTTTAAACCTCATTAAACCTCGATGCTTCTTCTCCGGCCAATTGGTCGGAGAATGAAGCATTTCGATTTTAAGAGGTATAATTATTACAAGGTAAAAATTTGCGGGTTACTACAAGGTTTTGTCATTTAGTGAATGATAAAACCAATTTTCGTTTTGCAGAGAAGTTGTAGAAGTGACACTTTT
>JANPIN010000024.1:0-81498 GCA_031425035.1 Saprospirales bacterium | reverse complement strand
ACTGAATCGGCCGGACAGGTATTCCTGGGCCACTTTGCGTTTGAAGTCGTCCGCATAACGTTGTGGACTTTTAACTTTTTTAATCCTGAGCATAGCTTTACAGCACTGGGTTGATGTAAAGTGTTTTCAGGACAAGACACCCATTATTTTTACTTTTAATCGCTGCAGTGATGTGTCAGGCAGCAACATCCCATCATTTCCTAACCGAAGGAAGTTGGATAGACAAAACCCTACTAATGAAATAGTGTTTCTTTCCCGGGTGGCCGACAGCGCGGCACATCAAAATTCAACATTCTTGTAATCATCATACATCAATCCTTCCATAATTCAATGATAAACATCTAGGTTCATGCGTTGCATTGGGGAGTAGACTTCAAGACACCTGTTTAACTTGCTGCCTTTTCCAACCGCGGTCCTGATGTCCAGCAAAATCACCAACTTCCTGCTTCTCCTCTTTTTTGCCTACCTGACCTATTCCACCGGCAGTTCCATGAAACGGTGGATGGACAGCAAACAAGTCGTTCAGTTCGAGTTTTTAGGTACGTCCGCCAAAGCCGATGCCCTGATCAGCAGTGCGGCCTGGCAAACGCCGGATGCGGAGGGCTTTACGCAGTCCGACCGGCTGCAACGCGCTACGCGCTGGGATTTTCTGTACATCATGAGTTATGTCCTCTGCTTTATTGCGCTGGCCCGCAGCGTGTTGGGTCCGCAGGATAAACGGATAAAACCCATGGTGCTGCTCCTGCTTGCCGCTGGTCTGGCCGACACCCTGGAAAACGTGCTATTGCTACAAATTCTGGACGGCGCACGAGGCACTTATCCCGCCGCCATGTTCGGCCTCGCCAGCCTGAAGTTCGGGCTGCTGCTCTTTTTTCTGATCTGGTTAGTAATCGCGGTCATCCTTCGTTTTAGTAAAAAAAGCAGCCAGGCCTGACGGAAGCCCCGCTTTTTATGCCAATGGCTGCCAAACCGCCCGCCGTCGAAGCAGAACCCCCGTTACAGGCTTACCTTCGCGACAAATACATACGCCATGAAGAAATTACTCCTGCTGCTGGGCTTCGCGTGCTCCTGCGGCCTGCTTTTCGCCCAAACATCCGAAAAGTATAGTGAAGTGCAGATCGACTTGCATGGAAAAACCATGCCCGACCTGGCCCGCCTGGGCATTGCCGTCGATCATGGCGAATGGCTGCCGCCTTTACAGCGTTTCACGACGGTGCTTTCCACGACCGAACTGCAACTGGTGCAGCAGGCCGGTTTTTCCACGAAAATAATAGTGGCCGATCTGCAGCAGGACTACCTGCAAAAACGCCAGCACCCGGTGGAGGAGCGCAGCGGTAATTGTGCTTCGTCGATCACGCCTTATCAAACGCCCGCCAATTACACCTACGGCAGCATGGGCGGTTACCAGACCTATGCCGAAATGCTGGCCGTGCTGGACGACATGCGGGCGAAATTCCCCAACCTCATTTCGGTGCGTAAAATAGTGAGCGACACCATTTTAACGCATGAAGGCCGGCCGCTCTGGTCCGTGAAAATATCGGATAATGCCGACCTGAATGAAAACGAACCGGCCGTGCTGTACACCGCGCTGCACCATGCCCGGGAGCCCAATGGCATGTCGCAAATGCTGTATTACATGTGGTATTTGCTGGAAAATTACCCCGCCAACCCGGACGTAAAATACCTCGTCGACCACGAGGAGCTGTACTTCGTGCCCTGTGTCAATCCCGACGGGTATGTGTATAATGAAACCACCAATCCTGCCGGCGGCGGTTATTGGCGCAAGAACCGCCGGAACAATGGCGACGGTACCTTCGGCGTCGATCTGAACCGGAACTACGGTTTTCAGTGGGCGCATGACGATGCCGGTTCTTCCCCGAATCCGGCCGGCGAAACCTACCGCGGCCCCGGCCCGTTTTCAGAACCCGAGAGCCGGATGCTGCGTGATTTCGGCGCTTCCCACCAGTTCGTAACGGCCAATAACTACCACACCTTCGGCAATTTACTGATCTATCCCTGGTCCTACAGCGATATGCCGGCCGATTCAATTTTCGTTAAACTGGGCCGCCTGTACACCCGCGAAAATCGCTACAAAGCCGGTACGCCTACCGAAACGGTGGGCTACCCCGTGAATGGGGACGCTAACGACTGGCTGTTCTCCGCCAACGGCACGTATTCCTTCACCGCGGAAATTGGCAAAACGGGTTTCTGGCCGCAGCCGGAAGAAATCGAAGGCCTGAACCGCGCAAACCTCTGGCAAAACCTGGCCATGGCCCTCACGGCCGGTCGCTACGGCGAAGTAAAAGACGCGAGCCCAAACGCAACGGTGCTGCAAACCGGTTCGCTGCTGCCTCTCCGCGTGACCCGTTACGGACTGGAGGATGGTCCGCTGACCACGACCATTATGCCGGTTTCGGCCAATATCCTGTCCATGCCGGCCAGCCAGACCTTTAACCTGGCCCAGTTCCAGTCCGCCGATTTCAACTACGACCTGGAACTGCTGCCCGGCACCCAGCCGGGCGACGAGATCGTGCTGCTGCTCCAGATCAACAACGGCCTTTTTACGCACACGGATACGCTGCGCAAAACCTTCGGCGGGCAGTCGCTGACCGTGTTCAATGATCCGGGAAACAACCTGCTCAACTGGAACGGAGACTGGGGAACTACCACCCAATCCTTCGTCTCGGCCCCCAGCAGCATCACCGATTCGCCAACCGGACCTTATGCGCCCAACACGGTCAGCGAATTAACCGCCAAAGTCGCTATTCCGATTCCGGCCCATGCGGTGGCGCCGCAACTGCGCTTCTGGGCCCGCTGGGAAATAGAGAAAAACTATGATTTCGTAGAAGTACAGGGCATTGGCTCCGATAACTCCTTCGCCATTCTCTGCGGCCAGTACACGGTGCCGGGCGGACCGCAGCAGGACCCGGGCCAGCCGCTTTTCGACGGTTATCAGTACGACTGGGTGGAAGAAAGCATGGATTTATCCGCGTTCAAGGGCCTGTCGTTCTTCCCGGTCGTTCTGCTGGTTTCCGATCAACAGGATGAATACGACGGCTTTTATTTCGACGATATGCGGGTCGTGTATCAGGATTCGGTGGTCGGCACGCAGGTTATACTACCCGTCGGGGATTTTCGCCTGCGGCAAAACCAGCCCAACCCGGCCAATGGCGGCACCCGCATTTCCTGGGAAAATGAAAAACAGTTGGGCGGCACTGCCAGCTTTCTGATCTTCAATGCATTGGGGGAAAAAATGTGGGATCAGCCCCTGCAACTGAACCAGCAAAAAGAAGTACTGGTCAACACCCAGACCTGGCCGAACGGTTTGTACACGTATTTGTTACGTACGGTGGACGGACAAACTTTGCCGCGTAAAATGACGGTTTTACACCCTTAAAAGCCGGCAAGACTTTTACGCAAATAAACCGTTCAATCCATCGGGCAGGTTCGGCGAGGTTTTTACCTTTGCCCGGCTTTGACCATCCGTTTAACTAAAAAACAAGCCCGGTTTTGCGCTGCATTTCATCGTAAAAAGGGCCACTCGACCTATGAATTTTGATTTAATTGTTATTGGCAGCGGCCCTGGCGGCTATGTGGCGGCCATCCGCGCTTCCCAACTGGGTATGAACGTTGCCGTGATCGAACGCGAAAGCCTCGGCGGTATATGCCTGAACTGGGGTTGTATTCCAACCAAGGCCCTGCTGAAAAGCGCGCAGGTGTTTGAATATTTGCACCATGCGGCGGACTACGGCATTACGGTCGGGGAAAGCAGCGCGGACTTCGGCGCCGTGATCAAACGCAGCCGGGGCGTGGCCGACGCCATGAGCAAGGGCGTGCAGTTCCTGATGAAAAAGAACAAGATCACGGTGATCATGGGCACGGCGAAACTCGCTGCCGGTCCGAAAGTCGTGGTCACCGCTGCCGACGGCAAAACGACCGATTATACCGCCAAGAGCATCATAGTGGCCACCGGCGGTCGCGCCAAGGAACTGCCCAACCTGAAAATTGACGGCACCAAGATCATCGAATACCGCAAGGCGATGACGCTGGAAACCCTGCCTAAGCGCCTGGTCGTCGTCGGCGCCGGCGCTATTGGTGTCGAGTTCGGCTATTTCTACCATACCATGGGCACGGAAGTGAGCATCGTGGAGTTCCTGGAACAGGGCCTCCTGCCGCGCGAAGACCCGGATATCAGCAAGGAACTGACCAAGTTATACACCAAAAAAGGCATGAAAATCTTCGCCAACTGGGCCGTGGAATCGGTGGATACCAGTGGTGCGGAGATTAAAGTGAACATGAAGAACCGCAAGGACGGCAAGACCGAAACCCTGCTCTGCGACGTGGTGCTCAGCGCGGCCGGCGTTACGCCGAACACCGAGAACATCGGTCTGGAAGATCTCGGCGTAACGGTCGAGCGCGGTTTTATCAAAGTGGATGAGTACTACCGCACCAATGTGCCGGGCATTTACGCCATCGGCGACGTGCTGGCGACCCAGGCCCTGGCCCACCTGGCCAGTGCGGAAGGCATTACCTGCGTGGAAGCCATTGCCGGTCATCATCCGGAGACTATTGACTACAACAACATACCCGGCTGCACCTATTGTTCTCCGGAAGTGGCCTCGGTGGGTTATACCGAGCAGGCGGCCAAAGAAGCCGGTTACGAAGTGCTGGTAGGCAAGTTCCCTTTCACCGCGTCCGGTAAAGCTAAAGCGGCGGGTGCCCCCGAGGGTTTCGTGAAAGTTATTTTCGATAAGAAATACGGCGAATGGCTGGGCGCGCATTTCATTGGCATGAACGTGACCGAAATGATCGCAGAGGTGGTCACGGCGCGCAAACTGGAAACGACCGGGCACGAGATCATCAAGTCCATTCACCCGCACCCGACGATGAGCGAAGCGGTGATGGAAGCGGCGGCGGCGGCGTACGGGGAGGTGATTCATTTGTAAGGGGGGGGAAGCACTTAGTAAACGGGGGTGTTTTAAACATCGACTTGAGTAATTCTATCCCTGCAGAACTCTGAAATGGAAAAACTTATTGGCATAAAACTCGCTGGGCTTGATTTTAAGCCATTAAAAATGGGTGATCTTCTATACCATGAAGGGCCCTTACTTTCTCATTTTGTCGACGAAGAAAATCCCTCTAATCATTATTTCTACAAATGGAGTGACCAGGATAGTAATATTAATCGCTGGATGGTCTTTAAAATAACAGATAAGGATTTGAATGACTTTTTTAAAAAGAGAAATACGTTGCTGGATGTAGTTCGGCATAATGCTTTTGTATATTTTATTGATCTGGAACCGAATTTGAATTTCAAACAAATCGTGCTGGTTGCTAACGACCACATTCCAGCTAATTATTTACCGTTCGAAGATTCAGGATTTGAAGAAGATGGTTTTGAGGAGTATGCCAAGGAATTAAAAGGAAAGGTTAATACTTATCGCAGTATACTGGAGAGACTGCGAAAAGATTTGATTAAGAAAGTAGCACTTTGAAAATAATAAGTCTAAAATGAACTGACATTATTGCCTATAATTAAATGCTTGCTGACTCTGGTTAGCAGGCATTTAATTATAATGAGACAGAGTAATACTAGAAATTTGCAAGCATCTCGCATACAATACTTTTTGCCAATTCCTGCATAAAAAGAAAAACTATAAGTTTACTGCCTATGCTCACCCGCACCACCTCCACCAATCCCGACTTCCAAGCCCTCGTCGTCCTGCTCGATCAGGACCTGAAAATCCGCGATGGCGAGGAGCATGACTTTTATAATCAGTTCAATAAAATCACCAACCTCCGGGAGTGCGTCGTCGCTTACCAGGACGATCAGCCCGTCGGCTGCGGTGCTTTCAGGGAGTACGATGCGCAGACGGTGGAAATCAAAAGGATGTATGTGCATCCGGAATTCCGGGGAAAAGGTGTGGCCGGCAGTATTCTGAAAGAGCTGGAAGCCTGGGCGGCCGAACTGAGTTATGCCGCTGCGGTACTCGAAACCGGTAAAAAACAGCCGGAAGCCATTGCGCTGTATCAGAAGTCCGGCTATAGCCTGATTCCCAATTACGGTCAATACCTGAACGTGGAAAACAGCGTGTGTATGCGCAAGGAACTCGCCTGAAAATTTAATGCCTCATGTGAATTTTTCTACCACGACGACACGACAGAACACAACGGGCGTTTTTCAATAGGGCGAATAACTATCTTGCCGGATAAGGAATAAACTTGCCATACCATCTTACCTAAGCACCAACTAAACCTCTCTAAACCCCTCTAAACCCTATTGATTACCCACAAAATCCCCAAAGCGTTAACCGTAGAGCAATTGGAACGCGGATTAAACGGATTACGCGGATAAAAACGGATTTTTTGCTTTCATTCCACCCCAAACCTCAAGAAGCTTTCGGAAATAAATCTGTGAAAATCCGTTCAATCCGTATAATCCGCGTTCCAATAATGTATACAAGATTTTGATTTTTAGAGAGTTATCAAAAAAATCAATTTGGTGGTTTGTGGGTAATCGTTAGCCTCTAAGCCCCTCTAAACCCCCTAAACCCCTCTAAACCCCTCTAAACCCGTCTCAACCACCTTCCATGACCGACGAGCAAACCGCCATAAAGGCCACGTATTTCAGCATCGTGGGCAACACGAGTCTGGCCGTCATCAAGGGCCTGGCCGGCTTTTTCGGTAACTCCTACGCCCTGGTCGCCGACGCCATCGAGTCCACCACCGATATTTTCGCCTCTTTTCTGGTGCTTTTCGGCATTAAGTATTCCAACAAACCACCCGATGATAACCACCCCTACGGGCATGGCCGCGCCGAACCGCTGGTTACCTTCCTGGTCGTCGGTTTCCTGATCACGTCGGCCACCATTATCGCCTACGAAAGCTTTCAAAATATCGGCCAGGCGCATGATTTGCCCAAACCCTGGACCCTGCTGGTGCTCGGCGCCATCATTATCTGGAAGGAAATAAGTTTCCGGCTCGTGATGCAGAAAAGTAAAGAGACCAATAGCTCCTCCCTGAAAGCCGACGCTTGGCACCACCGTAGTGACGCCATCACTTCCATTGCCGCCTTTATCGGGATTTCCATCGCCCTGGTCATGGGGAAAGGCTACGAAACCGCCGACGACTGGGCCGCTCTTTTTGCCGCAGGCTTTATATTGTATAATAGCTACCTGATTTTTCGCCCGGCACTCGGAGAGATCATGGACGAACACCTGTACGACGACCTGGTCGAAGATATCCGAAGGGTCGCGCTGACGGTCGAAGGCATTCGGGGTACGGAAAAATGCTTTATCCGCAAAGCCGGCATGAAATACCACGTCGATCTGCACGCCATTGTGGATGCGCATATCAGCGTGAAAGAAGGCCATGACCTGGCGCATCTGCTCAAAGACACCCTGCGCCATGAAATTTCGGTTCTGGGGCATGTACTCATCCACGTGGAGCCGCATGAATAAGGGTAATTTACGCGCTTAGGACTATTCCTGACTGTTCATGGTTAAAGCGGCGAACTTTCCTACCTTGGCCTGAATAATCCACTAACATTCAGGTTTTTCATGAAGCATATTCATTTTTCGTTGTGCTGCAGCATCCTGCTGCTCCTGGCCGCCACGTCTATGTCCGGTCAATCTTCCATCCTCGAAGACAAAGTTGCCGCGCTGCACTTATCCGGCGCCGTTTTTGAAAAACACGAGGACTTATTTACCGTTTTACCCGCCTTAAAACATCCGCAGAACGAACTGCAACGGCAGGCCCAGCCCCTTCTTCTGAATGCCGAAACGCTGCATACCCTTATGAGCGCGCATGCGGAAGCGCTGACGCTAAGTTTCCCTTATAATGGCCAGGTAATTACCGTCGAGGTGTATCAGGAAAACGTCGTTTCCAGCGGTTTCACGGTCAAAACCGGGCACTGGGAAACCCAGCCCTACACTGCCGGGATTTATTACCGAGGCATTATTCAGGGGGTCGCTCATTCCCTGGTCGCTATAAGTTTCTTTGATAATGAGGTGATCGGCGTGCTGGCTCATCCGGACTGGGGCAACCTCAACCTCGGGCGCCTGGATCGCCCCGGCAGCTCCCTGGACTATACTTTATACAGCGACCAGTTTTTGCCGCCGCAGCCTTTTGCCGACTGCACTACCCGCGTGGGCGGGCATCATGCACTACCGCCGTTGGCCGTTACGGAAAATGTGGCCGGCTGCGTGCGCATCTTTTTCGAAGCCGATTACGCCCTGTTTGTGAACAAAGGTTCGGTGAGCGCGACGGTGAACTACGTGACTGGTTTTTTCAACGCCGTAGCCACCATTTATGCCAATGAAGCAGTCACTATTGCCATTTCGCAAGTCTGCGTATGGACCACGCCAGATGCATATTCAACGGCCAGCAGTGGCACAGCACTGGATCAATTCATGGATTTTCGGACCAGTTTCGACGGCGACCTGGCCCACCTGGTCTCTCTTTCCGGCAGCGGTTTAGGCGGAGTTGCTTATTTGGATGTGCTTTGCAGTAGCAGCAACAACTACGGTTACAGCGGTATAAACAGCTCTTTTTCGTCTTATCCCACCTATTCCTGGACCGTGAACGTCGTGGCGCATGAGCTGGGACATAATTTTTCCTCCAACCATACCCACTGGTGCGGCTGGACCGGTGGTGCGATCGATAACTGCGGTCCGACGGCCGGATATGGTTATGAAACGCCGCCGAACTGCAGCAATGCGCCCACACCGCCGCTGGGTGGGGGTACCATCATGAGTTACTGCCACCTGATCGGCAGTGTAGGCGTTAATCTGGCCAATGGTTTCGGTCCGCAGCCGGGCACGGCCATTCGCAACGCCACCACCAGCGCCGTGGGCTTCGGTTGCGTGGCGGCCAGTTGTACATCCTACCCGTGCGCCGCCCCAACGGTTTTAACGGCCACCTCCATCACGATAAACAGCGCTACTATTAGCTGGAACACCATCAGTGGCGCCACCGCCTATCAACTGCAGTACCGCGTGGCTTCGACGGCGAACTGGACGACTATTGCCGGAGTGACTTCGCCGTATGTGTTGACCGGGCTATCCGCCGCCACGTTATATGAAGCGCAGGTACAGGCGATTTGCGGGGCTAACTCCTCGGAATATAAGGTGGGCCTGCTGTTCAAAACGGCGACTTCCGCCTGCCCAGAACCAACCACTTTAACCGCAACGACGGTCACCGGCACCTCCGTCTCCCTGAACTGGACCGAGATCGGCAGTGCTACCTCCTGGGATATTCAATATGGCCTGAGTGGTTTTGTCCTCGGTTCGGGAACGACCATCCAAGTGACTTCCAAGCCTTATACCCTGGGCGGCCTGGCTGTGGGTACCGTATATGCATATTACGTGCGCGCTACCTGCGGTGGGGCCTCCGGTAATAGTACCTGGGTGGGCCCTAAAGTATTCAGTACGCCTTTTCAGAACGATCTCGTGGCCAACGCGGTGCAGATTGTCGTGAATGCCGCCTGCCCGGGGACCAATGTTTATTCTAATGCAGGCGCCACTACTTCAGCCGGTGAATTCAGCCCCTCGGTAGCCAATGGCGGTTACTGGGATACGGGTATTAGTAACACCGTCTGGTTCAAGTTTACAGCACCCGCTTCCGGCTCGGTCAAAGTGACCACCGACATCAATCCGCTGGGAAGTTTGACGGATACCCAGATTGCGCTGTACAGCACACCTTCCCCGACCAGTGCCGTCAGTCACTTGCTTTTTTCCAATGAGGACGGCGGTACGTTGGGCAATGGATACGCCACCCTCGGTTATTACAGCGGTCTGACTGCCGGCAGCGTGTATTACATACAGGTGGATGGCTGGAGCACGGATGTCGGTACTTTTTGCATGGAAGTGCATGAAAATTTCGATTTGCCGTCGCCATCCGGTTGCACCGCTTACAGCGAAACCACGGTGGACGGCAGTGTCGCACCGAACAAATGGTTCAATATCTATACAAAACCCAACGGCGGTAACATCGGCCTGCCCGTTGCAGCCATCAAAAGCAGCGTCAATCTGGGCACAGTGACCGTGCAGGAAATTCTGAACTCCACCGTCCCCAGCGGGCCAAGCGGGCTGAATTATATGCAGCGGTATTATAATTTTGAAAGCACACAGAATGCCTCCGCAGGCAAACAAGTGCGCCTTTTCTTTACGGACAATGAGTTTAGCGCCTTCAAAACGGCCACCGGACAAAACGCGGCCACGACGGAAGACCTGAATATTTCGCACTACGACGGTACGAATGAAGATTGCACCCCTGTCGGTAACGGTTCTAATACCTACACCCTGATCAGTGCCGTCAGTGCTACGGCAATCGGTAGTTCGGGCTATTTTTATCTGCAGTTTAACTCGCCGTCTTTTTCGGAAATGGGGGCCGTGCTCGGACTTTCCGCCCTGCCCGTCGAACTCGTGTCTTTTACCGGCAATGTTGTCGGTAAAACGAACATGCTGCACTGGACGACGGCCGTGGAGAAAGACGTGGCCGGCTTCCGCATCGAGCGTTCGCTCGATGGCATAAGTGGCTGGGAGTGGGTAGGGGATCGGCCGGCCCAGTCGCAGGGGACTGGAAAACGGGATTATGAGTACGTAGACCCCAAACCTTATGCCCGCACGTATTACCGCCTGGTCATCCAAAACCTCCATGGCAGCCTGGAATATTCCAGCATACTTTCTCTGGAACACGCGCTGCCCGACGGTATACAAAGCCTGGCGCCCAACCCCGTACAGCATACTTTGTACGTAGCCTATCAGTCGACACGGGAGCAAAATATTCGTTTCCGGATGGTCGCTGCAGATGGCCGGTATATACTGGACCAATCCATCGATCTGGTAAAGGGCTTGAACCTACTGCCTTTCGAGGTTGTTGACCTGGCGCCGGGACTGTATTTTTGTTTAACGAACGGCAGCGACGGCTTACCCTTTATTAAATATTAAAGCATGGATGGGCATCACCACGATCATGGACATGGTACGGAACTGCGTTCGGTCAACCGGGCTTTCATCGTCGGTATTATGCTGAATATGGCCTTCGTGGCGGTGGAAGCGGTGACGGGCTTCTGGACCAATTCCCTGGCCTTATTATCGGATGCCGGGCATAATCTGAGCGATGTAGCCAGTTTGGCGCTGAGCCTGGTGGCTTTTCGTTTGGCCAAAGTCAAAGCGACGGCCAACTACACCTATGGTTTCCGGAAGGCGACGATTCTGGTCGCCCTTTTGAACGCCGTCATTTTGCTGCTGGTGGTGGGCAGTATTGTTTACGAAGCCATTTTACGTTTCAACCGCCCGCAACCCATCCCCGGTGCAACGATCGCGCTGGTCGCTTTTATCGGGATCATTGTCAATAGCCTGACCGCTTATCTGTTCATGCGCAACAAGGAAAGCGACCTCAACGTCAAGGGCGCTTACCTGCATCTGGCGGCTGATGCGCTGGTTAGTCTGGGCGTGGTCGTGGCGGGAGTGCTCCTGATGTACACCAACTGGCTGTGGCTGGATACGGTGATCAGTCTGGTCATTGCCGTGGTCATCGTGGTCAGCACCTGGAGTTTGCTGACGGATAGCCTGCGCCTTTCGCTGGACGGCGTACCGCCCAATGTGGATCTGGCGATAATCAAGTCCAAAGTGCTCGCTTTGCCGGGGGTGGCGGATTTTCACCACATTCACGTATGGGCGATCAGTACGACGAAGAATGCCCTGACGGCCCATCTGGTAATCAGCAATGCCGTTGATTTAAAAATGGTCGGGCAAATAAAAGATCAGGTAAAACACGCGCTGGAACACTTGAACGTGCACCATAGTACCATCGAGGTGCATACGGTGGATGGGGATGGGGAGGAGGTGAATTGCCAGTTAGCGGACACGCATAAACACTAGTGTACTTCAATTCGTCACCACGATCTTATACTTCTTTCCCTTCATTTTTTCCGCCTGTATAGCTGGCAGCAGGGTGGCCACCTTGTCTTTTTTAACGGCGGCAAAAGACATAAAGTCCATCACTTCGATTTTTCCCAGATCATCCTTTTGCAGGCCACCTTTTTGCGACAGAAAACCCACAATATCCATTTTGCTGAGTTTGTCTTTTTTGCCACCGCTAACGTAGAGCGTGATCCAGGGGGACGGTTCCGGCAGATCGAGGGCCGGGGGCAGCTCCAGCAGTTCGGGCGCTTCCTCCAGATAAGCCGGCAGCGCTTCGTCGGCGGCCATCAGCAAGTAGGCGGTGCCTTCGGCGTGCATGCGGGCGGTGCGTCCGTTGCGGTGCACGAAATCATCTTTTTTCTGCGGCAGCTCGAAGTGCACGACGTTTTTCACTTCCGGAATATCCAGACCACGGGCCGCCAGGTCGGAAGCTACCAGGAAAGTGATGCTGCCATTGCGGAACTGCACCAGCGTTTTCTCCCGGTCGGGCTGCTCCATACCGCCATGGAAATAAGCGCTGGGAATGCCCATACTCACCAGGAAATCGCGGCAAGCTTCGGTACTGTCGCGCTGGTTACAGAAGATCAGGGTTTGTTCATTGCCCAGGTAGCAGAGCAAATGAAAGAGGGTCATGGTTTTATCCTCGTCCGTGGCGACGACTCGTTTGACCGCCAGTCCGTCCGTTGATTTTTCGGCTAACTTATAGAAATTCAGCACTTTCGGCTCCGTAACCCCGGTGAAAATCGGAATATGGAGTTTGTTGGTGGCCGAGGCGAGTACCCGTTTTTCCAGCGCCGGCAGGGCTTTGATGACTTCCCCCATTTGCTCATGAAAACCCAGGTGCAGGCTTTTATCAAATTCATCCAGCACCAGCATTTTCACGGTTTCCAAAGCGAAAGTGCCCTGTGTTACGTGTTCCAGCATCCGTCCGGGTGTGCCGATCAGCAGGGCGGGGGGCTGACTGAGGTTATTGACCTCCGTTTGCATGGAGTGCCCGCCGTAGCAGGTATTCACTTTGAAACCGGTCGACATTTTCTGCCACACACGCTCGATTTGGATAGCCAGTTCGCGGGTAGGGGAGATGATCAGGCATTGGACGCCGTTTACATCCCGCTGTAACATGCTCAAAACCGGCAGGAGAAATGCCAGCGTTTTACCCGAACCCGTGGGCGCCAGCAGAATGACGTTGGGGTGGTTCTGAATGGCGGGTAAGGCGGTCTCCTGCAAGTTGTTTAAGGCCGGAATACCCAGGCTGACGAGGGTTTTTGCGAGCGTTTCATTGAATTCCATGCGGTGAAGGTAGTCGGATTTTTCGAGAGCTAGATTTGATGCTCTGGGAAGAAGGTAAGTTTGACCAGGATAAAAGTATTTCCCATTTTCCTTTTAGCTTTGTTCAAAAACGATGACAATTAAGCAGTCCCTATGCGCCATCTTTATAACGGCATCTTTATTATTAGCCTGTCAACACCCTCCCGCTACCAAAGATCCGGCTCTTCTGACTTACTTCCCCCTGCTTCCTCCCGGCGATACCCTGCATCTGGAAATCGTTACCGTAATAGATACGAATACCGCTCAACTCATTCCTTCCGGCCTGTTTTTTAAAGAAATTCCCGCCGCTTTGCTGGAGGATATTGATTACACCACCGACCCGGAACAGGCCCAGGTCTATGGCCGGCAGCAATTCCCGCTGGCGGATACGATCACGGCCTGCTGGGTGGAAATCAGGCAGTACTGGTTTCAGCATCACCTGTTGCTGTTGTATAATAAACGCAAAAAAGCCTTCACCAACCGGGTCATGGTCGCCGAATGGTATGGCGGCGAAGGGGGCCAGATCCTGACCGGTAGCTGGTTGTTCGACTATGATGGCGACGGTAAAAAGGACATTGTGCACCACGAAATTCAGCATACTATGATTCCCGGCGACGAGGAGCCTTTGGAGCGCATCGAGGAATCGGCGACGTTGCTGCTCTGGAAAAACGGGCGTTTTACGGAAACGCCCCTGGCCGATACGGCGGCAGTGGTAAAACGTTATCCGATCCGGAGTTTTTGGTAAATCCTTATTTCCGGTTGGCTTTCCGGATTCCCCAGGCGATTAGACCGATAAACACCGCCAGGCCACCCAGCAGCCAGCCATAACTGATCCCGTTTTTGAACACCGCCAGAAAGACGATGGCCACCAGAAAAACGGTCGGCACCTCGTTGAGCGCCCGATAGTGAATATGGGTAAAGCTGGAACTGCCCTTTTCCAGTTGCCGGATATGGCTTTTCAAATAGTGGGTATAAACGGTCAGCAGGACCAGAAAAGTCAGTTTAACATGCAGCCAGCCCTGCTGCAACCAGGCCGGTTGAATAAACAGCAGCATCACCCCGAACGACCAGGTGATGACCACGGCCGGTTTCAGAATGATGTTGTAGGATTTCCATTCCATGATCGTGTATTGCCGCGCCAGAATGCCGCGCTGCGGTTCCGCTTCGCTAAAAGCCATGGCGTGGTTGACCATAATGCGCACCAGATAGAACATGCCGGCCATCCAGGAGACCATCCCAATAAGGTGAAAAGACTTGGCTACACTGTATAAACTGGCGAGATCCATATTGCGCGACGCGTTTTTAAGCGGTGGCAAAATTAGGCAAAACGCTGTCCGGAGCATAAAAAAACCGCAGCGGTTTGTACCCACTGCGGTGTGTTTTTACTCAGGACGGGGGATAATATCTTATTTGATAATGGCAATGTTTACACCCAGAATCAACCGGGACGGACTGTTGCTGAAATGGTACTCATCACCAAAGAACGTGATCTGATCGCCCTGTTTGTGGAAGTTCCCTTCATAACGCAGGTCGAAGGAAAAGCGCCCGGCGCCGATGTTCAAACCGGACTGCCAACCCCAGGTGAGTTTTTTAAAGTTCTCTTTATACCCTTTAATATCCGTCAGATCGGAGGTGCTGCCCAGGAAATAGTGGCCGACCGGTCCGGTTTGCAGGCGTACCGGGCCCAGTTTCAGACCCACCAGGATCGGAATGTCCAGGTTGCGGTACGTTTCCTGCCGCACGTCCGACAAGCTCAGGCTTTTCACCCGGTAGTCGGTTTTGTTGGAGTTGAACATCAACTCCGGCTGGACGAAAATGATGCCGCCAAAACGTACGTACGCGCCGAACTGGGTGCCGAATTTAAATTTATCAACGCCCAGGTTGAGGGTGCTGTCGCCGCTGCCAATTGAAATGTCAGTGGGCTTCTTGACCTGGGTGTTAATACCACCTTTCAAACCGAAAGAGAATAATTGCGCTTGTGCAGTCTGGCCAAGCAACAGGAGGAAAGCAATAAAAAACAGATTTTTCATAAGCGTGTCAGGTTGTGTTTTTTGCAAAACGGCTTGTTTGCAAAAATGGTGCGTTCGGTTGCCTGGTTCATCCGGGTTTAACCCTTTCCTAACAGAGCCTTACGATTTTCAAAAAAAACGGGCCATAAGAGCGCACATGGAGCATCGTTTCACAACGACCCAAGTCGATTTCAACACGACCCGAACCGTGCGCGGAACGATTCGAATCGATTTCAACACGGTTCGAACCGTGTGCGGAACGACCCGAATCGATTTGAACACGGTTCGAACCGTGTTCGGAACGACTCGAATCGATTTCAACACGGTTCGAACCGTGCGCGGAACGACTCGAATCGATTTCAACATGGTTCGAACCGTGCGCGGAACGACTCAAATCGTCTACAGAGCCAAAAAACTTATAAAAAGCAGCCGTGAAAGTGCGCATGGCACTTTCGCGGCTGCAATTGCCTGAACTTGTATTAAGGCCTGGTAAGAAATAGGCCTCCAAAATTCGGGATGATCTATAATTTATTGGATATCGCTGGCATTCCGCAAAATCAGCTGTTTGCCATTGTAATCCGAAATGATGGCCGTGATCGTCACCGGGCCGGTGGGCGCTGGGCTGCCGGCAAAAGTGGCGTAGGTCTGGTTGAACATGGGGATCGAACCGCTGCCGTCCGTAACGGTATGGCTGCCCGAGAGGGTAGCGCCGCCGGTGATCGTAGCGCCGACAATTCTGACCAGGGAACTTTCCCAGGCATTGAAGTTGGCATTAACTTCCGCGACCGTAGCCGTGCGGATGACCGGGGTTTTACCGGTACCCACGATGCTGGCTTTGTCGACCGGCACGTTATTGACCTGCAGCAGTTTGTTGAACTCGCTGATTTCCAGACCCGAAACGTTTATCTCGAGCTCGTCGCCCAGATCAAAGCAGTGCACGGCCGTGAAACGGACCACGATACCGCCCGATGCATCCTGAATGAAAACATTCTGGCCATTGAGGTTTTTGGAAAGGCGGTCGGAGATCACGATGCCCCGGATTTTTTTATCCAGTGGCGCCGTCGTCGTCGTGCCGGTGAAAACGCTGCGAATAGCGCTGATATCGGTGAGGGTACCCGCTGCGCCGCCGGTCGCGCCGCAACGTGGGCTGGTCATGCCGGCCACATCGTCCGTGTTACGGATATACAGTTGATAGTCATTGTTATATACCCCCAGGGTGCCGACGATGGTGCCTTTGCCGGTTGGGGTACGCTCGTTAGCGAACAGAGCATAACCGCTGCTGCGCAGGATCAGTTCCGAGCCGGTAGTACAATCTTCCAGAATGCGGTTGAGGCTGAATTGCGTGACGGCATCCGCGTAGGTTTTGCCGGCATCGCAGGGGGTAAACTGCACGTCGTTCAGTTGGATCAGGGTACCCAGCAGGTCTTTGTTATTTACGGAACTAAGGGTCACTACTTTCGGCGCAATACGCGTCGTAGCGAATGCACCTTTTACCACTTTGGCGCGGGCCTGGGCATCGGTAATACCCACCGCACTCAGTTGACCATTTTCTTCTACCGTACTGCCGATCAACTGCGGCATTTTATTGTAGTCGGTCACGATCAGGTCTTTGCAGCGAATATAGATCGTGCGGCCGATGGGGTACTGCTGGTATAAGAAACCATCATTGAACTTCACTTCTATACCACCCGTGGCGTCCTGAATGACCAGGGTTTTGTAGTAGTTGCCGGATCTGTCATCCATCACCACTTCGGCCCCAATAATCCAGTCTTCGGTTACTTTATTGAAAGCTCCGTTGCTGGTGTGAATGGCCTTCAACTGGGCAATAGTGGTATTTGGGACCAGCACGACGGGATCACCACCAATAGGCGGCTCATCGAACTCAATTTTAACGCAACTAATAGCGCCGGCAGTCAGGATGATCGCCAGCAGGGCAGGGAAGAAGAAGTTCTTAGTATTGCTGTTCAAAAGCATGATTTTATTATTTTTTAGATGTTGGCAAAGAGGAAAGATGGCCTTTTCAGGGTCAGAGGCGGTAAGTCAGGCTGACGAAGTAGTTGATCCCAAAAGCATACGTTAACTCCTGGGTATACAAACGCGTATCTTCTACTGTGTTGGCGTAAGAACTGCGGTAGGAATCGCGGCCCGAAATTACGATGTTCTGGTTATTCAACAGGTTGTTGACGCCAACGTTCAGGTAAATGAAGTTGCGGTTGACCTTCCAGCTTTTGCCGCCGAAGAAATCCAGCGAAAAGGCGGCCGGCGCTTTCTTCTGATCGATAGCTTCGTTCCAGGCTGGTGAATCTTTGACCAGCGTTTCCACGAAAGCGGCCGTGCGACGGGTACGATCGAAATCATACCATAGATCGTCGGCGAACGTGGCGGTCAAAGACGCGAACCAGAAGCGTTTGCCTTCGTATTTCAATCCCAGCAGTCCGGTCGTCTGCGGCGTACGCGGCACCAGGAAATTATCCTGATAAACAGTTGCGCCGTTCACGATCAGTTCGGAGCTGTTATCCTGGGTGACGTATAACAGCGGGCGGGAAGTGTAGTGATAATAACCGAGGTTGGCAGCCGCATTGACCGTCCAGGCGGTGAATGGTTTGGCTTCCAGCGCAGCTTCAATGCCGGCATGCTGGCGGTCCACACCGCGCATGATGGTGGTGCCAAATACGCCGAGCGAGTACAGGTAGAACAGCGAAGCATCCGTTTCATCTTTGAATTGCGTCAGGTAGCCGGTCAGGCGGCCGCGCAGGCGGGGTGAACGCAGCAGATAGCCGCCTTCTACACTCTGCACTTTAGAGGGTTGCAATCCGGGTACCACTTCATTGCGAATACGCGGCGAAAGGAAGGCGTCGCGGAAAAGCGGCGCGCGCGTACCAATGAATCCATTGGCATACAAGTAGTTGCGGCCGTTCATTTTATAAGTCAAACCGCCTTTGGCGCCATAGGTATTGAAGTTCAGTTTTTCTGAATTGCCCAGGGAGTTATCGGCATAACGGCCGTTTTGCAACCGTCCGGTGCGCCAGAAATTATTGATCTTGACTTCGCCGCCGGCAAATACCGACAGGTTGCGCATATTCGCCTGTACCTGCGTCCACAGGCCGCCGTTGCGGATATTTTCATCGTAGTTATAACCGAACGTTTCGCCTTTGCGCACTACGTGGTTCGGGATGTTCACATCATTGTCCCGGGCGTTTGCTACGGTCGGCAGGTCCTGCTGGGCAAATTTGTTGATATCCAGCCAGTAATCGGCGCCCAGCAGATCATCGACGGTATCAAAATTACGGCCCTGGTACCACTGGTAATGAGCGCCCAGTTGAATTTTGGCCCGTTGTCCGAGCGCTTCGCTGATTACGCCGTTAAAACCGGCTTCTTTACTATCGCCGCGTTGATCTTCGATAATGAACTGGGCCCGGTTGCCGGTCACAGTATTGCCGGCGATGCCGTTGGCATTCAATACAGTTTCCTGCGAGTTGCGGTTGGCTTCATAAAAACCGAGCCAGTCCAGTTGGCGGGCCGATTCGTTGTTGCGCAGCAAATCCGCCTGTAAAGCGGCCTGCTCGGGGTCTTCCAAAGCGGAGGGCAGGTTGCGGTTAAAGTCGGGCGCCGGGTTGCCGCCCAGGTATTCGAGGCGGGTGAATCCGCTTTTACCCCCCTGGGCATACGCGGTGGCCGTGATCGAACTGGTCGGGGTGGGCGTCCAGTCGTAGCGCAGTAAAGCGATGGGCTGGTGGCTGTAGGCGACGTTGGCATTGCGTTTATCGCCGTTCTGGTATCCCCAGTTCGGGTTATAGTAGTGCGTGCCGGCCAGGTCGTACATTTCTTCAAATGAATCGGAGGCCCGTCCACGAATACTGGGCGAACCGAGTATGGTCAGGTTGAGGTTCTGCTTGGGGGTAAATTTTTTATCCACCGACAGGAAATAAGCGGTGCCCTGGAAAAAGGTGCCCTGCACATAGGCTTCCTGGGCCCAGCGGTGACTGCCGGAAAGCGTTACGGCCCAGCCGCCGGGCATGAGTCCGGTACTGGCGGTGAGCATCACTCGGTGGTCATAGCTGCGGTTGGACAAGGCATAAGAGGCGCGGATCTGTTTGCGCTGCGAACTGGCGCGGGTATCGATGCGGGTAGCGCCGCCGACTTCGGAAAAGGCAAAATCGCAGGCTTCGAGGCCTACGCTGCTTTCCCGAAGGCGAAGCACGTCATTCAAGCCGCCGAACTCGCCGAAAAAGGCAATGCCGGTTTCCGGGTCGTTAATTTCCACGCCGTTGAGGTAAAGGGGGAACTGATCCGAATCGTAACCGCGTTCGCGAAAACGGTAGTTACTCCAGCCGAAACCGCCGATGGTCTGAAATACGTCCCGGGAGGCGTGCAGCAGGTTGGCCACCTCGCCGGCGCCTTCACTATCCGATTCCGCTTCATCCAGCGTGATAGTTGGAATGGGCGTCGACGGGGTGTCGGTGGCCAGATCGCGTTTGAGCTGGAAGTCCACCGCGGGGCCGTCATTCCCATTTGCATTGACAGACACGTCCAGCGGAAAAAAACCTTTGCTGGAAATAGCCAGGTTGTACGGACCGGGCTGCAGGCCCTCGATGCGAAATTCACCATTCTGGTCAGTGACCCCGATCTGGCCGGTACCGATGACCACGACGGCAACATCGGTCAGGGGGCGGTTATTCTCGGCATCCAGCACGCGCCCGCGCAGGGTGACCGTTTGGGCATTCATAATCTGTGCCAGCAGCAGGAGCAGGGCAGGAAGAAGTAATTTTTGGAACATATAGTGGTGGAAATAGTGAAAAGCGTAAGGGAGGAGCCAAATGGCGGTCAAAGGTAGAAAAAGCCAGGTGCCTTCAGGTGCATTTTGCCGTGTTAATTTATTGCAAAGCAGATCGACGATGGGGGATAATGGCGTTCCTTTGCCTCGAAATCATAACCTTTAGATGAGCAAACTGACCTTTGCCGCCGTTCTGGCCGGCCTCTTTTTCCTGCTACCCCACGCTTTATCGGCCCAAAAGGACGACAATTACAAAGTTGCCGCCATCGGCTTTTACAACCTGGAAAATCTTTTCGATACCATCGATTCGCCCGTCACCAACGATGCGGATTTTTTGCCCAATGGTCGCCTGGCCTGGAATACCTTTAAATACACCAATAAACAGGCGAACATGGCCAAGGTGATCAGCCAACTGGCCTCCGAAATCAGTCCGGACGGCGTAGCTATGCTGGGGGTGGCAGAGATTGAAAACCGTAAAGTACTGGAAGACCTGGTGGCGCAACCCGCGCTGAAAGCCCGCAACTACCAGATCGTGCACTACGAATCGCCCGATGAACGCGGCATCGACTGCGGGTTTTTATACCAGCCCAAGTATTTCAAAGTGACGGGTTCCAAGGCGGAGCCGGTCATGATTGTGGATTCCAAAACGGGGGACCGCGATTACACCCGCGATATTTTATACGTAAGCGGATTGTTTGATGGCGAACCGATCCATATTATGGTGGGTCACTGGCCTTCCCGGCTGGGCGGGGAAAGTGGTTCCGCCTGGCGCCGCGCCGCCGCTGCGGGGGTCTGCCGTCACCTGGCCGACAGTATTCGAACTGTGGATCCGAATGCCAAGATCGTGATCATGGGCGACCTGAACGACGACCCGACGAACAAGAGCCTTACCCAGGTGCTGAATGCCAAACGCAGCAGCGAAAACCTGCAGACCGATGAATTGTACAACCCCATGTACGACCTCTATAAAAGCGGAAACGGCACCATGGCCTACCGCGATGCCTGGAGCCTGTTCGACCAGATGGTGCTGTCCAAAGGTTTTGTCAAAAAAGAAACAGGCGGCTGGCAGTTATATAAAGCGGTGGTGTACCGACAGCCCTGGCTGTTACAGACCGAGGGCGCTTTCCGGGGCTACCCCTTCCGTACCTCCGTGGGCGACGTTTTTATTAACGGCTACAGCGATCACCTGCCGGTGTATTTGATGATGCTGAAAAAGGTGGAGAAGCCTTAAAACAAATTTATTTCGTTCACGCAACCCGGCTGCCGGTTTTTACGTGTAGGGTAGCATAACGTGAACGATCCGCAACTACTGCATATTCTCGACGGTTGTCGTCAAAAGCAACGGGCAAGCCAGCATCGGCTCTATGCCCTGTTTTACAATTATGCCATGACGGTTGCGCAGCGGTATGCGGGCAGTATAGAAACGGCGGAGGAAGTGGTGAACGATGCTTTTTTTAAAGTGTTTACCAAGATCCATTTATACGGTGGCGATCAGCCTTTCCGGCAATGGTTCCGCCGGATCGTGATTAATACGTCCATCGACCGCTACCGCAGTAATCTTTCTACCCAGCCGATGACGGAACTGCAACCCTGGCAGGAGCCACTGGCTGACGACGGCATTATCGAACGACTGACCCAGGAACAGATTTTAAGTATGCTCGGGCAGTTGCCACCGGCTTACCGGACGGTGTTTAATCTGTTCGTCGTAGACGGTTATTCCCACGAAGAAATTGCTGATTTACTGGACATTAGCCCCGGCGCCTCCAAGTCCAATCTTTCCCGGGCGCGCCAGCATTTAAAAACTATTTTATCCACTGATTTTGAATTTTCGAATCAACGATGAGCGATTTTGACCGGTTTTTTGCCGAAAAATTGGACGAAGAGGGCGAATTTCCCCGCCGCGACCGCAACTGGAAACAGTTGTCGCAACGGCTCGACGCTTTCGAGGCCGGCGAACTCCAGAAGCCCCCTACCCGCTGGCATTACTGGCCCGCCGCCGCTGCCGTGCTGGTCTCGCTGACGGTGGCCGGCTGGTTACTCTTTAAAATGCAAACGCTGCAGCAGGAAAATACCGCGCTCCGCCAGGAAATAGCCGATTTGCGCAAAGCTGCCCCGGCCGCTCCTCCGGCAATGACTGAACCCGGCGAAAAAAATACCGGCGCTATAAAAACGGAAGAACAGGGGGCTATGACGGGCTCTACGCCGGTCGCTCCGGCTTCGGCGACCAATACTGCACCACCGGTAACGCAACCGCTATCTGAAAAAATGGCTTTTCCGTCTGCGCAGAAAAGAGCGTTCGCAAAAAAACAGCTTGAAAAACACACCCAACCAAAAATTACGACGCCACTTATATCAACCCAACCCATTGCCTTTGATAAAAACCTGAACCCAACTTCTGCTCCCGCGAGCAATCTTGCCCAGCAGCCAACGCCTGCGCCTGAGATGGTTGTTGCCGACAGCCTGCAGCAAAAACCGGTTTTATCCGGAGAGGTAATGGCCGCTGCGCTGCCGGCAGATTCCAGCCAGCAGCTCGTGACCATTCCGATCCAGGATTCCGTGCAGGTAGTGGTGGCCGAAAAAGAGCCGGAAAAGGCCTTAACCCCCTCCGTTTTACCGGATACCGCAGCGACTGTTGCGGTAGCGGCGCCACTCATCAAACCGCTTCGGTCCTCCGCTCATTTTCGGGTTGGCGTAGAAATGGTGGGCGGCCTGCCCTTGCCGCAGCCGGCCGGTGTTTCGCTCATTAAGGGCTCGGGATTTACGGCTTCTTATTCGCCGCTGCCTGCCTTCCGGGCCTTCGCTACCGCCGACTGGGTGCATTTTGAAGTCAATACAGATCGTTATGTGCCCAAATTCCACAAACCACGCGAACAGCCGCCCATGCACCCGGGACCGCATGACCAACTCGTGCAAGTGGAAAGTAGCCAGCGTCAGCAGCACTATGCGCTGGGCATCGCTTATACACCGCCGCTTAAAGGCTGGTTACGGCCGGCTGTACGCCTGGCGCATACCTGGGTACATGTAAATCCATCTCTGGTCAATTTCCGGTTTGAAGACCATGGACCAGGTCCTGGCCCCGGACCACATGATTCCAAGTATGTGGCTGAAAAATTCGGCAGCCAGACGATCAGCAATATATGGCGCATCGGGCTGGGGCTGGAGCATGAACGGCCGCGCTGGACGTTCGGACTGTGGGCCGATTACACGAAAGATCTGGCCTCCACCGAAGCTACCTTCGATGCCCTGCTGCTGCGGGCCGGCTTGCAGTATAAATTTGATTAAAATATCCTGGACTTGACGCAACCAGGTTTGGAAAACCTCCGTGTAGAGTAGGAGCAAAGCAAATTCGTTTTGCACTAAACTATCCAATTCTTTTCCATGAAAAATTATCTTTTTTTCGCCCTGCTGATGGCCTTCGCTATGCTGAATGCCTGCCAAAAAGAAACGGTTTCGACCGACCTGACCAGCTCGTTGACCGGTGATGTAGCCGACCGTGGCGGCGATTCGCTGCACTGCGATTCTTTGGGTCACCACCACGGTCACCACGGTCCTCAGGATTCATTGGGTCACCATCACCACGGTCCGCTGGATTCTTTACACCTGGACTCTTTAGGTCATCACCACCACCCGCTCGATAGCCTGGGCGGTCACCCGGTTGACAGCAGCGGTCATCCCGGCGGCCCACATGGCGGCGGCCCGCACGGTGGCGGTCATGGTCACCATGGTGGAAATTAATTGGTTACGGATGTAGTGTAAGTAGCGATCCCTCGTCTTTGGTCAGACGGGGGATTTTTTTTACTGGCAGGTTGGATAATTAGCCAGGCTTTAACGTCCGCCGGAAACATCGACCAGGGCACCGGTGATATAACTGGCCTCCTCAGAAAGTAACCAGCGAATCGTTTTAGCTACTTTAGTTACAATTTTATCTCGGCAGTATGATTTTGTAAATAATTGATACAAACGATCTAGTCCTGCTGGGCCGCTAAATGAGCGGTTGCGGCACCAATGCCATCACTGCCACCGTTGATGAGGAGGATTTTCTGCATAAATGCGTATAAGTTGCTTAGAAATGCGAATTATTAAGTAACTGAACGCCCAGATTATCTTATAGGTCTAATTCGAAGCCGTCCTCCATCCAATACGGCAAAATTATTGGTCAATTTCAAATGATTG
Organism: Saprospirales bacterium; assembly: GCA_031425035.1. GTDB lineage: Bacteria > Bacteroidota > Bacteroidia > Chitinophagales > Saprospiraceae > M3007. The sequence continues at coordinate 57,307 of JANPIN010000024.1, read as the reverse complement.
TCCTGGATGGCACGGAGAACCAACGTGATTTTTATATCTATTGTAAAGCCACCTAAACGAATAAGTAAAACTCCATGGTGGGGAAGACGAAGCCTAATTACTAATTCGCCAAAATCTTTATCTTCAGTCAGTAACAGTGCATTATGTTCAAAAGCTATATCCAGAACTTTCTTGTCAGTAATACTTGGATCTTCTTCTAAAACTGCCCAGACCTCATAACCTTCACTCCGCAAAGCATTTACAATTCTGAAATCAACGCTTTCATCAGCAACGAATACCATGGGAAAACAATAAAATCATTAAGCAGCAACTGCTACAACTATTTCATTATTAAGTGATTCTGCAGCAAAAATCAAACAAGCATGAATAGCTTGTTCTGATATGCGTGGATAAGCCAACAGAAGATCAGGAATACTTTCTCTATGCCCAAGTTTTTCCAAAATAAGCTGCACAGGTATTCTTGTACCCTTAATGACTGGCTTGCCAAAGAGGATGGAAGGATCTGAAACGATATAGTCTTGCCAGTTAATGACTGTCATGAGCCTGCTGTTTAAGCAACAAATATAAGGTTTTAGGCAGCCACACTTCAATGCTTTAACAATTAATCTGGGAGTGTTCTTAATACCATAACCGAAAAGACTGCAAAACCGTAAAATTTTACATGTAATATGCTCCGTGTAAGGCTCAAATTTTACGTCCCCTTCTCAAACACCATCGCATCATGCCCCAACTCCCTGAAATCCACCGGCGTCACGGCGCTCACCCCTTGTTCCGGCATATACACCCCGTAAATGGTATCCACGGCCGCCATGGTCGACTTATTATGGGTCACCACGATGAACTGCGAATCCTTGGAGAACTGCCGGATAATGCGGTTGAACTTCTCGATGTTGGCATCGTCCAGCGGCGCATCGACCTCGTCAAAAATGCAGAAAGGGGCAGGTTTAAGCAAATACAGGGCAAAAAGCAGGGCCGTAGCAGTCAGCGTTTTCTCGCCGCCGGAGAGCTGGGCAATGGTCTGCGGCCGCTTACCCTTGGGTTTGGCAATAATATTAATGTCTGAATCCAGCGGGTTATTCGGCTGGGTGAGCACGAGGTCGGCGTCATCTTCTTCGGTGAAAAGCGTGCGGAACACCTTGATGAAATTCTCGCGGACCTGGGTAAAGGATTCCAGGAAGCGCGCCGTGGCCGTTTCCTCAATCTCTTTCATGGTCTGCAGCAGGTTTTGCTGGGCACTCAAAATGTCGTTGCGCTGGGTCACGATCGTGTCGTGCCGCTCCTTGATCTCATTATAGGCCTCGATGGCCATGGGATTGATCTCGCCGTAGGTATCCAGGCGGCGTTTCATGTTATTTACGTCCTTTTCCAGGTTATCGCGCTGGAAAAGCGGATTGGGTTCGTTGTTGATCACGTCATTGACGCCCAGTCCGAACTCCACGCGCAGCCGCTCGCCAATAGCGGTGATCTCGAATTTTACGTCGGAAAATTTCTCCTTCAACCGGTTCACGGCGCCCTGCAAATCCTGCTGCTGCCGGAAGTTGTCGCGCTGTTTATTTTCCAGTTCATGAATTTCGTTCCGGGCCTTGAAATAGGTCTGTTCCACCGCGCTCAGGGTGGCTTCCTTGGTTTTCTTTTCGGTATAAGCAATGGCCAGTTCGCCTTCCAGACGCGTTAAATCGGTCTGGATCAGGCCAATTTCGTCGCTGTGGCGGGCCATAGTGGTTTGGGCGGTAGCCAGACTTTGCCGCAGTTCTTCCCGGCGTTTTTCGCGGAAAGTCAGCTCCTGCCGGAACGCGTTGACCTTATTCTGCTGGCGGATAAATTCGATGTTGCGCTGGTTGAATTCGGCGCTGGCCAGACTCAGTTGTTCCGCTACGTCGCGGAAGGAGCCGTCGGCATTGGTCAGCCGTTCGCGGGCGGCTTCCGCAGCGGCCTGTTTTTCGGCCAACTGCTGCTCGATGGCGGCATTACTGGCCGTCAGCGTCGTGATGCGCTGGTGGGCATCTCCCGCCTGGGCATCGAAATTGGCGACGAAAGCGGCGATATTTTCCAGCCGGGCGCGCAGACTGGCGCTTTCCTGGCTGAGTTTATGGAGGGTTTCCCGCTCGCGATGCAGCAGTCCGGACTGGTCGGCGCTTTTCAGGCTCTGGAGGTGGGTACGCAGCGTAGCCAGTTGATTACTCAGCTGATTCTCCGTGGCCTCGCTCTTTTTGATCTCCGTTTCCAGGATCTCCAGGTTCTTTTTACGGCCGATTTTCTTGCCTTCAAACAAACCCACCGAGCCGCCGGACAGGGAAAATTTTCGCTTGATAAATGTGCCGGAGCGCGACAGCAAAATCGGGTCATCGGCGCCGCCTTTGTTTTGCACGATGTTTTCCAGGCGCACATCGCCTTCGACGACCAGCACATTTTCCAGTAAATACTCCACCAGGGGGCGAAAACGGGCCTCCACTTCCACCAGATCCACCGCGCGCTGACCGGCCGGCATGATCATCAGGGCGGGCTGATAGTCGGCAAAAGCGTCCAGCAGGAAGAAGTTGGCGCGTCCTTTCTGGCTTTGGCCGAGCAAACCGATGGCTTTAACGGCCTCATCGGCATTGGGCACCACGTAGTAATTCAGGTAAGGCTCCAGGTAATTTTCGATCACCACGCGGTAGTCTTCCCGCACGTAGATCAGGTCGCTGAGCAGCGGGCAATTCTTGGCCCAGTCCTTCTGCTGACTGAGGAATTTAATGCTTTCGGGAAAGCCTTCCAGACTTTCCACCATGCTTTTGGTGAGTTTGAACTCGTTGCGTTTGGCATCGAGCTGGCGGTTATGGTCGGCCAGTTTTTTCGCCAGTACGTCCTGTTCCGTTTCGGTATGGGCAATATCCGTTTTGCGTTTGGTTTCGGCGGCGTCCAGTTCGGCAATGCGTTTGGCATGCGTTTCCTGGGTCAGGCTTTGCGCGGCCAGATTGGTTTCCAGTACGCCCATTTCGGCGCGGCGGGTGGCGATATCGGCCAGGGTGCGCTCCACGTCGCGGCGCAGGTTCTCGATCTGGTTGCCCTGGATGGCCTTTTGTTTTTCCAGTTCTACGATCTCCCGTTCGATGGTCTGCTGGCCCTTGACAAATTCATCCAGGTTGCCTTTCAGCAGTTGGTGGTTGCCGCGCACATTTTCCAGATGCGCCTGGGCCTGCGCGAGGGCCGTTTCGAACTCCGCTTCCTGGTTGCGCTCCACGTTCAGATCGGTCTGATAACCGTCGATTTCGCTGTCGAGGGTCAGGATCTGGCGGCTGGACTGGGCGATCTGGTCTTCCAGGCGGCGCAGGTCGTTTTGCACGAACGACTGTTTTTGCGCCAGCATGCCCTTTTCATTTTCCTTGCCCCGAATCCGGCCGGTCAGTTGGTTCACCTCCTGTTGCTGCCCGCTGAGCGAAGTTTCCTTATCGGTATGGCTCTTGCGTTTGGCTTCCAGGTCGGCCTCGATTAGCCGCGACATGGCCTCGGCGCTGCGGTAAAGGTCTTCCTCGCGGGTGATCTGCGCTTCCAGATCTTTATACGCTTTCTTATGCCGGGCCAGGTTATGGACCGCCAGTTCGATGCTCAGGGTCTTGTATTCCGCTTTGAGGGCATAGAATTTCTGGGCGCGTTCGGCCTGTTTTTCGAGCTTTTTAAGTTGGTCGGCGATCTCGAACACCAGGTCTTCCACCCGTTCCAGGTCGCCGGTGGTGGCTTCCAGTTTCTGCTGCGTCTCGTGCTTACGGGCTTTATATTTACTCACGCCGGCGGCCTGCTCGAACATCCGGCGCCGCGCCTGTTCCCGGTCGGAAAGCATATCTTCCACCATGTTAAGCGCGATAATGGCGTAGGAATCGGCGCCGATGCCGGTATCCAGGAAGAGCGTGGTGATGTCTTTCAGACGGCAGGTCACCCCATTTAGCCGGTACTCACTTTCGCCGCTGCGATACAGTATCCGGCTGATACTCACCGACGTATAATCGGTGGGCAGTACGTTTTTGGTGTTATCGAAACTCAGCGTGACCTGGGCGATCTGGCTTTCTTTGCGTTTTTTGGTGCCGTTGAAGATGATGGAGGCCATCTTATCCAGTCGCAGTTGACTGCTTTTCTGTTCCCCCAGCACCCAGCGGACGGCATCCACGATATTACTCTTGCCGCTGCCGTTGGGGCCGACAATACCCGTGACGTCATCGTTGAAGTAGATGATCGTTTCGTTGGCGAATGACTTAAAACCTTTTATTTCGAGGGATCGTAACCGCATTTTGCTCGCTGCATCGTGAAAAAGCGGGCAAAAATAGGGTTTGGAAGGGAAAGAATGGCGGGAAGTTTTCCACAGTTTTACTCATTCAACCGCGCCTCCTCCAAATCCAGTTCCCGCTCTTTCAACCGCAACAACTCATCCGATACCTGTTGTTCCTGGTGAATTTTTTGTAGCTCTTCCCGACGGACCGTTACCAGTTCCAGCAGCATTTGCCGGTAGCGCGGCAAAAAAGAAGGGATAGCGGCTGCGCCCTCTCCCTGCAGTTTCTTGTTCGCTATATCTACCGAGCGGTCGTAGCGTTCTTTCACCCGCATATAGGCGTCAATGGAGTTGATCTCTTCGGCGTAGTTATTTTCCATGTGGGTGATGACCGCACTGGCTAAACGCAGGCGAATGGCTACTTCCTGTTCTTTTTCTTCTTCGTCTTCCGCTTCTATTTTCAAATAACGGATCAGCCAGGGCAGACTCAGGCCCTGCAGCACCAGCGTGATGAAAATGACCACGAAAGTGATGAACAGGATCAGGTTACGGTGGGGAAACAGCGTACCATCGGCTAAAACCAGGGGCACGGCCAGCGCGGAAGCCAGTGAAACGACGCCCCGCATGCCGCTCCAGGCCACTAAAGTCACGGATTGCCAGCTGGGTCTCGGTTCGTTCGCCCGAATTTTAGCGCTTAATATGCGGGGTAAATAAGCCCCGGGAAATATCCATAAAATACGCACGATAATCGTGACCACACTAATGATCAAAGCATAATTTATAGATTGTGGAATAGAATATTGGCCTAAACCGGCCATAATATCCGGCAATTGCAGACCAATCAAAATAAAGACCAGGCCATTCAGCATGAACACCAGCGTTTCCCACACGGCATAGGTCTGAATACGGGAATTGTAGGCAAATATTTCATGCGAGCGGAAACTTAAAAACAAACCTCCGCTGACCACGGCCAGCACGCCGGAGTAGTGAAAATGCTCGGCGGCGATATACATCAGGTAGGGCGAAATAATGGTCAGCGCCGTATCGATGCTGGGCGTAGTGGGCAGAAAACGATGCACGGCGTACACGATGTGGGCGATCGCCAGACCGATCAAAATACCCATAACGGCCACCAGGAAAAAATCGGTGCCGGCCTTCCAAATGGCAAACTGGCCGGTTATGATCGTCGCTAAAGCAAAACGAAAAACGATCAGCGACGAGGCGTCATTGATCAGGCTTTCGCCTTCCAGCAGGGTCACGACCCGCTTGGGTACCTTTAAACCGCTCAGTACGGAAGTCGCCGCCACCGCATCCGGCGGAGAAATAATGCCGCCCAGCAGAAATCCCATGGCCAGCGAAAAATCCGGAATGAGCGCGTGGCTGACGATGGCAATGGCTGCCGACGTAAAAATGACCAGCCCGAAGGCCATCATGGAAATCGGCCGCCGGGCCTGCCAGAATTCTTTCCAGGACGTGTTCCAGGCGGCAGCATACAGGAGCGGCGGTAAAAATACCAGAAAAACCAGGTCCGGCTCCAGACGCACCAGCGGAATGCCCGGTATAAAGCCGATCAGCAGCCCGGCCACCACCAGAAAAATAGGGTAGCTGATCCCCAGTTTCTGACTGAGCATGCTCAGCATGGAAACGGCAAACAACAGGGAAAGGATGAGCAGTAAGTTGTCTTGCATCGTGGACCAAATTTTTAAAAACATCGCAAAAAACGCTATTCATCCGCGATCAAGCCCGTTTTTTTACGGGATATTTGCGCCGCCGCAACCTGCGGCCACTACCAGTTTCATTTATCAATGTCAAATTTCCAGTTTGAATGGCTGAAAAGATAATTTTTTCCATGTCCGGCGTGAGCAAAACCTTTCCGCCGAGCAAACAAGTGCTGAAAAATATCTGGTTATCGTTTTACTACGGGGCCAAAATCGGCGTACTCGGTCTGAACGGTTCCGGTAAATCCACGCTGCTGAAGATCATCGCCGGCGTCGACCAGAACTACGAAGGTAAAATCGAGTTCGAGAAGCAATTCAAGATCGGTTACCTCGAACAGGAACCGGTGATGGATGAAACTAAAACCGTGCGCCAGATCGTGCAGGAAGCGGTGAAACCCATTGTGGACCTGCTCCAGGAAAATGAGGACATCGGCATGAAACTCGGGGAAGTGACCGACGATGACGAAATGATGCGCCTCATCGATCGCCAGGGCGAAGTGCTCGAACAGATCGAACACCTCAACGGCTGGGAACTGGATCACCGCCTGGACGTCTTCATGGATGCCCTGCGCTGCCCCGACAACGACCGCCCGATCAACATTTGCTCCGGTGGTGAACGTCGCCGGGTGGCCCTCGCCCGCCTGCTGCTGAGTCAGCCCGATATTCTGCTGCTCGATGAGCCTACCAACCACCTGGACGCCGAATCGGTGCTCTGGCTGGAACAGTACCTGCAGAGTTTTCCCGGCACGGTCATCGCCGTTACCCACGACCGGTACTTCCTGGATAATGTGGCCGGCTGGATCCTGGAGCTGGACCGCGGCGAAGGCATTCCGTGGCAGGGCAATTATTCGACCTGGCTGGAACAAAAAACCAAACGCATGGCCCAGGAAGAACGCCAGGACGATAAACGCCGCAAACAACTCGAGCGCGAACTGGAATGGGTGCGCATGGGCGCTAAAGGCCGTCAGGCCAAGGGTAAAGCCCGTTTGAACGCCTATGATAAAATGGCCGGCGAGGAAACCCGCGAGAAAGAAGCCAAACTGGAACTGTTCATTCCGACGGGTACGCGCCTGGGCGATAAGGTGATCGAACTGCATAACCTGACCAAGTCTTTCGGTGATCGCGTGCTGTTTGAAAACCTCTCGATCGATATTCCGAAAAACGCGATTGTCGGCATTATCGGACCGAACGGCGTGGGTAAATCCACCCTGTTTAAGATCATCACCGGCCGCGAACAGGCGGATTCGGGTACCGTGACCATCGGCGATACCGTGCAGACCAGTTATGTGGACCAGAGCCACGAAGCGCTGATCCCCGGAAAAACGGTGTACGAGATCATTTCCGAGGGCAATGACCTGATCACGGTGGGGAACACGACGATCAATGCCCGCGCCTATATTTCCCGCTTCAACTTTGCGGGCGCCGACCAGCAGAAGAAACTGGGCATCCTTTCCGGCGGAGAACGCAACCGGGTGCACCTGGCCATTACCCTCAAAGAAGGCGGCAACGTGCTGCTGCTCGATGAGCCGACCAACGACATCGACGTGAATACACTGCGCGCACTGGAAGACGCGCTCGATAACTTCGCCGGTTGCGCGCTGATCATCAGCCACGATCGCTGGTTCCTCGACCGCCTGGCCACGCATATTTTATCCTTTGAAGACGATGCCGAAGTGGTGTTTTTCGAAGGGGGCTTTACGGACTATGAAGAAGCGAAAAAGGCGCGTTTGGGCGATATTACCCCGCACCGGCCGCGGGTGAAGCATATTTTAGGCTAACCGGAGCCTGAACAACATAAGAAACCCGCTCGTTTTGAAAAACAGAGCGGGTTTCTTAGTTTTGGGCAGCCAATCCAAGTCTAAATATGATAAGAAGGGACCGTTTTAACCACCTGCTACTTTACGGAATCATTGTCCTGCTGCTGGCCAATATACTAGCCGGCTGTAACGTGTTTCCCAAAGCCAAGGTCACGCTGCGGGATGCGCTGTCCCAAGGAATTATAGACGCGCGGGTGGATAGTTTACTGAAAGCATCGGCGGATAGCGTGCTCAACGTCGTCCTTAAAACGGAGCGTTTCCAGCAACTCCGGCGCGAGTGGGGAACGGTACTGCAACAAACTTCAGACAGCCTTTACTATGCTACGGATACGGTGTTGAACAGCATGCTGCGCACTTATACGGATCAATGGCTGGTGCAAATGGATGCCGGTCTGCTAAACACGCTGGCCAGGGCCAAAAACAGTGTAACCGACGACCAGTTAAAGAACTACATCACCAGCCTGATCAGCCGGGACCTGGCGCGATCGCTGAATCAACTCATCGATCAGCTTAGTTACAAAATACGTTCGCCGGAGTTTAAAGCCAGCCTGGCCGACCTGCGTATGTTTCTCGATCTGCAGGTGGATTCGCTGTCCCGAAGCGCGGCAAGCGGCGCCGTAGCGGTACTGAACGATTCCCTGTTGCCCAGAATTGATCTGCTGCTGGATAAATTAGTGGCGGAGCGGGATAAGACCCAGCGTGGGGTCACTTCCACGGTGTGGGTTATTTTGATCGGCATTGTCGCTATCCTGCTGATTGCCTTTTTGATCCGCGCATTGTATGTCAAACTTCGTTACCAAAGGATGCTGAAATTGATCACCGGCGAAGTGGATAAGATCGAGTCGCAGCCGGTGTATGATCGCCTCGTCCACAACGTGAGTGAAAAGATGAAATCCGAGGGCCTGGAAAAGACTTTACGCAAGGATATTCTGGACGAACAGGGTTTGATCGATCAGCCCGAATGGCAGCAGAAGGATGCTAACCTGCTCAAAGCACTGATCGGAGAGCTGAAATTATCCGGCTTAGGGGAAGCGCAGATCAAAGAAAAATTAAAGGAAAAAGGGCTGGAAGAACACTTTGAAAGCATTCAACGTACTTTGGATAATTCCTGATCATTCCAGCTGTTTTGGTCTGCCACGCTCTTATGCCGGAATATAAACCGTAAAAGTTGCACCACGTCCCAGTTCGCCCTGTGCAGTAATAAATCCATGGTGATGCCGGACAATTTTTTTGCAGATGGCCAACCCAATCCCGGTGCCCGAATACTCGTTTTTTCCATGTAATCGTTGAAACAATTGGAAGATTTTACTGGCATATTGCTGGTCAAATCCAATACCATTATCACGAATGGAAATAGCGTAGTAATTAATTGTTACATCCGCTTCTTCTTTAACAAAATCGGCTCCGGCTACTAAATCAGCAGTTATATGAATTTCAGGACGTACGTCTGGCCGGCTGTATTTGACAGCGTTTGTAATTAAATTTTCCAGTAACTGTTGAAACTGAAATGGGATTATACTTAATGCCGGTAAGATGGTGGCCGTAATGATCGCTTTTTGTTCTTCCAGCGCATATTTCAACGAATTTTTGACTACTTCCAGCAAGTTATTAAGATCGGTCGTTACGAACAAATTATCTCCGGAGGTAGCGAGTGAAAAGGCGTATAAAGCATCAATCAGCCCCTGCATGTGGCTGGCGGCTGCGGAAATACGGTTTACGTAATTTTTTGCGTCAGCCGGCAATTCTTCAGAACTATTACTGGTAATAAGGTCGCTGAATATTTTGATCTTGCGAACGGGCTCTTTCAAATCGTGACTGGCAATGTAATTGAAAGCCATTAATTCCTGGTTGGTTCTTTCCAGTTCCACGTTTTTCTGAGCCAGCAGGATTCTTTGTTCTTCCATTTCGAACTCCGCGTTTTTCTCCTTGGAAATATCGCGGATAAAGGAAATGAAGACCGGCACGCCGGCCCGGAAAGAACGGGCAATAGAAAGCGCTATATAAAACTCTTCCCCATCCTTTTTGATGGCCGTAATTTCAATGGTCCTATTTAATACGCGTGATTGCCCCGTTTTCTGCAGTCGTTTAATGCCCTCCAGATGTTGATCTTTATGCCGGGGCGGCATAATTGTTTCTGACAGATTTTTGCCAATTATTTCGGTCTCCGTCCAGCCGAAAATATTTTCCGCTTTCGGGTTCCACAATAGAATATTACTGTTTTCATCAATAACGATCACGGCGTCCGGCGCGTTGGTGATCAGCTGGCGAAAGGTTTCCTCGTTTTGCCGGAGTTGTTCATGCAGCAGTGCCTGTTCCGTTATATCCTGGCAGGTGCCCACCAGTTTATACGGCTGGTTATCTTCGTCTACCAGCACTTCCCCTTTCCCCTGAAGAATTTTGATTTGGCCGTCATCCAGTCGGATCCGCATCGTGTAATCATCAGCGTGGAGGGTTTGCAGCGCCTGTTGAATTTCCTGCTGCCGCTTCCCGCGGTCATCCGGATGCACCAGCGACATAAACCTTTCGAAATTAATAACTTCGGACTGCGGCTCCAGCCCATAAATGCGATATAGTTCGTCGCTCCAGCTCACTATATTTTCACCGATCAGCCAGCTCCAGTTACCAATGTGGGTGAGGGCCTGGGCTTGCTTATGCAACTCCTCACTTCGTTCCAGTCGCTTGAGCGTATAGTAGCGCTGGGTGACGTCCATGATAGTGCCATTCATCTTTTGCGGCACACCCTCTTTAAAACGCACTAATCCGCGCGACCAGATCACCTTCTCCTGCTGACCGGTTCCATAGCGGTATTCGCACTCATAGATCCCGTCGGTCTGCAGCGCCTTATCCAGCGCATCCCTTACTTTTTTGCGGTCGGAGGGATGGACATGGTCGATAAAAGCGCCTAAATTTGTTTTTTTCTCGAGATTGAATATTTTAGCTAGTTGGGGCGAAAAAACTGAATTTGCACCGACCATATCCCATTCGAAGCTGGCCAGGCCGGCAATTTCCTGGGCCTCCCGTAAGTTATGCTCGGTGTTTTCCAGTTGGATGGCAGCCGCTTTTTCCTCCGTCACATCGATGGAAATACCGATTATCTGGCTGGTGTCGCCCGTCAGGGTGCGTTTGAAAACGGTTTCATAGGTGCGGTGCCAACGGAATTCTCCCTGCTTATTTTGTACCCGATACTCGTGGGTAAACACTTCGCCGTCGTTTGCCAGCGCCATTTTTTTCATGTTTTCTTGGACGACCGGCAAATCCTCCGCATGTAAAATCCGATTCATCAGCGAGCTGCCCATTGCCGCCACGTCCTCTTCCGTATAACCCAGAAGTTCCTCTCTTTTGTGATTGCTGTAGACTTCTTTTTGTTCCAGCAGGTCGAACACATATATAATGCCCGGTGAAGCATTATTGATCTTATCCAGGAAATGGTGGTTTTCATTGATTTTTTCCTGTTTGATCTGGAAAAGTACTTTGTAACAATCTTCCTCCAGAGCTACCGTAAAGCGATCCATCTCTTCCATCACCCGCACATAGAGCTTAATATCGGAAGTATAATCAGGCAATAAGTCACGCATGGCTTTTCTGCGGGCGAAACCGACTTTCGAAATGTCTTCGATCACTACATCATCCTGCTGGATCAGCGGCACCTGGTTTTCGAGCCAGTTCCGCAGGCTTTTGTCAATAAATTCCTGGGCCTTGTTCTCGGCAAAAGAGGTCAGTAACTCGTCGGCGCCCTGCAGCGATAGTGCTTTAAACTGGGCTTCCGGCATTGATTCAAAATACTTGAGCAAAGGAACTTTTATTTCCCTGGAAGTCGCAATCAAGGCCTCTGTAAAAGCTAATAGCCGGTTTTCCAGCAGGAATCGGGCATAGGCGGGTAAATGCGTAAAGTGCAGTAAGTCGCGTCTGGCGAACAACTCGGTCTCTTTTTCTGAAAATATTATCGGCATACACGAATGAATTAAAGTCTGAGGTCCTTCGGGCTGGTGTGCATTGCGATTTAACCGCAAGTCAGGCAAAAATAGTTTTTTTTAACCTGATTCCTTTCATTACCATCCGCCTGGACCGTGTCTGAAAATTCATTCGATGCAGGCAGGGTATAGGTCGGGGCGCCGTCAGCGCCTATCTTTGTCCGCCGCATACACCGGAAGAAAGTGTACGTACTGATTATTACAACCAATTGTTTTGAAAATTTCCATCCATCAAATCGAATTTGCCACGCCGGAATACGACGAAGCGGTGCGCCTGCGCTACGACGTGCTGCGCCGCCCGCTGGGCCTGGATTTTAGCGCCGAACAACTGGCAACAGAATACGACCAACTGCATCTGGCCGCTTATGATGCCGCCAACCGGCTGGTCGGTTATCTCAACCTGACGCCCATCGACGAGCAAACCATGCAAATGCGTCAGGTGGCCGTCGCTGAAAGTCAACAGGGACGCGGCGTCGGTACGCAACTGGTCGCACATTCCGAATATCTGGCTAAACAACTGGGAATCAAGCGGTTCATACTGCATGCCCGGGCGCCGGCGGTACCGTTTTACGAGCGTTTGGACTACACTGTTTTCGGCGAGCCCTATGAAGAAGTGACGATTCCGCACCGGAACATGGAAAAGAATCTGGCTGAAAAATAAATGGAGTATGCATAGATTTAAATCAACCTGGATTATTGGCGGGTTGCTGATGGGCTTACTTTCCCTGTTTTTTTTCTATGATCTCGGAGCGTTCCCTGTTTTTCAATGGGACGAAGCACGTTACGTCAACAACAGTATTGAAGTGCTGACCCTGGGGCATTGGTTTAATTTTACCATGGACGGCGCCGTAGATACCTGGAATTTTAAACCACCACTGGTGCTTTGGCTTCAGGCGGTTTCCATGTATTTCTTCGGCATCAATGAATGGGCCGTTCGCCTGCCTTCCGCATTGGCCGGACTGGGAATTGCGGTGCTGCTGTACTGGTTTTGTACCACCTCACTTAAGTCGCTTTGGACAGCGGTGGCCACCGTAATATTTTATGGGGCATCCTGCGGTTTTATCGGGCCACACATGGGGCGCTCTGCGGATTTGGATGCGGTACAGACCTTCTTCGTACTGTGGTATGTCCTGTTGTTTTTACGCTATCTTATGGCGGAGCAACCCGACCGGTATATTTTTCCAGAATTGTCCATCCTCGTGCTGCTGTCATTTCTTTGTAAGGGTATGCCTGGGTTATTATTGCTGCCTTATTTATTCATTATCAGCCTATTGCACGGAAATTACCGTAAAGTATTTTTTAATCGTTCCGCTTACTTGTTTGCGGGATTGACACTGATTGCCTGTGCCGGTTATTATGCCCTGCGGGAAATGCATGATGCCGGTTACTGGGATTTGGTGAGAAAGTCGGAATTCAACCGTTTTTCGGGGAAAGGTATAGAATGGCATATTCAGCCCTTCGATTTTTATCTGATGAACTTTATCGAATATAAGCGCTATTTCTTTCTGGTTTATTTGTTGCCGTTTACCCTGTTTACCTTCCTGGTTTCCCGCAGCGCGCAGGTCAAACGTATTTTCCTGTACGTGTGCATGATTACGGTGGGCTACTTTTTATTTATCTCCATACCGCCGGTTAAACTCGCGTGGTATGATGCGCCGCTATATCCGCTTTTTGCCTTGCTTTTTGGGATAACGGCCCACGCTGTAATCACCAGATTACTGGAGCATCAGCCTAAATGGGCGCCTTTGGCAATAGTCGCTGCGAGTCTGGTGCTTTGTTTGCCGCACTATCGGACTACCTGGAAAAACATCCACTTCGATCCGGCGCAAACCGTTGATTATGAACGCGAGGGACTGATCATGCGGCAATTAGCGGAAACCAGGCCGGAACTGCTGAGCTACACGGTATTTATTGACAAAAGGAAAGTAGAGCACCTCGATCAGGTGAAATTTTATCAGAAAGCCCTGGCCCATGATCGCCAGGCCAACATCCTGTTTAAAGACAAAACGAACGAACTGACGCATGGCGAGTTGGTGCTGGTCGCGCAGCCCCGTTTCATGGATTCCATCAGCGTGTATTTTCCGGTGCAGGATACGATCCTGGAAACTCCACAGGGCAGGGTAGTGCGGTTGCGCTAGCGCCGACTTGGCACGGTTTTCGGAAAGGGCAGCATAGTCTAGCTTTTAATCCGAACCAATTTGTTAAATGACGAGGAATCGTCCCATTGCCGCCCGACATCCTCCGTCGGGCGGCAATTTCATTTAAAAACGGTTCGCCAACCTTTCCGGCCTGCGGCTGTTTGGAAGAAGCCTAACCCAAATAATATGCAGCAACCGAATCCCACGCCGCCGCCCCTGATAGAAGGGCAGGACTATTACATAGAGCATGGCTATTGGGTATTTACTGAAAAATACCTGCTGCAACAAGGTAAATGCTGCGGTAGCGGTTGCCGGCATTGTCCGTACCGGAAGAAAAGTAAGGAGCAGGATGGAAGAGAGAACCGCTAGTTGTTAACCAGCACCACTTTACCAATACTTTGCGCTACACCGGCATTTTCAAAATACATCAAATAAATACCCGCAGCATAAGCGGCTAATTCGACGCGCGTTGCCGCTTCCGTTACATTAACTCGGGTAACTGCGCTGCCATTCATAGCATAAATTAGAATGTTACCAGCCGCTTCCGGTGTTTGTATTACCACGGCATCCCGGGTAGGATTGGGAGCGTATGACCATTCACGGGCGGCCAGGGTAATAGTGATGGGTAAGTTCTTTTCTGGGCATGTTATAAAACAGCAACACGTACATCCTACGGGATTTCTATTATATTTTTTGGCCGTAATGACCGTCTCCGGTATGACCAGGCCAGACTCAGTCAGCACAATTATATTGTTAAATTCCAGTTCAATTTCCGGTAAAGTATACGCACATATAGCCCAACCTGTATAAGTAAATATTACTACATCCGGCTCCGATATCTTTAGTTGGAAGGAGCCATCCATGTTACTGCGTGTGCCGGCAGACTGGTTTTTCAAGTAAATGGTAACCCCTGCTAAAGGCTCCCCAGTTTCACTGACAACTTTTCCGGTTAAAAGCGTGCTACTCGGCTGGGCGTTACCTGCAAGGGCGTAGAACAGGAAGGCAAGAATTAAGGTACCGTTTTTCATGTTGCTTAAGTTTTAATTTAGGGCAACTTAAGCGGATAAATTTCGGCCAAAACCCGCACTGTGTGGGCGCTACTTCGCCGTGTTTGAACGCAGCCTTTGATTGATTGAGTGGACCTGGCTCAGGCTGGAATATGGCCCGCGCTTAATTTGCCCACTTCTCGATCCGTACCATCGGTTTCGGGTAACCGTTGACCTGGAAGTCCGTGCGGTCGGCCGGACTCAGCAGATCGGGGCGGTGTATTTTATCTACCGGTACGTTTTGTAGTTCCGGGCACCAGTGGCGCACATAGTCGCCGTGGGGATCATAGTTTTTGGCCTGGGTCAGGATGTTGAAGTAACGATCTTCGCGCGGATCACTGCCTACGCCGGCCACGTAGTTCCAGTTGCCCCAGTTGCTGGTGGGGTCATAGTCGATCAGCAGGCTTTCAAAGTATTCGGCGCCCATTTGCCAGTTCACTTTCAGGTCTTTGACCAGGAAAGAAGCGACGTTTTGGCGACCGCGGTTGCTCATAAAACCGGTGGCATTCATTTCCCGCATATTGGCGTCGATGAACGGCACGCCGGTTTGTCCCGCCGCCCAGAGCTGGAATAACTCGTAATTATTCTTCAGTTGTTTGTTCGGCTTATTCTGAATACCGCCCCGCAGGAAAATGCGGTTGCCGTATTTTTTACCCAGCAACCGAAAGAAATCACGCCAAAGCAGTTCAAAAAACAGCCAGTAGGTGCTTTCATTAGCGCCCCGTTCCTGCTCATACTTTTTCAGTTGCTCATACACCGTTTTCGGCGACAGGCAACCTTGCGCCAGCCAGGCGGAAAAACGCGAGGAGAAATCACCGCCGAGCAAACCATTCCGCGTTTCTTTATAAGTTTTGATCAGATCGGTCTCCCATAAATAGTAGTGCAGCCGCGCCAGACCTGCCGTTTCCCCGCCGCAAACAGGCAGCCCTGCCCGTGGGTCCGGTACAATCGGCGGATGGCCAAAATCAGCGAGCTGGGGCATGTCGCCGTGATCCTCGATGCAGGTCACCGGCGGCATGGAAGTCGGTACGGGTAAGGGCGGACGAATGGGCGTAATATGTTCGTTATCCTTGCGAAACTGCGTGAATATATCGGGCGTATGGTGCACCGGAACCGGCAAATCCTGGGTATGGTACAGCATTTTGCCCCGCGTATAGAGCAGTTCGACGCCGTTTGTCCAGAGTTTCTGCTCCAGGGCGTCTTGTACCAGCACCTCTTCCTGCGTCCGTTCCCGGTTGCAAAGCACCCAGGAGGGCTTGAGCTCGTGACACATCTGGGCCAGGATCTGTTCGGGAAGTCCTACCCGCACGATGAGGTCGCTGCCCAGGGCGCGCAGGTTTTTCCGTAAATCGGCCACGCTTTCGATGATGAACTGGGCCCGGTACTTCCCGGTTTTAGGGCAGCCGAAACGGGAAGTTCCCATAAAGACCCGTTCATCGAAAACGTAGACGGGAATTACCTCTTCCGCCATCCGGAGGGCAGTGCTGATGGCCTCATTATCGTGTAAACGCAGGTCCTGGCGTATCCAAACAATAGCGCGTTGTTTCATAGAGCGTACAACTTTTATTAGGGGCTATTGTTTGGCCAAACACTAAATTTCCCCCTGTTTTTTCTATAAATTTCTAATTAAAACGCGAAAAGATGGCCTTGCTGCGCTACATATCCAATCGTCAACAGTCCGTAGAACTGGGTTTCGGCAAAAACATCATTTCGGGCGGCCGGATGATGAATGCCGATGGTTCTTTCAACGTGGAAAGAGAAACGGTGACACCCTGGGATAATACCTATTACCACCTGATTACCATGCCCTGGCGGTATTTCTTTCTGCTCATTTTCGTGGCTTATTTGCTGCTCAACGCCCTTTTTGCCCTGGCCTATTGCGCCTTGGGCGAACATGGTTTGCAGGGCGTATCGGTCGGGGATATGTACCATGAGTACCTGGAAGCCTACTTTTTCAGTACGCAGACCTTGACTACGGTCGGTTATGGGCGGGTGAACCCGATCGGCCTGGTCGCGAATTTGTTGTCCGCCCTGGAGTCGTTCACCGGTCTACTGGCTTTTGCGCTCATCTCCGGTATTCTCTACGGCCGTTTTTCCCGCCCGCTGGCCAAAATCGTTTTTAGTGAAAACATGCTGGTCAGCCCGTATCAGAACGGCCAGGCGTTTATGTTCCGGATGGGCAATGTGCGCCGGAGTGAGCTGCTGGAAACGGAGGTGCAGATGCTGGTCGCAATTAATCAGCCGGATGATGATGGCAATCTGGTCCGCCGGTTTTTTCCGCTGCCCCTCGAATTTTCCAAAGTGACGTTTTTCTCCATGTCCTGGACCATCGTGCACGCCTTCAATGAGCAAAGTCCGCTGTATGGTTTTACGGAAAAAGACCTGCTGGAATCCAATGCCGAGTTCCTGATCCTGGTCAAAGGCATCGATGAAACCGATCAGCAACTGGTGCATGCCCGGCGTTCGTACGTGGCCAACGAGGTTGTCTGGAACGCCCGTTTCCGCCCCGTGATCGGACGGAATCAGCGGGGCATGGCGCTGGTGATGAACGGCCAGATCGGCGAGTTTGATCTTTTGCCGCCCCCGGTATAATTGGTGTAGAGAGCCATCCTGCTTAGTATGTATGATCACCTGAGAGCCGCTCAAGGGTCAAACCCCAATTTTCAGTAAATCTTCCGGCGTATCGATGCCGATCGTTTCCCAGTCGGTTTGTCCGACGCGGATCGGCAGGCCGTGTTCCAGCCAGCGCAATTGTTCCAGCGATTCGGCCAGTTCCAGCGGGGTAGGGGACAGGCCGGCGATCCGTTCCAGCACCTCCCGACGAAAACCGTAGAGGCCAATGTGTTTAAAATAAGGCTGTAGGCTCAACCAATCTTCCGGCTCGTGACCGCGCAGGAAAGGAATGGGATGGCGGCTGAAATAGATGGCCCGCCCGTTTTCTGCAAAGACCGCTTTGACCACGTTGGGGTTGAACAACAGGGCGGGGTCTTCGATGCGTTTAGCCAGCGTCGCAATGGCGAATGCCGGGTCGCTGCTGAGGGTATAGGCCAGTAAATCAATTTGTTGCGGTTGTACGAACGGTTCGTCGCCCTGAATATTGAGCACAAAATCCGCCTGCGGATAGAGCCGGGCCACTTCGGCGCAGCGATCGGTGCCGCTGGGATGGTCGGGGCGGGTCCGCAGCACCTGACCGCCGAAAGCCTCCACGTGGGCGGCAATGCGCTCATCGTCGGCCGCCACCACGGCCACATCGACGGACCGGCTTTGGGCGACTTGTTCCCAAACCCGCTGGATCATGGTTTTTCCTTGAATTTCCACCAGTGGTTTGCCGGGGAAGCGGGTGGAGGCGTAACGGGCGGGAATAACGGCCAGAATCATAGGTTATGAAATGAAAGTGAACGGAAAGACGTTCAGGAGCGGCTGTTTCCCTTGATTTTCACCGGTTCAAGGTGCCAAATGGCCGATGTCTCCTTACTTTCGCCGCCGAAAGATTCAAAGAAACCCAGCACTATGCGTCAGATCATGCCTTTTTTCAGCCTGGTTTTATTTTTGTTGCCAGCCAGCACGTTTGCCCAGACCGAAGAAAAACCGCTGGTACTGCTGACGCCTAAGGATTCGTTGATGCTCACGGTAAAAGATGGCAAGAAATTCATCGGCCACCCGGTTAAACCCAAACAAACCCTGTATGCCCTGACTAAGTACTACGGTCTCAGTCTCGGCGAACTATACGATAATAACCCCGTTTTTCGCAACGATCCTACTTTACGCATCGGTTCCCGGGTCACGATTCCCGTGCCCAACCGCGCCATCATACGTTTTAAAAATGAAAAGTACCTGGCCGCCGCCTGCACGCCAATTTACTATGTCGTGCAGGAACATGATAACCTGTTTCAGATCAGCAAGCGCTATTTTGAAATGCCGGTGGACAGCGTTTTAAAGCACAATCATTTGAAAGACAATAACATACATCCCGGCCAATTGCTGCTGGTGGGTTGGTTGCCAACCAGTGGGGTGCCAGTGAGCTGGCGGCCGGTAAAAAAATACTCGCTGTCCAATGCGCTGCGCGAGCGCTACGAAGAGGATAAAAAGAAACGTAAAGAAGTGGATTCGCAAGGCGTGTGCTTCTGGCAGCGTGACAGCAAGGAAAAAGGTGATTTATACGGGCTGCACCGCGAAGCGGCGGTTGGCACCATCATTGCCGTAACCAATCCGATGTATAACGCGACCGTGTACGTCAAGGTGATCGGCCGAATACCCGCCGGTTACAAACCCAATATTGAAATTGTACTATCTCCGGAAGCCGCCCGTAAAATCGGCGCTAAAGACCCCAAGTTCTTTGTGAAATTGAAATACCTGAAATAAGGTTGATAAGGTTTATGAGGTTGATAATAAGCACCCGGGACTTTTATCAACCTTATCAACCTTATCAACCTTATCAACCTTATCAACCTTATCAACCCCCTCATCAACCTCCACCTTCATCCTGATTTCTAACTTTTTATCCAACACAATGTATACTCGATTCCTCCTGGCCCTGACCTGTCTGACGGCCCTTTTTTCTTCCTGTAAACAAGACGCGGGCAACTCCGCTACGGGCAATTTGCCGGCGAACCCCAATAACCTGGGCGGACAGTGGATCGCCATGGATTTTTGCGCGCGCGCTAACCAGTATGGTTCTGTGCTGCAGGCGGAAAACAATGCCCACCGGCCGTATGCCCTGGCCATCGAATTCATTCCTGCCCAGCCGGATAGCGCTATTTGTTATGATGGCAGTAAAACCTGGAAATTGCCCGTAAAAATCACCCAGGACACCATTGAACTGCAAAATGCCGCTCCCGGTAAATCTGTTTTCCTGGTGTATGATTCCCAGGGGGAGCAAACCATTACCATGTTCGATAATACCAGCGGTCAGGGCGGTAAGATGGACAAGTTCATCAAATCGAAAGCGGGAGCCCGCGATGGTTACATGGCCTTCATAACGGCACTGAATCACAACCTGTTTAGCGGCACTTTTGCACTGCTGACCAAGGGATCCGGAGAAAAAGTGATGTTTACGCCCGGCGGTTATATTCAGGGCTGGAAGGAATTTGATCGCTACCAAGTCTGTACCGGCGGCGATTGTTTCCTTATGGGCAATGAAATGGATATAGTACGGCTTTCGCATTCTAAACAGGAAGGCTCGGCCAAGATCTACGGTTTCCAATACAGCGCGAAAAATGATACCCTTTCCTTGCTGAACCTGGTCGATGCTACGCCCAATGCAGTAGGTGGTTACTCGGTACAGGGCGCCGCTTTTAAATTCCTGCGCAAAGAAATCGCCACCAGTTCGGATCAAAAGCCGGGCGCCGTCAAAAAAGCCGAGCCCGGAGCACCACAACCTGCCGGCAAACCCGAAGCTCCGGGTAAGAAATGATAGTTTAGAGGGGGCAGGGGTTAGGAGGCAGGAAGAAGGAAAAAAAAGGGGAATAACTTAGGAAAAGCAAGCATTCATCAGGATATACCCCTGCCTCCTGCTCCCTGCCTCCTGCCCCCTGCCCCCTGCCCCCTGCTCCCTGCCTCCTGTCCCCTGCCCCCTGCCCCCTGCCTCCTGCCTCCTGCCTCCTGCCCCCTATCTTACCCACTTCCTCCCTCCACAATTTTAACTCTCTTCCACCATGGCCAGCGCGCTCAAGAACTTATCAGACTACGATGAAACCACTATTCCGAATGCAGCCGGGCTGCGCTTCGGCATCGTCGTTTCGGAGTGGAATGCTGCTATTACCCATGCCCTGTACGTGGGCTGTTACGATACGCTGATCCGGCATGGCGTGCCCGAAGAAAATATTTACACGCTGCAGGTACCCGGCGCTTTCGAATTGCCCAGCGGCGCGCGGCTGTTGAGCAGTCGCCATACGCCCGACGCGGTGATCTGCCTGGGTTGCGTCATTCGCGGCGAAACCAACCACCACGACTACATCAACCAGGCCGTCGCACTGGGACTGATGAACATGAGCGTGGCCACCGGTCGGCCCTTTATATTTGGCGTACTGACCCCCGATAATGAACAGCAGGCGCAGGATCGCGCGGGCGGCGTACATGGTAACAAAGGCGTGGAAGCGGCGGTGACGGCGATTCGGATGGCGGCGTTGAAGAATGAGACGGTGACGACGAAGCGGAAGATTGGGTTTTAGGGGGATTTTTTCTACTTCTCCTCCGGAAACACCAACTCAAACTCCACCCGCCGGTTACTCGTTCTGCCCGCTGTGGTTTTATTACTGACAACCGGTTTCGTTTCGCCAAAACCAGCCGGTAGTAAACGTTGCTTATCCACGCCTTTCTCCGTTAAAAAGTCCGCACAGGCCTGGGCGCGTTTTTCAGAAAGCAACTGGTTGGCAGCATCATCGCCCTGGTTATCCGTGTGGCCGGAAATACGCAGGTTATAGCCGGCGTATTTGACCATGATCCCGGCTATATCATTCAGGATCTTGCTGGATTCCGACTTTAATACGGCCTTGCCGGTTTCAAATTTCACCGCTTTGACGGCCAGTTCCAGCTTCTGCTTATCCTTCTTTTCTATCGGCGGACAACCGCGATTTTCCACTTTACCCGCTACACTGGGGCATACGTCCCGGCGGTCTTCCACGCCGTCGTTATCGCGGTCGGGGCAGCCATGGTGCTGGGGTGTGCCGGCCAGGGCGGGGCATTCGTCAAATTTATCTTCCAGACCGTCGCCGTCGGTATCGCGCACGGGACAGCCTTTGTAAAAGACCACCGCCCCCGAATCTTTGGGACAGGCATCAAAGCGGTCTTCCACGCCGTCATTATCTGTGTCCGGGCAGCCGTGGAAAAGTGCCGGGCCGGCCAGGGTGGCGCAGGAATCCTGGCGATCTTCGATATCGTCATTGTCCGTATCCGGGCAGCCGTGAAACTTGATCAAACCGGCCACTTTCGGGCATTCATCGGCCCGGTCTTCCACGCCGTCGGCATCGGCATCGGGGCAACCGCGCAGGGCCACAACACCCGCTACGTTCGGGCAAAGATCATCCACGTCGGGTACGCTGTCATTATCCGCATCCTTCAGCGGACAACCGCCCAGGGCGGGAATGCCTTTACGGTGCGGACATTCATCGTCGCGGTCGGCAATACCGTCATGATCGGCATCGGGGCAACCCAGTGACCGGCCCGGTCCTGGAATTTCCGGACAGCGGTCTTTCGCATCCGCTATGCCATCGCCGTCGCGGTCTTTCTTGCCCAGCCGGTAACTCAGGTGCAGGCCGCCCGCCCAGAACCAGTCATATTTCTTGGGATTACCGGAGAAACTCACCCCATCCAGGTAGTCCGTAAAAGCGGTGTGCAGGCCCAGTTCAGCGCCCAGCATCCAGTTGCGGCCCAGATCCAAATCCAGTCCGCCACCAAACAGCAGCCCTAAGTTGGTTTTTCGGATGTTCCCATAGCGACGGTCCTGTTCCACCTTGTCCTGCGTGTTGGCACTTTCCGAATAGGCTGCATTGAAAACTGCATCGGCTTGTGTGGAGAGTGCGCTGGCGCCGACAAAAACATACGGCAGCAGCAGGTGCCGGAAGGTATTAACCGTCGCAATCTGCTGGTAGCGATCCAGCGTATAACCGACCGTATCCAGGCGGCGAAAACGGTTTTTACCAAAAATATCCCACTCCGCCTGCAACGAACCTTCCATGACGGAGGTTGTAAAACGGGTGCCGCGTTCCGGGTAAGCGAGGTCCGTATCCGATAACTGGCCGACGAGCACATTGGCGCGCAGGGCGAGGTTCGGGATCAGGTGTTTACGCAGAAAAATACCTCCCGCCGGGGTATAAGCGCCGCCGAATCGCTCCTGATCCAGGCTGAGATCGCCCTGATAGTGCAACATAGCGAACATCAGGCCCAGCTCCAGACTTTTTTCGCGGCAGCGGGCTGTATCACTAAAATCAATCGCTTCCACCCGGGGCGGCGGATATTTTCCCGGCTGGATTTGAGCATTTAAAAGCAAGGGTAACAAACAGGCAAAAACCAGGGCAGGTTTGAGAATATGGCGCATAGCGGATGATTATTGAGCAAATGAGGGCCGAATCCGGCATCTCACAAATGTAGAAATTGCCATCGGCAACCTGCTGTACGCGCTGCACCAATTGACCAATTGTCGCCTATACTGCATACCTTTCCGGTCATATATGAAACTTACTGCACTCCATACCGGCTCTTTAAAACTCGACGGTGGGGCTATGTTCGGCGTCGTACCCCGCCGCATGTGGGCCGGCCTGAATCCACCCGACGAAAATAACCTCTGCACCTGGTCCATGCGCGCCTTACTGGTCGAAACCGGCCAACGGAAAATCCTGATCGATACGGGCGTCGGCAATAAACAGGATGCGCGCTTCCGGGCGCATTTTCAACCGCAGGGCCCCGAATCGCTTTTCGGCTCGTTGCAGGCCGCCGGACTCCAGCGCGAGCAAATAACCGACGTGTTCCTGACCCATCTGCACTTCGACCACTGCGGCGGCGCGCTCTGGAAAAACGAGGAAACCGGAGAAGTGGAGCCCGCTTTTCCCAATGCGGTGTACTGGACCAACCAGCGGCACTACGACTGGGCTATTCATCCCAATCCACGCGAAAAGGCTTCTTTCCTGCCGGAAAATTTTGTCCCGCTTTTTGAACAAGGCCGCTTGCAATTCCTGCCGGTCCGCCAGAATGTGGAGTTCCTGCCGGGTTTCCGGGTCCGTTTTTTCTATGGCCACACCGAGGCGATGATGGCGCCTTTGTTGCGTACGGAGCATGGATCGCTGTTGTACTGCGCGGATGCCCTGCCGTCGCAGTGGCACGTGGGATTGCCCTACGTAATGGCCTATGATATCCGGCCTTTACAGACCATGCGCGAAAAAGCCAAAATGCTGGAAACAGCCGTCCGCGAACGGCAGGTGCTGTTTTTTGAACATGATCCGGTAGCGGAATGTGGTACAGTTCGACTGGATGCCCAGGGCCGCATCGTTCTTGACAAGTCCGGTTCGCTGGCTGAAATACTGGCCTCTTAGCCTATATTTGTTCTCCATAAAAACAAGTGTCTATGCTCAAAAAGGCCTGTTCTATCCTGTTTTTGCTGTTTTTAATACTGCCCGCCTGTGTGCGCGCCAAGCTATACCGGACGGAGTTAGCCGCACGATCGGCGGCGGAAGGCCGTGAATTAATCTTACAGGAAGAAGTGACCGCCCGTAAAGCGGAAGTAGCCAGTCTGACGGATAATGTAGGCACCCTCAACCGCACTATTGGAAACCAGGAGACAGAACTCCGCCAGATCGCTGCCGACCTGGCGGAACAGACCCAGCAAATGGGCAAATCAGCCAGCAAACTGACTTCCGAAAAGATGGAACTGGAAAAAGCACTGGCCGCCACGAAAGACGAATTGCTGGAATGCAACCTGTCGTTGCTCCAACTCCGGGAAACACGCCGGCAACTGGATATAGTGCTGGGTACAATACGTGATACCCTGAATACGGCTTTTAAAGACCAGACCGGGGTGAGCGTGGCCATCGAGGCGGAAACGGTGACGGTGACTATTGCCGATAAAAACCTGTTCGATAACAAGGGCCTGCAATTGAGCACGGCGGCAAAAATCATTTTGACGGAACTGGCGAAAATACTGACCAGCCGGCCCGAGCTGGACATGGAAGTCGTGACCTACACCGACAACATGCCGCCCAAAAATTCCAACCTGTACGATAGCTGGGATTGGAGCCTTTTCCGGGCGACCAATATTGTGCGCGCCCTTATCCAGGATTATAATGTCAATGCAAATCAACTTACGCCGGTCGGACGCGGGGAATTTTACCCCTTAACCTCGAATGAAACTGCCGAAGGCCGGCAGAGAAACCGGCGTACGGTCATCGTTTTGCATCCGGGGAAATAAAAAAGGTTAACGCATACACAGTGGATGCTGCACGCGCTAACCCTTCTCTGGCTTTTAATTACTTAGTTGCCGGCTTCTTCTTCGGCTTCCTCGTCGCTAACTTCTTCGTCGGCTGCATCTTCGCCCATTTCCTCATCGCTTTCTTCGTCAATTTCCAGTTCCTCCTCCGTTTCGGCCTGATCGCCATCGAGTACGGAAGCTGTAGCCAGGAGATCGGTTTCGATGGCCTCTAATTGGTCATTAAACAGCATAGTGCGTAAATTTTAAGTGTGAAAAAGGGTGAACTTCCGCACAAAGAAAAGCCCGCTTCTGCGCGGTCGCATGCAAATTGGCATTAACTTACGGTTAATAAAAACCGGATTTTCAACAGCCGAGAAACGAGTGATCCGGGCGCATTTTCCCGTTCATTACTTGCCTGCTTCCCCGTTTTTCACCTTCATAGTGGACACGCGGATTTTCAGTAAATTCTGAAGCGGATTATCGCCCAGCACCAGGAAACTGGCTTCATAACCTTCCTCGATTTTGCCGATTTTCCGGTTGGGAAAAATAGCCCGCGGCGTGTTTTCACAAAGCACTTTCAACACGGCCGGCGCATTCAAGGCTGGAAAACTGCACCAGTAATTCAGTTCGGTCCGAATCGTCCGCTGCGGATCGTCGGAACCGATAACCACGTTCACGCCGTTGTTGAAGAGCCGGTTGAGCGTTCTGGCCTGCCAGCGCTGTACCGCCGGTCCGGAAGCCTGGGCATGGGAGAATAAAGGCGTGATCGGCGTTTTTTTCTTGGCCAGTTTTTTCAGATCGTCATCATTGAGTTCAAAACGGGTGGAGTCGCCCATGCCATCCCATTCGCTGCCGGGCAGATTGGCAAATCCGTCCACTTCCAGTTTCAAGCCCAGGCGCAGGTCGGCCGGAGTGGAAATATGGGCAATGACCCGCAGATTTGACTTGTGGGCTTTTTTAACAATGGCTTTGGCCGCATCTGCCGTGAGGCCCGCGCTTTCTTTGCCGCCATTTTTTTCCGTATCGATCAGGTAAATAGAAATAACACCGGGTTTCTGGGCCTTGATTTTTTCCCAGTCGCGGTCCAGCATCTCCTTATTATCGATGAACCAATACCCGTTACCGAGCATTTTGCGCTGTTGTTTGATGGCATCGTACCGTTCCGCTATTTTCTGCTGTCCTTTTACGCCGTTGGCTGGTCCTTCATATTTGGTGAAGGGATAACCCAGGGTGCAGGTAAGTGCTCCGTTGGCAAAAACGGCGTCTGGTGCGCCGGATTTCTGCAGTGCCGGCGTGGCGGCCGTGCGACCTTCCTGGGTGTTGCCGAGAATCTGCAGATAAAACACCCCTTCATCATAGTACATTTTTGCCGTACTGGCTGCGGAAGGATTGTCGGCTATGCTGGAACAAAAAGCATCCCCCATGGGCGGTACGACCCAGCGGTTTTGCAGATCGATCACGGAATCTATTTTGGCGGGTGCTTTGCGGGTGAGCAGGCCTTTGTTCGTGGTATACCAGGTGCCGGAAACGAAGGTGGCGCCGTTGAACCAGTTGCCGTTACGGAATTCATAACTTTTTGTAACAACCTGAGCAGTAGCTAATTGACAAAAAATAACGAAGGCAAATAAAGGAAGTAGTGCTTTCTTCATGGAAAGTAGATCGCTGTTTGAAAAGTGCAAAAATAATTCACCGTCCGCTAAAGACGCCCGGGTTAACATACCGTTGAGGAACAATGGCGCTTCCTATGCTCTCTCCGGGGATCTCCACTGCAATTAGCCACCTTTAGAGGCCTGCATTTGCTGTATTTTCTGCAAATCCGACTGCGCGGCGGCTGTATTGCCCATGGCCTGATAAACGGCAGCACGGGTTTGGTAGGCCCGCAACTCCGCCGGGTTGATCTTGAGCGCCTGGTTCACATCGGCCAGGGCGGGCGCCAGTTGCCCGGAAAGCAAATACGCGTTGGCCCGGTTACACAAGATCATCGGCTGAATAGTACTCATGCTGATGTTCAGCGCGGTGGTGTTGTCGGCAATGGCCTCGGGGTAGTGCTGTGCCGTGTAGTGCAGCATGCCCCGGTTGACCAATGCTTCCACGTAGTTGGGATTCAATTGAATAGCCTGGCTGTAATCGGCAATGGCTTTGTCGGGCGCGCCCGTTTTCTCATAAGCGACGGCCCGGAAATAATAGGTTTCCGGCGCTTTCGGTTCCAACTCTAAACTGCGGCTGAGCGCGGGCAGGGCTTCGACCGAACGCCCGAGAATGACCAGACATTTACCCCGGTTTAAAAACAACTTCGGCGTTACAATGCCCGCCTGAATGGCCGCATCGAAATCAGCGAGGGCTTCCGGAATTTTACGGGTATTTAAATAAGCCTGGCCCCGCCCGTTATAGCATTCCATACAGGTGCTATCCAACCGCAAAACTTTGGAATAGTGGTTGATGCTTTCCTGATATTGTTGGTTGATCAGTTCTCCATAGCCCAGATTGCAGTTGCAGATCACCGAATTGGGATAAATATCGACGCAGTTTTTAAAACAAACGGCGTCATTCTCCCAGTACTTCGATTGTTGCCAGCCCAGATAAGCATATCCGGCAACAAACGCCAGCAAGAGGCCCCAGCGGACCCGGGCCGGAAGGAACTGCGCCAGGTGAACGAGTAAAAGAAACAGTCCCAGCGCAGGAATGTACAAATACCGGTCGCTGCGTAATTCAAAAGTGCCTACCGAAAACAAGGGCAACATAATACTTAACGGCAATACATACAGCGCTACGGCCAGTCCGGTAACCTTCGTTTTTGACAAAAACCGGTAGAGCAAATAGCACAGAGCGGCCAGTCCGATCGGGGCCAGGTAGTAGTCAAACGGCCATACACCCTGCTCTTTGGCCATGGGATAAGTGATGGTCAACTTAAACGGCAGCAGCAGTTTGTATAAATAAAACAACAACGTATGGCTAATCATCAACAGTCGATCCAGCAGACTGATGGCTTTACTATTGATGGAAATAACGGCCCCGCTCTGCATACGGGTAAGAAAAGTATACGCGCCCAGCAAAACACTAATGCTTAGAAAAGGAAGCAAATAGGCGTACCGTTTGAACGAAAACTTGTTTTTATGTACGCCTAAATACCAGTCGAGCACCGGCAGCAGCAAAGGCAATGTCACAGCCGCAGATTTGGATAAAGCGGATAATAGAAAAAATAACAGGCTGGCAATCATCCATTTAGAAGCATTGCCCCGGCGATAGCGCACCCAACTGATGAGCGATAGTAAATAAAAAAATGAAAATATCAGGGTGGTTTGAGCCGCTATCCAGCAGACGGGCTCCGCTCTGACCGGATGCACGGCAAACAGGAGGGCGGAAAAAAAGGCAACAAAAGCCGGAAACCCTAACTGTCTCAGAAAAACCAGGGCCAGTACCGAAACACCGGCATGGATAAACAAACTGGTCAGGTGAAAAGCATAGGCGCTGCCTCCGCTCAGTTGGTATTCTCCGGCATAAAAAAACGCGGATACGGGCACATACATACCCACAATTCGCGACGTCAGCAGACCCATTAAGCTGGGATGCTGGATAATATTATTATAGAAAATGGTTTCTCCATCGTCGAAATTCATAAAGCCATGTTGCAGCGAAGGCCAGAAAGTCAATATGGCCGCTACTGCGATCAGTAATTCCGGCAGCCCGCGTCTGTCAAGCCAGGAAGACGCGTTCGGTATCGCCGGAGCGGGCTCCATGAATACGGCCGGTGACGCCTCTGCGTTGAACACCGCTGGGATTACTTTTTTCTTTTTCGACATAACTGACTATTATTTCTCGGTCTTTTTAGGCGTATTCGGCACTTCATAGTCAATCCGTCCTCCCCACATCCGCATTTGACTCAGTATCCACTGCTGCTTTTCACGCACCTGCCCGGAGGGTTTGGACGCCGAATACCGCAGTGGACTAGGCAAAACGGCGGCCAGCAAAGCGGCTTGGTCCCGGCTCAGATCCTTGGCTTTTTTATGGAAAAATGTCTGGGAAGCCGCTTCAGCGCCATAAATACCGTCGCCAAATTCAATGACGTTCAAATAAACGGTCATGATGCGTTTCTTACTCCAGAGCGTTTCGATCAGAAATGTAAAGTAAATTTCAAAGCCCTTGCGCAGCCAGGATCGGGATGGCCACAGGAACACGTTTTTGGCCGTCTGCTGGCTGATGGTACTGGCGCCGCGTTTACGTTTGTGGGTCTGGTTATAGGTGTACGCTTTCTCAATTGCTTGAAAGTCAAAGCCTTCATGTTCCAGGAAATCCTGATCCTCGCTACAGACTACGGCCAGTTGCAGCTGCGGCGACAGGTCGTTGTAACCAACCCAGTAATTATCGAGGCGCACGGAGCGTTCGGCATCCCAGGCCTGCTCCCAGCAGCGCCCGATCATGAGCGGGGTAACGGGAACGGGTACGAACGAAAAAAGCAGGGTGGAGCCGACCGACAGGCCCAAAAACCACAGCGTGAGTTTCAGGACCAGCCGACGAAAAAACCTGCCCCATAAAAGGCGCCCGTTTTCGTCCTGGGGAATCGATCGGTACCATCGCCGAAGCTGGCGCGCAAGAAATTTCACGGGCAACGTGTTTTGGACGGCAAAAGTAACTGGACTGCCCGCAAAAACCGGAGAAAAAAACGGCCTATCAAAAATCGCCGCCTTCGCTTTCCATCCGCGTGTTCTTCCGGCGGAACAGCGACACGTCGAATTTACCAAAACGGTAGGAAAAACTCAAACGTACCAGTTGCGGGTCGCGCCGCCGCCAGGTATCCTGGACGAAAAAGGCCGATTCCGAGTGCGAACCCGTCCGCCGCGTGCGGAATATGTCCTGCACGTTCAACGTAAGGCTGCCTTTGCGTTTCCAGAGGTCTTTACGTACGGAGGCGTCTACGTACCAGACCGGAATGCTATAACCCTGGGCCGTACTCGACGTGCCGCCCATCCAGCCGCCGCCGCCGCCGCCGCCGCCGCCGAAACCGCGCCCGCCGCCGCCATCGGTCGAATAAGCCGTGCGGCTTTGATAGGATCCGGAAAACTGTACAGTGTAGGCCTGAGGCAGCCGTACGGTCAGGTTTTCTTTCATGAACCAGGTAAACTGGGTCACCTGAAGGCTGCTTTCTATGTTCTTCGCATCCACGACCGAGTTGTATAAATTAACGTTGGTCGTGAGTTCCAGCAACTTGAAAAACGTGTTTTTTAAAGTCCACTCCGTACCGTAAGCCACACTGGAATTGGAGTTGGCATAACTACTCACGATCACGTCGCGGTCCAGCAGATCGCTGTCGACGGACTGGTAACGGGTAATCAGATCGGTGGCCTGTTTATAATAAGCGGAAACCAGCAGGTTATGGCCCTTCGCAAAAATGTTCTGGTACTGCAGTTCAAAAGAATTGGTGAACTCCGGACGCAAGCCGGGATTACCGCGCGAAAGCAGCAGGGAATCCGAAAAATCGTAAAAAGGAATGAGGTTGAAAAAACTCGGCCGATTGATGCGCCGGGTATAACTCATCTGAATATTATCGTCCTCATTCAACTTGTAGGTGATAAAAACGCTGGGAAACAGGCTCAGCGGATATTCGTTTTGGAAAGTCGAATCCGAGTCGAGCAGGGTGCCGGTGTAATTGGAGCTTTCGGCGCGCAGTCCCAGTTGATAACCCCATTTTGGAAAGGAATGACTGAACGTTCCATAGGCGGCCAATACCCGATCATCGAATTTATAGCGATCCGCAAAGCCCGGCGCCCGAACGAATTCATTGGATATAAAATTAAACTGATCATTCCGGTTTTCGCTTTGGTAGTTGCGTAAAGCGGCCCGGGCGCCCAGTTCGAGTTTCATCTTAGCCGTAATCGGATTCACGAAATCGGTCTGGATGGTCAGGAAATTATTGGTGCCTTTACCCGCCTGTTTCTGGCGTGTCTGCAGCGGCGAATCCTGATAATCCGTGTTATACAGCGCGTTGTTATTCGACTGCGATCCATTATAGTTGACATCGGCGGTGAGTTCCTTGCCTTCTTTGGGAAACAGGTGTTTGAAAAGCAACTGGCCGCCGTAGTTATTAAATGCCCGGCGACTTTCCCCCTCCCGCCTGGCCTGGCTGGATAATGCGCCGATGGTATCCGTGCGAATATTCAGGTTGTCCATCGCGTTGAATTCGCCATGGGTATAACTGCCGGCGACGGTAAACGTGTTGCGGTTATTGACAAACCAGTCTAAACCCGCTCGCCCGGTGGCAAAAACACCTTTATTCTCCGAATCCGTGCTTTGGTACACATTGGTACGCGGCATGCCGAACAGGTTCTGACGGTCGGTACCACCGGTACTCAGTGAACGGCGCTGGTTCAGATTGCCACTCACGAAGGTGTTGATTTTGCCCTGGCGGACATTGAGATCGCCGCCCAGGTTGAAGCGGCCGCGCATATCGACACCCGTGCGGACGCTGCCATTATAACCGACTTTCCGGTCTTTTTTAAGCACGATATTAACAATGCCCGCATTGCCGCCGGAAGCGTCGTATTTAGCGGAAGGGTTCGTTATAACTTCAACATTATCAATGGCATCGGCGGGGATTTGATCCAGCGAGAGGGTAGTGGGCCGTCCATCCACGAAAATTTGCGGAGCGGCGTTGCGCAGCGTCAGGTTCCCATCGATGTCCACATTGAGGGAGGGGATGTTCTTCATGGCATCTTCCGCCGTGCCGCCAGCTGCTACGCCGTCTTTATCCACGCGGTAAATCTTGCGGTCCAGGGCCAGCGTTACCTGCGAAGCTTCGCCGGACACGGTGACTTCCTTCAACAACTGCGAAGAAACCGCCAGCCGAATATTGCCCAGGTCTTTGTCCACAGCGCCAGCGCCATTACCGCCACCCGGCCGTCCACCAGTGGGCGGAGCGTTGCCTGGCTGCCGGTCTGGGCTGCCAAAGCTAACCTTTTGCTCAACTTCCGCATAGCCCAGGAAGGTAATTTTCAAGGTAAACTGACCGCGAATCGGGAGGCTTTCCAGGCTGAATTCGCCGTTTTCGGTGGTCAACTGGCCGGCGATCAGGGCGGACTTCATGCTTTTGGATAGGCTGTCGAAACGCATACCCGTCAGTTGGACCGAGGCGTAACCCAGGCCTTTGCCCGTAGCATCATCCACCACTTTTCCATAAAAACGCCCGATATTGAACTGTGCGGAGTTGGCGCCGCCACCGGCAGGGAACTGGCTGAAAAGAAAAGTCGGTAAAAGCAGTAGAAATGCAAATGCTACCAGTCGGGCTGCCGGCAACGTAAAATTTACGTGAGTCATACAAATGTTTAATAGCGGAGCGTGCCGGATAGTAAAACGCAAAGAACAGACGAATTTCACACATGGTTGTGCCCAAAGTGTAAATTGCTGAAAACACAGGCCAAAAAGCCCTTGTAGCCGGCGCAAATTAGCTTTTTACAAAGTTGGATTTCAAGTATCTGATAACCGGATGTTCAAACCAACAAACCTCGCCCAACCACTCCAACCTGCTTTAAAAAATTATTCCAAGAATTTGCCTGCCCCTTGATTTTTAATTACATGCCCATATCTTTGCTCCGGCTTCGGCCAGATTCATTCATTTTTTAAAGTTTTTCAGTAATGTACAAAGGAACGGTCAAGTTCTTCAACGAAACAAAAGGCTTCGGCTTCATCGTTGATTCCGCCTCCGGGCAAGAAATCTTTGTTCACGTCAGCGGTTTAGTTGACAAAATCCGTGAAGGCGACACCGTCACTTTCGAAACCCAGCGTGGCAAAAAAGGCATGAACGCAGTGAATGTCCAGCTCGCCTAAGCGAAGCCGATATTCTTGATGATACAATGCAGAAACTCCGACGGAAAGCCGTCGGGGTTTTTTTATGTTTGCCGCGTAGGCCGGACTAAAAGTCCGGCGTACATAAAGCGGTACAAAAAACAGAACTGTGAAAAGACTATTGCTCCCCGCATTTTTACTTTTAGTAGTCACTTACCACCTGACGGCGCAAAATGAACTGGAAAAACAGCTCCAGACTAAGTTTGTGCTGGCTGAAGACGGCGACGTGATCGAGTTGCCGGCCGGTACAATATCCCTTTCCAACACCCTGTGGCTGGATGCAAAAAAGAATGTCACGATCCGTGGCGCCGGGCAGGACAAAACGATTTTATCCTTTAAAAATCAGCAGCAGGGCGCCGAAGGCATGAAGATTACCAATAGCCAAAACATTGTGCTGGAACAGTTTACGATCGAAGACTCGAAAGGGGATCTGATCAAAACCCAGCAGGTGCAGGGACTGGTTTTTCAGGATCTAACCGCCCGCTGGACGGGTAAACCCAAGGCGACCAATGGTTCTTACGCCCTGTATCCGGTGCAATGCCGTAACGTGCGCATGGAGCGTTGTACGGCCATCGGCGCTTCCGACGCGGGTTTGTACATCGGCCAGTCGGACAGCGTGTGGGTGACGAACTGTGTAGCCAAAAACAACGTGGCCGGCATTGAAATCGAAAATACCACCCATGCCTGGGTCTGGAAAAATCAGGCCTTTGATAATACCGGCGGCATCCTGGTTTTCGATCTGCCCGACCTGATGAAAAAGCAGGGCGGCCACGTAAAAGTGTATGATAACCTGATTGCCCGTAATAACTTTAGGAATTTTGCACCAAAAGGGAATATTGTGGCACAGGTGCCCAGCGGGACCGGGGTGATGATCCTGGCCACCAGCGACGTAGAGATTTATAATAATAAAATCTGGGAAAATAAGACCGCTTCCACCGCTATTGTCAGTTATTTTATCACTGAAATACCAATTAAGGACAAGGCGTATAATCCATATCCATCGGCGATTTCCGTGCATGATAATATCTATTCCCTGGGTAAACGCATGCCCACCTGGAAAAACAAACTGGGTTTTTTATTTTGGTTAAAATTCGGACGCAAGGTGCCGCATATACTATACGACGGTATTCAAAACCCCGCTTACCTGACGGCAGAAGGCGCCGTAAAACCGGCCTACCGGATCTGTATCCGCAATAATGCGGCAGGGAGTTTCGCTAATTTAAAAGCCGATAAAAAATTCAAAGGTATTAGCCGGGACGTCGAGCCTTATAATTGTGTACTGGATACGGAAACTGCTGAATAATATGGATAGTAAAAAATTTAACCGGGGTTTTAAAGCAGCGGTATTGGTGTTACTCAGTACCTGGCTACTGGCATTTTCCAGCAGTTACTCCACCTTGGAAGTGCTGCCGGATGCACCCAAAATGAAGCTTTCCGACTATGGTTTTTTTACCGGCGCCCTGGCCGATCTGCAGCCCGCCGACCGGGTTTTTGCCTATGACGTCAATGCCCCGCTTTTCAGTGACTACGCAGAAAAAGCACGGTTCATCGCTTTGCCAGCCGGTACGCACCTGACCTATCAATCTGAAAGTGCTTTTGACTTGCCTGTCGGGGCCGTTATTATCAAGAATTTCTATTATTCCAACCAGATGGCCAAACGGGAAGCGGGTCGCCGTATTTTGGAAACCCGCCTGCTCCTTCGCGAGGAAAAAGGCTGGAAGGCGCTCGAATACGTGTGGAACAAAGAGCAAACCGATGCCCAGCTGGAGGTGGCCGGCAGCACCTTGCCAGTCCAGTGGATTACCGCCGATGGCAAATCGCAACAGCTCGACTACATTGTCCCCAACCTGAATCAGTGCAAGGGCTGCCATTCCTATGATGGCCAGTTTGTACCCATCGGGGTGACGGCGCGCCAACTGAACCGGGCCGGCGAAAACCAGGAAAACCAACTGCTGAACTGGCAAAAACTAGGCTACTTAACCATCCCGGCAGACTTTGATCCAACCACAGCCCCGCGTTTGACGGACTATCGTTTGAACGATGCCGCTTTGCAAAAAACGGATCCGCATCTGGCTGTTGCCGCTTACACCACGGCCCGGGCCCGAAGTTACCTCGACGCCAACTGCGCGCACTGTCACAATGCCCACGGACCGGCCAGTACCAGCGGTATGTTCCTGGGCAGCGAAGAGACGGATCCGGAAAAACTCGGTATAGGCAAACCGCCGGTCGCTGCCGGTCGTGGTAGCGGGAACCGGCGTTTCGGGGTGGTGCCCGGCAAACCCAATGAGAGTATTCTGGTCTACCGCATGGAAAGCGACGACCCGGGTGTGCGGATGCCGGAGCTGGGCCGGCAACTGGCGCATAAAGAAGGCCTGGAAGTGGTGAAAGCCTGGATCCGGGAAATGAAATAGTCTACCTGACCAGAATCCGGTATTCGAAAGCCTTCAGGTTCAACGTGGTAGACAGCGTTACCGGAAGCCCGGTGAATGCATCCATCCAGGTGGTGTTCTGTAGGCTGACGGCCAGGTTCATTTCTTTGACCGCGTTACGGATGTTGGCAATGACCAGCACTTCTTCATTCGCGGCCAGGAAAATTATGGGCTAATAACAACCTTCTTTCATGGCTGTTGCCGACATTTAGCCCCGCGATGGCGGCTGTATGCTGGCACGTTTTTTAAACGAAAATCAGGCAATGTTCAAGTACTTCCTTTTTGTGGCCAGCATTTTTATGAGCTGCCAAAACCCGACCAGCACTACCACCAAACCTGCTTCCACTATGACGTTTTACATTGGAACTTACACCCGGAAAGAAGGCCATGTGGATGGCAAAGGCGAAGGCGTATATAAAATGACGCTCGACCCGGCGACCCAGGAAGCCAAAATCACCGGAACCATTACGGGTATGATCAATCCTTCCTATGTGGCGCTTTCGCCCGACCATACGGTGCTGTATGCGGTGAATGAGATCGCGGGCGGTGCCGATAACGGGCGTTTCGAGGCTTACGATCTGCGCCCGGCATCGTTCGGGCAGCGGATGGCGGCCATCAGCAGCGGCGCCCAGGCGCCCTGCCACATCAATCTGGATAAAACGGGCCAATTTGCCGTGGTGAGTAACTATGTGGGCGGTATAGTATGCGCCGTTCCGCTGCCTTTGACGGATCAAAGTGCGGCGCAACTCATCCAGCTGGAAAACATTCCCCGCAGTAATTCCCGTCAGGAAAGTTCGCATGCGCACAGCTCGATCTTTAGCCCGGACGAACGTTTCGTCTACGTAGCCGATCTGGGTACCGACCGCGTCATGATCTATCAGTTTGATCGGGAACAACAGAAGTTGGTGCCGGCCGCAACTCCCTTTTTTGAACTGCCCGCAGGCACCGGACCCCGGCACATGGTTTTTTCAGCCAATGGTAAGCTGCTTTACGTGATCAACGAATTGAATAATACGGTGGCGGTGCTACAGGTAGCGGAAAATGGCAGTCTGCAACTCCAGCAGTCCATTTCCACGCTGCCCGCTAATTTCACCGGACCCAGTAACACCGCCGACGTCCACCTGTCGAAAAACGGCCGCATGCTGTACGCTTCCAATCGGGGACACAACAGCATCGCCGTCTTCCGGGTTGAAGAAAACGGCCAGTTGCAAAACATCGGCGAAGTAGACATCCATGGCAAAACGCCCCGCAATTTTCACCTGAGCAACGACGGACAATGGATGCTTGTCGCCAACCAGGACAGCGGTAACATCAGCCTGTTCGATTTGCGCAACGGGGATTTTCCCGTGTTTGTCAAGAGCATTCCGGTCAACACGCCGGTCTGTATTGTGGAGGAGTAAGGTTAATTTAACCGTAATTCAACACTGGTGCAAGCCAGCGTTCCATGTCTTCCACCGGCAGGCCTTTGCGGCGAGCATAGTCTTCCACCTGATCTTTACCGATCTGTCCCAGCCCGAAATACTTGGCTTCCGGATGGGCGAAATACCAGCCACTGACCGCAGCGGCCGGGTACATGGCATAACTTTCAGTCAGCGACATGCCAATGCGGTCGGGCTCTAGCAGTTTCCATAGCAGCGCCTTTTCGGTATGGTCCGGGCAGGCCGGGTATCCGGGCGCCGGACGTATACCCTGGTATTTTTCGGCGATTAACTGGTCGTTCTCCAGATTTTCCGTGGTGTCATATCCCCAGAACTCCTTGCGCACCCGTTCGTGCAGCCGTTCAGCGAAAGCTTCGGCCAGCCGGTCAGCCAGGGCCTTGAGCATAATGGCCGAGTAGTCGTCGTGGGCCGCTTCGAAGGTTTTGACCCGCTCTTCGATGCCGATGCCGGCGGTAACGGCAAAAGCGCCGAGGTAGTCGGTGGCGGGTCCTACATAATTATTTTCCCCCATCACATTTCCCTGCATACCGCCAGCGTGAGCGCTACTCCCCCCCTTTAGGGGGGATGGGGGGGCTACGAAATCACTCAAACAAAAATTCGGCTGCCCCGGCGCCTTCTGATTCTGCTGTCGTAAATGATGCACAACTTCCAGCAAATCACCGCTTTCCGGGTTATATAGCGCAATATCGTCGTCATGGATAGCATGGGCGGGGAATATGCCGATGACCCCACGCGCCGTCAGCCACTTTTCGGCCACGATCTTTTGCAGCATACTTTGGGCGTCGTCCAGCAGCTTTTTGGCTTCCACGCCGACTACGGCATCTTCCAGAATGGCCGGATATTTTCCGAATAACTGCCAGCTCTGGAAAAAAGGCGTCCAGTCGATGTAGTGGGCTAACTCGGCCAGGTCGTAGTCGTCGAAGGTTTGTACGCCCAGTACATTCGGGCGCACCGGCGTGAAATTTGCCCAGTCGATGACCTGTTTATTAGCCCGGGCCTGTTGCAACGGCAGGTACTGTTTTGCGGATTGTTTGCCGGCCCGGGTGACGCGAATCTGCTCGTATTCGGTTTGTATACCGCTGGTAAAGGCTTGGTTTTCCGCCTGATTATCCGTGAGTAAGGCGCTGACGACGGCCACGGCGCGACTGGCATCCAGCACGTGGACGACAGGGCCGCGGGTGTACTGGGGTTCCACTTTCACGGCCGTATGGGTTTTGGAAGTGGTCGCTCCACCGATCAGTAAAGGCAGATCGAAGCCTTGCCGTTCCATTTCGCGGGCGACATGCACCATTTCATCGAGGGATGGCGTAATCAATCCGGAAAGCCCGATAATATCCACTTTTTCGTCGCGGGCGGCTTGCAGAATTTTATCGGCACTGACCATCACGCCGAGATCGACGACGTCGTAGTTATTGCAGCCTAATACCACGCCGACGATGTTTTTACCAATGTCGTGCACATCCCCTTTCACCGTAGCCAGCAGGATTTTGCCTTTCGAGCGGGTGTCGCTGTTGGCCAGTTTAGCCGCTTCAATATAAGGAGTGAGGTGGGCGACCGCGCGTTTCATCACCCGGGCGCTTTTCACCACCTGCGGCAGGAACATTTTACCCTGTCCGAACAGATCGCCGACAATGTTCATGGCATCCATCAGGGGGCCTTCGATGACGTGTAAGGGTTCCGGATATAACAAACGTGCCTCTTCGGTATCGGCCTCGATAAAGTCCGTAATGCCCTTAACGAGCGCATGTTCAAGGCGCTTTTGCACGGTAGTTTCCCGCCAGGCCAGGTCCTTTTCCAGCGATTTGCCGCCGCTTTTTACCTGTTCGGCATATTTAACCAGTTCTTCGGTGGCATTTGGATTACGGTTAAATAGCACATCCTCAATACGTTGCAGCAGATCGGGCGGAATGTTGGCGTAAATTTCCAGCATGCCGGCGTTGACGATACCCATATCCATACCGGCCTGGGTGGCGTGGTACAGGAAGGCAGAGTGCATGGCTTCCCGCACGTGGTTATTGCCGCGGAAGGAGAAAGACAGGTTGCTGACGCCGCCGCTGATCTTGGCGCCGGGGCAGGTTTTTTTGATCACCCGTGTCGCTTCCAGGAAGTTGATGGCGTATTCATTATGCTCTTCGATGCCGGTCGCGACCGCGAAAATATTGGGATCGAAAATGATGTCCGTGGGATCGAAACCCACTTGTTCGGTCAGGATGCGGTAGGCTTTCTGGCAAATTTCGATCTTGCGTTCCGTGGTATCGGCCTGGCCTTGTTCATCGAAAGCCATGACCACGACTGCCGCACCGTATTTACGGCAAATATTGGCCTGCCGGATAAACTCCGCTTCGCCTTCTTTCATCGAAATGGAGTTCACCACGCTCTTGCCCTGCAGACATTTCAGGCCGGCTTCGATAATACGGAACTTGGAGGAGTCCACCATGATCGGCAGTTTGGCAATATCCGGCTCGGCCGCCACCAGGTTCAGGAAGGTGACCATGGCCGCTTCCGAATCGAGCAAGCCTTCGTCCATGTTCACGTCGATGACCTGAGCGCCGCCGTCTACCTGCTGACGGGCTACCGTGAGGGCTTCCGTGAAATTACCGGCTTTGATGTAACCCGCAAATTTGGAGGAACCGGTGACGTTGGTCCGCTCGCCGATGTTCACAAAGTTGGTGTTTTCCCGCATGATGAGCGGTTCCAGTCCGGCCAGCATCGTGTAGCCAGGCTTAATGGCCACCGGCACTACGCGGGGTGGAATGCTGGCGACGTGCTGCGCAATATCCAGGATGTGAGCGGGCGTAGTGCCACAGCAGCCACCGACAATGTTCACAAAACCGGACTGCGCAAAATCTTCCACCAGGCCGCACATTTCATGCGGTGTCTGGTCATATTCGCCAAATTCATTGGGTAAACCGGCATTCGGGTAGGCGCTGATAAAACAGTTGGCAATCCCGGCCAGCGCTTCCAGGTGGGGCCGCATTTCTTTGGCGCCCAACGCGCAGTTGAGGCCCACCGAAAATGGCCGGGCATGCTTGACGGCAATCCAGAAGGCCTCCACGGTTTGTCCGGACAGCGTGCGCCCCGAAGCGTCGGTGATGGTCCCGGAGATCATGACAGGCACGCGTATGTTTCGGGCTTCAAAAATTTCTTCGACGGCAAAAATGGCGGCTTTGCAGTTCAGGGTATCGAAAATGGTTTCGATGAGCAGCAGTTGCGCGCCGCCATCCAGCAGACCCCGTACCTGTTCCGAATACGCTTCCTTGACCTGATCGAAGGTCACGGCCCGAAAACCGGGAT
Organism: Saprospirales bacterium; assembly: GCA_031425035.1. Lineage (GTDB taxonomy): Bacteria > Bacteroidota > Bacteroidia > Chitinophagales > Saprospiraceae > M3007. The sequence continues at coordinate 17,481 of JANPIN010000024.1, read as the reverse complement.
CATTCACGTCTGGCGAAAGCGAAAGGGTCTTGCTCAACGGACCGAGCGCGCCGGCGACGAACCGGGGTTTGGCCGGATTTTGGGCTGTGAAATCATCGGCGGCCCGCCGGGCAATTTGTGCCGAGGCCAGGTTCATGTCATACGCAACGCCGGGCGGCATTTCATAGTCGGCCTGCGAAATACTGGTCGCATTAAACGTATTAGTCTCGATAATATCCGCGCCCGCTTCCAGGTAAGCCCGGTGAATGGCTTCGACCACGTCGGGGCGGGTGAGGCTGAGCAGGTCATTATCGCCCTGCAGATCGAGGTGATGGTGTAGGAAGCGTTCACCCCGGAATGCAGCTTCATCCAGCTTGTATTGCTGGATCATGGTACCCATAGCGCCGTCGATGATCAATATGCGCTCGCGGGCGGCAAGGGTCAGGGCAGGCAGTATATCGTTCATCACAGTAGCCAATTTTAGAAGGCGAAGGTAACGAATGGAGGAGGGGAAAGTTTAGTGTTCATTAAACACGAAGCGCATAGATAAACAGCCCTATGCTGCTTTAAGGTAGTTAACCCGTTGATCAACAAGCCTTTTTAATACATATACCTCCCGCCTTTACTTGCCTAATCAGCCGATCTTCTGTAGCCAGCCGGCCTCCACGGTCATCAACAGGCTGTAACCGAGGGTTTCCAGTTCTACTTGTACCCGATGTTTATCCGCTTGTTTGACCATGCGGCCTTTCATACCGGCCAGGTTGCCGAGCATGATTTCCACCATTTCGCCTTCGGCAAATTGGGCGGGCAGCACTTCCACGTCCAGCCCGTCTTCCAGCGTAATGCGCCGCAGGATCTCGATCTCCGCTTCGGGAATGGCTAACAGGTTTTTGGAGAATTTCACGAATCCTGCCACGTTTTCCGTTTCCAGTACCGGCACATATTCCGCTTTGACGATTTTTACAAAAACATAGGAGTTGATCAGCGGCTTTTCCACCAGCCGGGTGCTGCGGGTGTACCGGCGCATTAATTTTTGGATCGGTAAATAGGCGTGAATGCCTTTTTTACTCAGGATGCGCTGCACGAATTTCTCGCTTTTCGAGCGGGTGCGCACGGCGAACCACCGGGGTTCGGCATCGTGTAACTGATTGCTTATCGTAATGATCTGTTTACTCACGCCGGCGAAGGGGAAAGTTTAGAGGTTCGTTTAGAGGGGTTTAGACAGGTTAGATGTTGGCCGTTAATACTGTACATCCTCGCTTCGTTCAAACCCTTGCTTATTCTATGAGGGCAACCACGCCGGTTTGCAGTGTATACCGCTCGCCACTTTCCGGACAACTGCCCATGCCTGCCGCATCAAACGCCAGGCGATGTCCGAGCCGGCTCACCCAGCCTTGTAGCCGGGCGGGATTGCCCATCACGAGCCCAAAAGCCGGTACCGATTTGGTCACCACCGCGCCGGCGCCGATCAGGCAATACTCGCCCAGCGTTACCCCACAAATTATGGTCGCATTCGCCCCGATACTGGCGCCTTTCCGGATCAAGGTCGGCCGGAATTCGCTTTTGCGTTCCACAAAACTGCGCGGATTGATCACGTTGGTAAACACCGCCGACGGCCCGATGAATACGTCGTCCTCACAAATGATCCCGGTGTAGAGCGACACGTTGTTCTGCACTTTCACCCCATTACCAATTTGTACGTCCGGCCCCACCATCACGTTCTGACCCAATATACAGCGTTCCCCCAACACGCAGCCAGGCATTAAATGGCAAAAATGCCAGATTTTCGATCCGGCCCCGATCTGGCAGCCCGCATCGATCACCGCCGTTGGATGTGTGAAAAAGGACATTTAGTTGAAATTAGAAAGTGAAGAATTGAGGGGGTTAGTCATTTGTTTTGGTTGATAAAAGGGTTGATAAAAAAGGTTGATAAATTGGTGGTCAGTAATTTAGGTAGTCACTTCGTTCAAAACCTCTGCGTTTAAAATAATTACTTTATTTTGAAGTAAAAAAATCAATTGTCAATGTAAAAGATTTAATTCCAATAACCAATAACCACCATCCTTTACCCCACTACCTAGTACCCCAATAACCATTAACCATTAACCAATAACCATTAACCAACCTCAAAAGTCCTGCCCTGCATTCCACATATTCATCCTTAACCCCAGCCCAAAAAGCTTGGTCGACTGATCGCGGGCATTCTCTACGCTGTTCTTTTTACGTAGCAGCACCTTGGCATCGACATATATGTTATGGTAGAGCATCCAGCTGACGTTCAGCGCCGCCAGATCGATGGTGGCCGCCACGCCCTGGCCAATTTCATTGCCGAAGTCCCGCACCCGGCTGCCGTAATTGAGCAGGGGATTGGCGCCCCAGTTTTCCGTAGCTGTATTATCACCGGTCTGGGCGTGCATCATGCGGCCTTCTACGGTCCATCGCGGCGAGGGCTGATAACGGGCAATACCGATCACTTCCTGGAAATTACTGAGCAACGGATGCGCCAGTGGCTGGTTGAAATGCGTAAAACTGTTCAGGGAATCATAGTGGGAGTAGGTATATGGCCGCACCGCATTGAATTCCAGTTGCAGATCCAGGTGATCCACCCCGAAGGCGTTAATGTATTTTACCCCGGCTTGCAAGGCGAATTTATTACCCCACCAGCCTTTTTGATCCGGCTTCAAGGCCTGCGACACCACGAATTCATCGATCATCACCTGACCGTATAACTGCACACGGCGCAGCAAATTCCAGTGCCCGTCGAAGCCGATCAGCACATTATCCGGACTACCCAGCATGCCTTCCACCGTGCGGTATAAAATGACCGGATTCAGGTACTGCCATTCAAACTGGCGACTGCGGTTGAACACCGTGGCCTCGAAAAAAGCCACCGACAGGCGCGGCGTGATCTTGTAATTCAGGTAGTGCAGTGCAATGTATTTCTTGGGTAGTTTCTCGTTGCCGCCCGCCTGTCGCTGCGAAATCGGACTGAGTTCCATGAACAGGTTCTGGTAGTGAAAACGCCACACGCGGGTGCTCAATTTCAGGTAAAAACCGTTGTTGGCGTAGTCGGATAGCAGCAAAGAGCGGTAACCATTCCCGATGAAATGCCGTCCATGGCCCAGTTGCAGACTCACGTGGCGGGTCACGTGCAGGCCGATATACGCGGAAGCCACGTTGAAATCATAGGCATTATTTACGTTCGGAAAACGTGGGCGATACGCCTTGTAAAAACCGGCGCCGGGTACGGCCTGGTAGTCCAGAATGCGGTCGGTCACGTAGTCGGCATAACGCGCCTGGCTTTCCACAATATTGGTGAAAAAGAACACCTTCCCATCGACGGCGCCGCGTACTTCCAGACCCCGCTGATTTTCAAACAGCAGCTCCGGATCATCCTGTTGCTGCGCCAGTTGCAGGTTCAGCAGGGGATTGACCCGCATTTGAAAATCGGGCGTATTGACCTCAAATAAGTTAGCGGCACTGCGGTAAAAATTCCGGAAGATCGGGCGCCGGTTACGCAACCGGTACCGGCTGGAATCCGGCAGCCATTCATTGTTATCGTTTAATATATAGAGCAGATCCTGCCGGTCGCGGCGACTCAAGTTCATGGCTGCCGTATCCAATGCCTGTGCATACGCGGCTACATCCTGGCGGGAATAATACTTGATTTCCGGGTGGATGGGGTTGGCCACATCGGTCAGGATATCGAGCCGGTCGATGATGTGGTAGGTGGGCGAATTCAGCGGGACGCCGGAGGCCTGCGCCAGGAGGACAACGGAGGGACAAAGGCCGGTCAGGAGCAGCAGCCAGCGGGATAAGTGAACGTGCATGTTTTTCCAGGTGCCGGTTTTATTTGGCAGTGTCGGCCAGAAACGACCTGTACACCTCCTGCCAGGCGGCCCAAAAGTAGGTATTCCACGAGGAGTTATGCCATAGCAGCGTGAACTCGCCCTGATGTTTGCGCACCTCCGCGCGTAAGCCTTCGAGTTTGGACAGCGCCTGTTCGGGCGTAAGTTTCTGGTGAAGAGCCAGGCCGACATCCATGGCGATGAGCGGTTTTTCCTGCATGTCGAGCTGCTGACGGGTCAGGAAATTGAAGACCGGATAATGCTGACAAATCCCCGCCCGAAAGCCCCCGGCTTCAGTATACCCCAGCGAACTATCCGCTTGCAGGCCCGCATCGGCCCAGTTTTGCCAGGTTTGGGGCGCGCTGAAACGTAAAAAATGCTGCCGCCCTTCCAGTACCTGTACCCCGCAAATATGACGCAGCGATTCCAGTTCGTGCTGAAAACAGGCGGGGTCGTCAAAGGCTTCATAGGAAGGATGAAAACCCACCGTATGGCCGCGCGCCGTTATTTTTTTCAACAAATCAGCAATAAACGGCTGGTCCAGCGCATACCAGGCATCGCTTTTTTTCGGCCGGTCACCCATGAAATTAAACTGCGTGGTCAGCCCGTTGGCTTCCGCCAGGTCCATCAGTTCGTCGAATGTATCATAAGGGTCCTGGCGTTTGAAAGTGAATTTCTTCAGCCAGTACAGCGTCTCCCGGGGTTGATGCCGCTGAAGGAGGCTGCCGCCCAGGGTCCGCAAACGGGACATTTTATTCGGCCAGAGCCGCGGGTAATCCACATCGTGACTGAGCTGCAGGCTGTACTGTTGATCCTTGCGCGGCATATGCCAGTCGAGGCGCTCCAGCATGTGCCACAGCAGGTGGGCGTACTCGTTCACGACCGGCCGTTCCAGGAAACCAGCGCGTATGGCCAGGGCATTTTTCGCTAAAAACCGACCGTGCTGGTCGCGCTCCGGCTGCACGTACTCTTCCCAGCGACTGAGCATGAAAAAAGCGGAAGCGAACAGATCCACGCCACAGCGAATCGACTGCTTATAATATTGAAACTTCGGCGCCCCGTAAATCGACGTGATTTTTTCCGGCCGCTCATAGGGTTGATCAATCGTTTCGGCCGTTTGAGGCACCTTGTCGGCCTGCAAATACGCGCCATCGGGCAGACGGCCAAAGAAATGATCTTCAATAATAATAGTTCCCCCGTTGGGCAAACGAAGCAGATAATTGCTCCGGTCGGTCACCTCGATGCGGTAGTCCACGCCGAGTATCTGGCGCAGCAGCACGTTGAAACTATAGGTTTTTTCCGCCAGGGAATGCGAAGAGGTTTCGATGATCAGCATGAAAACAATTTTTCTCAGTACTTTTTCCAGTAAATAAAGAAGCCATGGAAACCTGGCCGATGCCGGGGGGATTCACCGGGCCATGATTTTTTCAAACAAAAAAAGCAGCGCCCGGTTGTCCGGCCCGGTGCCGAGCGACCGTCTGCGGAACCCTTCGAACCGTGCGCCGGACCATTGCACGGCATCGAACTTATTGATTATTCACCTAGATCGATCTCTAAAAACATGCATCTTCCCGGATTTTGTAATGCATACTCATCACGATGGTAACGCGGATGCAACGGATTTGGCGGATTTTCACGGATTTTTAAATCCGTGAAAATCCGTAGTATCCGTAAAATCCGCGTCACCATCCTGCCTGATGTGCATGATCACCACTCCGCCGCCCACTTCCGCCCCCTTTGTCCGGCAATGTCTTTTCCTACGCCTTGAAATATCGGGAGCCGGCTATCTTTGCGCCTGATTTTTAGCGACAGCCGGTTGGCTGCCCGAAATTTGACCATTTCAAACAGACATGAAAAATTTTACGTTCCTGCTGGCGCTGCTGGCTCTCCCCATGTTCGCTTTTGCCCAAACTGGGGCAGTGCGGGGTAATGTGTACGATAAGGAAAATGCCCAGCCGGTCAGTTTCGCAACGGTGAAATTACAAGGCACTACCCAGGGTGCTTCCACGGATATTAACGGGTTCTTTACCATTTCCAATGTGCCGGTCGGGCCGTACAAGCTGGAAGTTAACTACCTCGGTTATGAGTCCATGTTGCTGGACATAGAGGTGAAAAAAGGCGAAATCGTTTTCCAGAATATTTACCTCACCGAAGGCGGCTCGAAGTTGGAAGAAATCACCATCAGTGGCCGGAAAGAGCAGGCTAAAAGTGAAGTGCAAATCTCTAAACTCAGCGTCACGCCCCAACAGATCCGTGCCCTGCCTTCCGCCGGTGGTCAGCCCGATATTGCGCAGTACCTGACGGTGTTGCCCGGCGTCGTGTTTACCGGCGACCAGGGCGGTCAGTTGTACATCCGCGGCGGTTCGCCGGTGCAGAACCGCATCCTGCTGGACGGTATGACGCTCTACAATCCCTTCCACAGCATCGGTTTTTTCTCGGTGTTTGAAACGGAACTCATTCGCAACGTGGACGTACTGACCGGTGGCTTCAATGCCGATTACGGTGGCCGGATATCCGCAGTCGTGGATGTGAAAACCCGCGAAGGCAACCGCAAACGCCTGTCCGGTCTCGTTTCCGGCAGCCCCTTCCAGGCAAAAGCCATTATTGAAGGACCCATTATTCCGTTGAAAGCCGACGGTGGCAGCAGCATTTCCTTCGTTTTGACCGGCAAAAAATCCCTCATCGACCAGACGGACAATATTTTTTATAAAAACATCCGCTCGGCGCCGGATAGTACGGCCGGTATTCCCTTCAACTACGGCGATTTGTACGGTAAAATTTCGCTGCTCGCCGGTAATGGTACCAAAATGAACCTGTTCGGGTTTAATTACACTGACCAGGCCAATTATAACATCGCCGATTATTCCTGGACCAGCAATGGCGGCGGTATGGATTTCACGCTGGTACCCACCAACTCCAACACCATCGTCAACGGCGTTTTCACTTTTTCGGGCTATGACTCGAAAATTCTGGAATCGGATAACAAACCGCGTTCCAGCGGCATTTCCGGTTACTATGCCGCGCTGAACTTTACCAATTTTGCCCGCAATAGCGAGGTGAAATACGGTTTCGAGTTGAATGGTTTCGGTACCAATTTCAAGTTCGTCAACGGTCGCGGTTTTGATTTTGAACAAAAAACCTATACGACCGAAGTCAACGGTTTCCTGCGCTGGAAACGCAAATTCGGTCCCCTGGTCATCGAACCCGGCTTCCGTTTGCAGTACTACCAGTCGCTCAACGACATTTCGCCGGAACCGCGCCTGGGTTTGAAATACAATATTACCGATCGCCTGCGCTTCAAAGCTGCCGGCGGTCTATATTCCCAGAACCTGCTGTCCACCATCAACGAGCGCGATATTGTCAACCTGTTCGTCGGTTTCCTTTCCGGTCCCGGCGAAACGCTGTACAAGCCCGGCACCAAGGAAGAAACCAGCTCGCGGCTCCAAAAATCCGTCCATGTGGTCGGTGGTTTTGAGATCGATGTTGCGGATAATTTCGAAGTAAACGTGGAGTCCTACTACAAGTATTTCGATCAGCTCATTTCGCTGAACCGCAACAAAATAGTGCCTACCGACGGCGACTACTTCGTCGAAACCGGTAAAGCCTACGGTGCGGACGTTTCGTTCAAATACGAAGCTAAACGGTTCTATCTCTGGGGTGCTTATTCGCTGGGTTACGTGACCCGTTTCGACGGCGAACAGGAGTATCCGCCGGTGTTTGACCGCCGCCATAACATGAACCTGGTCGGCACCTACCAGCTGGGTAAAAAACGCGAGTGGGAGTTCGGCGTCCGCTGGAACCTCGGCTCCGGTTTTCCTTTCACCCAGACCCAGGGTTTCTATAACAATGTAGACTTCAGCGGTGGAATCGGTACCGATATAAACGGCGGTAACGGTCAGGATATCAGCGATTTAGGCATTATTTACGCCGATAAACGCAATGGCGGCCGCCTGCCATACTACCACCGCCTGGACATATCGCTGAAACGCCAGTTCTCTTTTTCCAAACACGGAAAAGTGGAAATCACCGCCTCGGCAACCAACGTGTACGACCGCCCGAACATATTTTATTTCGACCGCGTGAACTACACCCGCGTCAATCAGTTGCCCCTGCTGCCGAGTTTGAGCATGACGGTACAGTTTTAAACTAACCAAGACATATGGTAACGCGGATACAACGGATTTTCGCGGATTTTAAAATCCGCCAAAATCCGTTGCATCCGCGTTACCATCCATCTACGTGTGCGTGATCACCTAACCCCTGTCACCTGCCTCCTGCCCCCTAACCCCTGTCTCCTAACTCCTGCCACCTGTCTCCTAATTCTATGACCTACCGCCTCACCCAATATTCCCACGGCGCAGGCTGTGGCTGCAAAATCGCTCCCAAGGTGCTGGACAGCATGCTGAAAACCAGCCTGTTGCCGCAACATTTCCCAAACCTGCTGGTGGGCAACGAAGAGCGGGATGATGCCGCCGTTTTTGATCTGGGCGATGGTACCGGCATTGTCAGTACCACCGATTTCTTTATGCCCATCGTGGATGATGCCGAAGATTTCGGACGTATTGCTTCGGTGAACGCCATCAGCGACGTGTACGCCATGGGCGGTACGCCGCTCGTCGCCATTGCTATTCTGGGCTGGCCGATCAACACGCTGCCGCCGGAAGTTGCCAATCAGGTGATCGAAGGCGCCCGGAAAGCCTGCGCCGAAGCCGGTATTCCCCTGGCCGGCGGTCATAGCATCGATAGCCCGGAGCCTATTTTCGGATTGGCCGTCACCGGCCGCGTCGAGTTGAAGAACCTGAAGAAAAATGGCGGAGCGACGCCGGGCAGCCAGTTGTTCCTGACCAAACCGATCGGGGTCGGTATTCTGACCACGGCGCAAAAGAAGGGGCTGCTCCAGCCGGAACATGCCCGGATCGCACCCGACAGCATGAAAAAATTGAATCGGGTGGGGGCCCGGTTCGGACAACTGCCGTATGTGCAGGCCATGACCGACGTCACCGGTTTCGGCCTGCTGGGGCACCTCTCCGAAATGTGTGAAGCCAGTCAGGCCAGCGTGATCATCCACTTCGATCAGGTACCGACGCTGGATCGGGACATGCTGGATTTCTACCTGGAAAATAAGTGCGTACCCGGCGGCACCGTGCGGAACTGGGATAGTTACGGTCATAAAGTAGCCGGCGCCGATGAATACAAACGCCAGATCCTGGCCGATCCGCAGACCAGCGGCGGCTTACTGGTCGCAGTGGACGCCGCGCAGGTGGACGCCTTCCAGGCCGTTGCCACCGAAGAAGGGTTCGATTTGCAGTCCTTCGGGTTTTTCATCGAGCCACAGGACGTCCTGATAACGGTCCTTTAACATGCTTTTCTACCTGTTCCGTCGCCTGGCCTATGGCCTTGTCGTGCTGGTCCTCGTGGTGACCACCATTACCGGCATCATCTTCCTGGCGCCCGTCGATCCGGCGCAGCTCACTTTCGGGCAGCGCAGCGACGTGTCGACGGTCCAGGCAAAAACGGCGGAACTGGGTTTGAATTTGCCGCTCTACGTCCAGCTCGGGCGTTATCTGGCAGACCTGTCGCCGCTGTCGGTGCTGACGAAAACGCCCGAAAATGATCGTAAATACAGTTATTTGCCGCTGATCCCGCTGGCGGAGGGCCGGTGCCTGGTTTTGAAGAAACCTTATTTGCGCGAAAGTTACCAGACCGGCCGCCCGGTAGCGGAAATCCTCGCCGACGCCATTCCGGTGACGGCGCTGCTCGCTTCAGTCGCCCTGCTGCTGGCGACCATCCTGGGACTGGCTTTCGGCGTGGTGTCCGCTCTCCGGCCGCATACCGCCTGGGACTACGTGATCGCGGTGATTTCGGTCTTCGGATATTCCTTGCCTACCTACGTGGCCGCCATGTTGCTGGCCCTCGTCTTCGGTTACGTGCTGGGCGACTGGACGGGTTTGAATATTCAGGGCAGCCTCTACGTGCTGGATGATTTTGGGGACTGGCAGTTGCAGGGCCGCAACCTGATTTTACCGGCCCTGGCCCTGGGCTTGCGACCGGTGGCCCTGATCACCCAGCTTACCCGCTCGGCTATGCTGGAAGTGCTGGCTCAGGACTACGTGCGGACGGCGCGCGCTAAGGGATTGCCCGGTCGGGTAGTGGTCGTGCGGCATGCGCTGCGTAATGCGTTGAACCCTATTGTTTCGGCCATTTCCGGCTGGTTTGCCGCCTTGCTGACCGGGGCATTTTTCGTGGAAAACGTCTTCAATTTCAAAGGCCTGGGCGACGCCACGGTGACGGCCCTGCTCAATTTCGATATTCCGGTGGTACTGGGTTGCGTCCTCTTTACCTCGACCGTATTTATCGTGATCAATATCGTGGCCGATCTGCTGTACGCCTGGCTGGACCCGCGGGTAAGCATACATTGATCGTCAATGCCGGACAACCAGTTTCCGGCTGATTTCCGAACCGATTTTCAGAAAATACAAACCTGCCGGCCAGTCATGGGTGTCGAACGTCCATGACTGCGCGCTGTTCGGATCCAGGCTTTTCTGGTAAATGATTTTCCCCTGAAGGTCAATCGCCTGAAAGTGGATGTCCGGCGAAGTGAGGCCGCTGATGCGCAGATCAAAGTAATCGTCCGCCGGATTCGGGCTGATCTCCAGGCCGGTCTCCGGATTTTGTTCTGCAGTCCCTACTATGCCACAAGGGAAGGAAGGGTAGCTAAAACTGCCGTTGTTATAGCAAAACAGACTACCGAGTTCCGGGTCGCAGGCGCCGCTTTGGGGGAAAATCGTGAAGCCACCAACTGATTCTATCACCTTATCGCCGAGGAAGACATACCCGCTATCCAGTTGAATATGCTGGACCTTGAATGCATGCGTGCCCACCGTCACGGTATCGACTGCGGTGACCAGGAAAACGGCCGATTGCTGGAAAAAGTAAGTGGTCGTGGTGAATTTCTGCCCGACCCCAGCGCCAAAATCGTATAAAGGAACAAACGGCTGGTTGGGGCCATCGGTAAAATAGACCTTTGAATTTTCCTGATACACATACAGCGATCCGGTGATGGTCAGGCAATCTGCGCCGCCCTGAATGGCTACGCATTTCTTGCCTTGTATTTCCACCGTGTCGACGACGGTGAAGACCGCATAGGCGGGTGTGGGTGGGGTCGGACCGAATTGATACCGGCCGTTATACCATTTGGTGCCGATCGGGGCGAAATAGGTTTGCGCGTGGAGGAAGAAGGCAGAGCAGCAGAAGAGGAGGAGTAGGGAAGAGGGTTTCATTTTGTGGGTGGGTTGGTGATGTGGTAAATGTAGGGCGGGGAACGGGGGTATGGGATTGTAATACGGGTAATGGCAAGGGGTGGCTTTTATTCATTGTCCACTTTATAAATTCTTGTATAATCTCCAAATTCAGTGTACTTGAGTTTTTCTTCAATTATGAAAATTTTAGAGCACGTCTTCCCATTATCATCTGCTCTACACACAAAAAACCCTCGCCTGCCTCCCCAAAAGGAAACAAACGAGGGTCTTGACATCATAAATCTGGTTGCATCCTGCCAGCAGTTTAGAACTGACAGCTAAAGCAAATCGTCCTACTTCCCCTGCTTCCCCTTCTCTTCCTGAAATCGAATCACATCCTCCATCACTTTTTCCAGTTGTTCGGCGCCAATACGTTTCATCAGGATCTCGTGTTTACGATTCAAAATGAAGATCTGTGGCGTCGTTTTCACGTCGTAAATGGTCTTGTACCGGCTTTTGATATAGGGATCGTAGGAGTTTAAAAACAGAAAATCGGTAAATCCCTTTTCTTCCACGCTTTTCCAGCATTCCGGGCCTTTATCGGTCACGGCGGTGCATACGGCAAAGACTTTCACGCCGCGCTCGTGGAACTTTTTCGCAAAATCCACCATAAAGGGCGCTGATTTCTTGCAGTGGCTGCATTCCGGGTCCCAGAAGAATAAAACCGTGTAGTCGGCGTCCACGTCCCAGAGGGTGACCGGTTCGTTTTTCTGATTCTGGACCGTGATGTTCGGCGCCACTTTACCGATCAGGATCGGCTCTAGGCGATCGGCATTATCGCATATTTTCTCCAGGTCTTCTTTCCGCGACCACAGTGCCTGCCCCTTGCAGTAATACTGTTTGGCAATATGCACATACACGCCGTCCATGCCGACAATATTCGATTTGGCGAAATAATTCAGGAAATGGATGAGGTAGTACTTGTAATTTTCCGGACTGCCTTTCAGCTTGGCCAGCACGAAATCCACGGAGTTGTTGATGCTGTCTGGATGCTGGACCGTAAATTTATTCACGAACTGCTCGATGCGGCCATGCAGCACCGGCGAGCGCAGCATGCAGGGATCGGCAATGTCCAGGTTGTCGAAGAAGTGCTGGCGGTACCACTCGCGTTTCTGCATCAGCACCGTTTTTTCATCGCCTTTATACTCGGGAATATCCGGCTCGATGGAGGCTTTAATGATCTTGGAAGTCATCGAACCTGGGTATTTGACCAGCACATTCGACTGGTACTTTTTGACCTCTTTGTCCATGTCCGCCAGTTGCGTGGTCAGTCGCAGCGAATCGGCCGGTTTGGATCTGAAGCGATCCAGTTGGACGCGTAAGGTATCCGCCACCGGGCGCAGACGGGCCAGGTATTGCAGGTAGTCGTAGAAATGCTCGTTATCGTCCGAGCCCTTGAATTTCATCTTGTCCACCGAAAGCTTGGCGTCCGTGGTCATGGTGAAATCCTGGTCGTCGCTCGGTAACAGGAACTGAATGAAGGAGTTATCGGTTTTCAGGACCAGCAAATACACGCCGCAAGGCAGTAGGGTATCGGCCTGAAACGTGAAATAACCGTCGGCGCCGATTTCCATCGTGTCTTTCACATAGGGTTTCTCCCCGTAGTAAAAGCCCAGGATCAACTGCTTTTCAGCGTAGTTGTCGATTTTGACCCGGATTTTGTAACCGCCGCCATCGGCACGTAAAGCGGAGAGGGAGAGCAGTAAAAACAGGGGGAGCAGAGCAATAAGACGTTTCATTCGAAAGGACTTGTGCATTGTTTTGGCAAAATTGCAGGAATAGGAGGGAGAAAAACGAAAGAATAAACTGGGTTTAGAGGGGTTTAGAAAGGTTTAGAGGGGTTTAGTGGTTGGCCGTCAGCAATTTGGATCTTCACGTCGTTCAAAACGTTATATTTACTAAATAACGGGCTTGGCCGGACAAATATCCGAAGTAGTGTTTTGCGCGTACAGACTTTTTGAAATGGTTAACACCCCGCCCTACAGGATGCAGGATGCCGGCATAACGCTGGCCGGGTTTAACAATAGCGACCTTTATACATGATATAGAGTCAGCTCGAACTAGTTTTGAACGAATTGCTGATCTAAATTGCTGACGGCCAACCACTAAACCCCTCTAAACCCCCTTCTAAACCCCTCTAAACCTCCTTCCTACAGATCATACTGTTTGATCTTCCGATACAGCGTCCGTTCGGAAATTTTAAGTTCTTCGGCGGCTTCCTTCCGGCGGCCATTGTACTTTTTCAGGGAGCGCTTGATGGCTTCTTTTTCAATTTCGTCCATGGCCAGCGGTGTTTCTTCCACCTCGGATTTATCGAAAGCCGCGTTTTTGCTGCTGTCAATAATGATCGGCGTCACCCGGGAATTATCCTCCATGGGGTAGTAGCCCGACCGGTTTTCCGTGTAATCCGCCGTGGCGAGTTGATCGCCATGGTCATAATTCCGCTCCGGGTAGGCCGATGGAAGCTGGCGCAAATTGCCGGGTTCGGGCATCCGCAGGTTATTACTTTTCACCAGCTCATAGAACATGGACTTGAGGTCGTTCAGGTCGTTTTTCATATCGAACAGCACCTTATACAGCAGTTCGCGTTCCTGAAAATCACCGCCGTGGCTGTTCGCCCGTTCGGCAGGTACCGGCAGGTTACGGCTCAGGAGCTGCGGCATGGTGCGCTGAATAGCCTCCAGCGTCAGCAGGCGGTCTTCGGAAAGCACGGAGAGTTGTTCGGCTACGTTCTTGAGTTCGCGGATGTTGCCGGGCCAGCGGTAGTTTTCCAGGGCCTGTTCGGCGCGGTCATCGAGGCGGACGACCTGCATGCGGTACTTTTCGGCAAAATCATAGGCGAACTTGCGGAACAGCAGGGAAATATCTTCGCGGCGTTCGTGCAAAGCCGGCACGCGGATCGGTACGGTACTCAGGCGGTAATACAGGTCTTCCCGAAACTTGCCTTTACGCACCCGTTCTTCCAGGTTGACGTTGGTAGCGGCAATGACCCGCACGTCCGTCCGCATGCTTTTGGAAGCGCCGACCCGGATAAATTCCCCGGATTCGAGCACCCGCAGTAAATAGGCCTGGGTATCCAAGGGCATTTCCGCAATTTCATCCAGGAAAATGGTGCCGCCGCTGACGGTTTCGAAATAACCCTTCCGGTCGCCGATAGCGCCGGTAAAAGAACCTTTTTCATGCCCGAAAAGCTCGGAATTAATGGTGCCTTCGGGTATGGCGCCGCAGTTGACCGCAATAAAGTCATTGTGCTTGCGGCTGCTTAAGGCATGGATGATTTTGGAAAAAACTTCCTTACCAACCCCGCTTTCGCCGGTAATCAGCACAGTAAGGTCGGTCGGCGCAACGCGAACAGCAGTTTCTAATGCGGCATCGAGTAAGCTGGAACTGCCGACAATGCCGAAGCGTTGTTTGATGGAAAGTAGTTGATTGGCCATAGTGAGGGGCAAAACTACCGTTTTTGGCAGTTGGCGAGGATTATATTTACGTAAAAGCTCAGGATGAAGGGCGCTTACAGCCTTTAAACCCCTGATTTTCAACTTAGTTCAGCCGAAAAATAAATATTGCTGCCAAAATGACATTTGCAGGCTTTAGACATCTTCCACAAAATCCATATCCGCGTGAAAGGTCTCCCGCAGCCCGACGAGCGCTATAAAGGCCAGGGCCAGACAAGCGGAACCGACCACCCAGGCGGCGGAAATCACGCTGCCCAGCACGGCCGGGTTTTTTAAATACTGGAAGGTTAAGTTGATAGGCACCTGCATGCCGCGGGCAAAATTGGGCACCGAGGTAGCCACTGTCGAGCGCAGGTTGGTGCCGAATTGTTCCGCGCCGATGGTGACGAAAATGACCCAGAAACCACAGGAAAAGCCCAGTAAAAAATGGGAAATGTAGAAATCGGTGGTCGTTTTGAAACCGGCCAGCAGGTAGTAGGAAATGGCTAAAACGTTGAGGAACAAAAAGATAGCCATCACCTTTTTTCGGCTGCGCAAATACTGACTCAGTAGCCCGGAAACGATATCGCCGATGATCAGGCCGGAATAACAAATGGCAATGGCATTGGGCGCCAGAATGCCTTCCAGGCCTTTCGCCTTCCCGAATTCAGGCGAAAAAAAGACCAGCACGCCGACCACGAACCAGGTGGTAGTACCGATAAATATGCAGCGTAAAAAGCGGCCAAACCGGTCCCAACTGGTAAACAGGGCGAAAAAATTGCCCCGGCTGACCCCACTGCGTTGTACCTGCTGAAAAATACCCGACTCGGTTACACTGATCCGAAAGATCAGCAGCATAATACCCAGTCCGCCACCGATGAAATAGCAGGACCGCCAGTCGAAATTATGTTCGATCACCCAGGCCAGCAGCGCGCCGCTGAGGCCGATGGTCGCCACCAGCATAGTCCCGATGCCGCGTTTGTTTTTCGGTAAAATTTCGGCCACCAGGGTGATGCCGGCCCCCAGTTCACCCGCCAGTCCGATGCCGGCCACACAGCGAAACAAGGCGTAGTCCGCAAAACCATGGGCAAAACCGTTCAGAATATTGGCCAGCGAATACAGTGCGATGGAGAAATACAGCACGCGTACCCGGCCTAATTTATCCCCCAGCACACCCCATAATATGCCGCCGACCAGCATACCGAACATCTGCCAGTTCTGTAGGGATAATCCGAGGTCGAAGGCCTGTTCTTTCGTAAAACCCAGATCGAGCAGACTTTTCTGCCGGACGAAGCCAAAAAGCAGTAGGTCGTAAATGTCCACGAAATAACCGAGCGCCGCCACAATAACGGCAGCATTCAACAATCGGGTAGGGGCGGCGGTAGTCATGAAGAGAATACGGAACAGGATGAATGCGGAATGGGGATTGCGGATTGCGGAATTCTAAGGCAGTGGCATTTGGATGCTAGCAGGGCTTTCGAATGCGGAATAGGGAGTTCGGAATACGGAATGGGAATGCGGATTGCGGAATTCTAAGGACGTGACATTTGGATTTTAACGCAGTATATCGATGGAGCGTAGGAATTGCACCTGCATATCTTTCGAAATTTAACTCGCAGCTCCATTCCAAGCTACCGAAATTCCGCATTCTGCATTCCCTATTCCGCATTCGGTCTCTTTCGCATTCAAAAAAGTCCGTGGAGTTCGGCTTGTACCATTTCCAGCACCCGGCCGGAATGTTCCTTATTATTAGAGAAGTCGAGTTGATCCACGTTGATAATCAATAGCCTGCCTTCCCTGTATCCGTTGATCCAGTTATCGTAACGGTCATTCAGGCGTTTCAGGTAGTCGAGGCTGATGCTGCCTTCGTAGTCGCGGCCGCGCATTTGAATATGTTCTACCAGGGTCGGAATGCTGGCTTTGAGGTAGATCAGCAGATCAGGTGCTTTCACCTGCGAAATGACCGATTGGAACAGGGTGAGGTAGTTCTCAAAATCCCGGCGTTCCATCAGGCCCATATCGGCCAGGTTGGGCGCGAAGATGAAGGCATCTTCATAAATCGTCCGGTCCTGAATCACGGTGCGGTTGCCCTGCAGAATACGCAGCACCTGCTGGTAGCGGCTGGAAAGGAAGAAAACCTGCAGATTGAACGACCAGCGCTTCATATCCAGGTAAAAATCGGATAAGTAGGGGTTGTTTTCGGCATCTTCGTAGTGGACATCCCAGTTGAACTGTTTGGCCAGCATTTCACACAGGGTGGTTTTGCCGGCGCCGATGTTGCCGGCAATTGCCACGTGGCGGATAATCGTTTTTTCAGAAGGTGTACCTGGATTCATCTTACAATATGGTCGCTTGTACGGCGTACAGTAAATTTGTGCGCCGCGAAGGTAGATGCTGGAAAAGAGTAAGTTTCGGAAAAGCCCGCGTTTTTTACCAACATTTGCGATTGCCTCTCCGCCGTTCAACGAACGACAGGCCCTGTTCACCGAACTTCCTCACCCACCTATCTAAGCTTTTTCGATGCAGCTGGACAAAGAACTTATTTCACGCCTTGAAAAACTCGCCCGTTTGCAACTCAGCGAGACCGAACGCGAAAAACTCCGTACTGACCTCGAGCGTATTTTGCATATGGTCGATAAACTGCGGGAACTGGACACCGCCGGCGTTGAACCCCTGGTGTACATGAACGAGCACGGGAATGTCTGGCGCGAGGATGTGGTGGGTGAACATTTGCCGGTTGAACAAGCCTTACAGAACGCGCCCAACCAGGACGGTAAATTTTTCAGGGTGCCGAAAGTGATTGAATAATAGCTAATTAGTTCATTTGCAATAATTTATATTAAAATTAATCATGAATAAAACACTTACCTGGCTCGCTCTCATCGCCTGCATTGTCATCGTTTATGTTGTAGCAGCCAAAAA
>JANPIN010000023.1:0-30038 GCA_031425035.1 Saprospirales bacterium | reverse complement strand
CGCACCGGCGGTGGACGTCGACGCGGTGCTGGTCGCCAACGATTTGATCGACAACCTGGCCTATGGCACGGGTACCGGTTATGTGGCCCTCGCCCCGGACGTATACGATCTGGCCGTGCGCGCCCACGACGATCCGAATGTGGTGGCTACTTTCCGCGCCGACCTGAGCGGTCTGACCGGCGGCGCGGCGCAGGTTTTTGCCAGCGGTCTGCTGGGCGGCACGCCGGGCTTTGGCCTGTACGTGGCTTTGCCCGACGGAACGGTGTTCCCCCTGCCGCTGGCCCCGGCCCCGGCGCGGGTACAGATTGTCCACAATGCTATTGCACCCACGGTGGATGTATATGCTGGAAATATCCTGTTGGTCGACAACTTTGTGTTCCGTACGGCTACGCCTTTTGTGGACGTACCGGCGGATCGTCCGGTGGCCCTTGGTGTGGCGGCGGATAACAGCAACGGTCCGGCGGACGCGCTGGCCACGTATGCCCTGACGCTGGAATCTGGCCGCACCTACGTGGTCATGGCCGGCGGTGTGTTATTCGGCGCCCCGGGTTTCGACTTGTTCATCAATGAGAATGCGCAGGAAGTGGCGGCAAACCCAGGCAATGTGGAGTTCTCGCTGTTCCATGGCTCGCCGGATGCGGGTCCGGTCGACGTGCGTTTGCTGAGCGGACCGGTGATTTTCGATAATATTTCCTTCGGGGAGTATGCCGATTACCTGAGTGTTCCGGCAAGTACCTACACCATTGGCGTTACGCCGGCAGCCGATAACAACAACATTCTGGCCGCGTATCTGGCCGACCTGACGGGTCTGACCGGTGGCGCCGCGACCGTATTTGCCTCGGGCTATGTCAGCGGCGCGGATCCGTCTTTTGGGGTTTGGGTAGCTTTGGCGGATGGTACGACCTTCCCGCTGCCGCAATACGTAAACACCAATGACCTGGAGAACAAACTGGAGGCGCTGCAATTGTCGCCGAATCCGACCAACGGCAATTTGTTCGTGAAATTTAAACTGAACACCTCCGAAAATCTACGCTATGCGGTACGTGACTTGACGGGCCGCATGATGATGGAAGGTGATTTCGGGGTAGTACCAACCGGTCCGTTCAATGCCCAGCTGCAGGTAGGCCAACTTTCGAGTGGCATGTATCTGCTGGACATTCACTCGGATGCCGGGGTGATCAGCAGTAAATTCATTGTGAGCGAATAAATTCGCTACACGTTGTGAAATGGGGTTGTCTTGCGGGAACTTGAAATGAATATACATCGCTGTTCATTTTCAGGGTCTTGCAAGGCGCCCTTTTTTGTTTATGGTCAAAGTGGTTTTATCGGCGTGTGGATTTAAATTGCCATCATTCAACCGTGTAAGATAAGCGGTGGCACGATTATGATTCATTTCCGGCATGAAAAATCTTTGTCTCCCAGCCGCTTTGGTTCTTATTATATTATCAGGCTGCTCCACTTTAAAACCTGAAGTTTTCAGCAGCAGTACCCCGGCGCTTGACCCGGTAAAATTTTTCGGCGGCCATACGCATTCCACGGGTGTGCTGGAAGCCCGCAGTGGCCAGCCTGCTGAGCGCATTACTAACACGACTACAGGCGTATATGCCAATGGCATTTTAAGCATAGAACAGGACCTGTTTCCAGAAAATTCCAAGCAACATCACCGTAATTTCAAATTAAAACTCACCGATGCACACCATGTGGAAGCTACGGGTAGTGATATCATCGGCACTGCCCGCGGAGAATTATACGGTAATTACTTTACCTGGAGCTTTCGCTTAAAAATTGCCGACAAAGGATTGGTGCAGCACGTCCGTATGACCCAGCACATGTACCTGATGCCGGATGGCAAAACGCTTATTATTCGCAGTGTTATCCGGAAGTTTGGCATCGTTGTTAAGGAAATAACGGAGCAGTTTCATAAGGAGGATTGAGAAGGGGGATAGATGCTGGAGTGGTTCCTTCTTGAACGGCTTCTGGTCGGGTATCTGCCGCTGGCGCATAACGGACAAGGGTTCCCGTATTTTTTCGTTGGCTGATCTAGCCTATGGCCCTTCTCGTGTCCATAAAATGGATATGCAGTCGACCATATTGCCTACCCCTCAAAATACCCCCAACACCAACAGTATAATGAGGATGATCGCAAAGGCGATGATGCCGACGACGATCATCATCGAGGTCTGGCTGTTGCTGAAGATCCAGTTGGCAAAGGATGGAGAATCGGGCGGAGTAGTCTGGGAGGTATACGCCGGTGGAACAACCGGCGTAACCGGCGTCTGCCGATGAATAACCGGTTCGTTCTTGTATTCCGGAACATACATCTCGGTCTCCGGCTTGTTTGCGTTGGTGTTTGCGTGGTTATCGCCGGGAGGGCTGCTTTCAAAAGGCCTGGGTTCTTCTTCCCGGCCGGCAGGTTGGTAGTTGTTCTCCACCGAAACGTTTTCGTTTGGCGCCGGCATACTATCCACGATCCCGGGAACGCTCATCTCGGGAGTGGGGACGCTGGTCAAGAATACTTCTTTTCCCTCCTGAAAATTGCTTTCGGTCGCTGTGGAAACCTGGTCCCTGGTATCGGAGGCCTGGTCGGGAACCGGCGGTTTATCCATCGCCGTTGGTTTCACCGCTGCCGGTGGCGTGGGCGGCGGCTGTACTGGTACGCCCCGGACAGCGATTAGCGGAACGGTTTGGATAACCTGGGGCTGCATGCCCGGGGCCGACATCGAATAATTGTACCCCCTGACGGGCATATTTTTCTCCAGCAACCAGTTAGGTAACTTGTCCGGTGGAAGCATGGAAAAATTGGTAGGCTGTGCACCACTTGCCGGTGGTTGATAAGTATGCTCCGGTGCTTTCATAAATGAAGGTGGTAGTTTGAACCTGATTAAGCCGTTGGTCAGAACTTGGATACGAGCGTTAATATGCCGTCCCGGATTCTGTTGAGTTCCATGATCTGCATTTCCTTGTCTATACTACCGGCAATTTTTTCTATTTTCAATTGACTGAACCGACCGGCCAGGAGGATGATATTCTTCTGCACCTCTTCCGGGGGCTTCGTTTTCAGAATTTCTCCCAGCGCTTCTTCTATTTGGCTATCCATGACCAATTGGACCACCCGGCTTTTCAACAGGGATGTTTCGACCGGAGCATGCGGTGTTTCAGCCGCTGGCGGCTTTGGATTGCTGATATTTACCGTATGCCCCACAATGCCGGAATTACCGCCACTGATGTGTATGCTATTATTGATGTGGGATGACGGAGTGGACTGTTCTTTGTCTTTATTTTCCATAAGTTATTGGTTTATCGCATAACCGACGGTGCCAGAATTACCGCCTTGAACATTGACGCTATTGTCAAAGGACTGATTGCCAAAGTTGACATTGGAATTATTAAAGGTATTATTGACAATGGTCGCCAGGTTAGGCGTGTACAGGTCATGCACCTTCAATGCTTCAATAATGCAATCTGCTATGACCTCTTTGGTGGAGGCGAAATAAGCCAGCATATCGATGATCTCAAAAGAGTTATTGATTTCTTTGGCCAGGGTGGCGTATATGCTGTATTCTTCGCGCAACCAGCTAAACAGCCAGGTCCAGATAGAGAATGGACTGACCATAACGAAGTAGATAATATCCAATAGTTTGGGCATGCCGAGCAGGTACATCATCAGGTGGATGACTACATTTTTACCCAGAACCTGGAAGGTGATGAACCGGCTGAAAATCGCTCCCCGGGCCCCGGAAAAGGATATTTTCAAAAAACCCCTGGCATCACTGGCACGCTCCCGGTCGGTTGCGCCGATGATGGCGACGACCTGATTACCGTTCAAAGGGTTGCTGCCATAGGAATCGATGAAAGTACTTTGAATTCTATCAATGATCTCGTAGCCGAATTTCCCGCTTTCTTCGGGTCCCCAGTATTCTTTTACCGGGATATGCATCGTTTTATGGGTGACCTCGTCCCCATAGCGGAAAAAAAGATTATTCTTTTTAAAGAATTCGTTCCGTAAGAACAAGCGCTGCTTTTCTGAAATGTAGGCATATATAGTGAAGCCTATACTTCCCAGTACCAAAAGCAGCACGACGATACTCATAAAGGTGCCGAATAACTTAAACAGGTATAAATACAGGAAGGGTAAAAGAATGATGGCGAGTACTTTATAAACTTTTTGCCCGACTTTGATGAATTTGAACATAGGTAGACTGTTTTCAATGGTGGTGGGGCGTACGTATGGCCACAGGCCCCAAAACAAGTTGCGTGCACCCAACCAGTCCGGTTAGATGCACGCAACACAGGGACAAAAATGCCAGGGCGAAATGCGTCTCATTCGGAATAGCTTGGGTCGTGCAAACTTAGCAAACAACAGTATATTCTCAAGCGGAATGAAAGATTTTTTTCTATGGCTGGCAGCTGCTTACCTAAGGCTGCTCGAATGTGCGACGCCCAGAACATTTTCGGACGAATCACGTCCAGCCTGCGGCGAGGATAAAAATCCTCGCCTCCACCCCCGTTGTCACTTCACCAAAATCGACTTTTTCGATACGGAAAACGCGCCGTAAAAATAAAGTTTCGTGTTTTGGATGCTTTCCTTAGCGTTCCAACCTTTGAAGCCCCTCGCCAGGCATCAATGCTTTTTCAGCCATTTATCCAGCACCCGCTTACAGGATGGGTTCGGGTTGTCATAAGCAATGGGCTCATCCAGGGCCGCCCGCAACTCCTGTACGGCGGGTTTGAAATCCACGCCCTGGTCTTTGAATTTTTCCACAACCTGCAGGGAGCGTTCCACTTCAAAGCCAAATTTGCCATCATACACATGCGAAGGATGCGAACTTCTGCGCAAACTCTCCCGGATCAGCCGGGCCTGGCTCAGCACGCCCTGGTAAACGCCCTGAGCGAAGCGCGGTTTGTCGTCTACGTCAGTGGCTAAAAGGAAGCCAAAGGCCTCGTCTACCCTATCACTATCCAGTGCCTGGTAGAGGTCGTCCTGCCAACCGGGCTTGCTTTTGATCTTCAGTGTGGCCTTTTCCCGAATTTCCCGGGGCTGGTTGTTGCTACCATAAATAAACAAAGAGGTGATGCCTTTGCTCGGATCGCAACTGTCGATCTGGGCCAGCATCCCGAGTTGAAAGTCGTCCAATTCGCCGCTGGACCTCGACAAAACAGCACCCACGTTGGAAAAGATTGGCCGGACCACCATCATAGCCAGCATCAGGCAGTTTACAGCCAGTACGCCGGTCAGCCCCCATTTGATGAGGCTGGGCGAGACGCTCATTTTCAGGTTATCGTTCAACAGTACGGTAAACGCAACCAACAGCACCAGCGCCGTGGCCACCGCATTCACGGGGGCCAACCAGCGGATACCGCCGAGACTGGCTTCCATGCCCAGAGTCGAACCCAGCAGGAGGACCAGAAAACCCAGCGCCAGCATGCCGCCGCCGGCAAAACGCCCCAGCGACAGCCAGGCAAAACCGCCGCTATACCCGACGATGCCGGCGATCAAGGCCATACAGACCCAGAAAACAGCGATGAAAAAAAGAATGGCCCAGGCATACCCCACGCCAGAGTCGCCACCCGGCATTTTTTGCAAAAAGGTCAGTTTGAATAAGTACGCGGCGGCGAGTACGGACAGGATCAATAGAACATTTCCAGCGGTTTGCATGATTGGGCGTGGAGGCGGAACGTATGAACAATGTTGAAAACCGGTAGCAATACTACGGAATAAAAAAATTGTACTTAGGACCCCCCTTCTCACCCACCTGAATAGATCCCCTATGAAAAACCAGGACCCGCCTAAGGCACCACAGATGTTCCACCGGGCGCCCGCAAAATCCTTCGAGTATGCCTAGAAAACCGGGAAGCCTCGACCCAGGCGGAAGCAATACTCTGGAACGCCTTAAAAGGCAAACAACTCAGTGGCTATAAATTCCGGCGACAGCATCCGGTGAGCCGGTACATCCTTGATTTTTATTGCCATACGGCCCGATTGGTCCTAGAAATTGATGGTGGCTATCACTTCAGTGCGGAACAAAAGCAACATGATCTCCGTCGGACGGCGGACCTGTTGGATCTGGGCATCCGGGAAATCAGGTTTACGAATCAGGAAGTGATCGACAACCTGGAAAAGGTGTTGGCGGACCTCCTGGCCAGCATTAATCATCCGGTGGCGGAGTAAAGTCCTGGCATCGGTTTCCTGGTTTTAAAACAGCCTCTAATTCCTGCGGCTTATTTCCGCTTGGATGTCCTTCAGGTTTTTTGCATGCCTGGAACCAATCAAATACGCAGCAATCAATAAAATAACCGGAAGGATAAAACCTCTATGGGTGGCTGAATAAACAGCGATGCCAATTACGACACCTATGATTACAGCCGTTAGGGTTTTTTCTGATTGCATTTTTTTCTCTGCGGACACTAATTCTTCCAGCGTCATGGCAGAGTAGTCTTTAGTTGCAAGCATAATCGTTTTTGATAGAAGACCAGGGCGCTTTTCTTGCCCCGAACTACGGGTTGGAGGGTGACAAAATGAGAGAATTCGGGTTTATTTTCCAGTAGCCGTGTATGGAATAAAACCCGAACAATAGACGGCACAAGGTAATAGTCGTCGCCTCAACGCGCACGTTTTTTCATTATATACTTAAAACCCCAAAGTCTATATGGCCCAGACAGCAGCTATTGATCAGGAAGTACGACCTGGCTTTATTCGCCACATTGGCTTTCGTAATGTCGGGGATGTGCATGGGCCGTTGGTCGGTAGGTTATTTTAAATAGCCAACGGCCTGCAGAATCATTTTGTTTCATTTCTAATGCATCCATGATGGAAATATCCACCAAAATTTCTGGCTGCCGATCATACCATCTGACAAATTCTTTCACCACTGATTTGTCTGTCAAGCCGTACGCCAAAGCCAAAACACCATAACTGTATTGACCGCTTTTATAAGCCTTCGCAATCTTACGCTTTAATTCGTCCGGGTACTTCCGGCGTAAATCTTTTTTCGTCACGCGTTCTACCATTTTTTACACTTTTGTGTAAACCTATTTCAGGACGGGACATAGGCTGCCGTCCGGTAATCGGATGTAACCTGTGGAAGCAGATGTTCATGCTGCGGAAAATAATGCCGGGCCACTGCGCCATGGATGTTCTGGCAGAAAAAACAGTCGTTCAGCGATGACACGAACGTAGCGATGAGTTCCCGCTCGCCCATGCTCAGCCCTTCATTCGTGCGCAGCAGGACCTCGGCCAGGGCGTTTAGCGGTTGAGCGGTGAGGGGGCGAAAGGCCAGCAGACCGCGGATTCCGGGAAGTTGCTCGGTAAGGTGGATGTGGGCCATGATCTATAACTTTCAGTAATGGTTTATGCAGGTTGATAAAGTTTGATAATCAAATACGAAGTGCTGGTGATCAGCATCTAAACTCTTCCAAACATTATAAAACACCCTAAACTGACTAAAGCAGCATCATCGGCAATATCCCCTGCTCACGATGTCAGCGGCGCGTTCGCGAAAGGTAACGGGCGTATCCCCGGAAAGCACGCCCAGGCCGTCGAGGTAACGATTGAACAGGCAGAACAGGGCAGCGATCAGCACGGTATCGTGAATTTCGAGATCGGTAGCCCCCTGCAGACGCGCTGCTTCCACCTGGTCGGCCGTCACAAACTGGCCGCCTTGCTGCACACTTTCGGCCAGACGTAACAAGGCTTTCATTTTTTCCGAAGCCCCTGAGTTTTGATAGTCACTTTTGATTTTTTCCACAAAATCGTCCCCGGCCCGGAGATGCTGCTGCGCCACCGCGCCGTGGATGTTTTCACAAATAAAGCAGTCATTCAGCGATGACACAAAGGCCCCGATAAGCTCGCGTTCTCCCCGGCTCAAGCCTTCCTCCGAGCGCAGCAGCGCATCCGTCAGCGCGCACAGGGGTGGCGCCATTTCCGGGCGGAAAGCCAGCAACCCATGCATACCGGGTTTGCCTGCAGGAAGGGTGATGTAGGCCATATTGTAGATCTACTTATATTACATATCCCTTGGTTCCCATGCGCTCCCCCATGACCGACCAGGCGTTCAAATCATCCGGCGAAGGCGTCCCGGTGGCCAGGCCATCTACGTAGCGGTTGAACATACAAAAGGTAGCCGCGATCAGCACGGTGTCGTGGATATCACGGTCGGTCGCGCCCTGCTGACGGACGCGGGCCACATCTTCCGCGGTGACTGTACGGGCATCGGCCTGCACCTTGCCGGCGATGGCCAGCAGGGCTTTCAGTTTTTCAGAAATTGGCGCCTGCTGATAAACACGCAGCACATTATCCACAGCTTCCTGTTCATCCTGAAACAAATAACGCGCAGCCGCAGCATGGCTACAGGTGCAAAAGGTGCATGCATTCAACGCAGAGACATAGGCGGCGATCAGCTCGCGCTCGCCGGTGGAAAGCGGCGAATCATGGCGCAGCAGGATTTGCGCCAGCGCATAGAGCGGTTGACCCGTATCGGGCCGGTAATTGACGAGACTGCGAATGCCTATTAGGTCCTCCGGCAATGCGATATGTGGCATGGCTTATATTTTTTAATTCGCTAGCGCTGCTTTTGGTTCCGGACTGTAAAACGCTGCGGCCATCGCGACCACGAAGGCCAGCGCGAAAGTCAGTAACGCGTTACTGTACCCGCCCAGCAGCTGGACCAGGGCGCCTACAAAAAAAACAGCCGTGGCGGTGAAAAACCGGCAGATGTTGAAACAGAAACCGGTCGCCGTGGCCCGGATGCCGGTGGGAAACAATTCCGGAATGTATCCGGACAAAGCCCCCTGACTAATGCCGAAAAACAAAGCCAGTACCGCCATTTCGGCATAAATAATCAGCGAAAATGTGGAATTCGTCAGAAAAAGCAGCCCGCATAGCCCCGTCAGGCCGGCAAAGGTAAACAACAGGGTTTTACGCGAACCCCAGCTTTTTATCAGGAAACCCGAAAAAATTCCGCCTACAATCCCGCCCATACCGAGCAACATCATGGTAATACCGCGCTCTTTTTGTCCGTCCGAAATACCGGTGAGCAAACTTTGCACCCACGTCGGGAGCCAGGAAAACAAACCCCATAAACCGATCAGCACCGCCCCGTAAATGATGGAACCGACCAGCAGATTACGCCGGTGCTCCGGTGCGAAAAGCGTACCCATATCTGGCCTGCCGGTCGGTTTGTTTTGTTGCCACTGCGCCGATTCAGGCAGTAGCCTCCAGGTGAGACAGGCCAGGCATAAAGGGATAGCGCCCAACCAGAAAGTTTGCTGCCAATGCGAAAATCCGGCCGTCATGGCCCCGCTCAGCACAATACCGACCGGAAAGGCGATGGCCAGTATGCCCAAAGCCACCGGCCGACTGCTCACTTTCCAGATTTCAGCGATGTATACCGTGCTGACCAACAGCACGCCGCCCACCCCCATGCCCGCTATAAAGCGGTAGGCCATCAGCAGCTCCCAACTATGCACGGACACGACGAGCAGCGTGAACAATCCGTATAAGCCTACTGACAAGGCCAGCGTTTTCACCCGCCCGATGTAATCGCTCACCACGCCCAGCAGCAGCCCGCCCAGCATCCAGCCATACAGGAAACTGGCATTCAACCAGGCGCCGATATTGGCCATTTCGGTTTCCGGGGCGGCTTTGCCCGACAACTCGGCAACCGCCATGGGCAGGTTGGCGGAAAGCAACATGGAGACGGTGCCGCCAAAAAGATAGCACAGGGCACAAAGGGCAAAGGCAAGTTTTTGCTGTCGATCGGTCATAAGCTGTCATACGTCAAAGCCAGGAAATACAAACCCCCCACTGCGGGCGAGCCATAGGCCTGCACGATGTACTTGTTGGTCAGGTTGTTCGCGCCGATTTTGACGGTCGTTTTCAGTCCCGGTATGCGGTAACTCACTTGTGCGTCCAATAAATTGTAGGCTTTTACTTGTCCCGGACGCAATTCGTTGATGGTCCCGTACCAATCGAAGGCCTGCTGCCAGTGCCAGGCCAGACCGAAACCAATGCGGTCCGTCAGGCGGTCGTTGCTGACGGCCAGATTCGTTTTCCAGGTCGGCGTGTTGAAGGCAGGGATGTTGTTCGGGTTGGCATCTTCAATGTTGAAATCGGACCAGGTGGCATTGAAGTGCAGGCGGTAGTTTTTAGGCATTGAATACGTCAGGCCGAGCGTTGCACCTTGTGCCGTTACCTCATCGGAAGCGTTCGTGTAGAGTTGGAACAGTTGCGTCTTGCTGTTCACCACATCGAAGGCGGCATCCGGATTTACGCTGCCATCGGGCGCCAGTACAGGGCTGTCGGTGCGCATAACGACCTGATTGATCAAAAAATCGGTGTACGAACTACGGTAGTAATTTACGTCGAACAAGATTTTTTGGGTGAACAAACCCTTGTAGCCCAGCTCGAAACTCGTGGTTTGTTCGGGTTTGACATACGCCACATTCGATTTCACCAACTTGTCTTTGTTGTTGATCACCGCCTGCGGAAAAGGAACGCCGCTTTGCAGGTCCTGCTGAAAACCGCTGAAGAAAGCATTCAGGGAAGATGCATTGATAGAGTTTTCATACGCATTCAGTCCCCGGCTGTTTGCTGGTGCACCGCCCAGAATAATGATCGGCCCAACGTTCAGTTTGATGTATTGGTCAGGCACGGTTGGGTTGCGGAAACCGGTCTGGTAGGATGCCCGGAAATGGTGCCGCTCTGTGGGCGAGAATACTGCCGAGGCACGCGGCGTAAAGTTGCCATCGAAGCTCTCGTTTTTGTCGTAACGCCCCGAAGCGGTCAGTTTCAGTTTGTCCGCCAGCAGTAATTTGGAAACCTGGGCAAAAACACCGTATTCGCCGATGGTTACCGGATTGTTGATGTCATCGAACAGCGTACCATTGGTCTCCATATCGTAATAGCGGTAGTTCGCGCCGATCTGCAAACCGAGGACTTTGACCGCCGAACTGAAATCGTATTGGGCATCTACCTGGTATAGCGTGCTGTTGCTCACGACGCCCGCGCCGCTCAGGCCGGTGGTATGAATAAGCCGGTCTTTCTGCGCGTCAAATGCCGCGGAGCCCGGCAGGAGGCGGCCCTGGTCGGCGAAGGCACGAGCCGCGCCGTGGTCCTGTGGATTCACACCGGAGACGCTGCCCAAAAAGGCGGATCGGTAGCGGGTGAACCAGGTATCGTCGGCCTGGTTTGGCGACACCGTGTTACCGCCCAGGTCCTGGACCCAGGTACGATTAATATGTTGCGCCAGGGAACGCGAATTATAGGAATCAGAAGAGCGTTCTCCGGTGGAATAGGCGCGCACAAAGAAGTTCTTGCCGCGCAGTTCGAGCCGGTTTTGCAGCAGCTTAAAGTTGTCGAGCGCATAGCGGCTGCTGCCCGTGTACATCGTGGTGCCCTGGCTCCAGTTCACAGCGTAAATAGCCTCCAGCCCTGTTGTGATCCTGTAATGCAAAGCGCCGCCGAGTTTCGCGCCATAGACATCGTACTGCGCCACATCTATTTCCTCATAGCCCGTGCGCGACACGCGACCCACGCTGTCAATCGTGCGGGCCACTTCGTCGCCGTATACGTTGAGCGCATTGCGCCCCGGGTTATGATCACCTCGTTGTGCCGGGGGCGTGTTCGGGTCGATATCGGTGAAGTCCGTGGCATACCAGTCGGTGCCGGTCAGGTACGAGGCATTCAATTTAAAGGCAAACTTGTTGTTGAAGGCCCGGGCATAGCGGGCCGACACTTCGTAAAAAGGTTTGGCACCATCCGAATATTCGTCGCCGACGTGGTTCACGCCCACCTTGGTTTGTACGCTGAGTCCCTGATAATCAAAAGGGTTTTTACTGCGGGTGGACAACATCCCGTTGAAAGCCACCGGCCCGTAGAGGGCGGAGGCGGCGCCCGGAATGAGTTCGACGCTTTCCACATCGAGATCAGAAACACCGAACAGATTGCCGACGGCGAAGCCGAGACCGGGCGTTTGATTATCCACGCCATCCATCAATTGCAGGAAGCGGCTGTTGCCGGTGTCGTTGAAGCCGCGCGTGTTGATCTGTTTGTAGGTCAGGCTGCTCGTCACCATATCGATGGATTTGAGGTTAAGCAAGCCGTCGTAAAAGTTGATCGCCGGGCTTTCGCGGATGGCGCGGGCATCCAGCTTCTCAATGGCAACGGGCGATTTGAGGATGCTCTCCTCGACGCGGGAAGCGGAAACGACCACCTGATTCAGCAACCCGTCACTTGGGCGCAGGCCCAGCGTCACGTCGGACGCGGAGGAAAGGCTGATTTCCTGCTGATCGAAACCGAGCATGGAGACCACCAGGGTGAAGGGTGGTTTGGCGCTCACCGGCAGGGAAAACCGGCCTGCCTGGTCCGTGATCGTGCCCGAGCCGCTGCCTGGCAGGCGGATGCTCGCTCCGGCCAGGGGCTTGCCCGTCTCCGCATCCGTGATCGTTCCGGTGATGTTCTGCGCGAAAGCGGGCAGGGTGAAAAGCGCTAATAAAATCAGGTTAAGAAAGTGTTTCATCGTTTTGCGTATGTAGAATGATGGAATGGCTACTGGTTGATGAAGGTTTATATAATGTTGATAATCAGATCCTAAGTTGTCCAGTCGCCTGTTTTGACCCCTTACTTATTTTTCAGGTGCTCGTAACCGCCGGGCAAGCGGGTGTAGCCATGGTGTACGATGCGTTCGCCCAGCCGGTCGTAGAAAGCAGGATCGGTGGGCGTTACGCTCGCCAGTCCATCCACGTATTTGTTATAGAGGCAAAACAGTGCGGCAATCAGCACCGTATCATGGATTTCCAGGTCCGTGGCTGCGGCTTGTTTCGCTCTTTCGACTGCTTCCTGCGTTACGTTCTTTCCGCTTTGCTGCACCAGCGCGGCGATGGCCAGCAGCGCCTTCATCTTTTCGCTGACCGGAGCCGACTCAAAATCCTGTTTCACCCGCTCGCAAGTCTCCGCTTCGCCCAGCAACAGGTTGGCGGCCGCGCTATGTGCCGTGGTGCAGAACGTGCATTGGTTGCGCGATGATACCAGCGAGGCAATCAGTTCGCGCTCGCCTTCGCTGAGAGTGGACGGGCCACGTAGCAGGATTTGGGTGAGCTCGCGGATGGGCGCGGCGGTGTCGGGACGATATTCGAGCAAGCCCGTTATGCCGGGCAAATGTGCTTCCAGGGTAATATGCGGCATCGGAACAAATTGAAAAATGATGCGGCAAATGAAAGGCTTATCGAAACATAATACGGCTTAGGAGGAAGAATCTAAGTGGATTCTAAGGTGTGGTGTGGGAAGGAATGCCCGGTGAAAGGGCTGCCAGGGCAAACGCAGAAAAGCGGTTGCGGGAAATGCCTTTCTCATGCTTTATTACGCTGTCATTCCATCGACAGATCGTTCTCGCAGCCCTCGAACCCTCCCGCCAGCCCTCCCTCGCTCGGCCCCAAAAAATAAAAATCCCCGGCACTGCAGCTGCGCGCCGGGGAAAATCAATATCTACAATATAATCTACCTCTTTCTATAGTATCGCCACCAACCTAGCCTCCGACCACTCGCTGCGGCGCTCGCCTGAACCCAGCGAGCGCAGGCGTATTCCACACTTCCCGGGCGCTGGGCAGACCGTTCACCAAGAGGTGCGGCGGGTGCCGACGTGTCGACAGTCAGGAGGCAGTTTAGACGGGTTTAGTGGCTGGCCGTCAGCAGTTTAGATCCGGGCTTTGTTCAAAACCACTTTGTGTTCGGTATAACGGTTTGCAGATTTGCGATGGTCGGGCTTTAAAGCACACGGAACACTGAACTTTCCGTAACCACAAAACTGTCTACGGAGAATTCAACCCCCGTCTATTGAAAATGCGCCGTTAGCGGTATGTGCTTTCATGCTCAAGAGTGTCTTTATTGAATTTAGTCCAGCCATTTGAGTCTTTTATCATTTTCTGTTTATGTTCTTTTTTCGTTTAATTGCGAAGCGTATTTGGATTAATGCTCCAATTAATGCTCCAAGTGTAAGAAACGGAGTTGCATGAATAAAACCTTCTGGTAAAAAAGGTAGGTATTCCTGTAAAAAGGTCTTTGAGTATGAAGCTGTCGGGTCAGCTTGAAGTCTAATGTTCTTCTCCCACTCTGAGAAAACGCAACCACCAGTAAGTATAAGTGAAAAAATCTGTCCAAAAGAACAAACTATGAATGCCCAAGCAAAAAAATCCTTTTTGTGAAATTTGGCAAACCTCCCTGTAAATAAAGCAACAGCACCAGCCACTGTAATCCCAACTACAATGACATGTAGAATTAGAAGTCCATTTGCTAACCAAATTTCCTGTTTCATTTCAATATTATTTTTAGGTCGTGCTTTGCATTACCGCTAACTCGTCGTATCCGTCGGATAGCCGCTAATACCTGTTGAAAATCAATATGATATCCATGTCACGGCGGCATCACGGCGGGCTATCCGCCAAAATCGGGGCGGAATCTTGCTGGCGTCAGCCCTGAACTGTCTGCCGCCAAGCCTGCCCACAGTCTGCCAAAGTCACTGAAAATCAAAATATTATATCCCGGCGTCACGCTCGGCTGCCGCTATTGTTGGTGCTAACAACGTGAGCACTGCTATCAGCCCTGCCGCGCGTCGGACATAGCGCGTGGGCTGGGCGGGGTTTACAGTAGTGCATTGTTAGCATCAATTTTATTAGAGTGTTAATCTATTGTTTTAGTGGTGAAGAAGACTTCGGCCTCAACAGTGCATGGAAGAAGCACTTGTCGAAGGGGAAAAGTTATCTTATCCTTGTCACGACGCCAAGCTCACTCAGATGAAGATGATTATCATCTTTCCAGAACAGTTGAGTAATATCGACATCCATTCTTTTTGAGTACGTGAATTTTATGCTATATGAATTCTTATAGATAATCAATTCCCAAAAAAACTTTTCATAATCATTGTGGTCTAGTATTCCATTTTTATATCTATAATAAATTCCATTTCCATTTTGCTCAAACTGAAAAATATTCTTCTCAATATAATAAATGTCTTTTGCGTCTTCAGGATTGTGTACAGGAAACGCTATTACCCATTTGCCTATTAATTTGTCTATTATTTTTTGCTTCTTAAGATTAACATTTGGCGTTTTGGTTTTTTCTGAAGAAGGCATCAGTAAATTTAAATTTTCTTTTTGATGGCTATCCTTATTAAATACACGCTCAATTTCCTTTTGGACTCGTTCATTATATTTCCCTTCTGGATAATTTTTTAAGTAGGAATTGATATTTGCTGTATCCGGTTGTGTTATAATTTGCTGATATGCTTTAAATTCAAGTTGATCAATAGCATTTTCCATAGACTTTTTAAATTCAGTATTATTTGAATTCGCATATTCTTGTTGGTATGCACGATAATCTTCTATCAGGTTACTCTTAAGTGCTCTTCGGTAGATTGCTTTTTCGCGGTAAGGACTTTTAGGGTACTTTTTTAGGTATTGCTGATAAGCATCTGCGGAATCGTTGAAAAGATAAGTAACATACCAATCTCGTGTATATGGAGGAGTAATCGCCCAAGTTATAGAGCTGCCTATAGTAAGAAAAATCAAGCATATTGATAAAATATGAATCGACGTCACTCTAAACTTTGGGGCTAAATTTACTGAATCATTTTTATTCTGCTCTTTTTTGCCGCCTTTTATAAAGGAAAACCCTAATGCTGAGGCTTGCATTCGAGGGATTTCCATTGGAATTTTTTCGGTAATGACAATTATCTGTTGTTCAAATACCATATCCTTTTTTACCTCCCGACCTTGGATAATTTCAACGACCGAAATTCGTAATGCTAGCGAGAACTCTCCAGGTCGAGTCGGTTTTACTAAGAAAATCCAATCGGTTGCTACATCCTCTTCTAAAAACTGGATCGCGTGATTAAACGTATGAATTAGAAATGGGCTGTCCTTTGCGACGCTGAACACTTCAACTGCCATAACTTGTGCAACACGAATGGATTTCAGAACGTCTTCATCTTGGGCATCCCATCCGGCATATAACAGTGACTTTGTATAGGCGAGCCGAACTAAACAACGATACTCTTGCTGCGTCTGCATTTTTGCTGGAACATAATATAAAAGCTCGCCTTGAGAGTGGGAAACTATTTGATTATCTTTCTGAAAAGAGAGAATATCTTTTTCATGTAATTTATCCACCAAGATCAATAGTCCACTTATCAATTGGGCGTAAGTGATGTTTAATTCACTTTGTGAAGCTGTACCGAGCATTACGGTCTCGAGATAGGCGCTGTACCTGGCTTTAATCTGTAGTATTGTATTGTACAAAGGTGATCTTTCCAAAACCAATTGGCTTAGGTAATTCAATGCTTGATCTATTCCCCGACCGAGGAGTTCTTTTACTTCCGATTTAATTGTTTCAATATGGTTTGATAATAATTTCACCTACAATAAATTGTTTAGCAATTAAGGGTTGACCGTTTTGCAAATAAAAAAGGTTGAATGGAAAAATTTCAGAAAGGTATGTTTTATAAATGAATGTTCTATGTGTAAGTAGGGGTTTTATTATTTTTTATCGACCTTAATCCAACCCAGCAACAGTGTTCCGACCCGCTATCCGCGCTCGATTATTTGCCACTCTAAACCAGTCATTCGGTTAAATATGCCCGCCCAAAATCCGGTTATGACCACCCAATGTCTAACGATTCCCCTGGAAATTAACATTTATATTTGGCATCGCACTTGGCTTTTTACTCTGATTGATGCTAACGGGAGCGTGACTGCCATACCGACGCGTTTAGCGAGCGGTTGGCAGCCACGCAGAGTTGGCACCATTATTATTTATCCGGTACCGCGAGCGGCAGCGTTAAATTATTGGTTTTGTGAGAGATACAAGCACTTCGGACTGTGGCTAATGCCTAGATTGAATGAGGGTGTGAAAATCTGACCTGGAGATATATGATTCGTATTGCTTCAACATCTCAGCCGACTTTTCTGGGCTATATTGCTCCTGGAACAACTTCTCAATGTCATAATTTGCATTTGGCACTACTGGATCCATTATAAACACATACGTCCAGGTACTGTCTGGATTTTGTTGAGCCGGGGTGAGCCAACGCGTTTTTTGGTATTGTTCGGCTCGTTGGGGAGCCTTGGAAGTTGTTAGTATCTTGAAGAAGACATCTTCCATAAATTTTTCAAATTCTTGTTTCGATTCTGCCTTGACGTAATTAATAATCAGCCATACCTGATCGCCTTGTTTTGACGTGGTGTTGATTTCTGATTGTGCACGAACGCAAAGCGGCAAGAAAAACACTGCCAAGAGAAAAAAATAATTGATGCTTTTCATATGCAAAATGTTTAATGAACAATGATTTCAAAATTAACTGGACCTTTTTCTTTTAGGGCATATTGAATGCTAATTGGGGCGGAATCCCTGAATTAATCGCCGCCAAACCTATGCACCGACTTCAAACCTGGTGAAAACCAATAGTATATTCATGACGCGACAATATCCAGCCGGGTTATTTTGCAAAATAGTAGCGGAGTCTTTGGGGCGAATGCCCTAAACTGTCCGCCGCCAACCTGTCCATAGTCCTCAAGAGCCTCTGAAAATCAACACTTTATTTATCCGGAGTCACGCTCGGCTGCCCCTATTATTGGTGCGAACTATTACACTCCCGCATTGCGCCTTCCCCTCGCAAAACAGTCCTTATCCCGCATTGCGTCTTACCCCCATTTTATTCACTTATCCCGCAATGCGTATGCCGGCTATACGCGCAAGGCCCTCACCTACTCCAATGGGGTAGCAGATGAGGGCCTTGTGATTATAGGGCGTATTCCATCTTTGGCTGGTGGTTTAAAACCCCAGGCAAGATAAAAGATGCCACGCAAATGTTCTACTATTTTATCAAAATAATATCAGCCGAAATACTACCTGGTATTTATAGGTGCCGCCCATCTATAGGCCTTTAGATCCGATCCCAGCCTTTTCTGGTAAGGTGGGTATGTATTTCGGTGGTTCTAGCCCAGCCTTGGTTGGATGAATGGGCTTGAAATGGGTCATGACTGCTGCATTTTTTGGACAAAACTGATCTCTATAAATTCTGCGGGACGCGTGATGGCCAACAGTACTTCGATTCGCATGATACCGTCAAGAATATCCACCGGCGTCATGGTTTCGCCTAAGCCGATTGCTACGGAAAAAGCATCCTCCGGGGTTGCGCCGGCCAGCATCCCTTGTTTCCACAAACTGGTGAGAAAGGTGGAAATCGAAGCCTTCGCGTTTGTCCAGGTTGCTGGCGTATGAGGGGCAAAAACATAAAGTTCGATCCCATATTTAATGGATTGTTCGATGAGGATGAGGGTGCGCCGAACGTTGATGTAGCGCACATCCTGGCTGTTGCCGTCCAGGGTACGCGCGCCCCAGATCAAAATGCCCTGGCCCGGAAAAGTGCTGATGGCATTAATGGCTTTTCCGGAAAGGGGTGTGTGGAGGTCTTCTTGTTCTGCTTCGGTCAAAGGAACGGCGGGTCGAACAACGGAGCCGAAGCTGACATTAGCGGGCGAGTGAAACACCCCTATGGATTTATCGACCATGGCGTATATGCCGGCCAGACCGGCACTGGGCGGCAATAGGTTGATCAGCTCGAGTAAGGAGGCCATGATAGCTTTGTAAAGTGGGCTGACCACCAACAAGGTTTGATGAACGGCACCCACTTCCTCTTCCCTGGCGGAGCTGATTTTGTTGATTTCCGCTTTCCTCCATTCCGCCTGCTTTTTATCCAGGGCGCCCTGGGCAGTAATAACGTCCACCTCCGCGAGCATAGCGGCAATCATGTCGGCGCGAGAAATTTCATCGATCGATTTGAAATCCACCGCATCCTGGCTGCTGATTGTTGAATGCACCCATGGATAGTAGGCCGTGCCCCATGAAAGATAATCGACGACCGATTCACGGAACAGCGTTATAACGTCCGACATCGGATCGGGGCTTCTTGCTTTGAATCCGTCATACACATCCAGGATGGCGATTCGTTTGCGCATAGTACCGCCGCAATGCTCCAGCATGATTTTTTGGATCGCCGCGCAATCTTGCGCCGGGAGCAACACCGCGTCAGGAATGACCACCATCGTCGGTTCCGGCACATTTTTCAGGGAACGAATGCCTTTGAGCACGGTTTGCTGCTGGCCGTCTACTTCCTCGCCATCCATATCCTCTTTGTTCACCGGCGTACTATAGTTGCCAATCGAAACGATCCAGCAATCGGAGCCGCCGTTGGCAAAGAACAGTTTTATCGAATAGTACAACAGGTACCGGCCCGTAGGCTCTGCCAGTTCATAGGTTTGGGCATTATTCGATTCTTTAAACTTGTAAACCGGCTTAGGCCCCATACCAAAGTACAACACGTACTCCCCGAGCGACGATATACGCATGGGCACATGTTTAAGGTCTTTCTTATTCAGGAGCGCCTGTTCTGTGTAACCAATGAAAGCGGGTACTGCGGTCGGTACAGGGACAATAGAATTGGGGCAAGCATTCTCTTCCGTCAAATATACCCCCGGCGTTGTCAAAATTTTTGCCATTTAACTTTGATTTAATCCACAAATATCATCTGCCATCAACCTTGCTTATTCCTATTTATACCTTCCGTTTGCTCGCCTATACTTTTCAATCCAGAAGGAAATGGATGAAATACATTTGCAATATTATTAGAATCTACTCTTTTACAAACGGATGAGACCACAGCCCTGATTTGTTACTTAACTTGACAATATAAGCTCCTGCGTGTAGATTTTCTATGGTGATATAGTTCCTGTTCATCACCCCGGTTTGCAAAATTTCACCTTCGATACTGATGATTTCATAATTTAAATTTTCAACCAAATTACCTGATATAAAAAGTTTATCTTTGGAAGGATTGGGGTAGATAGAATAGGAGAGCTGGTTCTGCAGGTCTTTATTTACGGCTGACATATCGTTGCAGTCACCAGTAGGACACCAGCAGTACAAGAGGTTTTTGTTTCGACCGTCGTCTTCTTGTACAATTATATACTCCCCGTTATTTCTTTTATATACATCCACACATTGAACAATATCCATCCATCCTATATGATCCCACACAGGGCGAATATAACCTGCTGAACTATTGTCGGCTATATTGAAAATGTTAAGTTGACCCATGACTGGTCGATCGTTATCTTCTCTATCTGCAATTATGGTGGTGTAGCCTATGTCAATGGCGGTAAATAGGTAGTCGCCCTCTGCACGGAAAGAAACAGTTTCTGCATTTACCAAGGTGTCAAAAGGAACAGCAAGTTCTCCAGCAGCTATCCTGTTTCCCAGGCTCCAGTTATCATATCGGTGCATGGCTCTGCCCATGGCTCTCCAGGGATGATAGTCAGGGTAATTAGTGGTAGCGCCTCCCAAATACATTCTATCCGATGAAACATCGTATTGAACCCTGCGGACTTCTTCAAAAGGGGGAGGTTTGGGTATGGCCGTATGGATGCCGTCATAAATCGGGACATTGTTCGCGTCTAATCCCAGGCACTTTAAGTGATTTATACTGTCTCCGACTGCTACCCAAATATCTAAATTATTGTCGATGGTCGCTCCATAGCCTCCATCCGGTATAATATGAGCCGTACAGGGCATATATTCTCCGGATTCAAACTGTCCATTTGCATTCAAGTCTCTCCAAATCCATGGCGTGCTAAGGGATCCGGGATATAAGGTATCCTGGCTCCATCCAAACATTACACAGGGTATGGCAACTTCCCCATCCGTTGCAGGGTTGAAACGAAAAATGACATCCAAACTTCCATTCATGCTGGACATACCTAAAAATTTATGCCCGTTAATATTTCGAACGGCCACGCTGGCTAATTCTCCATATAATCTGGGGTCTAATGGATATTTGTATTTGTTAATTGTGTATCCGGATAAAGTAGCTTCCTGTCCTTCGGGTTTGGAATAATCAATCGTGAAATGTTCAACTTTACCGTAGATGTCTTTGCCGTCTGTTGCTGCATCAATGCCCATGGCATCCACGAACATGACACAGTATTTTCTCCAATTGAGTGCGCCTGTGGTAAGATTGTAGCTTTCTAATATAGTTCCTTCACCTCCTGTACCCCACTGTGTATTGCACACATAGATGTTTCCATTGTTATCTGTACCTATTCCCCTGATCTGATTAAATTTTAAATATTCATACTTCCCAGCTATGCCTGAGTAAATGCCGTTTTCCATACCAAAAGTTGCTGTAAAAGACGGACTGCTGTTGGTATTGGTGTAAATCAAAACCTGTTCCCTTTGCCCAACATCTCCGATTAATATACGATTACTACTGTCAATACAGAAATCCCCTACGAAACTATGCGCAGGTAGCAGAACCGCTTGATCCTGTTTTACTCCGTTTAAGTCATATCTTTCTATTTTGCTTGCTTTTTCCCCAATTGCAATCCATAATTTATTGAATGAATCCATGGCCATTTGATGGGGGCTTGTGACAGTGAACGCTCTCTTAAAAGCCATGGTATTGGCATCATATACCCTTACTTTATTTTCAAAACCCGTGGCGACAAATACTTCCTCCTCATTGGCAAACACGCCTGTTATCACCCCACCTGTCTCCTGATTATAATCAATTTCTTTCACTACGAGATAATTTTTAAAAAGCGGGTGTCCTTTAGCCCCTGGGAAAGTTGGACCATTGTCTATATCGTTTTTATCTCTTCTCCAGAGGATAAGCCATTCTTTGCCATCTTCGGGCCATCTTTGAGGATCTACTAACCCGCCATTTTCATTTCCCATAATGCCAGAAAAATAAACATAGGTTGAATTAGCACAAATGTCACTACCTCCCAGCGCGCCCCATCCAAAAGTATGCTTGGCATGGCTTACTTGTTGGTTTTTGATTTGGGTGTACGTGCCGCCACCCTCTTCCCAAAAAACATTCGTATAAACCGTTCCATCTGGGCTTACAGACATCCCTTCTATGCCTTGAGGCATGAAAGTATTGGGGTCGGCGCTGCTGTTGCCCAGCCACGAATTTGTAAGGTTGGATACCTGCTGAGCAAATACACCAGGAGATAAAAAAATTAAAATTGGAATAAGATTTTTCATGTGTAATATTTTAATTTTTAGTGGTTAATCAGGCATTATCACAGCTTTTCTATTTCCTCCTTGGTGAGACCGGTAAACCGAATAATTTTTTCAATTGGCTCTCCTGCAGAATTCATTTGACGGGCGATTTCAAAATTACGTTCTTCCTTGCCTTCTGCTTTACCTTCGTCAAACAAGGTATCCACCACGTTTTTCAAATCGCGGTAGTATTTTAAGCGCTCTTCCGCTATATATACACCCGGCGTTGCTGAAATTTTTGCCATTTGACTTTGATTTAATCAACAGATAAAACGTACAAACGCCCGTTCTGGTCTTGGAGCACGTTCGGCATATCCAAACCAACCAACCATTCCAAACCGCTCAAACTTGACTATTTTTCAAAATTATTGCTTCATTTCACCTATAAGACCCACGACCATACAACCAACCGCATGCCCACCATCACAAGCTTTCTGATAATTAATGATCGCAGCGTCTTCCTTCCCCAAATCACTTAAAACATCCGCTAAACGAAAACAGGCATAATGACCATAATAACCCAGATCACAAGCCTTTTCAAGCATAGCAAGACCTTTTTCCTGGTTTTGCCGGATGTCCATTAAGCCCAAAGTCATGCAAGCGGGTCCGTAGCCTTCTTCACAAATGCGCTCCAGCATAGCGCGCGTACCGGAACTATAGGCTTGATAGTATAAACGACTATGGCGCAACCAGGTCTTTTCATCCGCTGTGAGCGCGTGTGTCTTTGGACATATATGAGGTTTCTCCTGCTGCCGCCTCAATTTTTGCTTATCATTCCACAAACCGATTCCCAAAAGCGTATTTTCATTCTTGATTTTGTAGCAGAGGTAGCCTTTGTCCATTTCTATATAAAGCGTATCTCCACCA
This sequence comes from Saprospirales bacterium, assembly GCA_031425035.1. Classification (GTDB taxonomy): domain Bacteria; phylum Bacteroidota; class Bacteroidia; order Chitinophagales; family Saprospiraceae; genus M3007. Next base: position 7,063 of record JANPIN010000023.1, on the reverse strand, counting down.
ATGAAATAGCGGGAAGCCGGGCGAACAGGTTTATTGCCTGGTGTTTCTTCCGTGTTCTGAACGATGCCGTCGAAAGGCGTAGTAAACTCCGCACTGTTCCAATCACGCAGGATCAGACTGCTCAATAAACTTTTAGCGTCGGACGCTTTAAATGTGCCGCAAAGAATGGGTACCATATCCTCGTTTAAAGCAACGAAAGGCTGCTTTGTTTTACAACTACCAAGCAGGAGTGCCGATATAATAATCAGGCGGGTTTTCATATACAATTGATTGCGGTTGAAATTTATACCGGGTCTCTTGCGCTTTCTGAATCTTTGCTGCGTTATACGGTGGTTGTTTTACCTGTATTCTACATACATCAGACCTCGTCAGATCACAAACAGCTAGCCTTCCGCTCGATTTCCTGCTGCATAATTTTAGTTGGGGTTTTACGGGGGGATTTTAATTTAAAGGTGTTGACGGTGGCACTCCCGCATACCGCCGCCCGCGTGGGCTTTGAGTTAGGCCTTGGAGGCGGTTGGCGGGAGTGCGTTGTTCGTGGCATTTTATATTTCTTCAATTTCGACGCTGGTCAAGCCAGTTGCTTCGGAAATTATATTTTTATCCACCCCTTTATTTTTCATTACTCTCGCAATTTTTATTTGTTCATCTTTTCTTGCCTTTTCGAGCCGTAACCTATCTTCTGTCTCTCTCAACCCAGCGTAATCGTATGCCTCCAATTCTTCGGGAGACCATGCTTGAATATTTGCTTGTTCAAACGCCGCTTTCAATCCGGGGTCGTCCATACCATCCGGGATAACTTCAAGGGTTTCTGCTTCCTTGATGAAATATACCCACTTCTCTACAAGTGTTTTCAAATCCTTTCTTTCAATTTTGAATTTCGGAAGTTCGATGAAATTGAACTCCATGTCCTCCATAGTCCGCTCGCCCGTTTCAACATCCAAAATTCGGTGTCGGCAGATGTACTTCGGATTCTTTGAAATCGCAAAATCCAAAATCCCGATGAAAATGGTAGGGTTGAGTTTATCGTAAAACTCGCCTCGGTCAATCTGGCTGACGTAGCCCTGTGATGTGTAGTATAACACACGCTTGCTAAACCCCAAGGCGTCTGCCACCTGCATTTCTACTATAAACTCTCTGTCGCTTTGATCTTTTGCTTTTACATCGATAATGGTCGCTTTTCCGTCTCGGAATTTTGGCAATTGATACGGATTGAGTATGGTTACATCGGTAATTTGACGCTTTTCCTCAAAGGCCAAGACAGCATTCAAAAAGGAAATAAGCACCTCCTTTTTGTTCTGGTTGCCGAAAATTTTCCGAAAGGCGATGTCGTTTTTTACGTCTGCAAATTTCATATCAAACAATTTGATGTAAAAATACGAAAGATGGCGTGAAAGTCCAAATGAAGATAGTTATCCAACGACTTTTACTTTTGCCCAGTAATCATTCTCTGAAAACTGATAGGCCGGTTCAATGATTTCAATTTTCGTTCCTTGTAGGAGGTTGCATATTAATGGGGTTGCTTTTATTGCTCTATTAGAGTATCCTTCTTTGGGAGGAAGAAACGCTCTTAAATTTGCCCCGTATGAATACTTGACTATATATTTATTGCCTTCTTTCAACTCATATATGTCTTTTAAATTCTCATTCTCCGCATCATTTATTGTGTAATCATCTCTCCACTTCTTATTAGACCAATATCTAACAAGAATATACCCAACCAATTCTTTATTATCTGACTTTTGTTCTGGCTTCTCAAACTCAATTAGTGAGATGAGTTGTAAAATTGAATAGTTAATTTTGCTCCATTCTTTTTGCTCGTTTTCTCCAACTCCCAATATTTTCTCACGCTTCCAATTTTGAAACTTCCCCGATAATAGAGTTATATCATTTTCATATTCCCGATACTTGTCTTTTGTCAAGTTTAGAAAATCATAGATTGCGCTTTCTGTACGCCCAGCTGCAACATTATTTTTTCTTCGCGCCTATCTAGTCCACTTAATAGATATTAATAGATGATGAGCCAGTTAAATCGATTTGTTTACCATTGAATAGAAATATTAGAAATTTCCAATTCACACTTTTGCTTATCTCTACCACCATCTTTATTAGAAGAAGTGAGTGAGATTAATGCCTTATCAATTTTCTTGTTTGAAGGCAAGACATTTATAAATGTAATTGAACCTGTAATAGCAATATCCGTAGGAATTATCGATCTTGGGCTTCTACTTTTGCTATTGCCTAAAGCTGCAAGATTAGATTTAAATTCTTCTTTACTTCCATAGGCTGTTGAAAGGGTAGTATTAATCCACAGATTTTGGTGTGGCCGATTATGTTTGAATTCAAAAGAGATAGTTGCAGTTTGGGCTCCGATATTGCCCACACATGAAGTTATTTTTATTTCATAGCCGTTTAAGCAATTTTTCACTTTATAGCCGGGCTGCACAGGAGAATCTACTGTTCTGGAATCCCCTTGCTTTATTATCAGGTCTTCAACTAATTCCATTACCGCTCTTCTTTTACGAGGATTATCAACCAAATCATTAATTTCTAGGTCAACACTTTTCATTCTAACTATTTTGGTTGTCGATAGGTTCTCTATGCGTAATTGCAGTTCAAATTCCTTTTTACCAATTGTAGTCAAAGTCCCAAAAACAACCAGTTCTGCTCCGTTTGTAGACAGGTTATTTATGATATTTGATTTCATATCTCGTACAGACTGTATATTTTGTTCATTCTCAAGTTGTGATTGGAGTGTACCAATATTGCGGCGCTGTAAAACTTGACATTCGTTTAGATTTACAAACGCTTCCTCAACTGCGTTCGTCAAGTCTTTGGTATAGTTGTTTTTTTGATTGTTTTCATCTACAATATCCCAAATGTAAATATTGTGACATCTGGGATTTTGAGAATTTATAGCATTAATGACAAACAAAAAGAGAAAAAAAGGGAAAACTGATTTCATGGTACCGATTTTAAATTGTTATGAGCATCTAGTTATTTTTTGGTTTTTTGAAACTTTGTTGATAATAATGGGATCACAGTTGCCTATGATGATTTCATACCGTTCGCCTTCAATTATTTCAACCTTTTTGATTGTTGACGAAGTACCAATATTAAAAGTTGCAGGCTGACCATTTATCAATATTTTGTCGCCAGAATTTACAATAATTGTCAATTCAAATGATTTAAGGTTTTTTTGTGTATTTGGTTGAGTGCGATTATTGTCATTATCTTTTAAATTTTCATCAAAAACACCACTTGCTTGTTGATTATTTTGATTTTGGGCCTTGCTATTAAGGGTAGTTTCTGGTTTGTTAATTATTACGTCTTGTTTTATTTCTGTTTTTTCGAGTTTTTCTTCATTTAAAATATTGTGTATATTTTTTTCAAATCCCGCTATAACTTCCTTCAACTTTGCTGATTTATCTTTATCATTTAGACTTTTATCTTGGCAAACGATTTCGTAATAGGCGCAAGAAACTGTACGATATAGGTTTGCCTTTTGCGTTATTTGCGGGTTAGCAATACTGATTTCACTATAAACCTCTTCAATTTTTGAGTTAGAGTTTGAATATGAACCAGATATATCTATTTTAGCATCAACTACCTTCTTTACAAGTGCCTCTAATTCTGCACCTGCTTGAGCTTCCCAAGTTTGGTTAGAGTTTTTTTGTTCTTTGCCCTTTTTTGTATCAACTATTTCTTTGATTGTACATGCACATTGATTGTTACTTTCTTTGTTCATGCAACCAAAGATCAGTATCGCCATAAGTACAAGCGCTATATATATTACACCTATTGATTTCATTTTTTTGTTTTTTTTATTACGGCGAACGTTTGCTTCGTGGCATACCGCCGCACCTAGCGAGGGGTTGGCAGGGAAGCTGTAGTTGTGTGCATTATTATTATCCTTCTGCGCGGTAATTTGTCCCGGCGCCTTGTCCGAATTTTAAAATCAGGTGCTTTGCGATCAAATCAGATACAATCCTCTTTACCGTAGGCTTGGGAATATTCAACTTCTCGGCAATTTCACCTGTTTTACATCCTGGATTATTTACGATGTAGGTATGTACCATTTTTTCTTTTGGCGAAAGTGTACTGTCTTGCCCCGTCAGGTCTAATTTCTTCTGTAATTTATGCTGGATATTTGACAATGATTCAAGGAAGAATTCTATCCATTCTGTAATATCTTCATTGGGCCTCTGCGCTTGACAGCTTCTTAAACTTATGTAATAGTCCTTTTTTCTGCTTTCAATCTCATTTTCAAAACTCACATACTCAATCCATTTATAACCACTTTTCAGAAGCAGTAATGTTGTCAGAAGACGGCTCAGGCGTCCGTTGCCGTCCTGAAATGGGTGAATACTTAAAAACTCATATACAAACGAAGCACATGCTATCAGCGGATGAACCTCTTTTTCTTGTGAGTACCACTCAACTACCTCTCTCATCGCGTCATCCGTGGGAAACCCCGGGTCAGTTGTCCTAAATATTATTTTTTTAGTGCCATCAGGGAAATTCGCTTCCACTGCATTGACGTGCTGTTTGTAATCTCCTCGATGCCAATCATCTTTTGCACTATACTTCAGCAATTGGTTGTGCAGATTTTTTATATTGCTCTCAGTCACATCAATTTCCAGGAAAGAGTCGCTAATCAAATCCAGTACATTGAAATATCCAACTACTTCTTGGGAATCTCTGTCCTCAATTTTACTCAAGCCAATATTGTTCAACAGTACCTCTACCTCTTCATCGCTCAATTTTGAACCCTCAATTCTAGTAGAAGCTCCGACACTCTGGATTGTTGCCATCGTTTTGAGTTGTCTAAGGCTTTTACCTTCCAAGCGCTCAATCGAAGACCAAGAGGCATCAAACCGATCAATCCGGCTTATTACGCTCAATATCTTCCAACTCAAATTTAGATCAAAATGGTAAACTTTTGCTTTCATAAGGGCAAAGTTAAAAACCCTAAACAATATTTGAGCCGATTTGAGCCGATTATTTTGTTTTTTGAGCCGATTATTTATCCTATCCTTTCACACAACGTTTTGTGGCTTTGCGTTCGGTGTGGAGTAGAAAGTACTAAAGCTCAAATTTAGTACAAATGTTAATAGAAAGTATAAATGTTCAGACTAGTACTAAAGCCACACTGACGCAAAACCACTGTTGTGTGCAGTTTTTTAATTAAATAATTTATTTCGTTAAAGTAAATTCCCATTTTCCAATGGATTCAAATAAGTTATACTAATTTCGATTTTATCCACTAATAGAACATAGGGTGATGAAGGGATTTTTAAAGGAATTTCTCTTTTTTTCCAGAATTTCAAGTGTTCCCAAAATGAATTCTGTTTGTTCAATTTTGCTTGTTGCAATACTGCTTTGGAATAAATTCTTGGAAATTCCGCAGCACCAAAACCATAAATTGGTTCTACTAATTCCATCTTAATAAAACAATCTTTTGTTTTATCTGTATATTCTAACTCATCACTATTTTCTACAAATCCAGAGAAAATTAAAATATTTTCAAAATTTAAGATGAATGTACTAATGTGCGAAACTGTATTATCAGTGTTATCTTCAAATAGCCTATAAGATTTGTCATTCAACGATTCCCATACACCATTTTTAAGTAGGCTAAAAGCTACCTTAAAAGATGAATTCTTATAGTCTTGTAGGTAGGCGGAATAATAAATAGCAAAGTCATTTGGAATGTTCTTTTCCCAAAATATTTGAACGGTGATTTCAATTAAACTTTTGCTCAGCCATTCACTACTACCAAAAAGGAAATAACTTCCTTTAGTTGGAAATTGCCCGAAAAGCTGGAACATATGTTTAGTATTTATATGTCCCACCTCGTTAATTAGAGATAATTTCGTAAGTACTTGTCTTACTGTTTCATTCATATGAGATTGAATCTCATTTCTTTCCTTATCCATAATACATTTTAATTTCTCCGATGCTGAAATATCAAATTTTAAATTATAAGTGAAGCAAGTTCATTTCAAATTTATCTTTTATGGTTTCTCCAAATTGCACACAACTCTTCCACTCCCGCATTGCGTCTTCCCCTCTCAAAATGGTAGTTATCCCGCATTGCGTGATCACCCCCATTTTATTCACTTATCCCGCAATGCGTTTATGCCAGTTATACGCGCAAGGCCCTCGCCTACTTCCAACGGGGGGAGCAGACGAGGGCCTGACGTACGTATTGGGCTTGTTTCATCGTGGCTGGCGGTTTAAAACGTCAGGCAAGGTAAACGAGGCTACGCAAATGGTCTACCATTTTTTCAAAATAAATTTTTTTACCAAAATATTTTACTTGGAGTTTATATGAGCAGCCCGTCTATTGGAATCTGGGATGAGGCCGCACCCCAAAAAATAAAAATCCCCGGCGCTTGCCACTGCGCCGGGGAAAATCAATATCTACACTGTACGTGTATATTTCGGAGCAAACTTACCCACCAAATTTGATTGAAACTTACCCACCTGTTTCAGTGCAAACTTACCCAGCTGGAGCAAGCATACAAAGGTTCACCCGCTGGGCTACATCGTCAGCGATATTCTGGCGCGGTATAAACGCCTGCGGGGCTTCAACGTGCTCCATCCCATGGCCTACGACTCTTTCGGTCTGCCGGCGGAGCAGTACGCCATCCAGACGGGCAATCACCCGCAGGTGGCGTTGTGATTATGGCCTCCCGTCTGAAATACTGTGGGTTTTACCTGCTGCTGCCGACCTCTTGGGTAAAACTGAGACAGTGGACGGCATGAAGCGGGAGCCGTCCGGAAGCGAATGTATGAGAGGATGCGGTTTTTACTAATGATAGTGGTGTATTGGGTGAAACCCAGACAATGGCCGGCACGGGGCAATAGCCGTCGCGACAGCGAGAAGCGTTTTTTATATAATTGAATTTGTAGCCTAGGCACCAGCGGGGGCCAGACAACTTTTTCACCTGAAAGTCAACTTTCGTTGCCTTTTCCAAAAGCAGCAGTTCGCTCTCCGGAAGCATTTCTATCAAATGCATGGCACTGATTAATGACCTTTTCATCCCGCAAAAATGAA
>JANPIN010000022.1:0-7506 GCA_031425035.1 Saprospirales bacterium | reverse complement strand
GGTCAACTTGGTCCGGAATAAACTACACCTAAGTTGCCACCTGGGGGGTCAATTTGGCCCGGTACAGGGGGTCAGATTGCGCCGGTACAAGGGGGTCAATATCTTCCGGTATGAGGGGTCAGTATGGTCCGGATTCTTCATATTGTTCTCCCCACTGACCATTCGGCTGATATTCGGCTGCGTCATCCCAAGACTTTTAGCAAAGGTTACTTGGGTGAGTTTCAATTCCTTAATCAACTTTTTCAGCCGTATGCCTTGGTCAGTATAGTCTTGCTCCATTTTCAAGAAATATGCTCATTGGTTATATTTTAAAAAAATATTTTTTGAAATATAACCAATTGGTATATTTGCGCTTGAAAGTTACTAAAAAGGTGAACTGAAGTAAAATTTTCTGCGAATGGGAGCCGAGAGACCACAGGTAAGAAGGCCGCGCGTCAAACCCCAAACACCGTTGCCCATAGTTTTCATTTGGTTTGCTCTGCTGCTGATTGCCCTCGTAGCAGTACCCACAACCCAGCCTGAACCAACAACCACGCCTTCAAAGCTCAGCTCCAAAGAGGAAAAAAAGTTACAGAAGCGATTGAAGGAAATCGATGACTCGGAGCAGTATGCATTGGTGGCAACCATAGACGGGTGGTATCCCTGCCTGCACAGCGGACACCCAATCTGCCATCTGCTCATCGGAGAGGTGTGGAAATACGGGGTCACCAGCAAGGGCAAGTTGGGACGCTACACGGCCGTCTTTCTGGTCGAGAACCAGGTCTCATACCTCGTTCAGTACAAAGGCACCTACTCCGAATGTCTCAAGCAGGAACAGATCAGACTTTTCAATTATCGCTACCTGCCGGAAAATTTAGCCCGCCCTCCTGCAGAACAATTGCCTCGACCACCGTACAATCCCATCATGAGGTAGGTTGCATCGGTTGCCACCCAATCGTACCTTTGTAAAAAATTTCCAAGATGATAGTGGTTAAAGTAGTTGACCAAGACGTTGCCGAAAAGGTCGATACCCAATATATAGCGGAGCAACTTACCAAGGTTGAAAACGTCGGCATCATATATATCTGTACTGCCGAAGGTGGGGAGGAAGATGATTGGGTTGAACCATCCGGTGTGCGCCACATTGTCATTCATCTTCCTTACAAGGAAGTCAAGAAGTTGACAGACGCCAGGCCCCTGATGCTGGCCAAAGCAAAGGAACGGTTAGGGTTGGTTGCTTGAAATCCTCTGTCCACTTTCATGTTGTATCGGCAACACTCGTCATAGCAACCTGTACAAATTCTTCAATTTTCTCCCGCGTCTTTGGCTGCGGCTCCCGCTCATCCAGTTCGATACGTCTCAGGTTGGAGGCATCGCAGCCTATCATGTTACCCACCTGCTTTTGAGTCATTCCGGTAATGAGTCTGGCGTAGTGCAATTGCTTTCCAAGCGAATGCTCGCCTCCTGAAAAAGGAAAGGAGCCGATGAAGGCAATGATTGCCTTAGCGAACTTAGGCGTCGGCTCAAATCGATTTAGTTCCCACCCTGTAACCGAGTCCGTAGTCACGTTCAGAATCCGTGCCACATCGGGTTGAGACATTCCACGGTCAAGGCGCACTTTGCGCAAATGATCGCCCAAAGTGTCCAAATTGGCTGGATATGCAGGATTAGTGGGCATTTTGCCCCTTAATACAATTTTGCAATTATGCAACGCAACCACAGGGGTTCATACTGGCAATGAGCATGAAACTGGCCGGATACTCCACGCTCACTTTGGCCCGGCTGATGGTCACGCGCCGCTCTTCCATGGGCTGGCGCATGACTTCCAGAGCAGTACGTTTAAACTCCGGCAATTCATCCAGGAACAGTACGCCGTTATGGGCCAGACTGATCTCGCCGGGCATGGGATTGGAGCCGCCGCCGACCAGGGCCACGTCGCTGATGGTGTGGTGGGGTGAACGGAACGGTCGCTGCGTTACCAGCGAGGCATGATCGGCCAAAGCGCCGGCGACCGAGTGTATCTTGGTGGTTTCCAGGGCTTCATGTAAGGTCAAGGGCGGCAAAATAGTGGGCAGCCGACGTGCCAGCATGGTTTTTCCGGCGCCGGGCGGACCAATCAGGATCACATTATGTCCGCCCGCAGCGGCCAGTTCGAGTGCGCGTTTGATATTTACCTGGCCGCGTACATCGGCAAAATCCACGTCGTAGAGGTCCAGGTTCTTCGCAAATTCCTCGCGGGTGTTCACCACGACGGGCTGCAGGTCGGAGGTGCCGGCCAGTACGTCGATGGCTTCGCGCAAAGTTTCCACCCCGTAAATGTCCAGATCGTTGACGATGGCGGCTTCACGGGCATTGGCTTTCGGTAAAATGAAGCCTTTGAATTTTTCCCGGCGCGCCTGAATAGCAATGGATAAAGCGCCCTTGATAGGCCGCAGACTGCCGTCGAGCGAGAGTTCGCCCATGATGAAATAGCGGTCGAGGTTGTCATCGCCAATGACGCCTGTGGCCGCCAGCATGCCGATGGTCATCGGCAGGTCGTAGGCGGAACCTTCCTTGCGGATATCGGCGGGTGCGAAATTGATGATGGTTTTGAGACGCGGCAGCCGGATGTTGGAGTTTTTCAGGGCGGCATCCATCCGGAAATTGCCTTCGCTGACCGATTTGTCGGGCAGGCCGACGATAAAAACACCGGGTTTATCGGTGTTACCGACCGCGCCGCCGGTGCTGACTTCAATGGTGATGGTTTGGGCATCGACGCCCTGAACGGCGCCGGCAAAGGTTTTAATGAGCATAATCAGAAATACGGGTTGGGTGCGACATGAAAATTTAGCCATTGTTTGGCGTACATGTTTTTCCAGTCCGTTATTTTCCTTTCGCCAAGGTAGAGAAAGTTTGTTCTGCGCTGAGCGGCGGGGTCTGTTTTTTTTAAAAAGGGCGTTTTTCAGGTAGTACTCTATTATTCACTGGTCAGGATTTTTATCGCTGCTTCCACATTATCAACTTCAATGATCAATTTTTTATAATGCTCATCTTTAAGTTCCACGACAATGCTCTTGTCCTGGTTCATCACATCACAGAATATGGTGCCGTCTTTTACAATATATGTTCCGGCTGTAATGAGTCCGGGAATATGCGTGCCTGGCATGCGCAATGCCATTATCCAGTTAAGACTTTCCTGATTGGCATAAGCCTTTATAATATTTTCTTTAGGAATAGTTATCTGGCTTTTAAGTGCCCATAGTTTATGTAGCCCTTTTACTTCAAATACAAAGTTGTCTGCTTGCTTTTCGATGGTTACCATTTTAATTTTTTATTTGACGATTAGAAGGTGGTTAAATACTGGCGATCCAAGGTTTTGGTGAACACGCTCTTACTGATAGTTTATTTTTTGGGAAAGGTAGCGCGATTTTTGAAAGTGGCAGGCAACTTGGTTAACAGTATTCATATCACCTCCGCCACCACGAAAATACTGCCGATCACCACGATCAGGTCTTCCGGACCGGCAGTGCGGCGTGCGGCGGCCAGTGCGCGGCGCACGGAGACATAGCTTCTCCCCTTCAAATGAAAGGCGGCCGCTTTTTCCTGTAATATTTTTTCGTCCAGCGCCCGGGGGATGTTGGCTTTCGTAAAATAGTAAGTCGCCACCCGGGGGAAAATTCCAAGTACATCCTCTACGGGTTTGTCGTTGACAAAGCCGGTGATCACATGCAGCCGGGAATAAGTGTGCCGGCTGATCCTTTCAAACGCCAGTTGCAGTCCGGCTTCATTATGCGCGCTGTCACAAAGTATCGTCGGCTGGTCGCCAATAATTTGCCAGCGCCCCTGAAAACGGGTCAGTTCCCGCAACCGGCCCACGCCGGTCCGCAAATAGGGCATTAGTGCAACTTGTCGCGCGGCTTTCGCCGTTTGCATGCCGTATGCCGTGTTTGCCCCGTCCAGTACTTCCAGTGCCTGCAAGACGGTGGCCAGGTTTTTCGCCTGATAGGGCCCCGCAGCGTCGACCTGTAGATCCTGTAGCAGCGGTTTTTTATTTCTAAAAACCTGATAAGTGGTGCTGCGCCAATCATTTATTGCCACTTCCCGAACTTCATAGTGCTGATCAGCAAACAGGATGGGCGAGGCGTTCGCCGCCGCCCGTTCGCGAAAGACCGGCGCCGATTCCGCCTGGCTTTCTCCGATGACGACCGGTATACCCGGTTTGATGATCCCGGCTTTTTCGCCGGCAATCAATGATAAAGTGTTGCCCAGCAGATTCTGGTGGTCGTAGCTGATGTTGGTGATGACGCTTAGCAGCGGCGTAATAACGTTGGTGCTGTCCAGCCGGCCACCGAGGCCCACCTCGATAATGGCCACATCGACTTGTTCGCGGGCAAAATGATCGAAGGCCATGGCCACGCAGAGTTCAAAAAAAGACGGCTGAATACGCTCGATCACGCTGCGGTGTTCTTCGACAAAAGCGACCACCCGCCGCCGGGGAATGTACTGTCCGTTCACTTTTATCCGTTCGCGAAAATCCTTGTAGTGCGGGCTGATGTACAGTCCGGTTTTCAGTCCGGCGGCCTGACAGACAGCCGCCAGCAAATGACTGACCGAGCCTTTGCCATTGGTGCCGGCCACGTGGATGGAGCGAAATGTGTTTTCCGGATTGCCCAGGTGCGCACAGAGTGCGAGGGTATTCGTGAGGTCATTTTTATAAGCGGCCGGACCAATGCGGTGAAACATCGGCAGCTGCTGATACAGATAATCCAGGGTTTCGCGGTACGACATTTTTATGGCTGTGGCGATTTATGTAATTCGTCCGGCAAAAGTGGCAATTTTATCGATTGTGACAGGGGTTAAACGCGCAGGAATTGCCACTTTTACACCGTCAAATTTCTGACCTCCTCATTCCAGTTATTAATGAAAATTTTATTGGTCTGTAACAGCCAAATTCCGATCAGCACCTACGAAGATGCGGAGCGGGTGATGTGGTGGCTGGGTAAAGAGTTGACGAAACGTGGCCACCTGGTTAGTTTTCTGGCCAAAAAAGGGTCCACCTGTCCATTCGCACCGGTAATTTTCCTGGACGATAAAAAAACGCTGGCCGAACAGGTGCCGGCGGGCACGGAAATCGTGCATTTTCATTCCCCGAACAAAGAGCCCCTCGGCTTACCCTACCTGATCACCTGTTACGATAACAGTACGGAAGCCTGCACTTTTGACCGCAACACCGTTTTTCTATCCGCCAAACATGCGCAAATGCACGGCGGTTCGGTGTATGTGCAGCCGGGTCTGGATTTCTGTGAGTATGGGCGCCCCGATCTGGGAGGAAAGCGCTCTTATTTTCACTTTCTCGGAAATGCGGCCTGGAGCGGCAAGAACGTCCGCGGCGCCATCGATCTGGCGACCCGGGTGGATGCGCGGCTGCACGTGATCGGCGGCACCCGCGTCAATTTTCGCAAAGGGCTGCGGATTACGCTCAGTCCGAGCGTTCGTTTCCACGGCGTGCTCAGCGGGCCGGGGCGGAATGCGATTCTCGGCAGTTCGCAGGGATTGATTTTCCCGGTCATCTGGCACGAGCCTTCGGGATTGGCGGTGGCTGAAAGTCTGTATTTCGGTTGTCCGGTATTTGGTACGCCTTATGGTGCGCTACCGGAGGCGCTGGGCCAGCAGGCCAGTGGGCGTAAACTGCATAGCGGCACCCTGGAGGCTTTTTATTCCGATTTCGGCTGCCTGTCCGTGAAAAAATCGGAACTGGTGGAAGCCTTGAAAAATGCCGCTTCCTATGATCGCCAAAAGTGCCAGGAATGGGCAATCGAGAATTTTTCCTCCAGTCGGATGGCAGACGAATACCTGCAGCTGTATGAAAAAGTGATTAAAAAGAAATTCCTGCATGCGCATGCGCCGATGCTCGCCGTGGCGCCGGAAGACAAAGCGCTGCCGATCCGGGAGTAAAAAGTCTTTCTAAAATCAACAAATCCGGGCAAATTGCTGTTTCGGAGGAGAATTGGCGCTGTGCCGCTTATTTTTCACCTTTTACTACGCTTGCAAAAATGGCTTCCTGGTTAACCTACACGCTTGTTACGCTGGCCGCTTACGGCGGTATGGAATTTATGGCCTGGTTCACCCATAAATACGTGATGCACGGCTTTTTATGGGACTGGCATGAAGATCACCACCGGCCTAAACACTTAAAAAACGGGTTTTTTGAAAAGAACGACCGCTTTTTCCTGGTGTATGCCGTGCCTTCCATGTTGTGTTACATGATCGGCGGTTTTACTTCACATTTCTGGGTGACGTTCATCGGCGTCGGTATTTCGTTGTATGGCCTGACCTATTTTCTGATTCACGATGTATATATTCACCGGCGCTTCTCCTGGTTTCGCCGTTTGGACGGCAAATATTCCCGCGCCATTCTGCGGGCACATGGCGCGCACCACTCGAGAACGGGCAAGGAAGAAGGGGAGTCGTTCGGCCTGCTGGTTATCGATCCGAAGTTCTTCAAGAAGCGCAATCGCCAGGAAGACGAGGCCTTGATAAAAAACAATGAACATTAAGGTCCGGCAAGCGTGAAGTTTAATAACGAAAGTTTTATCTTTGCCGCGCGCCGGGCGACCAGCTCCTGCAAAACCTCCCCAGGGCAGAAATGCAGCAAGGATATGTGGTCGTAGCGGTGTGTCTGGCGCTTTTTTTTAATGTGGTCAAAGTGTTGTATGTGGTCCCTGCGGTTTTCGAACTGTACAACTTCAGCACCCTTTGACCACATTTGTTTTTTTACCGTGTTCCCCAACAAACCCACCAAACCCTCCCATCGTCAACTTCTCAATCTGGACAATATGAAATTTTTCATTGATACTGCCAACCTCGATCAAATCCGCGAAGCCAAAGATCTGGGCGTGCTGGATGGCGTAACCACCAACCCGTCGCTCATGGCGAAGGAAGGCATCACCGGTGAGAAAGCGGTGCTGCAACACTACCGCGATATTTGTGAAATTGTCGGTCCGGACAAAGACGTGAGTGCCGAGGTCATTGCCACCGACTACGCGACGATCATTACGGAAGGCAAGGCGCTGGCGGAACTCCACCCGAACATTGTAGTGAAAGTCCCGATGATCCGCGAAGGCGTGAAAGCCATTGCCTATTTCACGGAGCAAAACATCCGCACCAACTGCACCCTGGTTTTCTCGGCCGGTCAGGCGATTCTGGCCGCTAAAGCCGGCGCTACTTACCTGTCGCCATTTGTCGGCCGGGTGGATGATATTTCCTGGGACGGCATCAACCTGATCAAAGAGATCTACGATATTTACACCATTCAGGGGTATGAAACGGCCATTCTTGCTGCCAGTATCCGCAGTCCTTTGCATATTGTACAGGCTGCCGCTGCCGGCGCCGATGTGGTCACCTGTCCGCTGAGCGCCATTTTAGGGCTGCTCAACCATCCGCTGACCGATATTGGTCTGGCGAAGTTCCTGGCGGATCATAAGGGGTAAAGGGGAGTGTTTTTAATAGAGGGAGGGGGCCAGAAGTGACACTTTTGTAAAAAGTGTC
>JANPIN010000021.1:0-19755 GCA_031425035.1 Saprospirales bacterium | reverse complement strand
CACCCTCAACGCTACGGCCGGCTGGAGCGCTTATAGCTGGAGTAACGGTCAGGTGGGCGCCAGCATTTCCGTACAAATGGCCGGACCTTATAGCGTAACCGCGACCGATGCCTTCGGTTGTACGGTCGCCGGCAGCTTTCAATTGATGACCACGCCGCTGCCACAGCCACAGATCACCGGACCGGCAGCGATCTGTGCGGGAAATAGCGCCACCTTGAATGTGGGACAAACTTTTGCCACCTATACCTGGAGCGACGGCAGCACCGGGGCAAATATTCTGGTAAACACGACAGGTTTGTACGCCGTCACTGTCACGGATGTGAATGGTTGCACCGGAACCGATGATATAACCTTAGTGGTCAATGCCAATCCAACGGCCGCTATTACGGAAGCGGCCTATGCCTGCGATGCACAGATTACTCTGGACGCACCGGCGGGCTTTACAGCCTATGCCTGGAGCGGACCGAATGCTTTCAGCGCGGTCGGTCAGCAAGCGGTCGGCAACAGCAGTGGTCCCTATACCCTGACTATTACCGATGCCAATGGCTGTAGCGCTACCGCCATGCAGGACGTGGCTGTGCCGACCCTGAACCAGGTGAGTCTGAGCGGGTCCACGCAATTTTGTCTAGGCGGCAGCACCGATCTGGCGGCTTCGCCGGGCTTCGTCACCTATAGCTGGAGCAGCGGATCTAACCTACCCAACATTACGGCAACGGCGGTCGGTAGCTACACGATAACGGCCACCGATGCATTGGGTTGCCCTTCAACCGCCAGTCTGACGGTGAGCAACTTCCTGCAGCCGGCGCCGGTCATTGCCGGACCACAATCGGTTTGTCCGGGCAGCAACGCGACCCTGAGCGTGGGCGGTAGTTTTTCAAGTTATACCTGGAGCAGCGGCGAAACGACCACCAGCATTATAGGGCAGCCGCCGTTCAGTGCAGCGGTGACGGTGACGGATGCCAATGGTTGTACGGGGACGGCCCAGGCCAGTGTCGTGGTATCCAATCAATTGAGTCCCAACATCGTGCAGTTGCCCTATGCCTGTGACGGCCAGATCACGCTGGATGCGGGGGCAGGATTTCCGAACTATAGCTGGAATAATGCCGCCCTCACCTCAACTATCCAGGTGACACAGTCCGGTGTTTATACGGTGACGGTGAGTGATAACAATGGTTGCAGCGGTACAGCAAGCATTCAGGTAAATGTTCCGGTGGTGCCGGTACTCAGTATTACCGGAGGGAATGTGCTCTGTCCGGGTCAGTTTACCACCTTAACGGCGACGGCTGGTTTTATTGCTTATCAATGGTCCGGCGGCCAGAACAGCGCAACGATTTCTACCGATCAAACCGGTAGCTACCAGGTGACGGCTACGGACAGCCAGGGGTGTTCGGCTACGGCTTCCCTGACCGTCGCTGCGGCGCCGCCCCTGGCCCCGGTGCTGCAAGGGCTTACGACGGTATGTCCGGGTGGCAGTTCGGTATTCAGCGTAGCGGGCAATTTTGCCAGTTACAGCTGGTCGAATGGCGCCACTACGGCGAGCATTACGGTTTCTCAGGCCGGTAATTATGTAGTCACGGTGACGAGCAGCGCCGGCTGTTCCAGTTCGGCAGCCATCGATCTGAACACTGTGGCTTTGGTGCCGCCGCAACTGTCAACGGCGCCTTCGCTCTGCCCCGGCGCAGTCGTTCCTTCGGGCATAACCAATCAGCAAAATTATACCCAGTTTCTATGGAATACCGGCGCAACAACGGCTTCGATTAGTGTACAGGGCGGTCAAACCTACTCTGTGACGGTGACGGACGCCCAGGCCTGCACCCAGACGGCTGGTTTTACCGTGCTGTTATCTCCGGCGGCGAACCCCAGTCTGATCCAGCTGCCTTATACCTGCGATGGCCAGATCACGCTGGATGCGGGTGCCGGTTTTGTCGACTATAACTGGACGGGTCCCGCCGGTTTTAGTGTAAACGGCCAGCTGGCCAGTGTGACTACCCCCGGAATATACACGGTGGTGGTGACCAATAGTCAGGGCTGCACCGGCTCGGCGGGCGGATCGGTTGCAATTCCAGTCAATCAGACGGTGAACATTAGCGGAAACACCTCTTTTTGCGCCGGTGGCAGCACGACCCTGACCGCCACACCGGGTTTTGCGGCCTATGCCTGGAGTACGGGCAGCACGGCGCAAGTCCTGAACGTGAGCAGCGCCGGGCTGTATAGCATTACGATCACCAACGCGGGTGGCTGCACCGCTACCGCCGCCGTGACGGTACAGGCCAATGGCCTGACGCCCGCTTTACAAAGCAATGAAGTGTTCTGCCAGGGAAATTCACTGACTATTACGGTCGTCGGCACGTATGCCGGTTATGCCTGGTCGGACGGATCGAGCCAGCCATTACTGACGGTAACGCAGGCGGGATTGTACACGGTAACGGTCACGGATGCAACGGGTTGTACCGGTACGGCCTCTTCCCAAATCCTGGCGGTGCCGCCGGCTTCGGTCACGATCAACGATGGCGGAAACATTTGCGGCGGAAACACGGTCAGTTTATCCACAACGGGCAGTGTGGGTACTTTCGAATGGTCGAACGGCGCCACCGGGACGCCGTTGCAGGTGGATCAGGCGGGCACGTATACGGTGACGGTCACGGACCCGAACGGTTGCACAGCCACGAATGCCGTGACGGTCCTGGCCGGAACGCCGGTCACGACGGAGCTGCAAAAAGAAAGCTGCCGGCTGGCGGAAGCGGGCACCCAGGTATTTACGTATGCGGCTGCGAGCAGCTGCGACAGCGTGGTGACGATTATGACCACCTACCAGCCGACCAAACCGGGCCTGGCGCTTGATTTGACACCGGTCGTACAGGCCAAACCCGGACAGGAGATCGTACTGGAGATCGCCGGTAATTTCCCGATCGATTCGGTGGCTTTCTCTACCCAGCTGGCGCTTTCCTGCGCCAATTGTTTGAATCCGGCCCTGATCGCTACGACGCCGGGTGTCGTTCAAGTCACTGCTTTTGACGGCGATGGCTGCCAGGCCAGCGCCGAGATCCGCATCCTCATCGACCGGAAACTGGCCATTTATGTGCCCAATATTCTCCAGCCGGGTTCCGTACAGAATGGCTATTTTACCGTGTTCTCGGGTCCGGAAATCAGTGCTGTCCGTAATTTCAGCGTATTTGATCGTTGGGGCAACGCGTTGTTCAGCCGGGCGGATCTACCCACCAATGATCCGACGATGGGCTGGGATGGTAAATTCCGCGACCAGGTGATGCTGCCGGGCGTATACGTGTATTACTTTGAAGTGCTGCTAGCCGATGGTTCTAAAGAAGTTTACCGTGGGGATTTGACGATCATGCAATGATCAACCGGATGAACGCAGCGTTTTTCACCCTTACTTGCAGCTTCCTTATTAAAAGGTAAAAATGAATAATAACTTATTGCAAAGTTGCCTGGTCGCCATGCTGTTACTATGGACCAGCCTGGCAAACGCCCAGACCTTTTTCGGAACCGGCGGGCTGCTGTTCCCGCCGGGCGCACCGGCACAAACCGTCGGTATAACGCAGTCGCCCTGCCAGGTCAGCGGCGTTGGCGTGCTTGGAGGTTGTGCTACGATCGAAAGTGTAACCATCGATCTGGACCATACCTGGGTCGGCGACATTGGTTTTCTGTTGATCGGTCCCGGCGGACAAGTGCTGGAACTTTCGACGGGGAATGGCGGTGCAGGAGATGACTATTCCAATACGGTGTTTACGGATAATACCGGCAGTTTTATTACTTCCGGATCGCCACCGTACAGCGGCACTTTCCGGCCGGAGGGGCGGGTAACCAACCTCAACAACCCGTATAGCAATGGGCCACCGCTGGGCACCTACACCTTCGCCAACACGTATAATGGTACCAACGCAGACGGCACCTGGACACTCTATCTGAATGACTACGTGGCAGCTGATTGGGGTACGCTGAACAGTTGGTCCATTACTTTTAACACCGGCGGCACGCCCCCCATAGCCAATGCCGGTCCCGATGTAATGGCCTGCCCCAGCCAAAGCACCACCCTCACGGCTACCGGAGGCGGCACTTATCTGTGGAGTACCGGCAGCACAGCGGCCACTACTACCGTGATGCCGACGACCACAACCACCTACTCGGTTACTGTCACGTCGGCAGGTTGCGGCACGTCTACCGACCAGGTGGAAGTGATGGTTATGCCGACGCCGACCGTCATGCTGAGTGCCGCCATGACCCAACTCTGTCAGACGGGTTGTCTGGAAGTAACGGCTAACTTTACGGGAACCCCGCCGTTTAACCTGAATTATAAAACGGTGACCAGTAATGGGGTGCAAACCACCTTTAATCAGTCTTTTAGCAGTTCACCAGCTACCTTTCAGGTATGCGTACCGGCCGGCACCGCATTAGGAAACCTGCAGGTGCTGGCGACCTCGCTCACGGACGGGTTCTGTACCTGTCAATGAAGTTGATAAGGGTTGATGAAAAGGTTGATGAAAAGGGTTGATAAAAAGGGTTGATAAAAACATGAGTCATCCCGAATTTTATGAAGCATATTTAGAACAATGGTAACGCGGATAAAACGGATTTGGCGGATTTCCACGGATTTAAAATCCGTGGAAATCCGTTTTTATCCGCTAAATCCGCGTTGCCATCGTTCTACGTGTGCGTGTTCTCCGGAGATCTGCGCCAATTTCAACTAGCGCCAGGCTTTGTAGAGTAAATTATCTAAAATTCGGGATGACTCATGTATAAACCTTTTTCATCAACCTTATAAACTTGTCTATTCCTTCAGCAGTTTGCCGCTTAGCACCCCCGTCGCGGTGCGTAACTGCCAGAAATATAGCCCATTGGGTTGTTTTTCCAGGTTGATCGGCACGAGTTCGCGGTTTTGCACGGTCCAGTTTTTGGAGAAAACCAACTGACCACCGGCGCTGAAAATCTCCAGCGTGGTTTTACCGCTTACATTTTGCAGTTCAAATACGGCGGCATCCGACAGCGGATTGGGCGCCACCCGTACGGACATGGGTGCGGTGACCGGCTGGTTAGTCGGCACGGACAGCGCGGCATTTACGGCAGCCAGTGCATCGACGCGGCCCCAGCCGAAGGTGGCATTCGGGCGGGCTAAACCGGATACGCCGCCGCAGTTAATGCTGTCGTAGAAGGGAATAGCTGTTTGCTCAACGATATTTTCGATCATTTCCACCTGACCGGCCAGATCGGGGCGGGCGGAAAGCAGCAGGGCCACCAGACCAACCACGTGCGGTCCGGCCATACTGGTACCACTGAAATTTGCGTAGTTATTATTGGGGAGGGAAGAACGAATGTCCTGCCCCGGCGCGGAAACATTGGGCTTGATGCGCATACTGCCGTCGATGGTCACCGGACCGCGGCTGCTGAAACCGGCAATGCCGTCATCGACCTTGGTAGCGCCGACACTGAAACTTTCCTCGAAGTAAGCCGGCGGACCGAACGTGCTGGCACAGGAGGGGCCGAAGTTGCCATTACTCACCACGACGACCACGCCGGAGTTACGCAGATTGACTATGGCCTGGCGCATTAATTCATCGACGGCGGGGCTGTTACAGCCTTCCTGGGTGGAACAATACCAGGAGTTATTGATCACGTCCGGCGCCTTGTCGGGATTCGGATTCAGGTTATTCAGGTCGGTGGGTGCGGCAAACCACTGGAAACATTCGATGTAGCTGGACGGTTTGCCATTGCCGCGCTCCATGTTGCGACAGGCGATCCACTTGGCGCCGGGCGCAACGCCGATCTGGTTGCCCTGTCCATCATCGCCGGTCATCGTACCCATGGTATGCGTGCCGTGGTTATTGTCATCGCAGGGAACGGTGAGGTTCAGACCGCAGGGATTGCTCGTGGTGGAGTCGCTGAGTATGCTGTTCTCATGAATCGCGTCATGCCAGTTATAGTTGCTGTTGGCGGTGTTGGTCACCGGGTTGAAGCCCCGGTAGTGTGGTTTGAGGGCCGGGTGCATCCAGTCGTAGCCGGTATCTGCGCCGCCGACGGTAATGCCCTGACCAGTGTATCCCAGGGCCCACACTTCCGGTGCATGTATCTTCGCCACGCCCCATTCAATTGTGTTGCGATCATCCACTGACGACGCGCTGGTGGCGACCGGGCCGTCGAAATGAACATCCGGATCGAGGCTGATACTGCGCACTTCGGGCAGTTCGGCGAGGCGATGTAACAAATTGGCGTCGGCCTGTTCGACGGCGATGGCGTTCACCAGGTAAAAGCTATTGGCCGACGCCTGGTCTGCGGCGAGCAGTTTGCGGGCATTGACCTGACTACGGTCGGCAGTGGCCAGCAGTTGCTGGTACACATAGTGGGCTTTTGCCGATTTGGTCGGCAGTTGCTTTGCCGCGCTTAGATCGGCCTGTTCGCGAAAAATGATCAGGCAGTTGACGGCAGCACCGTGATCGATGGCGGCGCGAACGTCGGGGTCCGCTTTGGTTTGCCAGTCGCCGGTGTTCTGGGCCTGCACGAAAGCCACCGTGGTGAAGATAAAAAGCAGAAGGAGCGTGTGTTTTGCGTGGTTATGCATATTACTTTATTTAAAACGATGGTCAGGGCGTCTGGGGTTGCTCTACAGCCAACAACAATGATTGCGGAAGGTTTGTGCCGGAAAAGCTTAAAAAAGCCGGCCGAAAGTACATGGCTTGTGGAAAGCAAGCGGGCCAAAATGAGCAAAGGTCTATCTTTGCCAAAATTAACCAGCTGAAAGGGGGGACTGCTCCGCAAAAGCCTTCCTTTTAAGACACTGAAAATCTACGTCTTATGAACATTGCTATTGGCTGCGACCACGCCGGATTCCCCTATAAAGAAAGCATCATCGCCATGCTGCAGCAGCAGGGGCACATGGTCCTCGATTTCGGCACCCACTCCCTGGATTCGGTGGATTACCCGGACTTTGCCCATGCCGTGGCCGAAGCGGTGGAAAATGGACAGGCTGAACGGGGGGTGCTGATCTGCGGCAGCGGCAACGGGGTGGCCATTACGGCGAACAAACACCAGCGTATTCGTTGTGCGCTTTGCTGGACGGAGGAAATTGCCGCTATGGGCCGTCAGCATAATAATGCCAATGTGATTGCTCTGCCGGCCCGTTACGTGACGGAAATACTGGCCCAGGCGATGGTCCGTATTTTTCTGAGCACGGATTTCGAAGGTGGGCGGCATGCGAAAAGGACGGATAAAATTGCCTGTTAGCGGATTGGGGAACGGATGACGTGGATTTTATTTGTGGGCAGGTATAGTGACCTGGATGCTTTTATTGGGCATTGTGTATGCACGGCGTGATGGGATAGAAGAACGGATGACGCGGATTAAGCGGATTAAAACGGATTTTATTTGTGGGGTAGGTATAGTGACCTGGATGCTTTTATTGGGCATTTTGTAGGCACGGCGTGATGGGATAGAAGAACGGATGAAGCGGATGACGCGGATTAAAACGGATTTTATTTGTGGGCTGAATTGGACCGATTTGGCCCGAATTATTATTTATATAAACTATTCCTTTGCTATACTTTAAACAAAATGATAGTCATAAATCACCACAGACCATAAATGCTGAAACACAAAGCACTAACTGATATTATTCTTAAGTCCTTTTATGATGTTTATAACGACTTGGGCTATGGATTTCTGGAAAGGGTTTATCAAAATGCCATGTTCATTGCGCTCGAAGACGCAGGCTTAGTCGTGGATGCGCAACGCAGGATCAAGGTTCATTTTCGGCACAAAGTCGTTGGAGATTATTTTGCAGATTTAGTAACTGAAGAGGTGGTTATAGTGGAATTAAAAGCAGCTGCCTGTTTACTGGAAGAACATGAGTTGCAATTAACTAATTATCTTAAAGCCACTCATATAGAGGTCGGGTTGCTTTTAAATTTTGGCAAAAAACCGGAATTCATTAGAAAAATATGGGTAAACGAACAAAAGAAATGGAATCAATGCTAAAAGATTGTTTGTTGGTTTGTTGGTCAGGCATTGGAAATCCAAATTTATTCAAAACCACTTTGCTTTGACTATAACATATACCCCACAGACAAAATCCGCGTCATCCGATTCATCCGTTCTTCTATCCCATCACGCCGGGCCTATAGCAAGCATCCAGGTCATTATACCTACCCCACAAATAAAATCCGTTTCAATCCGCGTCATCCGATTCATCCGTTCCCCCATCCCATCACGCCGTGCATACCCAATAAAAGCATCCAGGTCATTATACCCCACAAACAAAATCCACGTCATCCGTTCCCCCATCCTACTACGCCGTGCATATTCCTCTAATCCATCGTCTTACCCCGTTGGCAACCAGACAATAAAAGACGTCCCCTCGCCAGGAACGGACTCAGCGCGAATGAGTCCATGATGATGCTCCACAATTTTCTTACAAATACTCAGGCCAATACCCGTACCACTAAACTCGTCGCGGCTATGTAAACGCTTGAATAACTGGAAAACAAGTTCGGCATATTGCGGTTCGAACCCAATACCATTATCGCTGAACCGAATTTCGGCATATTCTTTTCCAGCGATCAATTGTGCATGTTTGTAAACGTCAGAGGCGCTGACCGTCCGTGCGGAAATAGTGATGACCGGCGAACTATGCGTAAACTTGAGTGCGTTGCCAAGCAGGTTGCTAAAAAGCTGGTGCATCTGCACGGGTACAGCAGAAATAAGCGGCAGGAAGCTGCGATGAATAACCGCCTGCTTGTCCTTAATGGTCAATTCAAAATCCGCTTGTACATCGTTTAGAATCAGATTCAGGTCGGTCGGCTCGAACTCGGTCGCATTTTCCAGCCGGCTGTATTGCAGCAGCGCCTGCACCAGATCGGACATCCGCTGCGAAGCCGAGGCGATCTTGTCCAGGTATAGACTGACGGCCGCTTCATCGTGGCGCTTGACTTTCAGGAAATTAGCGAAGGTCTGGATTTTACGCAACGGCTCCTGTAAGTCGTGGCTGGCCACGTAATTAAATGATTCCAGTTCCTCATTCGCCCGCAGGAGTTGCCGGTAATTGGCTTCCAGGGACTCGTTACTGGCAAACAGAGCGGCGGTACGTTCAGCCACCTGCTGCTCCAGTACTTCATTCACCGTTTTCTGGTCGTGGATGTCCGTAAAGGCGCCGATCCACTTAGTAATGTGTCCATGGGTATCGCGAATAGGTTCGCCGTGCACGAAATGCCAGCGGTAGTGGCCCTGTTTATTTTTTAAACGCACCTCTACTTTATAGGGCGCACCGTCATGCATACTGGCCTGCCAGGCAGTACCGATAAAGGATATATCATCCGGATGGACCATCTGTGCCCAGGTGTCGGCGCCGGTTGGCGCAATGCCGGAATATTCTTCCCAGCGGGAGGAAGCATATTCCTGAGCCCCTTGTCCATCCGTGATCCAAACGAGTTGGGGCAGGGTTTCGGCCAGGGTTCGGAAGCGGTTTTCACTTTCCTGTAAATACTGCCGCGCTTCGACCTGCTCCGTAATATCGATCGTAACGGCCGTCAGGAAATAGCCGTCTTTCGTAGTGACCCGCGAAACGGAGTTATTAACCCAGACGATGGACTGATCCGGCCGGTAAAATCTCTTTTCAATGATAAATCCTTCGCCTGCTTCCATACATTTTTGCAGCAGGGAGAGGTTCTTTTCCATATCTTCCGGATGGGTAATTTCCGCCAGGTTCATGCGCAGCAGCTCCTCCCGGCTGCGGCCGACTATTTGGCAGTAACGCTTATTGGCCTCGATGAAATTTCCGCTGGTATCCACCTGGGCAATACCGGCATTCACCTGGCTAAGGATGTTATTCAGCCGTTGTTCGCTTTCTTCAATTTTCTGTCGTGCCAACACCTGCGGCGTGATATCGTCACCGACCACCATAATACCGGAAATACGGCCATCCGGTTCGCGTAATGCCTCATATACCAGCTTAGAATATCCTTGTATTAGTTGGCCATCACGCAGAAAATTAAGGGGTATTTCTTCGGCTACGAAGCGCTCGCCGGTCTGGTAAACGTGGGTCAGCAACTGATCGAAGCCTTGGGCTTTAACCTCGGGAATCACCTCGAATAGGGGTCGGTTAATGACTTCCGCTTCGGTTCTGCCCCAGAGTTCCAGCAGCCGGTTATTGACCAGTTCGATTACGAAATCGGGACCGCGCAGGATCTGGATCGCCGTGGGCGCCTGCAGGAAAAGGTTACGGATCTGATCGTAGGCATACCGGCGACTATCGGCTGCCTGTTGTGCCAGCTGACGGGCTTCCACCAGGGCCGTAATTTCATGGGCCAGCACCATAATACCCGATACATGACCGTCTTCTTCGCGCAAGGGTTCGTAAACAAATTTGACCCATACTTGCTGCATGCGCCCATTGCGATCCAGTATGAGCGGCGATTCCGTGGCAACGTACCGCTCGCCGGTTTGCAACACCCCGTCCAGCAACTCCTCATAGCCTTGTCCGATCACTTCGGGCAAACCTTCCAATACGGGTTTAGCCATAACCTGTTCGGCCGTTTTACCCCATATTTCCAGCATTCGTTCATTGGCCATTTCTATTATATGCTGCGGGCCGCGTAAAATACAAATGGCCACTGGCGCCTGCGTGAACAGGTTGCGCAGTTGCTGTTCCACATGGGCGCGGGTCCGTACGATCCGGATCTGGGATCGAACACGGGCCAGCAGTTCTTTCGCTGAAAATGGTTTCACCAGGTAATCGTCGGCGCCAACGTTCAAGCCTTCAATACGGGCTTCCTCGCCGGCCCGGGCGGACAACAGTACGACCGGCAACTGGGCAGTACGCGGGTTCTCCTTGATGGCACGGAGCAGTTCCAGACCATCCATCACCGGCATCATAATATCGCTCAGGACCAGGGTGGGCGGCTGCTGCATTATTATTTCCAGGGCCTCAGCGCCATTATTGGCCGTTACAACGTGGTAGTGCCGGCCCAGCAGGGTTCGGATATGCGCACGCATGTCCGCATTGTCATCGACAATCAGTACCGTCGATGATTCATGGGCAGCGATTTTCAGTTCCTGCTGCTCTATCTCCAGCATCGCAACGGATTCTTCGAGGAAAAGGGAGGACAGCCCGGCCGGGAGAGCATTTTCTTTTTCCCGGACCTGATCAGACTGCAAGTGCGTTTTACCGAGTGGAATATAGACCATAAAGGTGCTGCCTTCGCCTTTTTGGCTGTCTACCGAAATAGTGCCGCCGTGCAATTTAACCAGTTCACTTACCAGGGAAAGGCCAATGCCCGTGCCCTCGAAACTACGGCCGACTACGTTTTGCACGCGGTGAAAACGCTCGAACATACGTGGCAATTCAGCGGCAGGAATGCCTACCCCGGTATCCTGCACCGCCAGCACCGCAAAGCCATTTTCTGTATAAAGGCGTATGCTGACCTGGCCGGAAAGGGTGTATTTAAAAGCGTTCGACAGGAGATTGAGCACGATTTTCTCCCACATTTCTTTATCCACGTACGTGGCTTCTTCCAGGGGTTGACAGTCCACCAGGAAGTTCAGACCGCCTTTTTCCATCACCGAGCGGAAATTGGCGGCCAGGTCGGCGGTGTATTGGGCCAGATCGACGCGCTGATATTCCGCTTTCGCCCGCCCGGATTCAATACGGCTGAAATCAAGCAGGGCATTGACCAGCCGCAGCAGGCGCATGGCATTACGATGCGTCGCTTCTATGGCCACGCGGTCCGCATATATGGAGCTGGAAGCGTCATTATGCAGCATCTCTTCGAGCGAGCCGAGAATAAGCGTGAGCGGGGTGCGGAATTCATGGCTGATGTTGCTAAAAAAAACCGTTTTCGAACGGTCCAGTTCCGCCAGGGCATCATTTCGTTTACGGGCTTCCTCACTGGTACGGGCGTTCTGAATAGCGGTGGCCACCTGTCCGGCCAGCAATTCATAGAAAGTGCTGTATTCAGGATCGAGGCGACGGGTAGGATTGACGCCGACAATGAGCACGCCCATCGGTCGCGTCTGGGCGGAGGCGGCAACGGGCAGCACGACCGCTTCGGCCACGGGCTGGTCGGCCAGACCCAGTGGCAAGCCTTTCACCGAGCGCACCGGTACGACCTGTGATTTGTAGCTGTAAAGCACCTGCGCCAGCGGCCAGGGGGATAACTCGCCGGCACGGTCGCTCAGATCGGTGATGGCCGGACTGAGCGCCATTTCATTGGACAGCAGGCCGGTGACCTGCTCTAATGTGGCGTGCCGGCCTTCGTTATCGAGTAAATAGAGCAGTGCGAATGGAATGTCTTCCCGGTTTTGAGACAGCGTATGGAAGGCCGAAACACAGGCGGCCTGGGTCGTCTTTTCAATCAATGCTTTTACCGCCAGTTCAGAAAGCGTATGCAATCGCCTGGCATTCAGCATCTTAGCCGTCGTTTCAATATTCGGACAAAAAAGGCCGCCTACCTTTCCGGTTTCATCATAAATCGGACTGTAGGAAAAAGAGTAGTACACTTCTTCCAGCATGCCCCCGCGATCCATAAATAACTGGGTATCATTCACAAAAGAACTTTCCCCAAGCTGGTATACTTTGTCGGAAAGCGGACCGCAAAAGTCCCATATTTCGGCCCAGACCACAGCGGCCGGCTGCCCCAGCGCCCAGGCATGTTTGGCCAGGCCCAGCACTTCGATATAGGAGTCATTATAAAGAAACGTATTTTCTTCGCCCCAGCCAATCCAAACTGGCTGCTGGGAATTTAGCATCAGATTGACGGAAGTTTTAAGGCTCTGTGACCATTGTGCCGGTGGGCCTAATGGCGTTCCAGTCCAGTCAAATGCCAGAATACGCGCGCTCATCTGGCCACCACCGGCCAGGAATCGGAGTTTTTTGTTACTAGCAGGCATACCCGTTTCGGCGGAAATCATACTGTTTAGAGCGATAAAAATCAGGAATATCTTATGCGGGCAAAGAAATAAAAAAGAGCCGGCATTGTAAATGCCAGACAAATAATGATGATCGATTTAAGTCTGGTACTTTCTTTAAACCTTAAAAGCGCGTGCCGTACAGGGGCCGATCGATTTGAATTTTATGCAAGCGCATAAAGAGAGGTTTATAACAATAAAATTGTGGAGGGTGGCTAACCGGCTATAATACTGTAAATAAAAAATCCGGACACCATCAAGTGTCCGGCTTCCATTTGTTTTTGGGGCTTATTGCCCCTGAGCTACTATGCTAAAACTGATTAGGCTAAATACGGATCAAACTTCGCTTTTCATCTGGAGATAGAGCCTGGTACTGCCACCAAACGGCCTGATACTGTCATCACCGCCGCGTTTATAACAACCAATTTCAGCCGTTCATTTTTCCGGGCAGACCAGCACTTAAACGGTCATGCTTGATCGCAGTCAATTACAATTGACCAATGCCTGGTTTCGTGACCCGATTGGGGCTTTTTATAGCGGTTATGATCTTAATTGCATTTGCCAGCCTATCTTTCTGCCAATTGATTTCAGATCTCGATGTGCCGTTTTTTCCTGCCCATATTTACCATCCTGTTTTATGCTGTGCGTATATGCGCGCAGTCGAACGGCACAGTCACTTACACCGCCGCTGATGGTATGGCCAACGGCAATTACCTGAGTTTTCTGCAGGACCGGCAGGGTTACTTATGGGTGGGTAGTTACAATAACGGAATCAGTCGTTTTGATGGTCAGCATTGGCGAAAATGGGATAGTCGGAACGGGCTCGATAATAATGCTGTAACCGACCTGTTTGAAACTCCGGATGGCGATGTAGGCATTGTACATGCAAACAACCACATTAGCCATTTTCATCAGGGTAAATTCGAGAAAAGGCCATATAGTGATAGCACCCGGGTTTTTAATGATGTTTTTTCTCAAACCTTGATGCACTACGATCGTCTGGGGCAGATACTGGATGTAGACCAAACTTCCAACACCTATAAATTAAACGGCATAAACCTGTTGCCGGAAGCGTGGAAGGCGCGGTACGAATACGTTGTTCTCAACTCTCAACCTGAACCAAATCTTTATTTACTGCTCTGCTGGCGTAAAAGCAGCAAAACCACCGATCTGCTGCTCACGACCTATGGCCCAAATCCCCAACCGAAGCTTCTTTATACGTTGCCTCAAAACTGGTTGACTACGAATGCCTTGCTTATCGGTAACGGTACCATTGTATTATCAGATTACGGACCCAGGCATTTTTTTCGGATAGAGCACGGGCGGATGAAGCCTTTTCGGCCTCCACTTCCCCCAGGGTACTTTCCAGCATCACAAACTGATGGGTATAGTTATTATGCAGATCCTGTTTCACATACGCTTTTATTAATATGGCAGTTGCAGGATTATGTGAATGGTAAAGCGCAATACCTGCTGGCGGACTATGATTTAAAGGACCTGCAACTTCGTCAAACCGTTGTTTTTTCCACGAGTTTCGATGTTGGTCACTGTTTTAAAGATCGCGCCGGCACCTACTGGGTGAGCACCAATGCCAGCGTAATGCGCATTTTTCCGGAACATCTTTTTATCTCCACGGAAGTGCCGGGCATGCTGCCTTCGGCCTGGTCGGCGGCGCAGGCGGCTAACGGAGATATTTGGTTTTCCAGCTATGGCTTCGGCCTGGCCCGTTTCGACGGACTGCACATGCAGCCGCCGCCTAAAACAAGCCGTTTCAAAAGCTATTATGATAACGGCAGCCTGGTCGATACCCAGGGAAACATGTTTTTTAACGCGGAAAATATGCAGACGGCCACTGGCGCTCAGGATGGCTTGTTGAAATTTGACGGTGTACACTACGAATTACTTACGCCGGGAACCATCGGCTTTTTTCTAACGCGCGATCATCAGGGGAGGATGATGCGCGGAATGATGCAGCATGGTCTGTGGATATTGCCGGAAGGAAAAAGCGGGCGGGATAGTAGCGAATGGATCAAGATCGGCCGGTCTAAAGGCCTGCTGCTCAACAATGTGCTTTGTGCGCTGGAGGATCGGCGGGGACGCTACTGGATGGGGCGGCTCAGTCAGGGACTGGCCTGTTATGACCCTGCTCAGGATACGGTTTACAACTGGTTAAAAGCGGATAATGAGCACTACTGCGGCGTAATGAGCATGGATATGGATAGCCATGGTAACCTCTGGCTGGGTACGGATAATGGGCTTTATTTTCTACCATCCCCATCGCGGGTGGACCGAAATTTTGATCTGCCACAGGCCATGCAACGGGTTGGAGTCGATTATACCGGGGAGACGGCCATCATGACCCTGAAAATATATAATGATCATAACCTGATTGCAGGGAACGCCCAGGGCTTCTACCTGCTGGACCTGGATGCTTTTTATGCCCAGCCGCGACAGGTGATTATCCGCAGTTTTAATGAGAAAAATGGTAACCCGCTGGGCGTAGTGGAGCAAAACGGCGTTTTTATCACCCGGGAAAAGCAGGTCTGGCTGATGGGCGATCAAGGCGCTCTGCGTTTCGATCCCCGACTGGTCGGGCGCGACACCGTCAAGCCGTCGCTGCACATAGACAGTTTACAAACCGATCTGGAAACGTTCAGGGATCTTTCCGGACGGCCTCATCTGGGTAGCGGCCCCCAAAGAATTCGCGTTTATTTCCACAGTGCACTCAACCCCTTGTTATTAGATAATATCCGCTTTCGTTACCGGTTCACCGGAGATAGTACCTGGTCGGCATTAACGGAAAACCCCTGGGTGGAGTTTCCCCGACTGGCGCCCGGTCGGTACACTTTTGAAATAATGGCGGATAAATATGGGTTGCAGTCGGCGCCAGAGCGCGTCAGTTTTTACATTGCGCCGGTTTGGTGGCAAAACTCCTGGACTTGGTTGGCCGCGCTGGTTATGGTTATTGCCATTGCCCTCTTTTTCCTGAATAAAGAACGCAAAATTGCCGGGCAACAAATCCAATTGGAAAAAAGCAAAACCGACATGGCGCTAATGAGTAAGGAAAAAGACAAACTGCAAGTTCAAGCTATTGTAAATCAACTCAATCCGCACTTCATCAACAATGCCTTGCAATGGCTGCAAGTGCGGGTCGATGAAGATGAAGAGGCCGTCCGGGTGGTGGGCAAACTATCGGAGAACATCGCGACGGTATTTAATAACAGCCGTCAAAAGAAGTCCTTCCATGCGCTGCAGGACGAACTTAAACTGGCTGAAAATTACCTCTATATTCAGAAATGCCGCTTTCGCGAACGTCTGCAGTATGATCTGCCCGCAGCCGGCGATTTACAGGATCTGGCAGCGATCAACGTACCGTTGATGATTATTCAAATCCACGTGGAAAATGCCGTCGAACATGGTATTCGTAGTAAGACCGACGGTACCGGCCGGGTGCAGATCAGCCTGGCAAGCGACACGGACTATGTGATCATTACGGTCACCGACGATGGTGTCGGGCGGGTAGCTGCCGCACAAATAGGTTCGCGCGGCACCCAGAATGGTACGCGCATGCTCAAGGAACTGGCGACCATTTATAACCGGCAAAACCGACTGCCCATTGTACAACAGTATGAGGATGCCATTTTTAAGACGCCGGAAGGCAAAACCTATGGTACGCGGGTAATTATTCGCATTCCCAAGATTTATCAGTACGATCTTTGATTTCATTTTTTTACACAACCAAATTGAAACACAATGATCAGTGACCTCACCCACCGCCTGCGCACCGTCGTCCTGGAAGATGAAGATGACAACCGCGAATGGCTATTGAAGAAACTGGCGCTCTATCCCGAACTGGAAATTCTGGGTTCGGCCATGACGGTAGATGATGCCTACCGCCTCATTGTACAGACCCGCCCGGAGGCCGCTTTTGTGGATATTCAACTCATTGGCGGCGATGCATTTCAACTACTCGAAAGACTGCGTCAGAACGGTATACCGCTCCCCTTCATGGTGATGACCACCGGTTATCCGGAGTATGTATGGACCGCGATGAACGATTATAGCCGCTATGTCGTGCAGTATTTGCTCAAACCTTTTTTGGAAAACTGGCAGGAAAAGCTACGTAAATCCATCGATGCATTACTGGCTGCTACAACACCCAGGACGGCAATATCCGAACCGGGATCTATTTTTGTGAATTCCCGGGGGGAACTGTTACGCCTTGATTTCGACAGAATATGCTACCTCGAAGCGGCTGGAGGCGGCGAAGTGTTCGTGGTGACCGACCTGGATACGCACCGGCTGGATGTCACGCTCAGTAAGTTCCTGGACATGTTACCAGCCGGCCAGTTTCAGCGGATTAGCAAAAGTAATGTGGTCAATCTAAGCCGGATTCAGCGCGTCAGCCGGGAAGAACGTTCGCTGGAAGTCCGTACCAGCCCCGCGAAAACCAAAAGCCTGGGCATAGGTGATGCGTATTATGCCGCATTGATAAAAGGGTTGCCAACAACTAAAACAACCTGACGGTTAACGTATAAAAAACAAATAAAGGCGTGATTTCGCCGTCGGAATCAGGATATTTGCGCCCGAAAGTGGGCGGGCAGGTAAGCTTTTTCGTTTTTCAAACGTTGTAGGAATTTGCTCCGCCCATCGCTTCTAATCACTCATTTATTCAATAATAATGAAACTACGTTTTCTACTGTTCCTGCTGCTGCCGGCTTCCTTGCTGCTGGCCCAGCCGGATACGATCACTCCGCCGCCTGCCAAGCCGGCGCCTATGAAGTACGAAGTGCCTGACCCGGTGCCTTTCGGTGAAATGATCAAGGCCAGTGACCTGCAGCAACTGCTGTTCACACTGGCTTCCGACTCCATGCAGGGCCGCGAAACCGGCGAACCCGGCCAGCGTAAAGCCGCCGATTTCATTGCTGCCCAGTTCAAAGCGCTGGGCCTGCCCCCCGCCGGCGACCGCAACTCTTACTTTCAGAATATTTATCTGCAAAATAACTCCTGGAAAGATATTGGCCTGAAAGTAGGTACCCAGGAATTTAAGAACCGCACGGACTTCTACGCCTTCCCCAACTACATCACGGATGCCCCATTGACGGAACTGAAAGAAGTAGTTTTCGTGGGTTACGGCATCGAAGA
This sequence comes from Saprospirales bacterium, assembly GCA_031425035.1. Taxonomy (GTDB): domain Bacteria; phylum Bacteroidota; class Bacteroidia; order Chitinophagales; family Saprospiraceae; genus M3007. The sequence continues at coordinate 1,704 of JANPIN010000021.1, read as the reverse complement.
TGGTAAATATAATGACTACGCCAAGGCCGACGTAGAGGGTAAAGCCGTCATTTTTTATGATGGCGAACCCATGGACAATGCCAACCATTCTCTGCTGACCGGCACGGATTTTCGATCCAGCTGGTCGCTCGACTGGAAACGCAAGGTGCTGTTGGCCAAGCAAAAAGGGGCCACGATGGTTTTCATCATCGATACGCGCTTTGAGGAGAATCTGAAAGCGAATAAGAAACAAACGTCTACCTATGGTTGGACGCCGGTTTCGAGTGGCCCCGATAAAAGGGCCGGCCAGTATATCAACAGCCTGTTTATTTCCCCCGCCGTTGCGACCGCTATTTTAGGCGCTAAAGCGGCTAAAGCGGAAGACGCTATGGCCGATCTGCGCAGCGGAGATGGTTTTAAGTCGGTCAAAGTAAAAACGAAAATCGAAGTCCGGCTGGATAAGGAAGTCAAACGCCTGGAAGGATCTAACGTGATGGCCTATATTGAAGGTTCCGATTCTATACTGCGGAAAGAATTTGTGCTGGTTACCGCGCACTACGACCACCTGGGCATTGCCGACAGCACGGTTATTTACCACGGCGCCGACGATAATGCATCGGGCACTTCAGCGGTCATTGCAATCGCCCGCTCTTTTACTGCAGCAAAAAAGAAAGGCGTCGGCCCAAAACGCAGCGTGGTCTGTATGCTGGTCAGCGGCGAAGAAAAAGGCCTGCTGGGTTCCCAGTTTTATACCGAGTTCCCGATTTTCCCCCTGGATAAAACCATTGTCGATATCAATATCGATATGATCGGGCGCGTCGATGATGCCCACCTTAAAAATCCGGACTACATCTACGTGATTGGTTCCGACCGCATGAGCAACGAACTGCATTTTATAAACGAGCGGGCCAACAGCAAATACACCAAGCTGGACCTGGACTATAAGTACAATGCCAAAAGTGATCCGAACCACTTTTATGAGCGCAGTGACCACTACAACTTCGCGCAAAAAGGTATACCGGCCATTTTCTACTTCAATGGTACGCATGCCGACTACCATAAGCCGACCGATACCGCCGACAAGATCAACTTCGAGGCCATGACCAAACGGACAAAACTGGCGTTTTACACCGCTTGGGATGCCGCTAACCGGCCCTACAAACTGCCGCTGGATGTGAAGCAGTAAGGATGGTTTTTAGAATTAAATTATAAAAAACATGGGTCGGATTTTAGATAATTTACTCTACAAATCTGGGCGCTAATTGAAATTGGCGCAGATCTCCGGAGAACACGCACACGCAGAACGATGGCAACGCGGATTTAGCGGATAAAACGGATTTCCACGGATTTTAAAATCCGTGGAAATCCGCCAAATCCGTTTATCCGCGTTGCCATTGTTCTAAATATACTGCATAAAATTCGGGGTGGCTCATGTTTTTTATGTTATCACCGACAAGCATGACCCTACCGCAAAGAGGTGTCATCCCAATTTTTTAGCGGAGTGAAATCTCTTCGCAGTGAGTGCTAAAACTTTAAACCTTTACCATCTAATCGGGCTGCGAAGTGGCTGTCTCACAAGTACAATTTAGAGGGGTTTAGGTGGTTTAGAGAGGTTTAGAAAAAAAGGCACATCATTGATAATCAATGCTATGTACTCGGACTCTAAACCCCTCTAAACTTTCTAAACCCCTCTAAACCAGACTTATGAGATGGCCTCATCTCGGA
>JANPIN010000020.1:0-24586 GCA_031425035.1 Saprospirales bacterium | reverse complement strand
GGACCAGCTTCAATGATCGTACAAGCAACGTTCTTACCGTTGTTGTCGTAAATGCTGGTCATACCTATTTTCTTGCCAATCAGACCGTTCACGTGTCTTAGATTTTATGATTGAACGATTGGTTGAATACCAACGTCCGTCGGTTTCGCGGGGTACGGACATACGAAGAGGCGAACCTTCCGTTGACCGGAACCGCTTTCGGTGGCATCAGTTATCCGAATGATCGGGACACTTTGAATGCTGCCGGAAACCGCAGACTTGAATTTAATGAGTGCGAATTAGGTGAGCTTGACCTGAATGTCAACCCCGCTCGGGAGTTCCAACTTGGAGAGAGCGTCCACCGTTTTTTGCGTTGGCGTATAAATTTCAATCAAGCGCTTGTGGGTGCGTAACTGGAACTGCTCTCGAGCTTTTTTATTCACGTGCGGCGAGCGCAGCACGGTAAATATTTCTTTCTCGGTCGGCAGCGGAATCGGGCCAGTCACAACGGCTCCACTCGCACGCACAGTCTTTACGATTTTCTCAGTGGACTTGTCCACTAAGTTGTAGTCGTAAGACCGAAGTTTGATGCGAATTTTCTGATTCATTACCCTGAAAGGATTTAAAATTTCAATTTCATTTCTCTTAAAACCTGAAAACCAAATTTCATTTTGATCACATGCTTTAAAAGCGAGCGCAAAGGTAACTCCGCGTGTTCCCAAATACCAAGCATGCTGAAAAGTTTTTTTAAAGTTTTTTCAAAAGCCGGGAACTGTAATCGATTTGCCTCAGCCTGTAGAAGGCATACACAAGTTGAATACAGGGCATAAATGGGCGGATTAGGGGAATTGGAGGTTAAAAACGACCCTTTTCTAACGTAGCCGGGCTTGCTCCCGGGATCAGAAATAATAATGGGCAGCGGTAAATAAAATCCCGGCTCCAGTGTTTTGCAGCTGGAGTCGGGAGACTTTTATTTGAAAAGGCTGAAAGACCCTTTAAATGGGAATTAACGGGTTGTGGAACGACAAATCAGGGTTTTGCGAGCGGCACATTGGTTGGCAGGTTGCTCTCCTGATGTTTTGCCGCTGTGTTCGGCTGCGCAGTTACCTGATGATATAAGGTAGCGCCTAAAGCCAGGTGTAAAGTAAGACCCAGCCAAAAAGCCAGGGCACGTGAAGAAGTAGATTTTTGATTATGCATTATCGGATCATGGTTGGTACTTCAAAGTACTTGCAATTATAATACCAAGAATGCCCGGAGATTCTGATCGCCGGGCATTCCTATATATAGTATGACGTCTGTGAGTAGATGCAGCAGTCGTTATTCGATGATCACCCGGCGGGTAGTTCTTTGATTGCCAACTTCGATCGCCAGCAAATACAGGCCCTTGGGCAGGTCGCCAGCCGGGTAAGTCTGCTGAAAGCTACCACTCCCCTGCCGGACGTTGCCATAGTTACGCACCATTCTACCGATCAGGTTATACAGTCGTACGCTCACCTGGGTCGAATTAGCCAGGATGAAATCAATTTTGAATTCATCGGTCACCACATTGCCGCGCAGAGAAAAAGTAGTTTCTTCATCTTCTATGGCGGGCACGGCAGAAACAGCAGAAACAGTAAAACTACCAGCCATACCGGGTGCATGCGGGGTACAGACATAATTATAGACGCCTGCCTTGGTCACTTTGTACAGGAAGGTGGTCGAACTCTGGGTCATGGCGTGGTCCCAGGTGGTGGCGCCGGCAGGTATGGAAGTAGAAGTGGTCGTATGAGATCCGTTGACCCAGGTCCACTTGATCGTATCGCCTATCTGGACATTATTTATCGTTGCCGGGCTAAATTGGAAATTCTGTACGGTTACCGTATATACCGTAGCATAGGCCTGCAGGCTACAAAGGGCAATAAGGAGTAAGAACAGGTAAGTCTTTTTCATCGTAGTATTGTTTCGTGCATGTTTATATCAATACACCAAAATTAGGGGAATGGTTCGCCCGCTCCTATGAGCTGTCCGAATTATCTGACTAAACGGGTAAAATATCAGGCCAAAAGGATGATATTAGCCTTTGAACCCACTCGCCCCACTTATGTCACTCCCTTAATGCCCCCAGTTTGCTCTACGTTAACCCGAAATGACCGGTTCCCTTTTTAATTTTTCATAGTAACGGGCACCCAGCGTAACGCCTTCCGTTCCAATGCTTTGCAGACCCCAGCGGCCCGGCACCGGACAGATGGATCCCTTTTGAATACCGGAATGTAAAGCTTCATATTGTTCATAATTCACCGCCTGCCGGTCCTGCAGCTTGTCAAAAACACCGAATTGCGCTCCGACCTGTTCCCAGCCCGGTTGCAGGGTGCCTTCAAATATTTTGGCTTTGGACCCACTGCCATACGCAACGAAACCCACGCGCTCTCCGGCCTGTAAAGTCCCGTCCTGCGCGCCTGTTTCCAGGCTACTCATCAGGGCGAGGAAAATGGACGCCGTGTATACGTTACCGACTTCCTGGCTGGCGCGTTGTGCAGACTCGAGTTTTTCCTGTACAAACCGTTGATAAAGTGCTGACTGGCTGACTTTTTTCAACGTATCGGCGTAGACTTTTTCATACGTGGCTTCCTCCATTTGCCTGGCAAGGGCCAATGCCCACAGATCTTTGGCCAACGGTTCTTTTTCGGACACCTTATCGGCCATAATTTCCTGGAGGAATGCTGCAACATAGATCCGTCGGGCATGGAAAGCATAGGGCAGGTGAAAAGCCATGCGGGCCCAGCGTTTGCGCCAGGCGGGAAATTGCCCTGTCCGGAATAAACCAGCCGCCAGGGCCTGGCGGGTAAAATCGGCCAGCGCCTCCTGCATCCGATCCTGATAACATTGGTTGGAGTACTGTCCGTCAAATATGGGCGTCTCCGTAAACCGTTCGCGGCGGGGTTTGTAAAAATCATGCGCACTCTCGGTGGATATGCCCGTTAAACGGTCCAGCACGAGCAGTCGCGGCTGCCAGCGTACCAGCATCGCCACGGCACCGGCTCCCTGGGTGTACTCACCGGTGGAATGCAGTTCATACTTGGCTACATCACTGGCAACCACAATGCCGATTCTGGCCGGATCAGCCGCTACCCAGTCGAGGGTGCTTTGGAGCGCATCCACGGCCCCGATGCAGGCAAATGTCATGTCCAGTACGTCACAGCGTCGGAAACAATCGGCGCCATAGTCTTCGGAAAAATGCTCCTGCAACATACCCACGGCGTAGGTAGCGGTCGGTTTTGCTCCGTCCAGCGCACTTTCGGTCCCCATATAAATACGGCCTATGGTGCGTGGGTCCAGCTTGTTGCGGGTAATCAGTTCGGCAATGGCTTCTGCGGCCATGGTCGCCGCGTCCTCGTGCACATCGGGCAGGGCCATTTTATGCAGGCCGAGACCATGGGCGAGTTTTTCGTAGGGAATATTACGGGCTTCGGCCAGCGTGCGAATATCCAGGTAAATTTTGGGCGTATAAAAAGCCAGGTCGTCGATGCCGACGGGTAGGAGGCGCTTAGCCATGAATGGTGTTTACGAATGGGTGGGTGAGTAGGTCAAAATTTTCCTTCCAGAAAGGCCTGGACATCCTGTGCGGTTTGCACCGGATTTTCTTCCTGGGGCCAGTGTCCGGTATTTTGATAAATACGCAGGAATGCGCCATGGATGCGCCGGTGAAATTCATAGGCGTATTCCGGAGAAATGCGGGTGTCTTCAGCGCCCCACAGGATCAGCGTCGGCGCCTTTATTTTTTCAATAATATCTACTGGCGGGCGGTTATCGCTCACGGCTGCGCGGTCAGTAAAGGCCTTGCGGTTACCAGGTCGTAATAGCAGGTCAAAACTCCGCTGAACCAGGGAATCGGTCACCAGGGCATCATCGGCATAAATATCCTGTAGCATAAGGCGGATAAATGACTTGGGCGTAACTTTCCAGACAGTTCGGTTCAACACCGGCGTTCGCGACAGGTAATTGATGGTTCCGGAACTTTTGGGTTCAAAACCGGGTGCATCGAGCAGGACCAGTTTATGCAGCCGGTCGGGATATTCGGCGGCATAAAACCAGGCTACCTGGGCGCCCAGACCGTTACCAACCAAATTAAAGGTGGTCAGGTTCAACTGTTTGACAAATTGTTCTAAAAAGTTAGCGTACATAAAAGCGCTGTAACTGCCGCGGGGGTGTGGACCGGTGAGCCCAAAACCGGGCAAATCCACGCTGATCACCTGGTATTTCGAGGCGAACATGGCCGTCCACACGGCCCAGGTATGCAAAGAACTATTCGCATCGTGCAACAGTAAAATTGGCTCTCCCTGGCCGCTGATGCGGTAATGCACCTGCATATCATCGACTTCCACGTAGTGGGCATCCGGGAAACTATACTGCTGATTCAACTGCTCTACGGGCAGGTCGCGGTGCCAGTTATCGTACAGCCACCAGGCGGCGGACAGGTAAATGGCCCAGCGCAGGGCACGGGAAAAATTTAATAAACGCAACCATTTTTGGGCCTTTGCCAGCCGGCGATTTCTGGAAGTCATTCTGCTAAGCGCTACGAACGTGTGGAGAAAGGAAACATACGGCTAGCTTTCCTGATGGCGCGAACGAACCAGTGCGGCTACGCCTGCGGCCAGCAGGAACCCGCCCAGGGAACCGATGGCCAGGCGTTGCAGAATTGGCCCCAGGGGCTGTAGCTGCGTCTGGTTGGTTTGCCTTTCCAGCGCCAGTATTTCTTCCCGCAGTTGATTCGCCTGCTGCGGATCTCCTAAGCCGGCCGACAGTTGTTCCTTCATCATCGATAATTTGATCGCGAGCTCCATTTGCAGGAGGCCAGGATCGGCGAGGTGTAGTGCGTAGTAAAATATCCAATAGGCGATGTTAATCAGCATGAACACGATGAACGGCGTGCGGACAATAGTTCGAAAGTCGCGCTGATCGCCGTGGAGCGCTACGTCTTCCCGGGTGGCCTGATACATGAACAGCAGATAAATCAGCAGCGCAGCCCATTGCAGCCCGGCATGCAGAAACAATTCCGGTCGCAGGAAATACAGCAGTGCGAAGTAAAAAATCACGGCGACTCCACCGAGCAGCCCGTAACGAACACTTATATTTTTCATAGAAAATCCATTCGGAAGCCGCAAAAATAGCAACGTCCTGCCGGGAATGGCAGGACGTTGTCAATTATCATCCGAAAAAGGTCAAGTATCAGGCGTAAGGCCGCTCGCGTTTTTGCATGAAGCCGCTGATCAGACCAGCGATAAACCCTATAAATAAAAGGAAAAACACGATCATCGCCGCAACGAATGCGGGCGAAAAAAACATCCCCGCCATTTCCATAGCCTGATCGATCTGTTCTTCCGACTGGCCACTTTCCTGCATCTGTTGCATACTGACCTGCTTGATGGTCTCGATCATATCCGGCGCGATAAACGTCATGAAAATGTACGACCAGACGGCACTGACAATGCCGGCTACTAAACCGGCCAGGGTGCCTAAACCAATTCCCTGGCCTACGCTCACGTATCCGCTGTTATCCTGGTCACGGAACATGCGTACGGCCGCATTCACAAAGTAAAACATGATGCCCAGGGTAAGCAGATTATTTAGCCAGCTTAGAGGCTTGTTGGTCATCAGGGTCTCATTCATCCCGGTGACGTACACAAGGAGTCCCAGCAGACTGGTAACACCGGCAGATAGCAAACCGGCCATAACTGCCCGGCTGGCTAATGTTTTTTGGGGAACTGTAGTAGAATCAAGTGTGTCCATAAAATTATGAGTTTTGATGAAAGTAAGTTTTTCGATCCGAAACTACATGTTCATGCAATACTATTTGATTTATGTTCCGACCATTTTACATTTTTGACCGACTAAATCGTTTCCAAGTGCCGTTTCTACCCGACGCAGATTCTGTTTTTATCAGTAAAAACGCTTTGTAATGCCGAACTTTGCGGACGTTTTCCGGTTTTGCGCAAGGGTTTGCTTTTTGTCAACGGCTGCTGCTTTTCAGGTAGCGTTTAGTATAATCCGGTGGAAAATATTGTTTTTGCATAAGCCTGTTGCCTTCCTTATATGTCCGATACCAAACAAAAAAAGTTCGATTTTTCCCTGTTCCGCCGCGTCATGGCTCTGGTAAAACCCTACCGTAACGTGTTCATTTTCACCACGTTCCTGTCGGTATTTTGCCTGGCGCCGCTCTCTACTTTCCGGCCGAAAATGCTGCAGACCATGGTCGACGACTATGTACTGAACGGCAACGTAGAAGGGATGACGATGCTGGCTTTTGCTATTTTCGGAATCCTGGTGCTCGAGACGGTGCTGCGTTATTTCTTCCTGTATTACGCCGACTGGCTGGGGCAGGCCACCATCCGCGATCTGCGGGTGCGGGTCTTTCGCCATGTGACGGGCCTCAACCTCAGTTATTTCGACCGGACGCCGATCGGGCAAAGCACGACCCGTACGATCAACGATATTGAAGCGATCAACACCATTTTTTCCGAAGGCAGCGTCACCATCATCTCCGACCTGATGACCATTGCCTGGGTGGTAGGCATTATGTTTTTTACGTCCTGGAAACTCACGCTGGTGGTGCTTTCGGTGTTCCCGCTGCTGGTCTGGGGCAGTTATCAGTTCAAGGAAAGTGTGCGGGTGAGTTATGAAAAGGTGCGCAACCAGATTTCGGCCATGAACTCATTTTTGCAGGAACGGATCAGCGGCATGCGTATCGTGCAGATCTTCAACGCGGAGGGCCAGGAAGCCGCTAAATTCCGCCAGATCAACCACGCGTATACCGACGCCAACCTGAAGGCCATTACGGCCTATGCCATCTTTTTTCCGGTGGTGGATATTATTTCCGCCCTTTCGCTGGGCCTGCTGGTCTGGTACGGCGCGGGCAAGGTACTCAGCACGGAAGTGACGCTCGGCACCATGGTTGCTTTCCCGCTGTATATCACCATGTTATATCGCCCGATCCGCATGCTGGCCGATAAATTTAACACCCTGCAAATGGGTTTGATCGCCGCCGAACGGGTGTTTAAACTACTGGAAAATACCGAACGCGTGCAGAACAACGGCTCGCTGACCCCCGACAGCCTGCGCGGCGCCGTTGAATTTGACAAAGTGGAATTTTCTTACAGCGGCAACATGGAAACCGACCCCGTGCTGAAGGGCGTGTCTTTCCAAATCCAACCGGGAGAATCGCTGGCCATTGTCGGCAGCACCGGCAGCGGCAAAACGACCATCATCAGTCTGCTCAATCGTTTTTATGAAATACAGGGCGGGCAAATACGGGTGGACGGGCACGATCTGCGCGAATACGATGTGTATACCATCCGCCGGCACATTGCCGTCGTGTTACAGGACGTGTTCCTTTTTTCCGGCACCGTGCTGGAAAACATTACCCTGCGCGACAGCAACATCACCGAAGAGCAGGCTATCGAGGCGGCAAAAATGATCGGCGCCCACGAATTCATTATGCGCCTGCCCGGCGGTTATCACTACCAGGTGATGGAACGCGGCGCTACCCTCTCCATGGGTCAGCGCCAGCTTATTTCCTTCGTTCGCGCCCTGGTGTTCCAACCCGAGATCCTGATCCTGGATGAGGCCACCTCTTCGATCGATCCGGAATCGGAGGGCATTATCCAATTCGCCATCGAACGCCTGATCGACCGCCGCACGAGTATTATTATCGCCCACCGCCTGAGCACGATCCGGCACGCCACCAATATTCTGGTGCTGGAAAAGGGCGAGGTGCAGGAATTCGGTCCGCATGAAGCGCTGCTGGAAATAGCCGACGGCAAATACCGGGAACTGTATGAAAAACAGTTTTTGCAGGCCAACACTGTGGAGTAAAGTCCACGTAGGTTTCTACTGAATGAATACTTATTCCTCGGAAGTGGTTTGCCCCTGTTGAAAACGATGTGCATCGTGCTGATCACGACCCGAATCGATTTCAAAACGATTCGAACCGTGTACGGAACGATTCGAATCGTCTACAGAGCCAAAAATGATAAAAAAAGCCGCGAAAGTGCGCATGGCTCTTTCGCGGCTACTCTGCCTGAACTCGTATGAACAAGGACTTTTAAAACACCAGCGAAAGTCCGGTGCGGAAATTCACGGCTGGTTTGCTTTTCAGCGAAAAAGCATTCGCCAGGTTATCCGACATAAAGTAGAACTGGACCGGACCCGGTTTGACCAGCAGGTGGAAGCCAAGATTCGCTGCCGAGCGCCGGTTGATGCTGTACATCGCGCCGAGCGAAAGCCAGCGTACCGGCAGCCAGCGGACACTCGCACCCAGGCCACCGACCCGGCGATTGTAGCTGTTCTGGGCGAAACCGCTGACCCCCACACCCCATTTTTCGTTAATTTGAAAAGTCGCGCCGAGGTAAATACGTTCCGGCAGTTTGGTGGTGAACTCCTCGCCCGTTTTCTTAAAAGCAAAAATATCGTTCAGGGTATCCAGTTTCTGATCGAAACTCAGGCTGTCGCTACCGTTAATAATATCGGCGCCGGGGAAAGTCACGCCCGAATAAACGAACTCCCCGTTGCTGCGAAAGTAGTTGGCGTCCTCTTTCCATTTAATCTTGCCTCCCCAGTCGAGCACGCTGGCGCTCAGGGCAAGTTTTTCATTGACCTGAATCTGCACCCCCAGGTCCACCGAAATGCCCGTATTACTACTGAACGCTTTGCCTTTCAGGTCGGCAATATCGACCTTAAAGCCGCGGCCGGACGTATCGATCGCCGAAATAAGCGAGGAGGAATGGAAGCCGTAGTCGGTAGCAATTTCCAGCTGATAAATATCGGGATTGGTGTAAACCGTAGCCGCGTGGTGGTTCTCATCCGTTATCAGCGAACTTACGCCGGTGAGGTATTTCAACCGGGCGCCCACTGACACTTTATTGAAGTGTTTAGTCAAACCTACGCTCCATTCATTCCAGTCGAAGGCCCTGGCCTGAAAACCGAAGTCCACTTTTTCACCAATGTAAGGGCCATTACCGTTCCAGAGCAATTCCGGCAGACTTTTGGGGTAAATGGCAAGGCCGGTGAGGCGGTTCGCATGTCCGGCCTGCACGGACCAGTTGCGCGGCAGTCGGATCCCGAAGGAAACCGTCTCGATGCGCTGATCGAAATACAGGGTGTTTTCCGGGTCCAGCTTGTCGATCACGTTACCAAAGTCTATCACCGTACGGTCGCCGTTTTTACGCAGCAGGTCGTTATAGGTAATGTCGCCCGAATGCGACGCATCCAGCGCATAACCCGGCAGGCCGATGGCGATCCGTTTGTCTTTTGGGAAAAAAGCCGGGTTGATGGAGGTGCTATGCCAGACATCCGGTAGCGTTTGGAGCATCAATTCCTGCTGTGCCGAGACTTGAACGGCAAAAAGCAGGCAAATAAATCCGGTTAGGTGGTTCAATCGCATAGTTATGATACTGGCTAATTGTTTTGAATGATGGTTTTACAGGGTGGTCCGGTGACTTAGTACTGCTGTGTTACTTGGTACGCACTTTCAGCCCCATTTTAATCGTCGCCTTATTATCCGCAATAAGTTTCACCGGCACTGTGCCATTTTCGGCGGTGGTGAACGAGGTTTGCAGGAACGCTTTTTTGGCCTGCCGGATCCGATCAAAACGGGTTGCGCTCATCGGGATGAAATATTCGGTGCGGGTGGTGCCGGTGGCTTTGCCGTCAGCATCGATGGGCGCCGTACGCAGGAGGGCCTGGGGTCCGTTGCTGAACAGCGAGTCTATGCGGGTGGTATTTTCGTCGAGGAAGTATAATTGCAGATTGGCGGTGATGGGGGCGCCGTTTTCGGTCACCAGTTTAAATTCCGCATCCTTAATTTTCGAGGTATCCAGATCGCTATAGTCGCCGAAATTGAGATCCAGCGTTTGTTCGGAAGCATAATTTTTGACGGAGCCTTCCAAGTCCAGTTCTACCCGTATTTGCAGGCTGATCTTACTTTCATCGGTCAAAAAGCCAATAACGTTCGGGTTCTGGCCGGCATTCGATATGCCTCCCAGGTCGTAGACCAGTCTGGTCGGCTGTGAATTGAAGATTTCGGCAATATTCGAGTTGCTTTCATCCAGGGTAATGTCCACGTACTTCGTTTGCCCCACTTCGTTAAGCGCCGGATAAGGGAAATCAATGAAGCTATCGTTCAGGAAGACGCCGTTGGTTTCGAGTTTATATTCTTCGCCGTTTTGGCCGATGAAACTCAGGTAATTAACCACACCGCGCGTCGGGAAGCCCCAGGAGTTGTAAATACGCATGGTGATTTTCGGGTTCTTGATCTTCACATCCCCCTCCAGGTTGTTCTGGTTTATATCGATTTCAATGGTGTCGCGGGTGAGTGGATACACGGAATACCCAAAGTAACCCTCGAAATAACTGAATTCCAGGCCGGAAAATGGAATAACCACACCCGGGAAAATGCCGGCGGATGGAATATTGACCCGCGTTCCATCGGGCAGGTAAGCGAAGTACTTGAAAGTCAGGTTATTACTACCCGCGTTCAGCTCGTATCCGGTAATGTCGACCGGACCGAGCGTGGTGACCTGACCGGCAGGCGCCATGAAGGATTGCTGAAAAACCTGCCCGTTTTTGGTCATTTCGCTGATCTCAAAATAGCCGGTAAGCGGTTGGGTAAAGGTGTTGTTGACCACAAAAGTCAGCATGCCGGCCTTCATTTTAGCCTGCTTAATGACTACCCCGTTTGGAATATCGAGGGCATAACTTTCCAGGCTGTCAAACAGGGGCACGAACTTATCCGCAAAAAAACTGAAGATTTCGGTGGCCTTTTTTTCGGCAACATTGCCGGTATAAAACAAGGTCAGGGTACCGTCCGGGTTGACGGACAGCGTATCATTCGACAGTGAATCGTTGAGGACCTGAAACAGCAGGTCCTTCAGGAGGAAATCCGTGGTAAACAGTGGGAAGGCAAATTCCGAGCTGTGGTCAGCGAGATCAATATCCTGGAAGTCGTTCTTCTTACATGCCGTCCATAAACTTAACAACAGCGTCATGCATAGTAAGAGACGGAAAAATTTTGTGGAATGTGTCATCAGTAATGATCGAATTTGGAAAAAGTCTTTAAAAATTTGTGCCGTCAACTTCGGAAAGCGTGGCCGCGAAAGTAACGTATAGAATAGATCTACCGGCTGCCAAACAAGGATTAGCCAATCCGGGCCATTTATGCTGACTTCTATTGGCGCTTTCCACCTGTATTTTTAAAAACCAAAACCAACCGATACCTGTAACGTAAAATTGCGGTCCTTATCATTCCGGTACAGCAAGTTGCCATTGTCGGTCGTCGCATGCTGCAGGTCGGCGCTGTTTTTGGTTATATCAGCCAGACCATACTGTAAACGGGCGCCCAGGTACAACGAGCTGGTAAAATAATAAGACAGTCCACCGACCAAACCGTAATCGACCGATTTGTACAATTGGCCCCGGTCTTCCGGGTATTCATAGTAAGCGCCGAGGGTTTTGGGCAGTTCGACCTTGCGGCCCTCCAGGTTGGCCAGCACGGTTTCGGGCGCGGATTCACTGCCACCCGCTTCGTCTTTGCGGTAGTTGTAGCGCAAATTAAACTGTAGATTTTCGTTCGCGACGTCGCTGTAACTCAATGACCCGTCAGCAACCGATGCCAACAGCAAACCGACATAACCGCCACCCGATATTTCAAAGTCCCCAAAACGACCGTAGGCCATGAGCGGCAGATCAACATAAGAGTTATTAATGCTGATCAGATAGCGTGAATTACCGTTCACCGTATTGCCATTTGGCAGGTTGAACAGCGAATAAGACTGTCCTTCGTAGGTATATTTAGCACCGCGCTTGGAGTAGAGTAATTCGCCGCGCAGACCGAAATTATCCGTGAAATGGTAGGAAAAGGCGGCGCCAATGTGGAAACCGGTCACGTTTTTCCAGGTCTCCAGCGATTTTCCGGCATTATCCGTTTCGGAAGGTCCATCGAAACGGGCGAAGTTGAGGCCCGTCTTGAAGCCGTAGTGCAGCTGGGCCTGTACCTGTACAGCCGAGCATGCCAAAAGCAGTGCAAAAGTGAATTTCAATCTCATTATCAGCAATTTATGTGTGTATAGATCAAAAATTAAGTCAGCAAAAAGTAGGCAAAACTACGATTTTCCGGAACCGCTTACTCAATATGCGCCGGCGTTTATCCTTGCTGTCCCGAAGGACCATTTTTTTGGTAACGGTTTGTACCTTTACGGCGCTTCTTGTACGACGCCGCTTTTTCAAAAACATTGTTTACCAATCATCGTTCAACCTGCCAACTATAACATGAAGGACTGGCCACTTTGGGAAGTATTTATTCGCTCCAAACAGGGGCTTAGCCACAAACACGTGGGCAGCCTGCATGCCGCCGATGCGCAAATGGCGCTCGAAAATGCCCGCGACGTCTATACCCGCCGCAATGAAGGCATCAGCATTTGGGTCGTCGAATCGAGTCATATTCACGCAACGACCGAGGATCCGCAGGCTTTTTTTGATCCCGCTAATGATAAGGTCTATCGCCACCCGACCTTTTACGAACTGCCCGACGAACTACGGCACATGTAAAACGCCCATACGCCTGAATCCCTCGCCTCTCCGTTGAATTACCGCCCTATGCAGCAGCCACCACCACTTCCGCAAGTCCATTTTGACTATTTATTACGCCTGGCCGACGATACCCTCATCCTCTCCCATCGCCTTAGTGAATGGTGCGGTCATGCCCCTATTCTGGAACAGGATATTGCCCTGGCTAATATCGCCCTCGATCTGCTGGGCCAGGCCCGTATGTTGCTGACCCATGCCGGTGAAATAGAGGGCCTTGGCCGCTCCGAGGATGACCTGGCTTATTTTCGGACGCCCCGGCAGTTTCGCAACGTGCAACTCGTCGAGTACCCCAACCAGGACTGGGCCTATACCATCGTCCGCCAGTTCTTTTTCGACGTTTATCACTACCACCACTACCAGGCTCTGTTGGCCAGCACCGACCTGCAATTAGCCGCCATTGCGGAAAAAGCGCTGAAAGAATGTACCTATCACCTGCGTTTTTCTTCCGAATGGATGGTTCGCCTGGGCGACGGAACGCCGACCAGCCATCAAAAAATGCAGGCCGCCGTGAATGATCTGTGGATGTATACCGGGGAGTTGACTACGCCGAGCGCCACGGATCAGGCGATGGCGGAAGCGGGTATTGGCGCTGATTTACTTAAAATAAAACCTTTATGGGAGGCCAAAGTCGCCGATATCCTGGCTGAAGCGACTTTGCAAAAACCAACCCAGACCTGGATGCAAAGCGGTGGTAAAACCGGACAGCATACGGAACACCTGGGATTTCTGCTGGCTGAAATGCAAAACTTACAACGGACTTACCCGGGCCAAAACTGGTAAAAACGACTATTCCACTGCGGTTTCCAGCAAGGTAAGCCGACCGGTAGATGTATTCAACTCCGCCTCTATGCCATAAGGCAGGGTCGCCTGAACGGACACGTGCCCAAAAGGCAGACCATACAGGACCGGCATTTTCCATTGGGAGAAAAACTCGGTCAGGGTTTCCACCAGGGAAAGCGATGGCGTGTCGCCCTTCGGATTACAGTCGGTAAATACACCCAGGGCGATGCCAGCCGCCTGCGACAGGTCCGTGGCCTGGGCCAGCTGGTACAACATCCGATCCAGGCGGTAAGGCTGTTCGCCGATGTCTTCGATAAACACGATTTTATGTTTGAACGAGGGCAGATAAGGCGTGCCGCCCAGCGCCGACAAAAGCGATAAATTGCCGCCCGTCAGGGTTCCCTGCGCCTGCCCGGCATTGATCACGAAAGGCCGGAACTCTTCGCCCGGCAGCACTTCTTCCGCCGCCGGAATGGCCATGGAAAGTCCGGTTTGCGGTTCCATCACCACCTTACGAAAGTACTGCCAGGTAAGTTCCGGGAATTCGGAAGCTGCAACCGGTCCATGGAAACAAACCAGCCCGGTTTTCTCCTGGATGGCCAGATGCAGGGCCGTAATGTCGCTATACCCGATAAAGGGTTTGGGGTTATTCCGAATCAGTTCGTAGTTAATATGCGGCAGCAGGCGCATACAGCCATAGCCGCCGCGAATACACCAGACCGCCTCTATTTCCGGATCGGCAAAAGCCGCGTGCAGGTCGGCCAGGCGCTCCTCATCCGTGCCGGCCAGAAAACCGTGACTGGCATGGGTATTTGCGCCTTCTTTCACCCGAAAACCCAACATCGTCATGCTCTCCAGCATTTTTGCATATCGCGCCGCCGCAATCGGGCTGCCGGGCGCGATCAGGCCAACGGTTGCGCCTGCGTGCAGACGGTTTGGCTTATGCCGATGTGCAGGCGTTTGGGCCATGGCTTCCGGTAAGGGCAGGGTGGCAGCCAGGGCGGCCAGACCAGTTTTGATAAAAAATTTGCGTCGCTCCATCAGCAATGAATTGAATGCCGGCTAGATTTTAATATAAATCCGGCGTACGTATAACCATCGGCAAATTAGCCAGCACAGCAGCACATAACTCACGGCGAATAAAAACGAACTGAACTCCGCCCCCTCGATCGGCTCAAACACGGTCTGGTAAATCCATTTTTGCACGTTCATGTCTTCTCCCCAGCGAATGGAAGATAAGGTGATGATCAGCACTTCGGAAAGGATGTAGGCAAAAAGCGAGTTGGCGCCGAAAGCCAGGAAAAATCCCGTTCCATTCCGCCAGCCCCGCACGTCGATCACCCACACACTGGCGGCCAGCAGGATCATGGATATTCCTCCGGCATACAGGACATACGAACTGGTCCAGAGTTTTTTATTGATGGGAAAAAACAGGTCCCAACCCAGACCAATGAACCCGCAAAGCAAACCGAAGACCAATAGATCGCGGACCAGCACGTCTTTTTGTTTAGACCGATAGGCCATCAGTTCCCCGCTTAACCAGCCCAGAATGACCGTAACTATGGACGGCAGGGTGCTCAACAGTCCTTCCGGATCGAAGGCAATGCGCTCGCCATGATACAAATGATTATTACCTACTAACCAGCGATCCAGCCGTAAAACGGCATTCCCCTCCAGGCTGTAAGGGTCGAGCATGGGTGCGCCGAACTGATGCAAAATAGCCCAGTAAGCCAGTAAAATGCCGGCGGACACCCAGATCAAGGTGCGGCGCGGTAAAGTAAGTACCAGTATGGAAGCCAGTCCATAGCCCAGCGCCAGGCGCTGTGGTACGCCGAAAATGCGCCAGTGATCCAGATCCCGCCAGAAGATGGGGAATTTATTCAGTAATAAGCCGATCAGGAAAAGCAGGGCGGTACGTCGCAGGATTTTCCAGCCCAGTTCGGGTGACCATTGACGATCATATTTACCGAAGGCAAACCACATGCTGACCCCAATAATGAACATAAAGGAGGGGAAAACCAGATCGGTCGGCGTGCAGCCATGCCAGTCGGCATGTTCTAAGGGGTTGTAAGCAAACCCCCAGGTACCAGGCGTATTCACGAGGATCATGAAGGCGATGGTGAGCCCCCGGTAAAAGTCAATGGCTAAATAGCGATTCATGCAGGAAGAAAGAAAGTAAATGTGAATAGGTGATGGATCCCTAAACATTTGCAGCTATCAGGCATTTCCTTAGAGAGTTGCTTCGGTTGCCCGCCGGTAGCGTAGTTTCGTGCCAAAGTATTGATATTTCCTCATTCCAAATTCAAAAAAATGTTGTTCGCCATCGGCACCCGGGTGCGTTTTCGTTACACTGGAGAAACCGGTATCATCACGGCCATGCTGGAGGATGATATGCTCCAAATCCGGCTGGATAGCGACCCCACGCTGGAAATTCCGGCTTTCGAGGAAGACCTGCTGCGTAACACGGACGCCGAGCCCACAGCGGCAGGTGCGCGGTTCGTACCCGGCAAAGTTGAAAAGAAACCGGAAGCGCCGCCCCGCCGGGAAATCAAAGGCCAATACCTCATTTTGAAACCGAAAGGTATTCAGCTGGCCTTCGAACCGATGCCGGGACGCGACGGTGGCGTAAGCCGGTACAAAGCCTGGCTGATCAACGATACCAGCGCGGAGTTCCTGATCGAATTCGATCTGTTTACCGCCAATAAGGATATTGTCGTGGTGGATGCCAAGCTGGGCGCCGCTACCGCGCTGGAGTTGGGAGACTTCCTTTCCGATGATCTGAATGAAGCGCCCGAAGTGCTGCTGCGGGTTCAGCGTATTACGACGGAAGGTATGGATGAGGCCTTGGAGAAAAAACTGAAGATCCGCGCCAAGCAATTTTTCAATAACCTGCAGACGACGCCTATTCTGAACCAGCTGGCTCACCAGTTCTTACTGCTGGATTCTTTCGAGCCCAAGGCGGCAAGTGGCGAAGAGCCGGATGATTTACGGACTTATGCGCGCCAACATACCTGGGCAGCCCGCCCCGAACGCGATTCTAACTCCAGGCCTTTCGTCGCTTTCAATGTAGAGGAGTTTGCCAATTTCATTCCCGAGGTGGACCTGCATATTCAGAACATTACGAATGGGTACGCGCGGCTGGATAAAAGCGAGATCCTGCGGCTGCAAATGAAACATTTCCAGGGTTTTCTGGATAAGGCGGTGCGTTTAGGCGTTCCGCGTATTTTCGTTATCCATGGCGTGGGGGAAGGTAAACTGCGCGATGCTATAGCCGATCGGCTGCGTCAGCACCCGGAGGTGGTGAAATTCAAAAACGAGTACCATGTTAAGTATGGTTACGGCGCTACCGAGGTAGTTTTTGAAAGGTGAATAAAGTTGATAAGGTTGATAAAACAGATTGATCTGACGCACAAGCAAAAGGGAGTCCGACACGATGTCGGACTCCCTTTTTAGCAATTAGAAACGTTGATAAACGGCAGGTTGGATATAAACTTTATAAACCAATCAACCTCATCAACTTTCTTAATACTGCCACAGATCATGCTCCCAGTTGAAGATATCGCTTTTGATCCTTTCGGATTCCATCAGCAGGTCGGTGCCTGTGAAGTAATCTTCAATTTTACGATCATACACGTTTGACTCTTTGTAGATGAAGCTGGCGAAATAGCGCATTTCAAATACATCTTCCCAGGAAATGGTCGCGTTCGTGTTACCGCCCATCGTAAATACGCGGTGGCGGGCAAACAGTTCGCGGGCTTGTGGATAGTAGACCCAGAACATCGGTTTCTCGAAACGGAAGTTGCCTTCGTTGTCTTTCACGTCGATCATCGGTGCAATACCGAGAATACGCACCTGCATGGTAGACGTTTGTTTGTCGAAGAACCACACCTCTTTCAAGCGGAAGCGTTTTACGTCTTCCCAGTTGATGTCGTTGTTTACGATCTGGATTTTCTCCTCATACGTTTCCGGGTCGAAAGTAACGACCGTATCCGTTTTGGAAAGCATAGACAGTACGTCGTCCGTGCTCATGCGTTTTTTGAATTTAGCGCCGTCTTCGTCCGTGCTATATACTGGCAGGTCGCCTTTAGTGGCGGCTTCCGACAGGATTTTGAAGAATGGATCTTCCGGATAAGCGAAAGGAAGATTCATTTTCTCCCGCACGTCGATAATGCGCCAGATGCGTTTTTCCCAGAAGATATCGCTTTCGCGTACGTATTGATAGGGCAATACGCGACGCTCACCCATCACCTCTTTCTTCACCACATCATCAATGGGGGCTTCTCCAGGCGTTTCTTCGGTGATTTCTTCGGTTTGTACTTCTACTTCTTCAGGGTTTTGTGCTAATAATGCCGTTGCCGAGCAAAAGCTGAAGAAAAAGCACAGGCAAGTCCATTTGAAAAATGTCTGCATGACTCCCGGATGGTTGATTAGTGAAAAGAATTGAGTTGTGTTTAGTGCAAAAGAAAAGCCTCAGCCGATATAAAGACCGGCTGAGGCCCTCTTATTGTGTACTTACTTAATTTTAAAGGCCAGACCGCCAATGTTACGTGCGACAGCGTCGCCCGGACATTTACACTTGACGTCGTCAAAGAAGTAACTATCGCCTGGCTTAGCTTTTTGTATCATATCCCCGACGGAACCGCTCCAGCGGGCACCGCCGTTTTGGGCGGTGATTGGATCCTGACGCTTAGGCAGGTAGGTAACTTCGAAACCAACTACGTCGCATTTGGCATCAAAGTCGAAATTCAGCAACACGGCTGCAATACCGCCCTGCGCCCTGAACGTACCGTTGTTCATCGACGCCGGTTGCTTTTGAGCACCCAGGTATGGAACCGGATCAGGAATACGTTTTACGCGGTATTTGAAGCTGGAGGTTGCACCGCCACCGGAAACGGTCAGCGTTGCTTCACCCGGCGTGGTGGCTGTCACTACGAAGTGGCCACCGCCTTTGTTGGCAATGTTCACCCCCGAAGCGCTCACTTTCACGTCGTTGGAACTAACACCGGCTGCCGAAACAGACACGGGGTTTTCCACACCAATGTAGAACACGTTCATTTTGTCCAGCGAAACGGCCACCGAACGCTGGCCAACTTCGTACTTGAACTCTTTGCTGTAGGTGTCAGTTTTACCCGTCAGTGGGTTCTTGACGTTGATGGTAACGTTATAGGATTTCTCTCCTACGCTATTACCTGTACCTACTTCATAGTGGGCGATGCCTTCTTTCACTGCCATACCGCTACCACCTACAGAAATACTGATATTATCTGCTGTGGAGCTGTAGGCGCTCAGGAAAACATCGGCAACATACTTCTCACCTTGAATGATGTAGCTTTTCTCGGCGGAAACGGCTGGTGTAAATTTGTCAAACTTAATGTCTTCGCCACCAACTTTCTTCGCCAGATAGTTCAAAACGGCAGTAGAAGAGCTTTTAGCATCACTCTGCATTTTACCTAAAATTGGGAAGACGGCAGCGATCGGCATTTGTTTGAACTTATACTCTGACCAGCTTTTCATAGATGTACTGGCGGGCAGTGCTTCTACATCCAACGGCAATCCACTTGCTACTTCTGCATCATTATCAGCTAAAGCCAGCAATTGTGTGCGGGTTTCCTTGATCTTAGCTTCAATTTCATTACCCAAACCGTCGTTAACGAACATTTTAGTGGTAATGTCTTTGTTACGAATATCCTTCGGAACGGTCGGATCATTTTTAGATGGTCCTTTACCTTTTTCAAACAAAGTGGTTCGGATACTTTCAATGTATGCTACAAAATCGGAGGAAATCTGCTGCGCCTGTTTAGCATTCTCCAAATACTTAGCGTTTTCTGGAGATTTATAGGCATCCGCCTGTTTCGTAATGCTTTTCAGAATCGCTTCGTTGTTACCTTCAACGATTCCACGGCTGTTTTTTAATCCTTTATCCAGCGAGAAGAATGCATTCATCACCTCGGCCGACACGTTGAGTGCCAGCAACGCGGTCAACACCAGATACATCAGGTTGATCATCAGTTGCCGCGGCTCTTTTGGTATTGACATAAGTCTTTACTTTTTTTTGATTGTGAAAATGGAATTGTTACCAAAAAAGGGGAGACTTATTGACGACCAATGTTAGCCATAGCGGCGAGCATATTGCCATACACCGTGTTCAGCGAACCAAGGTTTTTGTTGAGAGCACCCATTTGGTCTTTGTATGCACGCACGTCTTCGGCAGATTTAGCCATGTCGGACATTGCTTCATTCAACTTCGTGTAGAAGTTGCTCATGCTTTTGATCTGGTCCTGCGTACCCGAGAAGTCCACTTCTTGCAGTGCCTTCAGGGCGCCCATGCTTTTCGACATGGATTGCAGTTCAGTCAACATACCACCCAGTTGGCGCTCGACTACATCACCGTGCAACGGCACAATATCCGGTTGCATGTTTACACCACCGCTGGTCAGCGGCTGCATACGGGAATCATAGTCATCCAGACCTGGATACAGTTTGTGCCAGTAGTAATCGGGCTCCGGAGGCAGAATACCGATCATCAGGAAGATGAAGATCTCGATACTCATACCGAAAATAAGCATTTCGGAAGCACCTTCCCAGCTTTCCAGTTTGAAAAGTGCCCCAGCCAATACAAAGGCTGCACCTACACCGATTAGAAGATTTTTTACGCGTTTGAAACCTTTGGATTTGACGAAACTCATCGCTTTTAAACTTTTAGCAGTTTAGGAAAATGTTCAGTTAAGACTCAGAAAATGCGACCGGCGAAAATCGCGCCGCAAAAGTAGCATTCGTTCAAATACTTATTCTTAGAATATGTGGTAAAGTGACGCCTGGCTTCCATATTTGTCCGCCAAAGGCAAACAATATAAAAGCAGCCTGGGTATTTACCGGAATAAGTGGGAAGAAATGGACAACGTGTTGCGGAAATGTTAAAAACGAGGGCAAAACGCAAGGATCGCGACAAAATTACATTGTACGCTGATTTTCTTGCTTTTTGCCCTCTTTGTATAGGTGGTGCTTAGAAATCATTGATTGAGCGACCCAGGAAGGTCAGCACGCAACGGAAACCAATATAACACTTGGTGGTATCCTGATATTCGTAGTTACGGGTACCGGTCTGCAGGAAGAAAGCCACATCTTTCCACGAGCCGCCACGGATAACCTTCCGTTTGGCTGTGATCGGGTCTTCTTCTTTGGCATCGTAACGAATGTCCGGGTTCAGGTCATGAATAAAGGAGTAGGCATTTTCCTGGAAAGCGGTTTCGGTCCACTCGGACACATTACCAGCCATACAGAACAGGCCATAATCGTTTGGATAGTAAGCATCCGCTTTCACGGTGTACAGACCGCCATCTTCCGGATAGTTACCACGGCCGGGTTTGAAGTTGGCCAACAGGCAACCTTTGGCATTACGGGTGTAATAAGCGCCCCATGGATACGGAGCTTCGGCACGGCCGCCACGAGCGGCATATTCCCACTCACTTTCCGTTGGCAAACGGAAATCCTCCGTGGTTGGGTCGCCGTCGGAGTACATATCCCACAGCTTACCACGCCAGTAACAGAAAGCTTTCGCCATTTTCCAGTTTACGCCCACTACCGGATAATCGTCGAATGCGGGGTGCCAGAAATAGTTACGGGTCATTGGCTCGTTGTAAGAATACGCATAGTCGCGGATCCAGGCCAGTGTATCCGGATAAACCTTGATTTTCTCGCGGTGAATGTGGCTGGTGCGGTTGCTGGTGCGGTCATGCGCAGCCTTTTGCCAATCATACCACTGGTACTCGAACACGAACTTGCTGACGTCGAATTCCTTACGACCGGCAAAACGTTCGTTGCCCTGGTAGTACATCTTGTCCAGTGCGCCGTCGCCTTCTTCAGCGTCGCCAGCCCAGTCAATTTCCTGTTCCCAGTCCAGCACCGGCTGCGGAGGCTCCTGATCGTTTTCGGTATCCTCGATCACGTGGTCAAGTTCCCGGTGAGCAATGGAGTCCTGCACCCAGTTAACAAACTGGCGGTACTCGTTGTTGGTGATTTCCGTCTCATCCATAAAGAAACCCTGAATAGAGATGGATTTTGGACGGGACACCAGCGCTTTGCTGACATCTTCATCACCGGTACCGATGTGGAGCGTACCGGAAGGCACGTACACCATACCATAAGGATTAATGCCCTTCCAGTTCGGGCGGTCCAGTACGCCAACCAGCTGGCCACTTTCTTTTCGGCCGCATGAGGCGACCACTGCCGCGAGGAAGGTGAGAAGCAGGAGTAATTTTTGCATTTTTTTCATGTGAAGCACCCGTGTTTTCCTACTTTAAATGTTATGTTTGGAAAAAGTGACCGTAAAGGTAGCAGATTAAATTCTTTGTGAAAAAAAATTCCAAACAAAATTGGCTGGATTATGTCTTCCACCTAGGTAAGGCAGGAGACAAACGCCTTTTTAACTTTCGATTGTATTTACGCCGAATTTTTTTTGTATGCGCCTGAAATAGTCGGAAATCTGGCGGCAAAATATGGTTTTCCAAGTTACAATCCCTGCTTCTTTTTACAAAAACGAAGCCAGTTTGAAAATTTAAGAAATCAGAAAAACCGGGGATTGTAGATCACCGGCGGCAATTTGCCCGCTCCAATTGGCCGATTGAGACTATAACGCAATAATAATTCGTGACTTCCGCGATTGGCAGCATTCAATGGCGACAAAGGGAGATCGAACGCATAACCTAAAGTTGTCTTTTCATTGAGCTTTAAACCAGCCAGCAACACTGCCGCATCTCTGGAATTCTGCGTAAATCCCCTGAACGATGCGCCGACGAATATATTTTCCCGCCAGCGCACAATGGTCGAAACTTCCATCTGCGTTTCTTTTGCATCCGATTTTACCAGTACACCCGGTTTAATTTTGGCATTTTCGCCAACGCCCAATGTGTAGGCCGCAGAAAAAATATACTGCCGGACTGGTTGCAATTGAAACGTGCCGGAACCATTTTCTTTTAAAACCGGGGCAAATACCGGTTGCATAGCCGCTCCCATTTCCAGATTCCGGGCCTGTAAATATAAACCCACTTCAAAAACCGGGGTACCCGCCTGTACTTTTCCTTCCGGCAGGAAGTTGTCATTATGCTCGAAAGTTCCTCCTGGTTCCACGTAGGTTCCCTGGGGAGCCCGCAGTTTATCGCCGTCCAGGGCATACTGCAAATACCCTACACTGCCCCCCACGGAAAGCACTGCGCGTCGCCCCAGCTCGAACTGATAATCATAACTGGCCATAAACTGGGTGGTTCGGTGCGCCCCGATCGCGTCATTTTCCACCTTTATCCCAATACCGCTACGAATAACGTACAAGGGCAAATGTGCATTAACATGCTGTGTGAGCGGCGCGCCCTTCAGTCCCGACCACTGCTGCCGATACACGCCGGTCGCAACCAGCGTATTCTCCAGACCCGCATAAGCCGGGTTAGCCGCATAGGGATTGAGCATGTACATACTGTACTGGGGCGCTTGTTGAGCCAGCAGTACGACCGTACAGCACATATATAATATAGGTGTAAAAAAATACTTCATGGCAGGCGTTTTTGGCAGCGTGAAAGTAAATCATGTAATTCCTCCAACCTAACCCATCATTTGACCAGCGCCTGAAATTCATCCAGCGTGGTTACCGGACGTTGACAGGCAAAGTCATGGCAGACATAGATCAGCGCATCTGCGGCGCCCGGTTTTTCAGCCAGCAAAGACAGCGCATCTGTTGCCGTTCTACTGGCTGCTACCACCCGGTTAGGCAAAAATTGCCGCTGTAATGCCTGCGCTTTTTCCAGCGCATTCTCCCCGACGACCGCAATTTCGTGGTATGGGTAAGCCTCATACAACATCGCCAAAGCCCAGCGCGTAAAAGACAGGGCGTAACGACTGACCGTTTCCCGCATGGTCAGCGACATCTGCATCGCCTTTTCCCGCCAATCCGGGCGATCGAGCAAAAGATGCAGCCTTTGCAGGTTCCATACCATGGTGCTGTTGCCGGAAGGAAGCGCATTATCGTACACGTCTTTTTTCCGCAAAACCAGGTCCGTCTGGTGGGCATCGGTCAGAAAAAACAAACCCGTTTCCGTATCCAGGAAATAACTCAAAACGTAGTCGGTGTATTTTCCGGCCAAATGCAAATACCGGACATCAAAGGTAATTTGATAAACATCGGTCAGCGCCTGGGTGAAAAAAGCGTAGTCCTCCAGGAAAGCATTGTACTGCGTTTGCCCGTCTTTCCAGGTATGCCGCAGTAATGGGGAATCCGTAGTTGCATCGGGTATGGTAAAAGCCCGCAGCAGGAACTCCACATTTTTCACGGCAGCTTCGCGATACGTCTCTTCGCCGAAGGCCGTAAAAGCCGCCGCATACGCACTGATCATCAGGGCATTCCAGCTGAGTATTACTTTATCGTCGAGGCCGGGCCAGATACGCTGTGCACGCAGTGCGAAAAGACGTTCCCGGGCCTGCTGCAGCCGGGTTTTCAGATCATTCACCTCCAGGCCCTGCTTATGGGCAAATTCTTCATACGTCGCCAGCCGGCGCAGGATGTTCTTATTCTCCCAGTTACCGCCTTCCGTTACGTCGTAAAATGTGCAGAATAAGGTCGCCTCTTCCCCGAGCAGTAATTCGATTTCGGTTTTGTCCCAAACGTAGAATTTACCCTCCTCCCCTTCCGAGTCGGCGTCCAGAGCGGAATAAAAACCGCCTTCCGGATGGGTCATTTCGCGTTGTATATACGCCAGCGTTTCCTGCACGGTTTCCCGGTACAGTTCTTTGCCGGTCAGTTGATAAGCAGCGGAAAGGGTGGTGACCAGCAGCGCATTATCGTACAGCATTTTCTCGAAATGCGGCGCCAGCCATTCCCGGTCGGTGGCGTAGCGGGCGAAACCGCCGCCGATCTGGTCATAAATACCCCCCTGGATCATCTTATCCAGGGAAAACAGCGCATGCTCCAGGGCTTCCGGTTGACCGGTAAAATGGTGGTAGTTCAACAAGAACTGGATGGCCATGGACGACGGAAATTTGGGCGCACCGCCAAAACCGCCGTCCGCCCGGTCAAAGCGTTCCCGTAACTGGTAGAAAATGTCTTCCAGCAGGCCACCCTGACCTGGCTGCACGGGAAGTACCGCTGTGGAGGCCGGCAACCCTTCGACTTCCAGCGCGGCATTTGGCGCAGCCACAAATACATTGTCATTGCGGCGAATATAGT
>JANPIN010000019.1:0-9593 GCA_031425035.1 Saprospirales bacterium | reverse complement strand
TAACCCGACTTACCGTGCAAACGCCACGGCCCGTTTCTCCCGGATCACGGTCACCTTGATCTGGCCGGGGTACTGCATTTCGTCCTGGATCTTTTGCGAGATCATGAACGACAGGTCGTCGGCGTACTGGTCGGTCACTTTATCGGCTTCGACGATGACGCGCAGTTCGCGGCCGGCCTGCATGGCGAAGGCTTTGCTGACGCCGTCATAGCTCATGGCAATTTCTTCCAGTTCGCCGATGCGTTTGAGGTAGTGTTCGAGTATTTCGCGGCGGGCACCGGGACGGGCGCCGGAAATGGCGTCGCAGGCCTGGATGATCGGCGAAATGATGTTGTTCATTTCCACTTCGTCGTGGTGAGCACCTACGGCGTTGGTGATGACCGGGTGTTCGCCGTACTGTTCGCACATTTTCATGCCGACCAGGGCGTGCGACAGTTCCGTTTCTTCTTCGGCGACTTTACCAATATCGTGCAGCAGACCGGCGCGTTTGGCCATTTTGATCTGCTTGGGGTTGAGGCCTAATTCGGCGGCCATAATGCTGCACAGTTCCGCCGTTTCGATGGAGTGCTTGAGCAGGTTTTGACCGTAGGACGAACGGAAACGCATCCGGCCGACCATGCGCACGAGGGCGGGGTTGAGGCCGTGGATGCCTTGCTCGATCACCGTGCGCTCACCAATCTCGACGATCTGTTCTTCGAGTTGCTTGCGGACTTTGGCCACCACTTCCTCGATGCGGGCGGGGTGAATACGACCGTCGGCGACCAGGCGCTGCAGCGACAGGCGTGCGACTTCCCGGCGGATGGGGTCGAAAGAAGAAATTACGATGGCTTCGGGCGTATCGTCGACAATGACTTCGACGCCGGTGGCGGCTTCTAGTGCCCGGATATTCCGGCCTTCGCGACCAATAATCTGGCCCTTCATATCGTCGCTGTCGAGATTGAACACCGATACCGTATTTTCGATGGTGAACTCGGCGGCCATACGCTGGATGGTCTGGATCACGATCTTTTTAGCTTCCTTGTTGGCATTCAGTTTGGCCTGGGTGACGGCTTCTTTGACGATCGACATCACTTCGCTTTCGCTCTTGGCGCGTACGGCCTCCAGCAACTGGTCTTTGGCATCCTGCTGGCTCAGGGCGGCTATTTTCTCGAGGGCTTTGATGCGTTCTTCATTGGCGGCATCCAGTTCTTCCCTTTTTTTCTGCACGATTTTAACCTGTTTGTCCAGGTTTTCGCGCTGCGCTTCCAGTTCCAGCTGGCGGTTATCCAGTTCGTTGCGGCGGTTGTCCACCTCCACTATTTTAGACTGAAAAGCGTCCAGTTGGATCTTCAGGTCTTTTTCTTTGCTGACGACTTCCAGTTCCATTTCCTTCATGGTCAACTGGTGCTGGTTTTTTTCGGTATCGAACTGGCTGCGCATCTGGGCGTAGCGTTCCTTGGCCTCCTGAATTTTCTGCTGCTTGATGCGCTCGTTTTCTGCTTCGGCTTTAGTGATCAGCTCGGTGGCTTTGAGTTGCAGCTTCTGGGCCTCTACTGCGGCTTCGTCGGTCACGCGTTTGGCGGTCAGCCGCGCTTCCTGAATAGTGAGATCAGCCTGCCGGTTATGTTCTTCGACGGATTTCAGGCTGCCTTTTTTGGCCATCTGAGTGGCAATCAGGAAGGCAATTACGCCCCCCGCTACCAGTCCGATTATGATTGCTGTTATACTGTCCATAAGTTTGTATCAATTAGGTGATAAAATTGGGTTTCACGGTTTTTTTTCGTTGCTTCGATGGTGTTCCACGGCGTAGGTCAAAAGGGCCATGGCCAAGCAATCCTGGGTATCTTTGGATGGCTGGGCTGTTTTAAAAGCCGCCACCTTGTCGTTCACTTCCTGGGCCAGTTGATGAATCAAGACTTCATCAGCGGCGTTCACTTTCAATAAATAAGGCCGACCGGCAATGAGCACAGTGATTTGAATGATGGCCTGATGATTAGGTGTTGTCGGCATGGGTGGTAAAATTCAGCAGACAATATAGCAAAAATCGGCATATTGGCGGTGATCACTTCCGGATAGTCGCCTGCAACTTGGTCTCGAAAGCCTGTTGCAACTGCGACATAACAGCATCGATCTCTTTATCCTGCAACGTTTTCTCCGGGTCTTCAAACACAAAGCTCACGGCATAGGATTTCTTGCCCGCACCGAGTTTGCTTTCATCTTCGTACACATCGAACAGGTTTACTTCTTTCAGCATTTTCTTGGCAGTTCGGCCGGCCAGCATGCGTACGTCGCCAAAGTTTACACTGCGGTCCAGCACCAGGGCCAGGTCGCGACGTACCGTTGGGAAACGATTCAGTTCAGTAAACGCTATTTTATTATTGGCCAATGCTTTAAGCACGTTTTCAAAATGAAAATCGGCAAAGAACACGGCGTTTTTCACGTCTGTTTTCTTCAAAATGGCGGGCGAAACTGCGCCGAAAGTGACCAGTTCCTGCGCGCCGCGGTGGTACTTCAGGGCGTACTGTAAAGGCGCATCCTGCACCGTCGTTTCCTGGTAACCGCTTACGCCCAGGCGGGCCAGCAGGTTTTGCACATAGGCTTTCAGGGCATAAAAATCCACGCTCTTCTTCGCTGCCGGCTGCCAGTTTTCCGACTGATAAGCACCGGTCATGCTGATGCTGAGGCGCAGTACTTCGTCCGTTTTTACGACCGTTCCTTCCGCGCCGTTTTTCGTGTACCGCTGGTAAACTTTTCCAAATTCGAACAGGCGTAAATCGGCGTGCTGCCGGTTTTGGTTCCGCTGAACGGTTTCCAGCGCACTGAACAACAACGTCGGCCGCAGACAGTCCAGGCCCTGGTTGGCCGAGTTATGAATGAATACGAGCTGCTCTTTCGGCAGGGGCAGCGCCGCCTGTTCACTCGTATAATAGGCCGAATTGGAAAGCGACAACCCCATACATTCGTTAAAACCGTTGGCGGCCAGAAAATCGGCGGCGAGGTTGCGCACGGCATCCGGATTGGGCCGCGGGCTAATCTCCATGCTGCTGCGGATCTGACTCGGAACGGGCACATTGTCCAGTCCATAGACGCGCAGTATTTCTTCCACAATGTCGGCCTCGCGGGTCACGTCGGGTTTATTCGTCGGTACCACCGCAATGAAGCCGGCGTCCGTTTCTTCTTCCACGCTGATTTCCAGGGCAGCGAGGATCTGTTTTATTTTTTCTGCGGATAAATTTTCCCCGATGAGCGCATTCACGCGGGCGTACTCCACGGCAACACGGGCGGGAAAAATGGGCGTCGGATAAATATCCACCACGTTGGAAGTGATTTCTCCGCCGGCCAGTTCCTGAATCAGCCGGGCGGCCCGTTCCAGGGCGAAACGGCAACCATTGGGGTCGACGCCTTTTTCAAACATCCAGGCAGCATCGGTCCGCAGGTTATGACGCAGCATCGAACGCCGGATCCCTTGCGGATGGAAATAGGCGCTTTCCAGGAAAATAACGGTGGTGGAGTCCTTGACCCCGGAAGTAGCGCCGCCGAACACGCCGCCCATGCACATCGGCGTGGATTCGCCGTCGCAAATCATGAGGTCTTCGGCCAGCAACTTGCGTTCTATGCCGTCCAGCGTTTGGAAAACAGTACCGGCGGGCAGGGTTTTGACGATAATTTTACCGCCTTTTACCTCGGCCAGATCGAAGGCGTGTAACGGTTGGCCGAGTTCGGCACGCACGTAGTTGGTCACGTCGACCACATTATTGATCGGCCGCTGACCAATGGCCAGCAGTCGGTTTTTTAACCAGTCGGGACTTTCCTGTATCTGCAAACCACTGATCACCAATCCGGCATACCGTGGGCAAGCAGCACTATTTTCAATTGAAACAGGGAATTCAATTGCGGAATCCGGAGTGCGGAGTGCGGAATTATTCATAACCCTGGAGGACTTGGCCGGGTCACTCGAGTGGTTGAGCAATTCCGCATTCCGCACTCCGGATTCCGCATTCACTTTAAGCCAGGCGGCCAGGTCGCGGGCGATGCCGAGGTGGTTGGTCGCGTCGGCGCGGTTGGGGGTCAGGCCAATTTCGAACACGGTATCCGCTTCCTGTTTGAACCAGGTGGCGGCGGTAATGCCCAGGGCCGTATCGGCCGGCAGCACCATAATGCCGCTGTGATCGTGGCCCACGCCGAGTTCGTCCTGGGCGCAGATCATGCCCTGTGAAGGCACGCCTTTTACTTTGCGTTCACCGATGGTAAACAACTGACCGTCTTTACTGTACACGGCGGCGCCGGGCAGGGCGACAAATACTTTTTGGCCAACGGCCACGTTCGGCGCGCCACAGACGATGGATCGGGCCAGACCGTCGCCAACATCCACCAGCGTGGCGGAAAGATGGTCGGTATCGGGAATACGTTCACAAGCCGTAACCAGGGCGGTAACAACCTGGTCCATATCTACCGGCGATGGCTTTACGTTTTCCCAGCCTTCCACTTCCAGACCCAGGGAAGTCAGTATGTCGGCGATCTCAGGGGGCGATTTATATAGGTCGAGATAATCTCGTATCCAGTTCAGCGAAACCTTCATTTCCTCAAAGTGTCGTTCGGATTATAATCTTTTAATATTGGGCTACTGCAAGCATAATGTTTGCAAAGGCCAAAGGTAACACGCTTGTGTGAAAAATTTGCCGCTTCCTCCCAGGGGCTTGGTGGATGGCGGGAAGTGGCTACTAGTGCTGAATGAAATTAATAGCTGATCATGGATACGAAGCAGGATGGTAACGCGGATTTTACGGATACTCCGGATTTTCGCGGATTTTTAAATCCGTGCAAATCAGCCAAATCCGTAAAATCCGCGTTACCATCCTGCTTCCTATGTCCAGCGTACAACCTCCAGAAATCCCTTACTTCGGATAACCGGCTTTGATCCAGCAATTGACGCTGTCCCGCTGCGCCTGGCTCATGGTGACGCCACTTTGCGGCATATTTTTATCGATAACGACCCGCTGCAACACCTCGCCATTGTCCAGTACCGGCTTAATGCCTTCAAACGTACGGTAATCCCGTGGGCCGGGTCCGCTATCGGCATGGCAACTGATACAGGTCCGGTCGATCAGGCTCTTCATATTCTTTGTGTACGACAGATCGGCGTTGGCAATGCTGCAATCCGGTCCTTTATCGTTCGGGTCTTTATCTTTTTTACAGGCGGGTAAAAGGAAAATAGTGACGATCAGCAGGGCGACCGTGGCGGCCAGTGGGTTGGTGAATTTCATGTGGATAGAAGTTTGAGCGTGTAAGTGTATTTTGTTTAGATAGGTTTAGGAGGGTTTAGAATGGTTTAGGGGGTTTAGACAAGTTTAGTAGTTGGCCGTTTGCCATCTGGATCGGGCTTCGTTCAAGCGCCGAAAAGTTTGGCCACGCCATAAGCGGCACTGGCGGCCAGGGTACCGATCAGGGCCACTTTCACAGCGCCTTTCAACGGCGACTGTCCGGTCACTTTGGCTTTGATAAAGCCAAAAATGAACAGGCAGATCAGTGTAAGGAACGCCGAATACAGCAGTCCTTCGTGTGAATCGGGGAAGAAAAAGTAGGGCGAAAGCGGAATTAGTCCACCCACGACATACGACAGACCGATGGTGAGTCCGCTTTTGGCGGCCCGGCGTTCATCGGGTTTTTCCAGGTTCAGTTCAAATTTCATCATAAAATCCACCCAGCGTTGCGGGTGCCGGGCCAGTTCATCCGCCACCAGGTGCTGGGTCGATTCCGTGATGCCGTACTCGGCCAGCAGTTCGCGAATCTCCCGTTTTTCAACTTCGGGCACGCGTTCGACCTCGTCGTATTCGCGGGCCATTTCCGACTGGTAGTGTTCGACCTCCGTTTGTCCGGCCAGAAAACCGCCGAGACCCATGGCAATGGAGCCCGCTACGATTTCGGCGATGCCGGCGG
The DNA here is from genome assembly GCA_031425035.1 of Saprospirales bacterium. Classification (GTDB taxonomy): domain Bacteria; phylum Bacteroidota; class Bacteroidia; order Chitinophagales; family Saprospiraceae; genus M3007. The sequence goes on along the minus strand of JANPIN010000019.1, from coordinate 3,677 downwards.
TCAGCACGATGGACGAAGCCGCCACGACGCCGGTCAGTCCGGCGGCCAGCGCAAAAGGTACCGTGAGTCCGTCGGCCATACCGATCACTACGTCGGTGACGAATTCCGAGTTGGTGAAATGGTTTTCTTCGTGGTGGTCGTGGGCGTGATGGAGTTGGTGGTGCGGTTCGGTAGTCGGCATACTATTATAAAGAATCAGGTTAATGTTTTATGATCAGTTTGCCAATGTAGTCTTTTATCCGAAAAAAATAAAAGCCGTTGGGCAGGTAAGGAGTGGGAACCTCTATTTCGATTTGATTATGGGTGTACAGACCGGTTTCTATCAGTCTTCCTATGGCATCGAACAACCGCCATTCGAGGTCTTCCTGATAGTTTAGATTGACGACCCGAAAGTAATCCCGGGTAGGATTTGGCAGGAGGGTTATTGTCGAAGTGGCATAATAGGGCGCGTATTTTGCCGGCTGGCAGAAAAAATCGTTTTCATGCCGGGTGTCAGGAAAGAAGTTGGGGCCGACCGTCCAGAAACAAAACTCATTGGCCAGGCCAGACTGATTTTTAACGGATAAATCCCCAAAATCTACCCAAATGGAATCGCCGGGTAACAAAGATAGATTGCCATAGTACACCCGTTTCGTAGGCGTGAAATAGCAGATATGGGTTTGGTCTTCCTCATAACTGAAATTGACATAGACCTGATGCAGTACCCGATTGCTGCGATTGGAAATTTGGACCTGGAAGTCGCCCCCCTGCAAATCGTAGTACTGAAATCCGAAAGCCCCATACTGTGAAACCGTATCCACGAAGGATCGCTGGCGCACACCGGTTACCGCAACGTCCATCGTATCCGGCGAAGAGGCGGGGTTTGGTCCCTGGAAAGTCCGCACCCACAGTTGTTGCCCTTGAAATTCTTTGTAATCAGGGTTCCCAGGATGGCTTTTCGGGCCGGAGCCATCGATACCGATCACCGCGACCGAATCGCCCATGGCCGCTACGGAATAGCCGCTCAACCAGCGGTCCGGCATGGGCAACCCGACGGGGTTCTGGCCTGTAAAATCGGTTTTACGCAGCCAGTTCTGGCCTCCCTGGCGCCCTAAAAAATAGAGCCCATCATGGCTGCTGGTCATCTGGATCAAGCCTTCCAGGTTGCCGGCATTTAAAGATTCAACATCCAGGCTGGCATTTATCCGCTGCAATTGGCCGGTTATAGTGTTGAGCAGATAGTACCAGCCGTTCTCCGCCCAACCCAGTCCTTTCAGGTTGTAGCCATCGAGGGGCAGGGAATTTTGCAGAACATAATAATGGTCGGTGGAGACGGATATATTTTTCCAGGTATGAAACCCGGAGCCTTGCAGGCTGAACAAGTCTTCGGTCCCGGGCAGCAGCTCGAAGTTAAAGATGGGCTCCTGCAGGTTCAGGTCGATCACCTCGCCTTTCCACAGCACCTGTCCGGTGGCGGCGTCCACTTTCCAAACGCGGTTATAATCAAAGCCGATCAGGTTGCTATCGGGGGTCAGTCGCCATTGCTGTGGAGGTAAGGTTGCTGCACTGTCTAAGTTGCCTGCTAACGTCCAGACCACATTTGCCTGAGTATCATACTTTTCTAAATAATAGTCATGGCCACCTGAATCACAGCCACCGGCATTATAAGCCACGACAAAGGTGGCATCGGTCAGGGGGACTACATCGGTAATAGCATAAGATTCCCCGTATGCATAGGCTATATGGGCTAAGGTTAAAAGCTGTTGTTCCTGGGTAAAAGTCAGGAAATAAACACTTTCACGGGTATCCTCGGGAAAGAGGGCATTGCCAATGCCGGTCGCCAGCCAATAGCCGTTGCTCAAGGGCTTGACGAGCCTGGGCGTGGTATGAAACCCCAGCGTATGGGAGCGATCAATGATTTGAGCAGACATTATCTGCGCAAACAGGAGCAAGAAGCAGCAAATGCGGAAAGGAATTTTCATGGCGGTGTTGTAGTATTTGGCGAATCTGAATCTATGTAGTAATCAACACCGCAAGGGGCTGCCAAAATACCACATAGTTCCATAAATCCCCCAAATACTAAACACCAAAAATCGCTACCGCCCCACCATCTCTTCCGGCTTCACCCAGTCATCAAATTCCTCCGCCGTCAGATAACCCAGTCTCACCGCCGTTTCCTTCAGCGTACCGCCTTCTTTGTGCGCCGTTTGCGCAATTTCAGCCGCTTTATAATAACCGATTTTGGTGTTCAGCGCCGTCACCAGCATCAGCGAGTTATTCACGTGTTTGGCAATGTTGGCCGCAATGGGTTCGATGCCCACCGCGCATTTATCGTTGAACGATACGCAGGCCTCCCCGATCAGCCGGGCCGAGTGCAGGAAGTTGTAGATCATCACCGGCTTGAACACATTGAGCTCGAAATGGCCGGTGGCGCCGCCGATGTTGATGGCCACGTCGTTGCCGAGCACCTGCGCAACGACCATCGTGAGTGCCTCGCACTGGGTCGGGTTTACCTTGCCGGGCATGATGCTCGAACCGGGTTCGTTGTCGGGAATGTGGATCTCCCCGATGCCGGAACGCGGACCGGACGATAACATCCGTACGTCGTTGGCAATTTTCATCAGGCTGACCGCCACGGTCTTGAGCGCGCCGTGGGCTTCGACGATGCCGTCGTGGGCGGCCAGGGCCTCGAACTTATTGGGGGCCGTAATGAAGGGCAAGCCGGTCAGCCCGGCGATGTGGCGGGCTACGTTTTCCGAGTAGCCGGGTGGCGTGTTGATGCCGGTACCGACCGCCGTGCCGCCCAGCGCCAGTTCGCTCAGGTGGACCAGCGAGTTGCGCACCGTGCGCAGGCCATGATCCAGCTGGGCGACGTAGCCGCTGAATTCCTGACCGAGGGTGAGCGGCGTGGCGTCCATGAAGTGGGTGCGGCCGATTTTCACCACATCCATGAAGGCCTCGGATTTGGCTTTCAGCGTGTTACGTAACTTTTCCAGCCCTGGAATCGTCACTTCGATCAGCATTTTATAGGCGGCGATGTGCATGGCCGTCGGGAAGGTATCGTTGCTCGACTGCGATTTATTGACGTCGTCGTTGGGGTGCAGCGATTTTTTTTCATCCGTCAACTGGCCGCCGTTGAGCACGTGGGCGCGGTAGGCGATCACCTCGTTGGCGTTCATGTTGCTTTGGGTGCCGGAGCCGGTTTGCCAGACGACCAGCGGAAATTGCTCGTCCAGTTGGCCGGCCAGTATTTCATCACAGACCTGTCCGATGCGGTCGCTTTTTTCCTGAGGCAGAATACCCGCTTCCAGGTTGGTGAGGGCGGCGGCTTTCTTCAAATAAGCGAAAGCCCGGATGATCTCGATGGGCATCCGGTTGGTGTCGCGGGCGATGTTGAAATTTTCGATGGAGCGTTGCGTTTGGGCGCCCCAGTACACGTCGGCCGGCACTTGCACCTGGCCCATGGTGTCTTTCTCGATGCGGAAGTTCATGGAATGTATATAGTCAGTGTGAGTAATAAAGGGAGGTTTGTTGGTTTGAGGGTTTGTTGGAGGGGTTTGTTTGTTGGAGGGGTTGGTTATCAGGTACTTGAAATCCGAGTTTAGTCGGAACCAATTTGCGTTGATTATAAACCAAGGTGCGCCCTGTTTCTTTGATGGCAAGGCGGTGCAAAAGTAGTGCGGTCGGACGGCTTTTTT
>JANPIN010000018.1:0-77725 GCA_031425035.1 Saprospirales bacterium | reverse complement strand
ACCTCGGAGTGGTCAAACATTTGTACCAAAATTATACCCCCACCGGCCGCCCTGGGTGTGTTCCAAATTTCTTCGTGGTAATTTTGTTTGGACCTCTCCGAGGTCGACCGGACATAAACCATTGATCGGGCTACAAATGTTGGACTTCTCCGAAGTCTGGCAACGCTCCCTCTTGAATAACAGCGGGCCATTCCGAGTAATCGGAATGGCCCGCTTCTTTAGTGTTTAGTGGGCTGGGTAAAGGGCAATTACTTGCCGACGTGGGTCTGGTAGTCGGCGGCCGACATCAGGGCATCCAGGTCGGCGGGGTTGCTGAGTTCGATTTTTACGATCCAGCCCTGGCCATACGGATCTTCGTTGAGCAGACCGGGGTTGCCGCCGCTAGAATCATCGAGTGCAGGGTTAAATTCCAGGACCTTAGCGGTCACAGGCATGAACAGGTCGGAGGTGGTTTTCACCGCTTCGACGGTGCCGAAAATAGCGTGGGCTTCCACGGTCTCGCCGACCGTTTCCACTTCGATATAAACGAGTTCGCCCAATTCGCCCTGGGCAAAATCGGTGATGCCGACATAGGCCGTGTTATCGCCTTCGAGGCGGATCCACTCGTGGTCTTCGGTGTATTTGCAGTTGGCCGGAAAAGTCATTTTGTGCGGTTGAGTTGTTGAACAATGAATGGCAGAAGCCGGACAAAAGTAGGATTTTTGAGTGGGGGGAAAATTTTGAGGGTAAAAAAAATTGTCGGGCAGGTCGTTCAAGGCCTGCTATTAGCCATTAGCCCATTATTTACGCCGGAAGTTGGGTAGATTTGCATAAATCTTAGCTTCTTTGACGGCCATTTTTGCATAAAACCAAGTTTGCCTGACTTCCGTTTTTTAAACCTCTACCACTCATCCATCACCCATTCATTTTTACGCCATGAAATACACTGCACTGCCCGCCGAACTGTTCCAACTGAACCGCAAGCGTTTCACCCGGGAGATGAAGCCGCATACCATCGCTATTTTCAACGCCAACGACCTGATGCCGCGCTCCGGTGATCAGTTCCACACTTTCCGGCAAAACGCCGGACTATACTATCTCAGCGGCATCGATCAGGAAGAGACCATGCTGCTGCTTTTTCCCGATTGCCCGAAAGAAAAATTTCAGGAAGTGCTGCTGATCAAACGGACCAGCGAACATATTGCCATCTGGGAAGGCCATAAGTATACGAAAGAGGAAGCCGCCGCCGCGTCGGGCATTGAAAAGGTGCTGTTCCTGGACGAAGCCGAGCAAGTGCTGAACGAACTCATCCTGCTGTCGGAAGGCGTTTACCTGAACCTCAACGAAAATGACCGGTACCAGAGCGAGGTCGTCACCCGCGATCAGCGTTATGCCTACCGGATTCGCGAACGTTACCCGGCCCACGCCGTCTACCGCTCGCAACCTATTTTGAAAAAACTGCAGACGGTCAAGAGCAAACATGAAGTGGCCGCTACCCAGCACTGTATCGATATTACCGGCAAGGCCTTCCAGCGGGTACTGGACTTCGTGAAACCGGGCGTCTGGGAATACGAGATCGAGGCGGAAATTATTCACGAATTCATCCGGAACCGGGCGACCGGCCACGGCTACACCCCCATCATCGGCTCCGGCAAAAATGCCTGCGTGCTGCACTACATCGACAACAACCAGCAGTGCCAGTCGGGCGACGTCATCCTCATGGATTTCGGCTGCGAATACGCCAATTACAACGCCGACCTGACGCGCTCTATTCCGGTCAACGGGACTTTCAGCGATCGCCAGCGCGCCGTGTACAACGCCGTGCACCACGTACTGACGGAGGCCCGCGCCATGCTGGTGCCCGGCAACACCCTCGAAGAATACCATAAGGAAGTGGGTAAGATCATGGAATCCGAACTGCTCGGCCTCGGCCTGATCAGCCGAGAAGAAGTGGAGAACCAACACCCCGACCGGCCAGCTTATAAAAAATATTTCATGCATGGTACCAGTCACCACCTCGGCCTGGACGTACACGATCTGTGCCTGCGTTACGAGCCGTTCCGCGCCGGAATGATCTTCACCTGCGAACCGGGCATTTATATTCCGGAAGAAAACCTGGGCATCCGCCTCGAAAACGACATCCTCATCACCGACCATGGTCCGCTGGATATGTTCAAGAACATTCCGATCGAAGCCGAAGAGATCGAGGAACTGATGCACGCGGGGATGATGGCGTAGTACGTGATGGGATAGGAGAACGGATTAAACGGATTGCACGGATTAAAACGGATTTTAATCCAGCCTCATACGTAGTCAAATCCGTTTTAATCCGCCAGATCCGTTTAATCCGTTCTGCCGTCCCATCACACCGTGTACGTGCCAACCGGTTATCGAGCTGAACCTTTTTATTTGCCGGAGGCAAGAAGTCCATAGTCCGGCAATTGCGTTATTTTTGTCAAAAATGCCGACTATGTTGAAACAACTACTCTTTCTGGCCGGGCTGGCGCTGCCCCTGGCACTGGCTGCCCAACAGACCAACATCCTCTCCACCAACCCCCTGGCCGAACAGATCCTGCTGGGCAACTACAATCCGGCCGACTATGCGCCGGCCCTGGCCAGCCCGGCACCGGCCGAACTGGCGGTCCAGTTGAACAACCGCATTTCAGCGGATAGCCTGCGCGCCATTATCACCCACCTGGGTACTTTTATCAACCGCAATTCCGGTTCCGACACGATCTCCGGTACAAAAGGCATTGGCGCGGCCCGACGTTGGACCTACCAGAAATTCCAGGAATTCGGCACGGCCAGCAACGGCCGGCTGATCGCCTCTTACCTGCAGTTCGATCAGGATATTTGTACGGTTGGACAACACCGCGACATTTTCGCCGTGCTGCCGGGCACCGATCCCAGCCACCACGGCGTCATCCTGATAGAAGGCCATATTGACAGCCGCTGCGCGGTTTTATGCGATACGGCCTGTCTGGCCGAGGGCATAGAGGACAATGCGACCGGCACCGCACTGGTCATGGAACTGGCCCGGGTGATGTCGCAGTTTTCGTATCCCAACACAATCGTGTTCGTACTGACCATTGCCGAAGAGCAGGGTTTGTACGGCGCTGCGGCCTTTGCGCAGTATATACAACAGAAAAATATTCCCCTGCGGGCCGTGCTGAACAACGACGTGATCGGCGGTGTGATCTGCGGCAAAACGTCCTCGGCACCCTCCTGCCCCGGTCTGAACGACATCGACTCGACCAGCGTGCGCCTGTTCTCTTCCGGCGGTTTTAACTCCAAACACAAACAACTGGCCCGCTTCATCAAACTGGAATACCGCGAAAATCTGCTGCCCGTCGTGGCCGTGCCCATGAACGTCCGCATTATGTCGCCCGAAGACCGGACTGGTCGCGGCGGGGATCATCAGCCCTTCCGGCAGCTCAATTTTACGGCCATGCGCTTCACCTCCGCCAATGAACACGGCGATGCTTCCAATGCCGCCGGTTATACGGACCGCCAGCATACTTCCAGCGACGTACTGGGGGCCGACACCAACAATGACGGGAACGTGGATTCGTTCTTCGTAGATTTCAACTACCTGGCCCGCAATGCCGCCATCAACGCCAATGCTGCCGCCATGGCCGCGTATGCCGTGCCGACTCCCGGCGATTTTACGGGGACACGCATCGGTAATCAGTTGACGATCAGTATTGTCGATACGGCGCAGGTGGGTACGTACAGGGTGGCCCTGCGGACGCTCACCACAGACTGGGATACCGTGTACACATTGACCGGAGCAACGACCGGCACATTCCCCTGTAACCCCACCGGCGGTTTGTTCGTCAGCGTCAGTTCCGTGGATGCACAGGGAGTGGAGAGCCTTTTTTCGGGAGAAAAAATTGTAACCATCACGACGGCCACGACCGAACCCGCGGCCGAAGCCGAAGCCAATATCCGCCTGCTGGCCAACCGGCCCAACCCGTTCGACGAGGCGACGTGGTTGTCCTTCTGGGTGAATACCGTGCCCGCTTATCGCCAGGCCAGTTTACAAATTACCGACATGCAGGGAAAGATCGTGGAGACGCTGCCCGTACAATTGCAGGCAGGACTGAACGAAATGCTGTACACCCACGGTTACGGCGTACGCGGCACGTTCACCTATAGCCTGGTCATCGACGGCCGGCCGGTGGATGCGCGGCAGATGGTTTTTGCCAATTAATTTCGCTGTACCAGCACCTTCTTCACCACCTGGTAATCCTGTTTTTCCCCGGTGCCCTGGATCGTTATTAAATACCGGCCATTTGGCCAGTTGGTAATATCCACGTTCATGGGTCCGGGCACCTGTTTCCAGTGCTGGTTGACGATCTGTGCGCCCAAAGGATCGTAGGCTTTGAGCCATACGGGTCCGGCCGGTAAAGCCGTCAGATCGAGCCGCAGACTTTGGCTGGCCGGGTTCGGATAGACCTGCACGGCTTGTTCCAGGAACTGGTTGCTCACGCCACTGGTCTGGTAGGTAAATTCCAGGATACACCCCCGGTTAGGCGGCGTCAGAGCGACCCCGGGCGGCCCCTGAATGGGTCCCATGGTATCGCAGGCCACGTATATTTTCTGGCCGTCCGGGGAAATCGCCAAATCGCGGAACCGGCCCAGACCGTTGAAATACGATACGGTATCCCCTACCACGCTCTGGCCGTCCGCCGATAAGGATAAACGGTATACGCGGGCCTGCTTCAGCGAGGCGACCAACAGGGAGTTTTTCCAGCCTGGAATGGCGTCCGAGCCATAGTAGGCGATGCCGGATGGCGCGGATGACGGCCAGGACATATAATAGTTGGGGAAGGGCGGCGTGTTGTTTTTGTCATTGTTATAAATTGTGCTGACCTCCGCCTGACTTGCCGGGAACAAACTGAAAATGGGATCTTTATAGCTGGGTCCGATAGCGATTGCGTTGGCTTGTTCGCTGACGATAACCGGCACCGTGGAGCCGGCGCCAACCGCGCTGCTATTGTAGTTGCCATCGGCAAAACCGGCGATCAGGGGGAAGCCATAATTGCGCTGCGGCAGGATCACATTGATCTCGTCATCCGAGTAAGGACCGTGTTCCGCTTCGTACAAAATGCCGGTCGGGCCAACCGCGAGCCCCTGCGGATTACGATGGCCGAGGGTCCAGACGGCGCTCTTCGTGTTGCCGGCATCGAAGGGATTGTCGTTCGGGATCCAGCGGTCGGCGGTAATGGGGTCGCCATCCGGTTCCAGGTTGAAACGCAGGATCTTACCCTCGTACTTATCAATTTCCTGGCCATGGTGGATACGTTCGCGATTGGCCTGGTGTCCGGCGCCCATATCGCCAATGGCATAAAATAAATAGTTCTGAGCAATGACCAGGCGTCCGCCATTATGGTCGCTGCTGCCCGGAAGCGTATCGATGAGCGTGACCTCGTTTTTCAAACTGTCGCCGGCCAGGTCGTAGGTAAAACGCACGAGTTTGGTACGGAAATAACAACCGTGGTTATCGGCGGCACAACTATCGAAATGGTAGACATAGGCCAGGTAAACGAAGGGTTTACCGCTCAGCAGTTCCGGGTGCAGCGCCAGTCCCATGAGTCCGCCCTGGGGAAAAGGATACAGGTTATCGGGAAAATCCTTGCGGTCGCTCAGGTCGATCAGCAGGTGCTGCGCGCCGGTGGCCGGGTCGATACGCTTCACCTCGTAACTGAGCGCTTCGGTGGTCCACAGGGCGTTGTCGGGGCCGTAGGTAATTTCCCAGGGTTGACTGAGCCCACAGGCGACCTGGCGCATTTGAAAGGTTTCGTTTTGGGAAAAAACAGGTTGGGTGCAGGCTAACAGAAAGAGTACCCGCAGCATAGGGAGGAGAGTTTGTTTCATCATGTCAGGTTTAAAAGTGACCGTTGGAGTGCCGGCTAAACCTGCTTAGCTATAAAACATCCATGCCGCAACCAGCGATTCGACGTTTAGGAAACCTTGGAGGTTTCCTAAACGTTTATACCCGCTGATTTTACCAGATCAACTCCTCCCGCAAATAGCGCTGCACATAGTCGTCAATACCGGCTTCCAGACTAAAGAACGGCGGCTGATAACCGGCGGTCCGCAGCTTGCTCATATCCGCTTCCGTGAAATACTGGTAAGTATCACGGATATCGACCGGCGTATCCACGAAGGAAATATTCGGTTCCACGCCGAGTGATTTAAAGGTGGCCGTGGCCAGGTCCAGGAAGGTCCGCGCCTGGCCGGTGCCGAGGTTATAAATGGCGTTGGGCGGTTTATTTTCCAGGAAAAACAGCAGCACATCCACCACGTCTTTCACGTAAATAAAATCGCGGCTTTGTCCGCCATCGGTAAAATCGGGGCGATGCGAACGGAACAGTTTCATGCCGCCCCTGGCTTTGATCTGCCGGGCCGTGTGCATGATCACCGACGCCATACGCCCTTTATGGTACTCATTGGGGCCATATACGTTGAAGAATTTAAAGCCGGCCCACTGCGGCGGAGCGGGAGACTGGGCGTCGGTAGTCCCCGTCGGGCGGGTGGTCATTTCCAGCGCCCACACGTCGAAATCCTGTTTGCTTTGTCCGTAGGGGTTGAGCGGTTTTAGCTGGGGAATCAGTTGATGGTCATCCACGTAACCCAGTTCGCCGAGGCCGTAGGTGGCGGCGCTGCTGGCGTATAAAAACGGGATTTGAAAGCCGGAACACAGGATCCAGAGTGCGCGGGAATATTCGAGGTTGAGCACGTCGAAAATGCTGCTGTCCATTTCCGTGGTGTCGGTGCGGGCGCCCAGGTGGATCACGGCATCCACGTCGCCATGGTGGCGCTCCAGCCAGCGGATGAAGTTATCGCGGTGTACCTGGCCCCACAGTTTTTTATTATCCACGTTCGGCTGCTTGTCGGAACGGGTAAAATCATCCACGGCCAACACGTCGGTGTAGCCTGCTTCGTTGAGTCTTTGAATCATGCAGGAGCCGATGAAGCCCGCCGCGCCGGTAACTATGATCATAGGGGAAAGGGTTTGTTGGTTTGGAAGGGTTGGTGGTGAAAATGCAAAGACCGAGGTACGGCGTGGCAAAAGTAGCGCCTGGAGCGAATAACTTTACGCCGCAAAAATCTGCAGGACTATATTCCGCTTGTGAAAAAAACTTTTTTCGCTTCCGATTTCCACCTGGGCGCCGATGCCCGCCTGACTTCTGCTGAACGCGAAAGGCAGATCGTTCAATGGCTCGACCTGATCGCCCCGGAAGCGGAGGCGATTTACCTGGTGGGCGACCTGTTCGAGTTCTGGTTTGAGTATAAATCGGTGGTTCCCAAGGGCTTTACCCGCTTTTTAGGCAAACTGGCGGAATTACGCGATGCCGGCATTGCCGTGTATGTTTTCACCGGCAACCACGATTTGTGGATGTCCGGGTACTTCGAGCAAGAGTTTGACATTCCCGTATATCACCAGCCGATCCAGCGGGACATACAGGGCAAGACTTTTTTCATCGGTCATGGCGACGGACTGGGGCCGGGCGACCTGGGGTATAAAAGGATGAAAAAAGTATTCACCCATCCCTTTAGCCAGTGGCTTTTTGGCTGGCTGCACCCCGATGCCGGAACCGGACTGGCGCATTTTTTCTCGAAAAAAAGCCGCGCCGCTACCCCACCCGCCGAACGTTTCTGGCTGGGCGACCAGCAGGAATGGCTGCTGCAATACACGACACGCAAACTGGAACGCGGCCTGGAACCGGACTATTTCATTTTCGGTCACCGCCACCTGCCCATCGACTGGTTACTGCCCAACAACCGCAGCCGGTATATTAACCTCGGCGAATGGATGTGGGCTAATTCCTACGCGGTGTTCGACGGCCAGCAGCTGGAAATTCGTTTTTTTGAAAACCCGAACGGAAAAATCGTAACTAACCGCTAACCCCTTTCATCAACCCTTTTCATCACCCCCTTTTCCCCATGCCTTTCCACCCGACCCCCATTCCTGATCTGTTCGTTTTTGAACCCAATCTGCTGCATGACGAGCGGGGTTATTTTTACGAAAGTTATAACCGCCGAACTTGGGAAGCGGCCGGCCATTACGTGGATTTCGTGCAGGATAACCAGGCGCGCAGCACCAAAGGCGTACTGCGGGGGCTGCACTATCAGGTGGGCGACCTGGCGCAGGCCAAGCTGGTACGCGTGGTGGAAGGCGCCGTGCTGGATGTCGCCGTGGATCTGCGGGAAAATTCGGCCACTTACGGGCAGTGGTACAGCATCATGCTCAGTGCGGAGAACAAACGGCAACTGTTCGTGCCGCGCGGTTTCGCCCACGGTTACCTGGTGCTCAGCCCGACGGCCGAATTTGTGTATAAATGCGATAATTTCTACTCCAAAGCCCATGAAGGCGGCCTGCGTTTCGATGATCCGAAACTGAATATTGACTGGGATTTCGACCTGGCGCAGGTGCTGGTCAGTGAGAAAGATATGCTGCTGCCGGGTTTTGGGGAACACCGGCCGGCGGGGGTCTCTGTTTAAACCAGTACTTCGTTCAGGCGGTGTTTCCAGCGGGGAAAACCGTCCACCAGCGCGGAGCCGGCATGGGTATGTTCCACGCTGGTAAAATGCAGGTCCTGATCGAGGTGGTTCGCCTTATAGGCAGCGCGGTAAGCATCCCGGCCGGTGCTGCGAATGGTATTGATGGTTTGCTCCACCCTTTTATACTGTAACTGCAGGGCACGCTCATTTTTAGCTATTGACCAGATATAGGTAGCATGCGAATTCAGCAGTTCCCAGATAAAATGGTGGCCTTGTTCGCCTTCCACCAGGAAAAGAAAACCAAAGTGGGGGGCCAGCGTAAAGCGTAATTTATGCGTAGCCGACTGTTTTAAGCCGGCCAGATAAACCAGTTGCTGCCGGTTGCGGATGTTTTTATTTTCTAAAAGTGCCTCCAGAATATTCCGCTCCGATTGCCGGAAAACATTGCCCTGTAGCGCATGGTCTTCCTCAAACTGATCGAAAATATCTTCCGGGGTAAATAGCGATTTATCCGGTTGATGATACCTGGGCGTTTCCAGCAGCCTAAAGGTGCGCTGCTGTCTGACCAGATCGATCAGGTCCGCAGAAATGCTGCTTATTTCCTTGGATTCGGCCTGCACATCCTGAATAACGCCGTTCAGAAGTTCTAAAGCAGCCTGCACCCTGATCTTTCGGGTATTTAGTTTTTTGGCAAACCAGAACTTGATGTACTCGAATTCCGGCAGCAGGAAATCGTTCAAAATTTTAAAATCGACCGGCTCGTCAAAGCCCTTGACGGTCTTTTTAAAACTGACGTAACCCAAATGGAAACACACGTCGGCAAAAGCGACCTCGAATTTCACCTGGAGCCTAAACCGCTTTGGATCAGGTCCTGCATCAACCTTTTCCTCCGACTTGGGTGGCCCTTCCGCAGGCATATTTTTCAAAAATGGCGCAAGTTCTTTCCGGGCATAATAGGATAACTGGGGTTCCAGAAACTTCCAGTCCAGCGGTGCAAATTCAAGAGAAATCAGTTCGTTTTTAGGCACCTGACTATGAAATTCACTGATCAAACCGGCCTGATAATCCACCACCTGCACCCATAAATTCCTGGTAACCGGATCGTATTTTTCCATTTCCACCAGCCAGTAAAACTCCACATGGGGCTTGAAGGTGAAGGCTGCTTCCGGCAGGTTGGTCTGCGAAACCGGGAGGAAAAAACCGGGGTTAAAAAAAATTTGATCCCGGACGATCTTGATCAGTAGAGTACGCTTGCTCATGTTTTATAAACCAGGCATGATCTTTTTGACAGTCTGCAAAGATGCGGCTTATCATATATGCTTTCCCAAAAAGGGGAATAGTTATAGGCAAGAGCCGCTCTGCAAATTTTATTGACAACCCAACCGAAAACCCAGCCAGCCGGGTCTAGCGGGTAGTTCTAACTTTAAACACGATTTACACTATGAAACTACCCATCTTATTTGCCTGTACCGTTCTGCTGTTGAGCCTTTCTTTTTGTAAGAAAAATGATCCTGCCACAACGACCCCCCAGGTAAGCGGATCGAAGGCGACGATTGCCTGGGAGGATTGCGCCACGTATACGGACCACGACGTCACCGTATGTTTCATCGGCGTCAATGAATACCGCTGCCCCTGCGACGTCGTATGCGTCTGGGAAGGCGCCGTGGATGCGACCCTGAAAGTCACCACTGCATCCGGTATTGACACAACCATTGTGCTGACGACCAACAGTAATCCGGTCGGCTTGAACAATAGCGCCACGATCGGTGGTAAAACCATTCGTTTTGTCAACACCGATGCGGTTGATTGTGCAGATTATGGCAATAGTGAAAAATACAAAGTGGTTATTGCGGTTGAGTAAGCGGTACCGGGCCTTTTATAGTCGCATCATAGCACAGCAGAATGGATATTTTCTGTCTTTTACCTGTTAAATTACGGGTAGGCTGGCGCTGAACAGCTAGCTTTGGGGAACTTTGTTATGATCTAAAATATACGTAATGAACAATTCCTCGTTAACCGGCCGCATACTACCTTTAAGCAAGTTAGCCTGTATTTTACCCCGCCTTTTTGCAGTACTCTTCTTTTTTACCCAGTTTTCTCCATCATCTACTGCCCAATGGACGCAAGCACCTGCTCTGTTTGGCGGCGAAGTATTTTTTATACAACAGTATGCGGGTGCCTACTGGTCGGGGTCGGAAACGGGCCTATACCGCTCTATTGATGGGCTGCAATGGGCTCGGGTAACTAACCTGGGAGATGCGCCGATCATAGGTGGGGTAGCCGATAAGGATACCTTGTATATTCTGCGCAGCGGCCATAATACGGAAGTGCTTACTACAACTGACGGTGCACAAACCTGGTCGACCGTGGAGGTTTCAAGCGAAGTTATTTACAACAGTGCTTATATAAAAAAAGCCGGCAATGCGCTGATTGTCGGCAGATTACCGGATGGCACGTATGTACGCTCTAAAAATAATGGCGCCAGCTTTCAATTTTTTGGCGGGCCCGGCAATCCTGGTCAGCTCGATGCGAACGGGTCGGTAATTGCCTATTTTAACGGCAGTAATTTATCGATCTCGCAAAACAGTGGCAAGTCCTTTTTTACGCGGGCCTTACCGCCGAACAATGACTACGCTTCGCAGGTCGTCGTGATGGACACTGCGATCTTCCTCATTTCACAACTTTCCGGAGGTGGCGCTAACACCATGCACGTCTCTTATGATGTCGCCCAAACCTGGCAGCCGGTTGCCTTGCCGGCAGGTTTTTTGCCGGATGAGGTCAATTTACGCCGAAGTGGCAAAAAGGGACTTATTGTTCAGAAATATGGAAACAATGCTTACACCGAGGACTATGGCCAGACCTGGCAGGTTTTTGCGGCGCCGGTGGTGCCCCGCCAACTACTACGCGCGAACAATACCTGGTTAATTTCCTCAATCAACGGCTTTTATAGTAGTTCGGATGCCGGTACAAGCTGGACAAATGCCAGTCAGGATTTTTATGGCCATATTGTATACCGGGTTTATAAAGCGGGAAGCAAGGTGTATGCGGTAACGACCAATAGAGCGGCAGCGGCTGATTTCTTTCTTTATGTGGCGGATAGCGGAAGTAACAACTGGACCAAACTGCCGATGCCCTCTTCCTCGTCGGCTTTACAACTGGCTTTCCAGGGATCGGACACCATCGTTGCCTACGATCAGTTGTCGCTCGACGGTGGACTAACCTGGAGTTACATCAATTATCCCAATGTATCTGCCTTTGGTGTAGTGGATATTGACATTCATAATAACCAGGCCTATGTGCCTAATGAGGATAAAATTCACATTATTCCCCTGGAGCCTTTTCCGACTGCGCAGTTTATTTATGGTCCCAGCAGTGGATGTGCATTCGTACTATTTGATGCGGACACTCTATACGTTGTGGCACAAGCCGGCAAGGTTTATCGGCAGGTACCCGGTTCTGCCGACTGGACCGCTTTGACTGGTAATGGGGCCAGTTACTCCAATATTTATCGGGTAAACGGCCGTTTTTTTCAGCCACAAACCAGCAGTATGCGCTATTCCGATAACGGCACGGACTGGCAGGTTTTACCTACGACGGGCATTCCATGGTCACCTGCCAATCCGGTAGTTATTAATCAAATGATCGGGACCGACAGCCTTATAATAGCTGCCGGCTCGGGTATTGGGCTGATTTTTTCGAACGATAAGGGATCGCACTGGTGGCCCTTCACTACCGGCTTACCGGATGCGGCAACCGAAGCACTGCATCTGGCCGAAAGCAATGGTAAAATTTATGCCGCTTTTTACCGACAAGGCCTGTGGCAACGAGTCGTACAAATAGGCAGCAGCAACGGGCTTGTTTATCGGGACGACAACCAAAATGGCCTGAAAGAGCCCGATGAACCCGCGCTGGGTAATCAGCAAGTATGGTCCGTTGAATCGGATAACCTAACGCTAACCGATTCTTTAGGCCGTTACCAACTTGTTTTCGACCTGCCTGCCGATACCATTCGCGCCATTTTGCCGGTAGCTTATGGAAATGTGCTTCCAGCATACCGCTGGGTGCAGGGTAACCGGCAGGAACAGGATTTTGGCATTTGGATTCAACCTGACGTAACCGATCTGACCATTTTTGCCGCGAATACAACCGCTGTCCGGCCAGGTTTCACCAATGAGCTACACCTGACAATTACCAACGCCGGTACCAATCACCCAGCGGCGGCCATTGGCCTGAAATTACCGGCCGGCGTTCTTTTCCTGTCGGCAGAGCCTGCGCCCGCTGCTGTTTCCGGTGATTCCATCACCTGGGAACTGGATAGTATAGCTTTCCTGAGCGCTACCGATATTCTGGTACGTGTGCAGGTCAATAGTGACGTCGCATTGGGCCAGGTTCTCTCCTTTCATACCTCGGTTAGTCCGGAAATGAGCGATTATACCCCGGTCAATAATGATTTTACGCTTACTGCAACGACCGTTGGTTCATACGATCCGAACGATAAACAAGTTTGGCCCGGCGCTTATATTTCACCGCAGCAAGTTGCTGCCGGCAGTCCGTTGCGTTACACCATCCGTTTTCAAAATACCGGCACCTATTTAGCGGAGCAGGTTCGCCTGATCGATACCCTGGATGCGAACCTGGATTTGACTACTTTAAAGGTGCTTGGAACGAGCCATTCGTATAGCTGGCGCATATTAAGCGGCCATGTACTGGAAGTTTTGTATGAGCACATTCAACTGCCTGATTCAAACAGTAACCAGGCCGCCAGTCATGGTTTTTTCAGCTTTTCCATACAGGCAAAAAAGAACCTCAATCTGGGAAGTCTCCTGCGTAATCGGGCGTATATATACTTCGATTTCAACTCTCCCATTACGACCAATACGAACATTACGCAAGTGTCCACCCTGTCCAACGTATCCGGAGTGGCGCCTCCATTGGCGGACATACAGATCATTCCCAACCCGGCAAACACCTATTGTACCCTTCTGCTGCCGGTCGCTGGCGGAGATGCCGCCTTGTTTGATGCCAAAGGGACGCGTCTGCGGTGGCTGCCAGGATGCTCTGCAGAAGTACACCTGGAGGTTTATAGCCTGCCTACTGGCGTATATTACTTGCTGTGGCAAAAGGATGGCCGGCAAACCGCAAAAGCCCTGGTGATTATCCGGTGAGAGCGTGTTCGGGTTTTAGGGCCTGTTTAGCTTGAAAACCTGGCCATTGTCTTCTGCTTTTACGATCAGCAGGGGTACGTCATTCCGGATATTACCGCCGCCCATCACCGTACTGACCTGCTGGTCGTCCGCCAAATATATTTTTGTGCCGACCGGACACTTGAACTTCTTCTGTGCGCCAGGAGTTAGGGTACAGATCATGGTCCAGTTACCGGTCATGCCTGGCTCGTAGCCAATTACAGCATACTTGTGGGGCATCAGGCTGTTGTTACGCAGGCTGAACCGGACCGGATCACTAGCATCACCACGCTGATCGGTAGTCGTCTTTTTAGAAGAGTTGCAAGCAGTTAAAAGCAAGAGGACGGCAAATAAAATGTTTTTCATAAAAGCTGTTGAATGCGTGATAAAGGTGCGTAGATGAAAGGAGGTTGTATGCTATTCTTTGCGTGCTTTGATCCGGCCAGCCGAATCTTCCGCGCCGCCCGTATCGCGGTTGCGGGTTTTCAGGTTCTGGTTGCCGAAATTCCAGGAAAAACTCAGGGCGACGTTCTGACTTTCCCAGTTGTTGCTGATGGTGCCGCGTACCGAACCGAAATCCGTGGATTGCGTCCAGCGCTGCGTATGGAACAGGTCGTTGACGGCCAGTTTTACCGTCGCCGTTTTTTTCCAAAGCGACTTTTTAGCCCCAATAGAGGCGCTCGAAATGCCGCGGTTCGAGAAAAAGCCGTCTTGCGTCGGGAATTGGGCCCAAAAAGAGGCTTCTAATCCGTAGCCCTGTGGTAAAGTGAAATTCTGCCCCAGGTAACAACCGCCCCCAAAAGAGCCGGCGTTCAGCTGATCGTCCGCCAGGGTGGAACGGAACTGATTATGCCAGACCCCCAGCCACATATACCCTTCCCACCAGCTTTTAATCGGCAAAGGCAGATTGATATTCAGGCTGATGTTCTCCTGCTGTTGCAGATTTTGGGCCTGGGTATAAATCTGATCGCCATCCTGCCGGGCGACCGTATTCACCAGGTCGGTCGTGCGGCTGTACCCCAGCGATGCACTGGCGGCGTATTTATAGGTATAAGTCAGTTCCAGGGCATTCGTGTAAGCCGGGCGCAAATATGGGTTGCCGCGCTCGCTGGTATATGGATCGGCCTGCCATACAAAGGGGTTCATATCCTGATAAGCCGGGCGGCTCAGGCGGCGGTTGTAGGAAATACCGAGCTGGTGCATGGGTTTCAGGGTGTATTGCAGGTAGGCGGTAGGGAACAGGCCCCCATAAGTGGTGTCGGGGTTGTTCAATACTTGTCCGTACAGGTCGGTGGAAGTACCCTGCACATCGGTGCCTTCGGCCCGCAGCCCCACTTGCCAGTTGATCTTCTCCCCTTTTTTACCCACATTGGCATAAGCGGCGGCGATGTTTTCCCGATAATCGAAGCGGTTGGTGCGGCCGGCATCCGGTTGGGTGTTGCCCCCACGCGCTATTTCGCTCCGGATGTCGTTCATGGAAGAAGCCCAGTTCATTTTTGCCCCGGTTTCCAGTTTCCAGCCATTTTTTCGGTTTTTCACATAGTCGGTTTTCAGCGACCAGATTTGAATATCCGAACCGATGGCGCTGAACAGGGCATCACTGGAGGTTAATTTGTTTTCCAGATCGAAATAGCTATTGTCCAGTAAGTTGCTGCCGGTGCTCCGAAAAACAATGCGGTCGGCATCGAAGGTGAGTTCATTACCCAGCGTATCGGCAAAGCGGTAATTGATATTATAGGCCAGGCGATTATTCTGCATGGGGGCCGTGATCAGGCTTTGCAAACTGCTATCGATCACCGACTTGCCTTCCTGGCTAATTTGGGTCAGGTTTTGTTTCCGGGCGTTGTTCTGGTAAAAATTACCCACTACCAGCACGCCGAACGTGTGGCGGTCGCTGGCAAAAAGATCGGCGCCGGCTTTGAACGACTGGCTTTTGAACCGTTCCAGCAGGGGGTTGGTCTGCTCGAATACTTTTCCGTCGGTATACCGTACGATGGTTTGTCCGACCGACTGGGCCGCCTGCAGCAGGTTGCCGTTACCGAACACATTGATTTTCCCGGGACGATAATTCAGGTTTAAACCGCTGCGCAGACGGGCGTGGATCCCCTGCGTATTACCGGCGGAGAAAGAGCCGTTCAAACCCAGGTTCTGGTTTTTTTTCAGACGGATATTGATGATGCCGCTCACCCCTTCCGCATCGTATTTGGAAGAAGGGCGCGTAATCAGCTCGATTTTAGATACGCTTTCACCCGGCATACTTTGTAAAAAAGCCAGTAACTGATCGCCCGAAAGCTGGGTCGGCTTGCCGTCCACCAAGATCGTCACGCCGCTTTTGCCTTCCAGCATCACGCTGCCCTGCGGGGTAATGACCACGCCGGGCGAACGCTGGAGCAACTCCAAAACATTATTGCCGGCCGCCAGCGTGGAGCCTTCCACGTTCACCACCGTTTTATCGATCTGGCGTTCGATGGTCGGAAGTTTTGCGGTCACCGTCGCTTCCTGCAGTACGTTCGAGGCGCCCAGCAGCAGCGGCTCCAGGCGAACCTGCCCATCTTTTTTCAGGGAAATAAAGGCGGAAGAAACATCGGCATAACCGATGAGCGCGCACTGTACCCGATAATCACCCGGCACTAAATTTTGAAAAACAAAAGCGCCGTCGCCGTCCGCCACCGTTCCGGCTACCAGGACGCTATCGGGAAAATGCAGGAGTTTAATAGTGGCAAATTCGGCGGGCTCGCCAGCGCTGGTACGGACAAAGCCGCTAATGGTTTGGGCGAAAAATGGCGTGGTGCAGGTCGCCAGTAAGAGGAGTACGAAAACGGCAAGCGGAAAATGTTTGTACATGGTCAGCAGTTTTATTTGCGAATTGATGATGCAAAAGTCTGCTGAGCCCGGGGGCCAATCGCTGCAAAGGATAATTTGAGACCTGTAAAAGTGCCTGGATTATGATTTGATACTACCCCCCGGCACTATAGGCAAGTTTGAGTGGTTATATGGTTTGAATATTTGGTTATCAGTCGTTTGAAATCTGACGTTGTTCAAAACCACTTTGCGCTGACCATACACTGGGCGCCTGTCCCGTCAGTTTTTTAAAAGCGCGGTTGAAGGTCGCTTTCGAGTTGAAGCCCGATTCGAAGGCCATACCCAACAGGGTGAGGTGTTGAAAATCGGGGGCGCCAAGTTTGGTTTTCACGGCTGCCACCCGGTAGGTATTGACAAAGTCATTGAAATTCTGCCCGAAGCCGTTGTTGACCAGGAAGGATAACTGCGAGGCGTTGAGCCCGACTAGTTCGGCCAGTTGGGAAAGGGTAAGTTCCGGATCGAGCCAGGGTTTTTGGTCTTCCATAAAAGCGGCCAGTTGCGGGCGGCGCAGGGCCACGGCTTCCGGGCTCAGGGCCAGTTTAACCGGTGCGGTATTGACCGGCGCATCGCTCAGCACCTGTCCGGCATCGACCGCTCTTTTTTCCAGGGCATAATATTGCACGCTCGATTTTTGTGCAAATGCCCAGCCCGTCACCGAAATATAGTACAGGAGCAGCGCCCGGGTCAAATTGAGCCAATACCAGCCGGTGTACCAGAAATTATTCCACTGCGCGATCACGGTAAAAATCAGATCGAACACCAGATAGGCGGAAAGCGCCACTAAGAAAATACGCAGCCAGTCGAGCGTCATCCGGCCGGTGTTGGCGTATTCCTGCTCGATGAGTTGCCGGTAATGATAAAAGCGCCAGAACGACTGCCAGACATACCAGCCGGTAACCGGATAGAAAAGGATAATAAAGCTGAGTTGTAAAATATGACCCGGCGTACTGGTCAAAATTGCATCGGTAGTGGGCAGGGCCCAAACCGTAAAATGGATTATATAGTAGAGTAAAGGCAGTACAAAATGCCAGCCGTCGCGCCGCGTCCAGCTATACTGCCCGTCGGTCAGTGCCCGGACATACAGCAGGGTCAGCGGACCGAATACAAACGGATTATCGAAGGGGAAAAACGTCAGGTCATGGCCCTGTTCCCGCGCATAGTCGTACACGCCCAGGAAACCGATGAAATGTTCGATCAGGGAGCAGGCCAGGAAAAAGAGCAGTGCCGTTAAAAAAAAATCGGCCTGTTGCCGGCGGCGCAGACCGCGCGCCAGTAACAGGCCGGCGACTACCAGGCCTTGCAGCATGGCAATCAGGAGGAGGAGGGAGCGGAGGTTGATGTCGTAGTTCATGTTCACAAAGTGAGACTCTCCATGGGCTTGTTGATCTACAAAAGCCCCTGGAGAGTCTCACTACCAAATCAGCTATGTATTGCCCGGTTCCCCGTGGCCGCCAAAGCTGCTTCCTTAATCGCCTCCGCATAGGTCGGGTGCGCATGGCTCATCCGCGCCGCATCTTCCGCCGAGGCCCGGAACTCCATGAGCGCCACGCCTTCCGCGATCAGATCCGCCGCGCGGGCACCGACGATATGCATACCGAGAATTTCATCAGTATCCTTATGCGATAGTATTTTGGCCATGCCGTCCAGGTCCATGCTGGCGCGGGCGCGACCCAAAGCCCGGAAAGGAAATTTACCCGTTTTATAAGGCGTACCGGCTTCTTTGAGTTGTTCTTCCGTATACCCAACCGAGGCTGCTTCCGGCCAGGTGTATACCACGCCGGGAATGAGGTTGTAGTGAATATGCGGTTTCTGGCCGACCATGGTTTCAGCGACAAACACGCCTTCTTCTTCGGCTTTGTGGGCCAGCATGGCGCCTTTGATCACGTCGCCGATGGCGTAAATGCCGGGCACGCTGGTTTCCAGGTGCTCGTTGACCGGAATGCGGCCCTTTTCGTCGAGGGTAATGCCTATGTTTTCCAGACCCAGTCCGTCGGTATAGGGCCGGCGACCAATAGCGACCAGGCAGTAATCGACTTCCCAGCGCATGGTTTTGCTTTCATCGTCGCGGCTCTGGGCCACCACTTTCACCTTCGATTTCGAGGGCGTTACTTCGGTCACGGCATGGCGCAGGTGGAACTGCATATTCAGCCCCTTCAGGCTTTTGGTCAGTTCGCGGCTGCAATCGCTGTCCATGGTGGCCAGAATGCGGTCCATGTACTCCACCACATGCACTTCGGTACCGAGCCGGGCGTACACGCTGCCCAGTTCCAGTCCGATGACGCCGCCGCCGATGACCAGCATACTGGCCGGCACCTTATCGATATTGAGGGCTTCGGTACTGGTGATCACCCGCTTTTTATCGTAGTTGAAATTAGCCGGCATAATGGGTTTCGAGCCGGTGGCGATGATCACGCGATCCGTTTCTACTTCGTCCACCACGTTATTGGAGGCGGCAATTTTAATCCGGTTTTTGCTGATAAAAGAAGCGTGTCCATGCAGCACGTCGATCTTGTTCTTCTTCATCAGAAACTCAATGCCCTTATTATTTTCCAGCACCACTTCGCTTTTCCGCTTGATCATCTGCGGCATATTTACCTGCAGGTCTTTCATCTCTATGCCGTGCGTTTTAAATTTCACGTGCGCATCATGGTAATGTTCCGTAGAGTCGAGCAACGCCTTGGAGGGAATACAGCCGACGTTGAGGCAGGTGCCGCCCAGGGCAGCATAGCGTTCGATGATGGCGGTTTTGAGGCCCAGCTGGGCGCAGCGAATGGCGGCCACATATCCTCCTGGCCCGGAGCCGATGACGATAACGTCGTATTTCATTTTATGTCAAATAAAAAGTTGATCTGTACAAACTTGCAGGCATTGAAAACTGCCATTCAATAACTGGTCAGGCGGTCAAATGTTTAAACGCCGTCCTTTTTCGGCCCTTTATTCTTCCGGCGGTTCCAGCGGTCATTAGAGCGGTTAGCCGGACCTTTTTCGCCGGGCTGGTCTGTTTTCGGTCTTTCATTACCGGGATCCTTGGGGGGCGCCGGACGGTTATCCGGCGCTGGTGGACGCGGCTGATCGTTGCGTTCCCGGTTATCAGTGCGCGGCGGACGGTTATCCGGCCGGCCCTGCGGGCGGTCGCGGCGCTCGTTCGGTTTGCCGCTGTTTCCAGTCGGTTTTTGTTCACCGGAAACTGGTTGATCAGTCGGTGGTCCGGTTCTCTCCGCGCCCCGGTTGTCCGGGCGTGGTGGGCGATTATCCGAACGCGGCTGCCGGTCGCCGGGTGGACGATTATCCGAACGCCCCTGCCGGTCGCCGGGTGGGCGGCTTGATTTCTCGCCCGATCCGTTGGCCGGGCGCTGTCCGCCACTGCGGCGATCATCCGGGCGGCCTTGCGGACGCCCCCGTTCGAAGGTGGGTGGCGGTGCGTTTTCGAGTGCGGCGGCGGCGCTTTGCGAACGATCACGGCCTTTCTGGTTACTTTTCTTTTTCTTTTTACGCTGTTCCATCGGCAGCTGGATCACGTCGTGGACGTTCTCGAAATCCGGTTCTGCTTCCAGCACTTCCTCGACCTCCGGCTGCGGCGCCATGGCCAGAATATCTTCCAGACTGCCCGGGATCTTACCCTGTTTGATCATATCCATCGCTTCCCAGATCTGGTCCACGTGGATGGGATAAAATTTGCCCCGGTGTTCGGCATAGGTATAGAACATCAGTCGTTTGAACACGTCGGTTTTGACCAGAATAGCCGTGCCCGCTGCGGTTTTCAGCCGTTCGGCGCGATCCGGAAAATCTTCCAGCGCATCGATATAGGTGTCCAATTCGTAGTTCAGGCAGCACTTAAGGCGGCCACACATGCCCGACAGCTTGGTCTGATTGATGGCCAGGTTCTGGTAGCGGGCGGCGGCGGTATTGACGCTTTTGAATTCGGTTAGCCAGGTGGAGCAACAAAGTTCGCGGCCGCAGTTGCCAATTCCACCCAGGCGGGCCGATTCCTGCCGGGCGCCGATCTGCCGCATTTCGATTTTAACCTTGAAATCGCGGGCATAAGAGCGAATGAGCTCCCGGAAGTCGACCCGGCCATCAGCGGTATAATAAAACGTGCATTTGCGTCCATCGCCCTGAAACTCGACGTCGCCGATTTTCATGTTCATTTCCAGGGTCCGGGCAATGACCCGGGCTTTGACCATCACTTCTTTTTCCTGGCCCCGGACTTCCTGCAGGCGCTCCAGGTCGCGGTCGTGGGCTTTCCGCACCACGCTTTGCAGGCGGGCATCGGGGCGTACGCGCTTGCGTTTCATTTGCAAACGCACCAGTTCGCCGGAGAGCGTAACCACGCCCACGTCATAACCGCCGGAAACGGATTCGACCAGCACCCAGTCGCCGGTACTGGCACGGGAAAAGGGTGGGTTTTTGAAAAATTCTTTCCGGGCGCCGTTTTTAAAACTGACTTCTACCGTATCGAAGGGTTTGGGATCAGCAACGCCCATGGCGGTGATCCAGTCGTATGTATTGTGGCGGTTACAACCACCCGTTGAGCAGCCGCCGTTGCTTTTACATCCGCCGGCTGCCGAATCTTTGGTGGTGGAACAAGAGGTACATCCTACGCAAGCCATATATTGCTGATCATTATCGGTGAATGGATGGTGGTCATGGGGTTTCAGGCACTTTTCAGGATCCTGTTCATCAGGATCGAGGTGTTTAAAAAAAGGATTTTCGGGTTGGCGTTTCGCTCTATGTAATAAATGTTTTCGTTGAAAATGGTGGCTATTCGGGCTATTTTTTCAAAATCGAGCACTTTGCCCATGTTTTGGGCGGTGGCCAGTTCGTCGGCGCGCAAACGTAAAGCGGTATTGCCGGTGGCGACCAGCGACAGTAGTTCACGCAGAAAATGCAGTCCGTATTGCAGGAACTGTTTTTGGTTTTCCCGGCCCAGCTGGGCAAATTGTTCGGTCCAGCGCACCAGCTCCACGGGATGACCACGCCAGCATTTGCGCAGCCAGTCGAGCAGTAGTTGCGCGTCGTCATTATCGGGGTTATCGGCCATCGTGAGTGCCAGGTGAAAATCACCGCCCGCCAGGAAAGCGATTTGCAGGGCGCGCTGGGCATCCAGACCACGTCGGGCGCGCAGACCGGCGGCTACGTCTTCGTCGTTGAGCACATCGGTTTTCACCAGTTGGCAGCGACTGAGCATGGTGTTCAGAATGGCCTCCTGGTTTTCGGCGACGAGCAGGAAAATGGTTTGCTCGGGCGGCTCTTCGATGAGTTTAAGCAGGCGATTACCTTCTTTGCCCAGGTATTCGGGCATCCACATCAGCAGGATTTTGTACCGGCCTTCGAAGGCTTTGAGGCTTAGCTTTTTAAGAATGGCATTACATTCCTCTTTATTGATGTTGCCCTGTTTGTTTTCCGCGCCCAGCCGTTGCAGCCAGCTATGGACGTCGGCATACGGGTTCTCCGTCAGCGATTGGCGCCAGGCTTTGCCAAAGTCGGTGCTGACGGCATTCGTGCCGACGGTTGGGAAAGAAAAATGAATGTCCGGGTGGGTGAAGGAGGTGGCTTTTCGGCAGGCGCTACAAACGCCACAGGCTTCTTCGGTGGTCAATTCACCGGCTTTTTCGCATTGCAAACGTTGAGCAAAGGCCAGGGCCAGGGCGAGATTACCGCTGCCGGTCGGTCCCAGAAATAACAAAGCATGGGGTACCCGCTCGCTGTCTGCGAGTTGGCGGAGGAACGATTTTGTCCGGTATTGCCCTATTATTTCCCCAAAAGTCACGTAAAATGGCGTTTGCGAACACAAACGACCCCGAATTCACTGCCGCAGTACTACGGCCTGCCACCTGCAATCAACGATTAGCGAATGCTGAAACGTTCAGCCATCAAATTGTATAAAATACTTTAATTGTTTGATAATCAATGCTAAATCGAAAATTGAACGAAGCAAACTGAGAATATATCTGAAATCAGAAATGACGGTACAGTGTCGGGATTTTGTGTTCAATGGCGAAGGTACACAGGTTATATGGAAAACAAAATGTCATTTGCCGGGTTAAAGCCGCTCATCAGACTTGAATCATGAAAGTAGCTGTCATCCGTCGCGCCCATTTTAACGCCGCCCATCGCCTGCACAACCCGGCCTGGACCGACGAACGCAACCGCGCGGTATTCGGACTTTGTAACAACCCCAACTACCACGGCCATAACTACGAACTGGAGGTGAAAGTCAGCGGCGAAGTGGATCCGGAAACCGGCTATGTCATCGACCTGGGCTGGCTGGCCGACCTGATCAAGGCCGAAGTGGAGAACCGTTTCGATCACCATAACCTGAACCTGGATACGGTGGAATTTCGCGACCTGAACCCGACGGCCGAGAATATCTGCGTGGTCATCTGGGAGATACTGCGGCCCCATTTACCGGAAACACACGACTTGCACATCCGTTTGTACGAGACGCCGCGCAACTTCGTCGAGTACCCGGCGTAAACAGGGAAGGGCAAAACACCGGCTAATCCGATATTTTGCCCTCCGCAAATCGACTTTAGGCCCTATTCCTTTACCACTTCCAGGGCGCGGAATATATGTCCGTCTGTATCGGCCAGGGCAACAATATAGGTGCCCGCCGGCTGATTGGCTAAAGAGTAACGTTGGCCGGGCGTAGCGGTGTATGCAGCGACCTGCCGGCCACCCAGGTTATACACCCGTACGTTATGAACTACTTCGGCGTTATCCAGGGTAAATGATTCGGATACCGGATTCGGATAAAGAGCCACCCGCAAGGCAGCCGACTGATTGGTCGTACCGGATATGCCGGTGATGCTCAAAAAGTAGTAGGTGCTGGCGGTATCCGACGACTGGCCCAGGTTGGAATATTTTACGCGGACCAGGGCGCTTTTGGGCTGCTCACTGAACGTCGTGTCAACGAGATCCACCATCATGTTACCCACGCCATTGCCTTGCAGCGTAAAGTTCTTGCTGTTTACTTCCGGCAGGTAGCAGTTATTCGGGTCACAGACCTGAATGACGCAGCCTGGCGAAATGTTGAGGATAAACCGCGTCCAGTTAATATTTAACGAGGTACTCAGCAGATTCGTGACCGTACTGGGTCCAGGGGCGGAAATTTCCGGAATTTCGACCGTGCCGATCACCGTATCACTGGAAAGCACGAAAGAACTTTGCGCAGTAGCGAAAGTGCCGAAAGCAAGCATTAAAAACAGAGAAAAGGAAAGATTTTTCATAAGCCAAATGTCCTAAATTAGCAGGTGTTAAAATTTATAACAAAGGTAAACGCTCGCACCCGGAATGCCGCTCTAATTTTGGCTGCCCAAGTGCATATATACAGTGCCGGACAGTTTTAGCAAAAAAACATGAACAACAGCAAGATCATTCTTCTGTTTTTGATCCTGGTGATCACCCGCTTGTCGGCCCAGTTGCCGGCCGGTGAGATCGCTCCCGATTTCGTGGCCACCGATGTGAACGGTCAATCCTGGCATTTGTACGACCTGCTGGCCCAGGACAAAGTAGTCATCCTGGACTTTGGCGCCACCTGGTGCAGTCCCTGCTGGGCCTATCATAACAGCGGCGCACTACAGGAATTTTACGCCGCACACGGACCCAACGGCGACGGGAAGGCGCAGGTTCTGTTCATCGAAAGTGACCCCAACACAAATCTGGACTGCTTATATGGGCAATCTGGCTGTAATGGTACGACGCTCGGCAACTGGGTAAACGGGGTACCTTTTCCGGTAATTAACAACGATTATATTGCGGCTTACTACCAGTTGAGCTACTACCCTTCCCTGTTTGTTATTTGTCCAAATCGAAAGGCTTACGAAGTAGGCCAATATACCGCCGATAAACTCTGGGAAAAAGCCAGCCAGTGCCCGATTGCTTTCGGGACGAATAATGCCGGTATTTTCGATTTCTTTAGTGGCACCGATCTGCATGAGATCTGCGACAACCAGCAGCTGGCTCCTACTTTTAAACTGACCAATCTGGGCTCCAATGCGCTTAGTGCAGCACAGATCGAACTCCGCTGGAACAATACGCTCATTCAGAATATTAATTGGACGGGGTACTTAACCCTATACGGAGAAGAAAATATTGCCTTTGATGCTTTCACGCCCACCGAAGCCGGCCTGCTGGAATCGCGGGTCACCGAGGTTAATTATCTGCCCTATGAAGATGATACGGTGAACAATGTGTACCAGCAGGTATTCGTCCCGGCACTTAGTTTTAACAGCCCGAAGGTCGTGCTGAAACTTAGAACGGATAATTTCGGGGCCGAAACCTACTGGGAACTGCGCGATGATATGGGGAATGTCCTCGATCATGGCGGCAATGAAGCCGTGGGCCCGAATGGTGGCGGCAAATATTTCAGTGTGAGCGGCGGACCGGGCGCCTACGGCAACCTGGCTTTTATTAAAGATACGCTCCATCTGCCCGGACCCGGGTGTTACTCCATCCATTTTGTGGATGCGTACGGAGATGGCATGTGCTGCGGTTTCGGTAATGGATTTTACCGCCTGTACGATCTGGATAATCCGTTTACGCCGATTATTTCCGGAGGAGAGTTCGAAGCGTATGACCACCGGGGCTTCGAGGCGCAGGGGGTTACAGGGGTCGTGGAAGCGAATAGCGCGGTGCTCGATTTGGATGTGTACCCGAACCCGGTTGCCGACGAACTTCAGGTGACGTTTCAACTGCCAGCGCCGCTAATAGTTACCTGTACCGTGTTTGATGCGCAGGGAAAAACCGTATACAGCGCGTCTTTACCGCAGGGTATGGGGGAGCAGACCCAAACAGTACCGGTTGCCGGCTGGCCCCCCGGCTTATACCTGCTGCATTGGCAGGCCGATGGTTTAGCCGCCGTTACTCGATCATTTCTGGTTGTTCCATAAAACACGTGCTAAATCCAGCAGGTAAACTTTCCCAATACGCCTCTTTCCCATTTACCCGTATAGCACAAAAAACGCGACAAACTGTGTTTTCACAGTCTGCCGCGCTTGATATTTTGAAGCCGGTCGTTCGGCGAAGAGGCAATTATTTACCGCGCAGAGCACGTGGGATTTCAATCGATGCAACCGGAACAGCAGCAGTATTGGTGATTTCCACGCCTTCGGTAACGGAAATGTCCCGTACCCGGATGGTGCTACCCAATTCCATTTTCGAAATGTCAGCCGACATTTCATCCACTACTTTTTCCGGAGTGGTCAGGATATTCACCGACCGCATACGGGCGATGAACTTACCACCTTCTTTCACACCAGGCGCCGAACCGACAAAACGCAGCGGCACGGTGGCTTTAAATTTGACACCGGGTACCAACTGCAGAAAATCCAGGTGGATAACGGCATCCGATACCGGATGGAACTGAATGTCTTTCACGATGCAGTGATAAGTCGCACCATCCAGGCTCACATCAGCCATTTTGAATTTTGGCGTAAAGATCAGAGCACGCGCTTCAGCGGCATCCATGGTAAAGTGCAGGGCATCGCCACCACCACTTTTGTACATGACGGCTGGAATTTGACCTTCCCGGCGGGTCTTTCTAGCCTGTTCTTTTCCAGACAATTCTTTCCGGAGTCCCTGTATAGCAACGATTTCCATTGTATTTGCTCTAAATTTATGTTAATTTCAAAAAGCGCCCGCAAAGGTAACTTCTCAAAACTGTAAATTCCAATGTCTTTGGAAAAAATTCCGAATTTCTAAAAAGTTATTTCAGCGACCAGACGACCACCCCGTCAGTCGCCCGCCGGATTTGCGTCAGCCGACCCTTCAATTCCAGGTCCGTTAAAATGGTGAGCGCCGTGCCCTTATCCAGCCCGGAATCCTTGCATACGCCCGCCAGGGTACGAAAAGCGTATTGTCCCTGAAAAGCCAGCAGCACTTTTTGCTCGTCGCTGATGGGCGCCGCTGCTCCACGTGAACGCACGCCTTCGAGCAAATCGGTGTCTTCTATTATTTCCGGAACATCTCCCGGATCGGAACTATGCTGCACCAGAATACCGGTCGTTTCCGCCAGTTCTTCCTGTTTTTGCTTGACCTGATTGACTTCCTGCAGGAGTTTATCCCCCAAAGACTGCAAAAATTTCGCGGAGAAAATGGAGGCAATGATGCAAAATCCAAAGAACACAAAGTACGAGATGACGTCGCCGGCAAGGCACTCATTCATCAGGTTACTGGAGACGGTGCGCAGGAAAAGCGGCACCGTAGCGGCAGCCGTTAGTCCCAGCAGGGAGGATTTGAAGAAGTCATGCCAAAGCCAGCTGGTATCCGGTTTGTTCATGAAATAATTCGCAATGCCGCCCAGTAGTCCGGCGGTCAAAATAAGGCTGACGAGAATGGTAACGCCCATGGCAGAAAGCAGGTTTTGTCGTTTTCGGGTTTTTAAGACCCCTGGTTCAGTGAATGGGCGAAAATAGCAGTTTTTCTCAATTCAATATACGCACGTCTTCTACGGGGATCATAACGGTGCGGGTAATTTCAGCGCGCTGCTGCACATCGCCTTCGGCACCTTCGAGGCGTAACACCCCGCGCGGACACACGGCGGCACAAATGCCACAGCCCACGCAGGAGGCGCGCACGACGTCCTGGCCGCGCTGGGCGTAGTGCCGCACGTCGATGCCCATTTCGCAGTAAGTGGAGCAGTTGCCGCAGCTAATGCACTGGCCGCCATTCGTCGTGATCCGGAATTTGGACGCTTTTTTTTGCCAGATTCCCAGCCAGGCCGCCATCGGGCAGCCAAATCGGCACCATACCCTGCTGCCCATCAAAGGGTAAAAACCCACGCCGATGACCCCGGAAAACACGGAGCCTACTGCGAAAGAATAGCTCTTGTAAAAACCTTCGGAAAAGGCGCCGAGCACACCGCGCCCGGTCGACACGTTGATCCATAACAGCGCCGTCATGATGACGGCAAAAGCCAGCACGGCGTAGATCAGCCAGCGCTCTATTTTCCAGGCGCCCAGACTTTTATCCGATAAATGACGAAAGGGATCGCCGGCGGTTTCAGCCAGTCCGCCGCAGCCGCAGACCCAGGAGCAGTACCATCTTTTTCCAAAAAAGTAGGTCAGAATAGGCGTAGCAATGAAGAACATGGCCAGCCCGAAAAAGAAATAGAACATCCCCAGGTTCGAAGTCTGGTAGTAGTCGTGGGCCATCGGCGTGCCCTGGTAGTAGGAAAGCGGCCAGAAATAGGTGAAATATATTTCCGGCTGCTGCAAACGAACCAGCAGGCCGGGCAGGATGAATGCGAAACCCAACTGAAAAAACATCACCGAAAGGGTCCGGATCCGCTGATAGGGATTGTGGCGGTATTTATTGAAAAATTTCCAGCCCATGAGCAGCACGGCCACCGTATAAAAAGTGCCGTACACAAACCATTGATCGGCCGTACGGCCCCGCAAACCCATACTCAGCGGGTCGAACAAAGCCGCCAGACCCACGTTGGCCACGCCGTTGCCGCGCACCCCCAGATACTCGGGCCACCAGTATAAACACACGTAAAAACCGGTGATGATAATGCCGAACATCCAGCCCCAGATGCCCCGCGATGAGAGGCTGCGCAGCCACACCCCGTTATTTTTAATGCCTTCCGGGTGGCGCGCATATTCTTCCCGGATAAATATGGCCGTGCCCAAAGTCATCAGCGCGACGGACGCCAGGAATGTGGGCAGCGGCGCCAAAGCCTGGCCGGCAGCCCAGGTCAGCAGCAGCAGTAAAACGCCCAGCCCCGCAACGGCCAAAGCAAGTTTCTGTCGCCCGGTGGTGAACATCAGCTGGGGACTGGCAATGGATAGACTTGGATTGTTCATAGCGGTTGTTCGTTAATGGTTATTGGTTATGGGGGACTGGTTATTGGGGAATGGGTACACTTGCTTGAAGGCCCTTTTTAACCCAACATGACACTCAATTTTTCAAAAATTCCAGTACGGCGGTCAGGCCGCGGCGGCGGCGTAGCAACAGGTTTTTGCCGGTTTGCTGATTATATAAATGCACCAGTTCTGCCTCGTGCTGCGGATAAAACTCCGGATCGAAGTTCGCCAGGCCGAGATTGGTCAGCACTGTTTCCATCGTGGCTCCCTGCGCGATCCATTTTTCGCAGACTTCGTGGCGATAGCGTACGCCCATCAGGTTGAAACCCACGACCTGACCACTGGCTGATTCATAGGTAATCCGGATGCTTTTTTTACCGCCGGGATGTTCCCAGTAGAGCGAGGTCTGATTATCCGCCAGTTTGGCGCGGATATCGCCATAGGTCTGGTATTCTATATCGAAGAATTTGGCGGAATTGAACCAGATGCCAGGCTCATAACGCCGCCGTTGGCCGCAGATCGAATGCGCCACGGTTTCGCCCATCATACGCCCCACATACCACACTGCTTCAATAGGGCGGCGGCCGGCCGGGGGCGTCCGCAACTCGGCACAGTCGCCGATCGCGTAGACGTCCGGCTGGTTGGTTTCCAGGTATTCGTTCACTAAAATGCCCTTATTGATCTCCAGACCGCTATTTTTCAGAAAATCCACGTTCGGGCTCACCCCAACCGTCAGGCCCACGTAACCACACCCGATCGTGTCGCCGGTGCTGGTCAGTACTGATTTTACCTGCCCGTCCGCGGTGGGTTGTATTTCCTTTAATTCGGTACCCAGGCGCAGATCGACGTGGTGCTCCAGCAGGTGACGGGTGACCATCGACGATTCTTCCGGGGGCAAAATGTTGTTCCAGAAATTGTCTTCGCGTACCAGAAAGGAAACCGGCACGTGGCGGCTATGGAACATTTCCACCATTTCTATACCGATCAAGCCGCCGCCGACCACTACGGCCCGGGCATCGGCGCGCTTCTCCCGGCTGATCGCGTGGTCCTGCATGGCTTCCAGATCCTGTTTGCTGTACAGGCCGCGTACGCCGTTCAGGTCCTGACCCGGCCAGCCGAATTTATTGGATTTGGACCCGACTGCCAGCAAAAGCCGGTCGTAGGGCAGCACGGCACCGCCGGTCAGTTGGAGCGTTTTTTCCTGGAAATTCACCGTTTCCACCCGGGCGCGCTGAAGCTGAATGCGATTTTTTTCCCAGAACCAGTTTTCATAGGGCTGGGTATCTTCAAAGCGCAGGTGGCCCATGTACACGTACATCAATGCCGTGCGACTGAAGAAAAAATCGGACTCGTCGGAAAGAATGGTGATGGCGTGGTCGCTGTGTTTGCGAATGTGCCGGGCAGCCGTAATGCCGCTAATGCCGTTGCCGAGGATAACGATGTGCATAAATGCTTAGTAATGTTTGCGAAGCGGTCTGAAATGGCCCTACGTAAGTATACGCAGCCGTTGGTCCCCGGGATTTACGATTGGTAAAAGTAACCCGCTGTCCCGATTCTGGTTAGCCCATTTAAAATCCCCGGCCTACTTGTCGGTAGCCGGACAATCAGAGCTTGGTAAACAATTCGAATTTAGCGGAGCGTAACGATCGCCAACTCCGGTCCGGCCATTTGCGCCTGCACGGCTTCCCCGCCCGGCCAGAGGTCGGCGAGTAAAACCGGAGCGATGGTATTGAGCCGGTCGGCCATAAAAGGCGCCTCGATTTTCACGTAATTATCCGTGAAACCGCTCAAAAGGGCCGGATTCTTGTGCTTTTCAAACAGTACGGGGCGTACGCTGCCCAGGTGTTGCTGGTAAAAATCGCGGCGTTTCATTTCCGACAAACCGCGCAGCGCCTGGTTGCGGCGCTTCCGCTCTTCGATGGGAACGCTGCCGGGCAGGGTGGTCGCCAGCGTGTTGGCCCGTTCGGAGTAACTGAAAACGTGCAGATAAGACACGTCGAGATCCTGCAAAAAACGGTAGGTTTCCAGGAAATCCGCCTCCGTTTCGCCCGGAAAACCGACGATCACGTCACAGCCGATACAGGCATGCGGCATTTTCTTTTTGATCATCTCTACCCGGGCGGCGTAGAGATCGCGTTTGTAGCGCCGGCGCATATCGCGCAACTGTTTGTCATTCCCCGACTGTAGCGGCACGTGGAAATGCGGCATAAAACGCTGGCTTTCCGCCACAAAACCGATGATCTCATCGGTCAGCAGGTTGGGCTCGATGCTACTAATGCGGTAGCGGCTGACGCTTTCGACCTGCTCCAGTTCGCGGATCAAATCTACAAAAAGCGCTTCTTTTTGGACGCGTTCGCCTTCGATGACGGCCGTACCATTGCCAAAATCACCCAGGTTGACGCCGGTCAGTACGATCTCCTGTACGCCCATACTGGCAATCTGCCGGGCATTGGCCACCACGCTGGCGACCGTATCGGAGCGGCTGGCGCCCCGGGCCTGCGGAATGGTGCAAAAGCTGCATTTATAATCGCAGCCGTCCTGCACTTTCAAAAAAGAGCGCGTGCGGTCGCCAAAAGAAAACGAGGCGTTGAAGGTATTGACGTCGCGTACTTCGCCGGCATGGACCATGCCTTTGCCCGGCGCTTTGGACAGGTCGTCGACGTAGTCGAGAATGCGAAATTTCTCCCCGGCGCCCAGCACCAGATCCACGCCGGGTATGCGGGCGATTTCGTCGGGTTTCAACTGCGCGTAACAGCCGGTGACCACCACGAAAGCATCGGGCTGCCGGCGCAGGGCCTGCCGCACGATCTTCTGACATTCCCGATCCGCCTGTTCGGTGACCGAGCAGGTGTTGAGCACGTAAATGTCCGCAGCTTCCTCAAATTTCACCGGCAAATAGCCGCTCCGCTCGAAAAGCTGCGCCAGGGCGGAGGTTTCCGAGTAGTTCAGCTTGCAGCCGAGGGTGTGGAAGGCAACGGTACGGGGGGTCATGTAGTAGGGGACAGGAGTTAGGGGACAGGAGTTAGGTGACAGGGCAAAAAGGCTGCAAAAATAGGGTTTTCAGGGAAACTGCTGGTAGTCAGTGGGACTATTTGCGTTGTAGCTCGTCCATTTTTTCCAGCAGCCACTTTTTGGGCATGGTGGAGGAAGTCACGGTGACGCGCTGGCGCAGTTTGGTTATGGCGGCCTGATCGCCGGAAGGAATGGAGGTCAGCTTTTTAACGATGTTTAAAAAGCTGTTGTATTCGCGTTTTTGATTTTTAGAAATGACCTTATTTCGCCGCAAAAAAATGCGAAAACTATCGATTAAGGAGTCCAGGGCCATCACTTCATCCGTATCGTAGTAGGTGCGGACTAAAATCAATTTAGCGCTCAAAGCGTACACGACATCGCTGTATTCCACATTGCGTAAGGCCTCAATGACTTTACTATGCTGTTTCAGGTGAGAATACAGGTTGGCCAGGTTGAAAGAGCAGGCGTTTTCCCGGATATCGGCGGGTAGAAATTCGGAATACCCTTCGATAAATTGTTTCACCCAATCAAATTCCTTGACCCGCAAGCCTACGGTGATAATATTCTTATACAAGCCTTCCGACAGCCGGCCATCTTCCAGCAATAGCTCGTTTTCAATGGTCATCCGGAAAATCGCGAACATTTCCCGGTAGTACTCATTGAGCCCCTGATTGATTTTTAACGCACAATAGTTCTGCGCAATATGGTAGCTCTCGCGCAGGTCTTCTTTGTTCAATTCGGGGGCAAAACGCTCCAGATTATGCATTAGATCCCGAAAGTATACCTCCTCGTCCGGCTTGTTAAAACAAGCAATTACGTTCAGATAGATCTGGATCAAAGGCACATTGGCAAAGCGTTCGTCGGCTAAATATTCCCAGAAACCGGAGATCATTTTCATCTCCTGTTCGGTGCTTCTGGAACCCCGGTAAAGCAGTAATGCCACGTAGAACTTCAACTTCTGCGTGAGATAAAAACACTCCAGGTAGAAATCCGCGGGGCCCAGTTTATCCACATAATCGGTCGTAACGACCACTTTGGAAGCCCGATAAAAAATATTCCAGTGCCGGGTAAACTGCGCCAGATAGGCCGTGGTCGAGCCGACCGGCGTAGTGTCCAGCAATTTTTGCAGTTGCCGTTCCACCCCGTTCAAATGCTTTTTCAACTCCGGTTTTTCCAGTACTTTCTGCATTTCCAGGGCTTCGCTGACGGCATCCTGGCGGCGGCTTTCCTGTAGCAGGAATTGCAGCACCAGCTGCGTCAGATCGGACGATAAGCGGCGCAGTTGGGCATCATTCAACTTTTGCCGGGGATACAGGGCGGCCCATACTTTTTCCTTGCTCAGCAGCGCGGCGGCCAATTCATTTTTACGCAAAGCCAGGGCGACCCATTC
This sequence comes from Saprospirales bacterium, assembly GCA_031425035.1. Classification (GTDB taxonomy): domain Bacteria; phylum Bacteroidota; class Bacteroidia; order Chitinophagales; family Saprospiraceae; genus M3007. The sequence goes on along the minus strand of JANPIN010000018.1, from coordinate 44,981 downwards.
GAATAACAGGGTTACCTCTTTCTGGTCGTTGAAATAGGGGGATTGCAGGAACTTGTGCAAACGCCCGAATTCCGCTCGCGAAAAAGTCTCTAACAGGCTGACGAGTTTGTCGCTGAACATTTATTTTTACCCTTGATTCTTTCTGGCGGCCAGCCGACAAATCAGTCCGCCGACGCGATAAAGTTTTGTTAGAAAATTTATGTTTTTCCAGGTTTTATTGCTAATTTCGGGCCAGTTATTCTTTTGACAACCAAATATTTAGCTGGTTTAAGCAAATATTAATTTTCCGGCAAGTTTATAAAAATGTCGGTGTTTTCATCCATACAAAAACGAATCTTTGTATTCTGAAATAGTCTTTGGCCCAACGATTGCGGGACTAAAGCCGTCATCTGTATAAAATTGGATAAAAATGGCTCACTTTCAACCCATTCTGCACCGTCCGATCCCTGGAAAAAACTGGCTGTTGATCCTGGCTATCGTTCTGCTGCATGGAGGCGCGCTGCTGGCGCAGCCATTCGCTCACATTGGTCAGGTCGTCAGCGTAACGCCAGGGTGTGGCGCAGTTATTAAACAAATAGACAACGGGGACTTCTTCCACGCCGTTAAATATGAGGGTATCCTCGTCCCCGGAAAAATCATATTCTACAACGCCGTGCAAGTGGAGCCTTTACCAGACTGTCCACAAGATGGTCTGCCCGTACTGGGATTGAACGCATGGACCGATTCCCCGCTTGATGAAGCGCACTTTAGCTATACCGTCAGCCCTGACAACCCGTATAAATACACTTTTAAAGCCGAACTGGATGGCCTGTTGAATGTAACCTGCATCTGGAGTTTTGGGGATAACATCGCTACAGGTCTGACCGGTGACGTCATCGACTATACTTTTCAACAAACAGGAACACAGACCGTTTGTCTGCGTCTGGTAAACCTGATCGGGGTGGTGGCGCAAAGCTGCCAGGAAATACTGGTGAGCGGAGAACCCGCCGGCCCCTGTGGATATAACACGTATGTAACCGGTATCGGCAAACAGATTTACGCCAAATTATTGCCACAAACCAGCAATGCCGGCCCATTAACCGCCATCAACTGGACGAATGGCTCAAATCCTGCATCACTCGGCAACACCGCCAGCCTGAATACGGAAATGCCGGACTATGGTCCTTACAGCATTTGCGCGACCTACACGGTAGACGCCGGCGCCAATCTGTCCTGCACCGGCACCCTCTGCAAAGATTTGACCCTGGTCGAGCCGGGTTGTGCCAATGTCCAGCTCATGGGTTTGGTCCAGGCCTGCCCGCCGCAGGATGTACCCGTCTGTGGCTGTGATCAACAGACTTACCTGAGCGAATGTGACGCGCTGGCGGCTGGGGTGACGACCTGGTGGGCCGGCGACTGTAACAGCATCTACGGTTCCTGCCTGGCCGATCTGGACATGGAGGTGACTTCGGGCAACCCGGACATGGGTTATAATGTCCTTTTCACCAACAAATCCGGCGGCAACTCCAGTTTATGTCACCTGGACTTCGGTGATGGCAGCCCCATTTGGGAAGCGACGCAGTGGACCGAAAAACCGCACTTCTATGCCAAAGGCGGCATGTACCGGGTCACCCTGAGCGTTTGGAAACAAAATTCCTGTGCTTCGACGGTGAGTAAATTGCTGATCACCGATGCCCTTAACCTGACCGCTGAAAACATGCCGGACCCGCAGGACTATGTCTTACCCGGCGATGCGAACAGAGACACTAAAGCCAACGTATATGATCTGCTGGACATCGGCGTCGGCTATCTGACTTCCGGCGCACCCCGCCCAAATGCCAGCAGCGAGTTTAAAAATCAGTTTGCCCCTAACTGGCCGGTCCAGTTGGTGAATGCGGAACAGCCCTTGAATTACAAACATTTCGACTGCGACGGAGATGGTACGGTACTGGACATGGACGTCGATCTCATTGAGCCGCATTACTCGCCAATCGACAGTTTTGAAGTCCTGCCGGTACCGGGCGCTCCGGAGGTTTGGGTGGAGTTCCCCCAAAGTGTCATCGAAGTAGATCCCAATAATCCGTTTCCGCTGGAGATCAAGGCAAACGTGATGGTGGGTAGCGCCACTGCTCCGGCCCTCGACCTGTATGGTCTGGCATTTGCGCTGAAATACCCGGAATATGTAGAACATGACCCGGAAGTAGATTATAAAAACGACTTTTTCGGCATTTCCAACCACATCCTCTGGCTGCCGAAAGATAATTACGATGAGCGCCAACTGGACCTTGGTTTTACGAAAAAATACGCCAGTTCATCCGGTTTCGGCCGCATTGCCACCCTTACGTTTCGTTCTGATTTTGTAATTATTATCGATGTGATCGACCGCGAAATAGGCGATGTAAAACCATTCACCGTACCTGTTCGCGGCCTTAGAGCCGTGGATAAAGACGGGCAACCGCTCATTTTCGGCACACCCGCTATACAGGATACCTTATGGATAAAAATGGTGGAAACCAGCGGAACACAGGAGAAAACACTTGCCCAGCAGGTATCCGTTTACCCGAATCCGGCTACCAGTGAAGTGCGGGTGTTCACCGGCGATCTGGAAGTGGAACACCTGGAAGCCGTGAATGCGCTGGGGCAGGTGGTCTATTCCGCTGCGCCAGTGACCGGAAAATCGCAGCGTCTGCAAGTGAGCAACTGGCCAAAAGGACTCTATACCCTGCGGCTGCAAACTACCCAGGGGCCGGCCGAAAAGAAATTGATGGTGCATTAACGACCGGCATATTTATCCGACTGGTGGCTTTTCAGCGCTCTGTGCGTTGGGAAGCCACTTTTTTTGGGCGAACCGATTTCGACAAAAGCTGTTTCCTTTGCCCTGGTTGAACCTGACCGACCATTAATTTTCGCACATGACCGAGCTGCAAGTTTTTGAATTTAACCCGATGGCCGAAAACACCTACGTTTTATACGATGAAACGGGGGAATGCGCCATTTTCGATCCCGGGTGTTACACGGCTGCCGAGCGCGCTGCCTTAAAAAACTTCATCACCGAACGCCAGTTACGGCCGGTGCGGCTGATCAATACCCACTGCCACCTGGACCATGTGTTCGGCAATCGCTTCGTCGCAGAAACCTGGAACCTGCCGCTGGAAATACACCGCGGTGAACTGCCGGTGCTGGCGCGTTACCTGGAAGTCTGCCAGATGTACGGCCTGCCGCAGGCCGAACCCTCCCCTGAACCCGGCGCTTTCCTGGAAGCCGGCCAAACGGTGGAATTTGGCGCCACCCGCCTGGAAATTCTGTTTACGCCCGGCCACTCGCCGGCCAGTATTTCCTTTTACTGCCGCGAGGCCGGCCTCGTACTGGCGGGTGACGTACTCTTCCTGGAAGGCATCGGCCGCCACGATCTGCCAGGTGGAAACCTCGCCGTCCTGCTGGAAAGTATTCGCTCCCAGTTATTTACCCTGCCGGATGAAACCCTGGTCTATCCCGGTCACGGACCGGCGACCACGGTGCGCCACGAAAAAGAGTACAATCCATTTTTATAGGCAGGTTGGAGTGGTTTGACCTAAGTTTGTTGGTTTGAATATCTGATTATCAGGTAATTAGAATCCAACTTTGTACAAAACCAATTTGCGCTCCGCCGTCGTGTATCGTCGTGTCGTCGTGGTTAAAAATTTTAAAATCTCGTCTGGCCTATCACCGGTAAAACCGGCATTTCCAAACCAAATGCTAACGTCGGCCGGCATCACGGTGGATAATGTAATTTTGTGCGAAAGCCCCTTTTCCACCAGGATTCTCAACTGCTTATATGACCAATACCATTATTCGCCGGGTGATTTTACTCGGCGCCATATCCATCCTGAGTCTGCTCTCGGTGCAGACTTACTGGATACTGCGTACCTGGGATTTGCAGGAACGGGAATTCAACCGGAAGGTCAACCAGGCCCTGCTGGATGCGGCGCATGACCTCAGTGTATTGAATAATTTTACCCTGCCGACAGTCAGTTTTGTCCGCCAGTTGTCGTCCAATTACTGGGTGGTAAACATCAATAACGTGTTTGAAGCCGATGACCTGGAGTTCTGCCTGGACGCCTCTTTTCAAACGCAAAGCCTGAAAGAAAACTTCGAATACGGCATATTCGACTGTACCAGCGACGAGATGGTTCGCGGAAAACTGGTGCGTTCGGATGACCCCACCCGCGCTCCGCTGGCTGAGCCACTGCCCAAGCACTATGAGACGGACTTCATCTACTATTTCGGGGTCCGTTTCCCTGATAAAAAGGCCAATATCCTATCCAATATATGGATCGTGCTAGTATTTAGCGGGCTTATGGTATTTACCATTGCCTTTTTCATCTACTCCATGTTTGTCATTTTAAGGCAAAAACAGCTCTCCGAACTGCAGCGGGATTTTATTAATAACATGACCCACGAGTTCAAAACGCCCATTTCAACCATCAATATTTCCACGGACGTCTTTTTGCAAAATGAGAAAATAAAGTCAGACCCGCGGCTGGATCGTTATGCCGGCATTATTAAAGGGCAGGTTATGCGCCTGAATACCCAGGTCGAAAAAGTACTGCAAGTCGCTAAAATCGAGCGCGATAACATCGAACTGAACCTGGAAGAAACGGACCTGGCCGAACTGATCTGTAGTATTTCGCCATCCATTGAATTAAAGGTGAATGAGAAGGAAGGCCAGCTTCACCTTGATCTGCACGCGAAAAACTGCCTTATTAAAGCCGATCGCCTGCACCTGACCAACATTTTGCATAACCTGGTGGATAATGCCGTGAAATACAGCAAGGCCGTGCCGGACATTCACATTGGTTTGCATAATGAAGGCCAGCGCGTGATTTTGAGCGTGCGCGACAACGGCATGGGCATTCCGAAAGAACATCAAAAGCGGGTTTTCGATAAATTTTATCGCGTACCTACGGGCAACGTACACAACGTAAAAGGCTTCGGTTTAGGCCTTTACTACGTCAAAAGCATGTGTCAGGCCCATCGCTGGAAACTCGACCTGAGCAGCGAACCGGGTAAAGGCACCACCATCTCGATCAATATGCCGGTGTTGAAATAGTTATTGGGGTATTGGTTATCGGTTATTGGGAAATGGGTATTGGGGAAATGGCTTAGGTTTGCTGCTGCGGACGCACCTAGGTGCAATGCCTGAATTTTGAACTTTATGAGCCAAGAATTTTCCCTGCACAATTATACCATTCAGCTGGGCCCGCTGGCCGAAACCCTGCCTGCGTGGCTACAGGAACGCCAGTATTCGCGCATTTTCGTCATCAGTGATGAAAACACCCGGGCCTACTGCCTGCCCCAGCTCGCCGCCCTTTTTTTCAGGGAAGGCCAGGACAGCCTGCTCGGCGGCACCACGTTGCCCGCCGGTGAAATTTTTAAAACCCTGTCTACCTGCCAGCAAGTCTGGCAGGCCATGCTGGAAGCGCAGTTGGACCGCAAGGCCCTGGTGATCAATCTGGGCGGCGGCGTGGTCGGTGATCTCGGCGGTTTTTGTGCGGCCACCTGGAAACGCGGGGTGGATTTTATTCAGGTGCCCACAACGTTGTTATCCATGACCGATGCGGCCATTGGCGGCAAATTAGGCGTAGATTTTCAAGGCATTAAGAATACAATTGGCGTATTTCAAAACCCGGCCGCCGTGTTCGTCGATCCGGCTTTTTTACAAACCCTGCCCGAGCAGGAACTCCGCAGCGGTTTCGCCGAAGTCATCAAACATGCCCTCATCGGCGACCCGGTACTATGGCAGAACCTGCTCACCCTGTCTAACCTGGAAGATGTACCCTGGACGGACGTGCTGCGCGCCTCGATGGCGGTCAAAGTGCGTATTGTCAGCGAAGATCCACTGGAAAAAGGGCTGCGTATGCTGCTCAACTACGGCCACAGCATCGGCCATGCGGTGGAAAGCTATTTTTTAAAAACCCCTTTTCCCTGGACCCATGGCGAAGCGATCGCGCTGGGCATGATCACCGAGAGCTGGCTCGCCCGCGCAGTGATCCCCAACGGCCATAATCGCCTGGCCCAGGTCATTTCCCTCATCGCCGAAAGTTTTCCGCATGCGCCCATCCCGGAAGCTGCTTTCGCCGAAATCTGGGCAACCATGCAGCAGGATAAGAAAAATGCCGCCGGGGCCGTCCGGGTAGCCGTACCGGGCGATGAACCCTATACCCTGCATCTGCTGGAAACCCATGCCGCCGCCGTCATGGACAGCCTTCGTTTTTATAATGGCCTGGCCGGCGCGGAATAACACCGGGCTTTATTTCCTTTGCTTACATTTTTGTGGTTCCGCTTTTTTAGCCCTCCAAACCTTACCAATCCTTTTCTGCCGTGTACACACAAGACGACCAGCGCGCCCTTTACGAACTATCGAAAAAAATACTGTACTCGCCGCAAGCCGCTTTAGCGGAGGCCGATGAAGCGGAACGACGCATGCGGGAGCTGCACCAGGTCATCCGCTACCACGAGTGGCGTTACTATATTCAGAATGACCCGGTGATCAGCGATTTCGAGTACGACCAGCTCTATAAGCAACTCGAAGCACTGGAAGAACGGTACCCGGAACTGCGCACGGCGGACTCCCCCACCCGGCGGGTCGGCCAGGATCTGACGGAAAACTTCCTGCAGACCGCGCATATCGTGCCCATGCTGTCGCTGGATAATTCCTACGATGCGACCGACCTGAACGACTTCGATGAATCGGTCAAAAAGCTGGCTAAACTGGCGAAAGACAGTGCCGTAGAGTATTGTGTGGAACCCAAATTCGATGGCGGCACCATCGTGCTGTTGTATGAAAACGACCAGCTGGTACGGGCGGCTACCCGCGGCAATGGTTTTGTGGGCGACGAAATTACCGCCAACATGCGCACCCTGCGGTCTATTCCTTTAACCGCGAATTTTTCCAAATATGGTATTCAAAAAGTGGAACTGCGGGGCGAGGCGCTGATCCGTAAAGATGTATTTGAAAAAATGAATAAGCAGCGCCAGACCAGCGGCGAAATCCTGTTTGCCAATCCGCGCAACGCCGCCACTGGCGCGCTGCGCATGAAAGATCCAAATGAAACCGCCCGTCGCGGCCTGGAAGCTTTTATCTATCAAATGGGTTATGCCGTGGATGGCGAGGGCAACAACGTGCTCGATCAGTTCCAGTCCCATGACGACAGTATTGGTTTGCTGCGCTCCCTGGGTTTCAAGGTGCCCGCTCATCAGCCGGGGCCGAAACAGCCGCTGGAAGAAACGCGGGTGTGCGGTAACATCGCCGAAGTGATCGATTTTTGCACCGCCTGGCAGGTCTACCGCGACGATTACCCCTATGAGGTGGACGGTATGGTAATCAAGGTGAACAGCATCGAGCTGCAGCTTAGATGCGGGTCGACCAGCCACCACCCGCGCTGGGCGATCGCTTTTAAATTCAAGGCGCGCCAGGCCACCACCCGCCTGCGCGACGTCGAATACCAGGTGGGCAAAACCGGCGCCATTACGCCGGTCGCCAAGCTGGAACCGGTCGCGCTGGCCGGGGTCACGGTAAGCAATGTCAGCCTGCATAATGAAGAATTTATCCGCGCCAAAGACCTGCGTATCGGCGATCAGGTGCTGGTCGAACGGGCCGGCGACGTCATCCCCTACATCGTTAAAAGCCTGGCCGAACTCCGCGACGGTTCGGAACAACCCATTGCTTATCCGCGGCAATGTCCGGTTTGCCACTCCGAGCTGGTGAAACCGGAAGACGAGGCCATCTGGCGCTGCGAAAATGCGGAATGCGAAGCCCAGGTAATGCAGCGTATGATTTTTCATACCTCCAAACATGCCATGGATATTGAGGGCATGGGTGAAAGCACGATTGAACGGTTTTACAAACTGGGCTGGCTGCATTCCATTGCTGATATTTATCGCCTTGATTATGAGGTCGTTGCCAAGCTGGAAGGTTTCGGGCGGCGCTCCGCCGACAACCTGTTCGTGGCCATTGAATCCGCTAAGCAGAACCCTATTTACCGGCTGCTGCATAGTTTGAGTATCCACCATTTAGGGCGTAAGGGCTCCCGGATACTGGCCGCAGAAGTGGGGCATGTGCTCGATTTAAAAGACTGGGACCTGGAGAAATACCAGACGATCAAGGATGTGGGCCCTGTGCTGGCGCACAACGTGTTCAATTTTTTTCGGAACGAGCATAACCTCGAACTGCTGCAAAACATGGAGCAGCTCGGTGTAAATCTGCAGCAGACCGATGCGGACAAACATCCGGACGCGCCGACTGAAGGGCCGCTGCTGGGTCGCAGTATTTTGTTCACTGGTACGCTGACGCAAATGACCCGTGAAGAGGCCGAAAAACGCGCGGTGGCCGCCGGCGTGAGTCTGGCCAGTGGGGTCAGCAAGCACCTCAGCATTTTGGTAGTGGGAGAAAAAGCGGGTAGCAAACTCAAAAAAGCCCAGGCCCTGGAAAGCGTGGAGATCTGGACGGAAAGCGAATTTCTGGAGCGGATACAAGAAGCTGCCGAGGACGAAACTGAACCCTGAGGAATAAAAAAAGCCTTCGGACATATTGCATGCCGAAGGCTACTCCAAAAAACCAAATGAAAACAATCTTCCTTTTTTGCAGCCCCCGCTCGATTGCGGAGACATGCTTAAAACGACCAGGTTGAAAATGGTCACACTGCTTTTGAAAATATTTGAAAAATTCACAAACGGTTAACAAGAGGGCCTTCTTAACGCGCAAGCACCCTGCTGGAAAGAGCATTTGCAAAATATCTAATTTTGACTAATCTTTGTGCAGCGTAAAGTGTTCAATAACAATCCGCTATCATTCAATAACGCGCATCGTGCCCATCGATTTACTCTTCATTATCGTGTTTGCCGCTGGCTTTCGCCACGGCTATGTGAATGGTATAATCAGTACCGCTTTCAACATCATAGCCTACGTTTTCGGGATTATCCTGGCTTTTAAGGTCACGCCGGCTACGACTAACATTATGGAGCGGCTTTTCCATTCGCAAAACCCATCCATGTTCCTGCTGGCTTTCATTGCCAACGTGGCCATTATTATGCTGGTGCTGCGGCAAACGGCAAAGGCCATAGAGGGCATTTTGCGGGCCTTATACCTGGGTATTTTCAACCGTATTTTGGGCGGCGTGGTGATGGCCAGTATTTACACCTTGGTTTACAGCATATTACTCTGGTTCTCCGTCCGGGTAAACTTCGTCAACGACGCGACCCTGGCAGAGTCACGCACCTATCCGATCCTGAAAAATCTGCCGGGCCAATCCAAAGCGGTTGGCATGCGTTTCCAGCCCTTTGCCCGCGAAATGTGGGACACCTCGCTCGGCTGGATGGATCGGCTGAAAACCTACGGGGATCAAAAAACCGAGTCCATGCCTTCCAAAATATACAGCATTCCGGACGATGGCCGGCCGATCGAGACCGACCCACAGGAACGGACGCAGCAAGTGCCCGGGAGACAGGCGCCGGTGAATGATAATGGGGGGATTGAGGAGTAATGGCCATACAGATCCTCCTTCTGGACAACTACGATTCCTTCACCTACAACCTGTACGATTACCTGCTCCAAGCCGGCGCCCAGTGTCAGGTGCTGCGGAATGACGAGTTATCGCTGGAGGAATTCGACCAACTGCATTTCGACGCGCTGGTGCTCTCCCCCGGCCCGGAGCGGCCCGCGCAGGCCGGTCTGATGATGCCCCTGATCGCCCGCTGGTTCGATAAAAAACCCATTTTAGGTATTTGCCTGGGTCATCAGGCCTTAGGGGAGTTTTTCGGCGCCCGACTCGTGCCGGCGCCACTGCCCATGCACGGTAAAACCAGCCGGATCATGCATACCGGGCACCCCATTTTCGCCGAAATTCCGTCGCCGGTGGCGGTCATGCGTTATCATTCGCTGCTGCTTGAATCCTTGGAAGGCACGCCGCTACAGGTCCTTGCGCAAACGGATAGCGGCGAGATCATGGGGCTGGCGCATGACAACCTGCCGCTGCTCGGACTACAGTTTCACCCCGAATCCATTCTTACGGATTGGGGATTACAAATGCTTAAAAATTGGGTGCAGGGACTACCTACTGCGCCGTTGCCTGTAGCTTTTTAGCGCGCTGCCAGCTCCAGATACCGCCGGCTACGGCGATCACAAACAGGCTCACCGCAATGATTTCCGCCTGCGACATTTGAATGCCCAGTACGTCGTGGTGCACGTTGACGCGTATTTTTTCAATTAAAAACCGCTCGATGGCGATGAGGCCGATGTAAATGAAAAACAGCAGGCCTGGCACGTGCACACGTTTGCGCAGCGACCATAGTATAGCGAACACGCCGATCATCATCACAACCTCGTAAAAGGGCGTGGGATACACCGGCTGCGAGAGCTGCAAACAATATTCCCAGTGGCAGCCTTCAATCGGCACGCTCGGCACCGGGGCCGTGTCGGGGTCTTTCAGTACATTATGCGGATAGGTGAAGCCCCACATCCAGTCGGGCAGCCAGGAAAGGGCGCCGGGTTTCGGACCGCTCACCAGACCCCAGTCGCCGTCGCCGGACAACTGGCAGCCAATACGCCCCACACCGTAACCGGCAGTCAGCGCCGGCGCTACGGCATCGGCAGTCGGCAGGAACGGGATTTTCTGGCGAACCATGTAGCTGACCACAGCAATGAAGCCCATGATCAAACCGCCAAAAAAAGCCAGCCCGCCGCCGGAAAGCAGTACCCGTGCAGGCGCCCGTAAGAACTCCTCCCAGTTATCAAAAACGTCGAAGAATTTAGCGCCTAATATGCCGCCCACAGCCGCCCAAACGGTCATTTCACTGATCCGGTCATGGGGCCAGATGCTTACTTCCCTGGTCACCGGAGTCGCTAAACGGCGGCGATTCGTGTCCCACCAGGTGAAGCCACCCAGCAGTACCGCGCCGATCAGGGCCGTCAGCCAGTCCATTTTGCCCGATAAAATCACCGAAGCGGGATCGCCCCGAAACTCGGCAAAATGCTGAAAACCATAACCGCCTTTACCGCCTATAATCAACCCCACCAGCGCATTCACGGCAATTTCCACCGGGGATGCGGCCACGCCTTCGGTGACCGTTGTGCGGGTAGGCACATAGGCGCCCGCCTTGGCTTTACGCTTCAGTTCGTGGTAAAAAGTAACCGCACTGGCCAGAAAAGCCATGGCCAGCATGAAGCCAAAGGTTTTAAAAATGGACAGCCAGTTATCCGGTTCAGTGCCGAATAGGGCGTGGGCGAGGTAAGACAGATCGGGATACATGGTGCAAGGTTACAAGTTTAGGGCAAATTCTTTTACTCTGACTGCAGGATACCGCAAATTTTTCGGCCGGAAAACCAAAATTTAGTCCTGCCGGAGCGCGGCAACCAACTGTTCGGCCATCCCCACATTGCTACTCGACGATAAACGCGTGCGCCGCATCTGACCATCGATTTCGCAGGCGGCAAAGGCGTGGAAATATCCCGAAGCGTCTCTCTCGCAGTATACCCCCAGCGGCAACTGGCAGCCACCCTCCATCAGTTGCAGGGTACGGCGTTCGACGTTGGTGACGGCAGATGTGCCGGCATGGTGGATCTTCTGCAACAACAAGCGGGTCGCCGTGTCAGAGCGGTTGACCTGCCAGGCCAGGACGCCCTGGGCCGGGGCGGGTACAAATTCCCGGGGATGCAACTCGATGACTTCGAGTCCTTCCAGATCGAGGGCCAGCCGGTTGACGCCGGCGGCCGCCAGGAAAATAGCGTCGAACTGCCCCTGGCGCAGCTTATCGAGCCGCGTCGGAACGTTGCCCCGAATATCTTTCAGCACCACGTCGGGACGAAAATCGAGCATTTGTGCTTTGCGGCGGGCGGCCGACGTACCGACGACCGCGCCTTTTTTTAACCGAAAAATCTGGCCTTTTTCTACGGCGCCCGGTTGCAGCAGCAGCAGATCGGCGGCATTTTCCCGGTAAGAAACCGCCGTGATGGCCAGGCCCTCCGGCTGACTCGTCGGCAGGTCTTTCATGGAATGTACGGCCAGGTCGATTTCCCCCCGCAGCAGGCTGTCTTCAATTTCTTTCGTAAAAAAGCCTTTGCCTTCCAGCTTGTCAAAACCAAGATGTTGCACCAGGTCACCCTGTGTTTTAATAATGACCAGCCTGCTTTCCACGCCAATGCGGGAAAGTTCCGCCTGGGTAAATTCGGCCTGCCAAAGGGCAAGTTTACTGCCACGGGTTCCAATGCGAAGCATAAGTAGTGTTGTAAATGAAGCGCAAAGGTGAGAAGCCGTACGCGGTTTTTACGTCAGGAAATGCAAACAATCTACAGAAACTCACCACAGGATGAATTCTGTACGCCGGTTGCGGGCCCGGCCTTCGGGTGTATCGTTGGTTTCCACGGGCTGGGTTTCCCCGAATCCCCTGGAACGCAGGCGAACGGGAGGTAGGCCTTTGCCAACCAAATAGTTCAGCACGGATAAAGCCCGGCTTTCGGAAAGGCCCAGATTGCTGCGCGCATCGCCCACATTATCGGTATGGCCGTTGATCTGGATACGCAGCGTGGGATATTCGTTGAGCAAGGTGACCAGGCGGTCCAGTTCCGTGGCCGAGCTGGGCAGCAATTCCGCCGAGCCGGTCTCAAAAAAGACGTTCCGCAGCGTTATAGGTTTGCCGGCAGTCAGTACCGAATCAATACTAATGGGCTGCAAATCAATATTTAAGGAATACGGCTGATCGAACGTAGCCGTCTCCAGCAGGTTGAAATTTTCGGAATAAAACAAATATTTCTCCTTGCTGACATTTAAGGCATAGTCGGTGCCGGCCGGGAGACAAACCAGCGCGGTGCCGTCTTTTCTGGTAAAAGTAGAGGTGTAAGACAGACCGGTTTTCAAGTCGATAAAATCCACTTTGGCGACAATGGGATAACCGGTCAGGGCGTCTGAAACCTTGGCGCGGGCATAGGTAACCGGTTTGGGACGGGCGTAGTCGGGCAGTTCGAAGGAGTAAATGTCCAGCCGGCCTTGTCCGCCGGTACGGTTGGTGGCGTAATAAGCCGTGCGGCCGTCCAGGCTCACGGTCAGCATCACGTCTTCGCCTTTGGTATTGATCGGGTAACCCAGATTTTGCGGCGTTCCCCAACTGCCGTCCGCTTGACGCCGGGAAAAATAAATGTCTTTACCGCCCATGCCCGGCAGGCTGTCGGAGCTGAAATACAGCGTTTGATCATCCGGGTGCAGGAAAGGGGTCTGGTCGTCGCCGCCGCTATTGATCAGCCGGCCCAAATTTTCGGGTTTCGTCCATTTGCCATTGGCCTGGCGCGCCGTTTGCCAGAGGTCGATTTTACCCCGCCCGCCCGGACGATTGCTGCTAAAAATAATGGTTTTGCCGTTGGCACTGATCGTCGGTTGTGCCTCCCAGCTGCTGGAGTTAATGGTGGCGCTAAAAGGCGAGGCGGTGGACCAGTTGTCCCCTTTCAACTGACTCCAGTACAGATCGCAGCTGCCTTGCGATCCGTCGCCGCGGCGGTCGCAGGCGGTGAAGGCGATCCAGGAACCATCGGCGCTGATGGCCTGTGCGCCCTCGTTGAAAGACGTGTTGACCCCTTTAAGCGGTTCGGCGGGTTGCCAGGCGTTATTTACCCAATGCGACTGGTAAAAATTTTCGTCGCCATTTTCATTCCGGGTAAAAATCATGGTCGAGCCGTCCGCAGTAACGGCGGGGAAATATTCGCTGTTGGTGGTATTCACGCTTGGACCCAGGTTTTCCGGATTGAACGGTACCGGGTGTTGCACGGCTTCCGCGACAAAACGGGCATTGGCCAGCAGGTAAGTCGCCGCTGCTTTGTTTTTGGCATTTTTAGGGTCTTTGGAAAGATACGACTGCGCATGTACGGCACATTCCGCGTATTTCTCGAGTTGCCATTCTACTTCTGCCAGGAAATAAAAAGCGACGGGCGCGTAGGTGGAATCGAGTGAAAGCCCCTTTTCGAAATACCGTTCCGCCTTGAAAAAATCGCGCAGGTAAACGTAGGTATCGGCCAGTTTGAAATAGGCGTCGATGAACAACGTGTCCTTTTTGATCGCCTGTTCGTAATCGCCCTGGGCAATGGCATATTCGCCCTGGTCACTGTGGAGTTTACCATCGTTAAAGGCCGTCCGGGCTTTATCGTTAGTCGTCTGTAATGTCCGGTACGCCGGAGAAGTTGGTTGGGCAACCACCTGCAGGGTCAAAAAAAGAGCACAGGTAAACGGGAGGAAAAAACGCATCGGTGTAGGATTCGGAGCAAAAAACGAAAAAATGACCGGGGAGATTGTACACCAGGCAGGGGGTAAAATGATTGTACTACCCTGTAGAACAAATGAAGGGCGGTTTAGGTCAGGGTGTCACCAAAAGCCAGCAGGCGCTCTTCTTCCCATAAACCGCTCATCAACTGAATACCGACGGGCAGGCCATTCTCCGGGTGTCGGCCTGCTGGTAAAGCCAGGGCCGGTACGCCCGCCAGGTTGGCCAGCACGGTGTAAATATCGGAGAGGTACATAGCGACGGGATCGTCCGACTTCTCCCCAAATTTCCAGGCCACAGAAGGCGCAACGGGCATCAGGATGAAATCGTAGTCGGCCAGTACCTCCAGCACGCGCTGCCGGATCAATTGCCGCGCCTGCTGGGCTTTGGTATAATAGGCATCGTAGTATCCGCTGCTCAAAACGAATGTACCCAGCAAAATGCGGCGTTTTACTTCCGCGCTGAAGCCTTCACTTCGAGACATTACGTAATTTTCTTCCAGGTTTCGGGCCTGCGGACTGCGATAACCGTAGCGCACGCCATCATAACGCGCCAGGTTGCTGGATGCTTCCGCCGTAGTCAGTACATAATAGGTGGGAATAATGAAATCCAGCAGATCGAAGTCCGCCGCTTCCACGGTATGGCCCGCGCCGCGCAGTTGTTCGATGAATTGCCGGGTGACCGTTTGCACACCGGCATCGATGGATTCATTATCAATGGTTTGCGGAAAGTAAGCTATGCGCGCCGGTTGGCCGTTTAAAGTAGTATCACGCGCACTTTGACCAGCCAAAACCGTACTATCATAGTCATCCGGACCGGCCATGACCTCCAGTAATGTAGCGATCAGCGCGGGTTCATGGGCCAGAATACCGATTTGATCGAAGGAAGAACCATAGGCCAGCAAACCATGCCGGGAAATACGCCCATAACTGGGTTTAAATCCCCAAACCCCGCAAAAGCCTGCCGGCTGGCGCACGGAACCGCCCGTATCGCTGCCTATAGCGGCCAGGCAAGTGTCGGTCTGTAGGGCTACCGCCGCGCCGCCCGAAGAGCCTCCGGGGACGCGCTCCGGATCGAGGGCGTTGCACACCGGACCATATATGGAGTTTTCGTTGGAGGAGCCCATCCCAAACTGATCGCAGTTGGTGCGGCCGATAATGATGGCATCTTCGTCCAGCAGGCGTTGCACGACCGTAGCGGAGTAGAGAGCAGTAAAACCTTCCAGTATTTTCGAGGCGGCGGTTACCACATGGCCCGCGTAGCAAATATTGTCTTTAATGCTGACCACCAGACCGAACAGGCGCCCCAGTTGCGCCGGCTGCTCCCCGAGTTTGTGATCCAGCACAGTCGCCCGGTCCAGCGCTTCTGTTTCCCACACGTCTACATACGCGTTCAGCGCCCGGTGATTTTCAATTTGCGAAATATAATGCCTAACCAGGGCATGACAGGTGATCTGGCCATTTCGCAAGGCGGCTTGTAGTTCGGAAAGGGAAGAATACTTAGGCAGCATGCGCAAAAATAGGATAGCGGTGGTCAATGATGGTGGTTAAATGCTCTATTTGCCCGTTTCGGGGTGGATGTGGCCGGGAGTACAGCAGAGTGTGGCGAATTTTGCCTCTAGTGTGAGCCATACACTATCTGTGCACATTGCAATACACCTTTACCATGGAGCTGGTCCAATGGCACATCTTTGATGTCCTGTTATCTACGTGGAAACCGGTCAACAATATAGTGACGAAAACAGGGGCATTTTAGCAAGATTTGAGAAGCTTAAAAAAAGGTTTAGCGCTAAATTTTATAAAAAAAAGGGCTGGCAGCAGAAATGTAATGTAGCGCGTTGATGATTAAACAAAATAAGGGGCAGACCTTCAACACGGAGCCCTTCGAAAGTAATAAATGACGCAATCTAATTGTTTTGACGTCGAATTTTCCTAAAATAGAGGTCAAAAAGCCCAATTGTATTGTTCAGGCATCATTCATTATTTTCAATTTATTTTGAAACATAAATTTGACTTAGATTTTGTCAAAATAACATAACAAATTGTTTTTCAGTACATTAGCCATACATTGAGTGTTATGACATCAAATAATGACAGAAACGGACAATTTTTTGTTCAAGAAAAGTTTGGTAGAAGTTAAACAAAGCTCTTATCTTTGGAGCATCAATTCAAACAAAACAAAGGAGCTACCATGACACCCATGGAATTCAACGGCAAACTGAACACCTTGCAGACTTTGCTTCACTCCTTCGCCTATAATTTGACGAAGAACATGGAGGATGCCAAGGACCTGTACCAGGAAACGGCGTACCGTGCGCTGTTTAACCGGGACAAATTTCAACCTGGCACCAATTTCAAAGCCTGGATGTTCACGATCATGAAGAACATCTTCATCAACAATTACCGGAAAAAGGTGAAAGCAAACACCATTCTGGACACCACGGATAATCAGTATTATCTCAACTCCGGTAGTCACGCTACAGCCAATGCGGCTGAAGGTGGGATTATGCTCAAGGAATTGAATGGGATGGTGGAATCGCTGGACGATAGCATTCGCATACCTTTTCTGATGCATTTCGAGGGATTCAAATACCAGGAAATTGCTGATGAACTTTCGCTGCCGTTGGGTACGGTCAAAAGCCGCATCTTCTTCGCCCGCAAGGAGTTAAAAGGTAAGATCCTGTCGAGCTACGGCTTCCATCCAAACTAACAAACAGACAATAGCGTCCCCCCCAAGGCCATCCTCCCGGATGGCCTTTTTTGTTGTTTGGACTTATAAACTCCGCGTACGCCCCCCGTCTACCGGCAGATTTATTCCTGTTATATACGCGGCGGCCGGGCTGGCCAGAAAGGCCACGGCAGCGGCCACTTCGGCGGGTTCGGCAAAACGGCGCAGGGGCACGTGGCTTTTGAACTGCATTTCAATGGCTTCCGCGGTTTGGTTACCGGCAGCGGCGCGTTTCTCCACTATTTCCTGTAACCGGCCGGTACGCGTATACCCTGGCAGCACATTATTGACCGTAATGCCCTGCGGTCCCACCTCATTGGCCCAGGTCTTGGCCCAGCCGGCGACTGCCCAGCGCGTAGAATTGGATACGCCCAGGTTATCGAGCGGTTCTTTTACCGAAGTACTGATGATATTGATAATACGCCCGAATGCGCCGGCCTGCATGCCTGGCAACACGGCCTGGGCCAGTAATTGATTACAGATCAGATGGTTGTTATAGGCCGCCAGAAAATTTTCCGGCGTGGCCGCAGTGATCGGTCCGCCGGCTGGGCCACCCGTATTATTCACCAGAATGTGGATCGGATGCTGGGTCAGCAGCGTAGTTACCCGTTCCAGCAGGGCGGAGGGTTGCGCAAAATCAGCGACCAGATACTGGTGCGTCTGGCCCTGACTGGTATCCAGCAGGTCGAGCGCGGCCTGCAAGGCGGTTTCGGTTCGGGCGAGCAGCGTAACGTTAGCGCCCAGCAAAGCCAGCTCGATGGCTACGGCCCGGCCAATGCCGGCACTGGCGCCGCCCACGAGGGCATTTTTACCTAATAATGATATTTCCATCCGGCAAAGTTGCAGCACACTTTTAAAATATTTTGTTTTAAATTTGCATCAACAAGCAGCAATTGTGAAAAAAGACCCTTCTTTCCTACGCGGGCGTGGCGCTCAGATTAATCCCAGCTCGAAATACGAACAGATCGTACGGGATGAGCAGCCGGTGGACTGGGCGATGGTGACCGAAGAATGGGAAGACCCGCATCCTAAAACGCAGTACCTGGAAACGCATCCCAAAACGATTTTAAACAAGGTGATCAGCGCCGATATTCCGCTGGAATGGAGCATGAACCCCTATCAGGGCTGCGAACACGGCTGCATTTACTGTTATGCCCGCAACACCCATCCTTATTGGGGCTATAGCGCCGGACTGGATTTCGAGCAAAAAATACTGGTGAAACGCAATGCGGCGGAGTTGCTCGAGCAGGAATTCAAAAAGAAGAACTGGAAGGCCGTGCCCATTATGTTTGCCGGCAACACGGATATTTATCAGCCGGCCGAGCGGAAATTCGGCATTACCCGGCAGTGCCTCGAAGTGTTCTGGAAATACCGCCACCCGGTTAGCCTGATCACGAAAAACAGCCTGATCCTCCGCGACCTCGACCTGTTGCGCCAACTGGCCTCCGAACGGCTGGTGCACGTGGCGATCAGTATTACGACCCTGGAAGAGGAGCTGCGGCAATTTCTGGAACCCCGCACGGCTTCCATTGCCCAGCGTCTGCGCACCGTGGAGACGCTGACCCGCGCCGGTATTCCCGTGTTCGTGATGATGGCGCCCATTATACCCGGTCTGAACGACCATGAAATATTTTCTCTGGTCAAAACGGTTGCCGATGTCGGCGCGCTGGGCGTTGGCCACACGATGGTTCGCCTGAACGGCGATGTGGCCCTTATTTTTGAAGACTGGCTGCGCAAAACCCTGCCCGACCGCGCCGAAAAGGTGTTGCATAAAATCCGGGAAACCCACGGGGGAAACCTGCACGACCACCGGCCCGGTACCCGCATGGGCGGAGAAGGCAAGATCGCCGAAATGGTCCATGCCCAGATGCGCATGGCCAAAGCCAAATATTTGACGGATCGAAAAATGCCGGCCTATAACCTGGAGCTACATGAACAGTACAAAACGACTCAGTTACGGCTGTTTTGAAGGAAAGGTGGACGCATGAGTTTAGTTTAGAGGGGTTTAGAGGGGTTTAGAAAAAGGTACAGCATTGATAATCAATGTGATGCACCCGGACTCTAAACCCCTCTAAACTTTCTAAATCTCTCTAAACCAGCTTAGATTTTTAAGCACCCAGCATAGACTTATACCGCGCCGGGTCGTTCAGCAGGCGGACAGCTTCGTCCACCTCCGGGTCGTTTTTCAAACCTTTACGGACTTTACCCCGCTGGAAATAGTAACGTCCCACAATTTCCTGTTCAATTTCATGGATGATGCGGGCTTTATTTTTTTCGAGCGCCCCTTTTTTTTCCGTTGCTACTTTCTTGGTCAGGTCTTCGAAATCGGTACCGAGCGTGATATTTTCGTTGAGTGCCGCCGCCCGCAGTTCCGCCATTTTTTGCTCCGAAACCGTCTGGTAGGTAAAGTTTTTGCCGGCCACAAAACGGTTGAAATCATCCCATTCATTAAAAGCGAAAATTTCTACCGAATCGATGCTGGCATGTTTGAGCGCAAACTGGGTGGCGTAGTCGAAAACAAGGTTCTGGTCCAGCAGGGCTTTCACCACCCCGGTGGCGCTATCATGGGGAAGCAGCACATCGGGTTTGATACCGCCGCCATCGGAAACCGGACGTCCGTCGCGGGTTTTGAATTGGCCGCGCTCCGGTTCCGGAATATCCACGGGCTTGCCGTCTTTATAGCGCACGGCCTGGATACAGCGGCCGGAAGGCGTGTAGTACTTCGCAGTGGTCAGCTTGATTTTCGAGTTGTAGCCGATTTCTTTCATGTTCTGCACGAGGCCCTTGCCAAAACTGCGCTGGCCCATGATCACCGCGCGGTCCAGATCCTGCAATGCGCCGGAAGTCACCTCGCTGGCCGAGGCACTGTGCGCATCCACGAGTACCACCACCGGGATGGTTTCATCGACCGGCGGGTTCTGGGTTTTGAAAGAAATATTCCACTCCGGCACCTTGCCTTTCGTACTGACCACCATTTCGCCGGCGGGTACGAACACGTTGATGAGGTTCACGGCTTCGTTGAGCAAACCGCCGCCATTGCCGCGCAGATCCAGGATAAGGCCTTTCAGATCGGCATCTTTATTCTTCATGGCGCGCAGGGCATTGGCCACATTTTCGCCGGCATCCTGGGTGTAGGTGGTCAGGTTCACGTAACCCACATGCTCCGCCACCAGTCCCGAATGCGGCACATTGGGTATGTTGACCTCATCGCGTTGCAATTTGATTTTCACGTCTTTCGCTTCGCCGGGACGACGAACCAGCAACTCCGCTTCTGTGCCCGGAAAGCCGCGCAGAAAGTCCAGCACCTGCTCATCGGTTTTCCCTTTGGCGCTTTGGCCGTCCACGCTGACGATGGCGTCGCCGACTTTTAAGCCGGATTTATGGGCCGGGCTGCCCTCATAAATTTCGGAGACCACGACCCAGCCGCCCATACTTTTAGCCACGGCGCCGACGCCATTGTATTTGCCGTCGGTCTGGATGCGAAAACCTTCAATATCCGTCTCGGAAAAATAATTGGTGTAGGGATCGAGTCCGCCGAGCATCGCGTCCATGCCGCGGCGCATAACCTGGTTGGGGTCCAGTTCGTCCACGTAGGCCTGGTTGAGTTCCCGATAGGCATTGGCGAATATTTCCAGGTTTTTGGATATTTCAAAATAGCGGCGCTGGCCTTGTGCAACGTTGGTCAGCAGGCTCAGCGCAACGAGCAGCAGCAGTGTGAAACGAATTTTATACATAGTGTACTTGTGGGTTTAGAAAAAAAGGGGGAGCAAGATCGGACAGGGAACAGAAACCGGCATTCCTTAAAAATGCCTTAACGACAAAATGCCGTCTTTTAGTCGTAGTTGGGCTGAATGTGACTGGTTTTAGACGGGTTCAAGACAGGAATTGCTGAATGACGTGGAATAATTCGGCCGGCTTATCCGCGTGTACCCAGTGCCCTGCTCCTTCAATCGTCACCAGTTCGGCCTGCGGGAACAACATTTTGATCGCCGGCAGATCGCTATCTTTAATATAGTCCGAGCGGCTGCCGCGGATGAATAAGGTCGGTTTGTCAAATGGTTCGCCGGTGACGGGCCCCAGAATATCGGCATAATGTTTCCAGAGCTCGGGTAAGTTCATTTTCCAGGAATAAGTGCCGTTTTCGTTGCGGGTAATATTTTTCAGCAAAAACTGGCGGGTCCCCATATCCGGCACCCTGGTTGTCAAAAACGCATCGGCTTCCTGGCGCGAGGTAATTTTCGTCAGGTCCAGGCCCAGCAAAGCCGCAAAAATATCGCCCTGATTATCGTCTGCCTGCCCGGGTTCGATATCGACTACCACCAGGCGATCGACCAGGTCGGGATAGTGCAGGGCCAGTTGCATGGCTGTTTTTCCGCCCATACTATGCCCGATGACGGCGCTCGTAAATATCCAGCGGGCCTCCAGGAAAGCCCGGATGTCTTCCGCCATTTCCGTATAACTATGGCCCGGCACATGCGGCGACCGGCCGTGGTTGCGCAGATCAGGCGTAATGACCAGGTGGTTCGCGGCCAGTGCTTTGGCAATCGTCTGCCAGTTGTCGGAAAATCCGAACAGTCCATGCAGAATAATAACCGGGCTGCCCTGGCCGAATTCGCGGGCGTAAAGTTCCATATAGAGGTAAAAAGCTGGGCAAAGAACCGGAAGTTGCGGCAGGTTTAGTTTTGTAATTTTAAAAATGTAAACAGCTTACCGACCGCTTCGGCTTTCCGGACACGAAAAATATTCCCTTTTCGGGCAGTAAAATAGCCGTGAAAAACGTTCGGGCTTCACACGGAGGCCCGCCGCAGGGGCCTCGAATAAAAAATCATCGTAACTTCACCCCGCACTAACACCGCCTGCTGATTTGAAACACTTCCTGCCACATTTTATCCAGGAAAATTATCGCCACGGACTGTACGAGGGCCGGCTCCAGGCGTATACCATGTTCGTTGACCTCAGCGGCTTTACCCGCCTGACCGAGACGTTGATGCGCAAAGGGGCGCAGGGGGCCGAGGAGTTATCCTACGTGCTCAATCATATTTTTCAACCGACGGTGGCCCTGGTTTATCGGCAGGGCGGATTTATACCCTATTTCGCGGGCGATAGTTTTACCGCCATTTTCCCAAATCATTCGGGTGGCCCGGCGCATGCGGAAACCATCGCTATTGCGACCAAGGTGCTCCAGGCGGCTCAATCGACCCTGCATCGCTTTGTTCGCGCCCAGGAAGAAGAAGATTCCCTGCTGGCGGAACACCATATTGGCATTAAAATCGGCCTGTCGGAAGGGGAAGTGGAATGGGGAATCGTCGGCAACCAGCGGAAAGCCTACTATTTCCGCGGCCTGCCTATTGAAGGATGCTCCCAGGCCCAGGTCCGCGCCCAAAGCCTCGAAATAGTGTGCGACGACCGGTTCGCCGCCTATCTTTTTCCCCTCGGACTAACCGCTCAGGACCTGGGCGACGGTTATTTCCGGATCAATGAACCGCTGGCCGGCAGTATAATGCCCAGCGAAATTTCCGATGCGAAGGACATTCTGGACAATCCCGTGCACCTGCCTTTGCCGGACCCCCGGATCATGTCCGAGTTTCTGCCGCGGGAAGTCTACACGGAAAATAACCAGGGCGAATTCCGCAATGTGGTGAGCGTTTTTTTGTCGTTTGCGGGCGTCGATTCCCATGGGGCCCTGGACCATTTCGCCTCGGCCATCCTGGACCAGGTGGATAATTTCGGCGGCTACCTCAAGGAAATTGATTTTGGCGATAAAGGCGGAGTGATGTTCACGCTGTTCGGCGCGCCTATTTCTTTTGAAAACAACGTGGAACGCGCCCTGGAATTTATTGCCGCCGTACAGGACGATCTGCGCGACCTCGAAAACCTGACCGGCGCCCGCTACCGCATCGGTATTACGGCCGGCATTGCGTTTACCGGCGTGATCGGTAGTACGGAGCGTTGCCAGTATGCGGCGGTGGGGGCGCGCGTCAACCTCGGCGCCCGCCTGATGATGAAGGCCGCCTGGGGAGAAGTGATGGCCGATGAAAACGTGCAGCGCAACCGTAATTTCAAATTTACTTTTCGTGGCGAGGCCCAGTACAAAGGTTTCGAGCAGCATATTCCGACGTATACGCTGGCGGGCCGCAGTCTGGCCGGCCGGGCGAGTTATGCGGGCGGTTATGTCGGTCGCCAGGCCGAGCAGGAAGCCCTTTTTGCTTTTACTTATCCGCTGCGGGAAGGCCGCTTTGCGGGTTTGGCTTTTGTTTTTGGCGAAGCCGGTATTGGTAAAAGCCGGTTGAGTTATGAATTCCGGCGCCGTTTGCGCGAGTCCATGACCGTCAGCTGGTTTAGTTGCCAGAGCGATCAGATCCTGCGCAAGCCTTTCAACCCCTTCATTTATTTTTTAAAAAACTACTTCGATCAAAGCCCGGAGAACAACCAGCAACGCAACCTGGAACTCTTTGACAGTAATTTCAAAGAACTGCAGGACGACCTGATCGGCAGCAGCCATCCGGAGGCGGAGGCGGTGCGGCGGGAAATTGCGCGGACCAAAAGCGTGCTGGCCGCCATGGTCGGCATTCTCATCCCCGGCTCGCTTTGGGAGCAGCTCGATGCCCGGGGCCGCTACCAGAACGGTCTGGCGGCGATGGCCAACCTCTTCGTGGCCGAATCGCTGCTCCAGCCGGCCGTCATCGAACTGGAAGACGCCCACTGGTATGACGATATGTCGCGCGAATTCATGGCCCAATTCATCCGCCGCGCGCAGGGCTATCCGCTGCTGTTCCTGTCGACCAGCCGCTACGAAGACGACGGCAGCCGCGCCCATATTCTGCGGCCCAACGTACTCCAGGAACTGGGCGTACCGATGCTGGAACTGGACCTGAATTTCCTGCAACCCGATGATCTGAAGGCTTTTGCTGAAACCCGGCTCGGCGGCAAACTGCACCCGGAGCTGCTGGAACTGCTGCAGCGCATGACGCAGGGCAACCCTTTTTACATTGAACAAATGGCCGACTATTTCCAGGAAGCCAATTTGCTGAAAACTACCGACGGCCTGATCCAACTGCAGAACAGCGATATTCAGATCAGTGACTCCGTGAAACAGATCATGATGGCCCGCATCGACCGGCTGAGCGGACTGGTGAAAGAAACGGTAAAAGCGGCGGCGGTGATCGGCCGGGAGTTTGAACTGCCGGTGTTGAGCGCGGTCATGGCCCGTCAGGAAGAATTTGCCCTGCGAAATGGCGACCTCGAAGTGGTGCTGCGCGAACAGATCCAGGCGGCCGAAAAATGGCAGGTCTGGTATGCCATGAACGAGCTGCGGTATATTTTCCGGCACTCGCTGCTGCGCGAAGCGGCTTACGACATGCAGCTACGCACCCGCCTCCGCGAACTGCACCAGCTGATTGCCGAGGCGATCGAACACCTGTACCCGAATTCCCAGGAGCGTTACGTGGATTTGGCTTTCCATTTTGCGGAAGCCGAAGACAAGCGCAACACCAATAAATATCTGGAAAAAGCCGCCCGGTATTCGCAGCGGAATTTCCAAAACCGGCAGGCTATTCAATTCTACGAAAAGGTCATCAAGAACCTGGACGGTAAGGATAAAAAGAGCAAAAAATTGCTCAAATACCTGCTGCGCAAAGGCTCCGTGCATGAACTGGTCGGTCAATGGGAGGAAAGCGAAGCCGATTACCGCAACGCCCTGGAACGCGCCAAAGCCCTCAACGACTGGTATTTGATCGGGCGCGCGAACCGCCGGCTGGGCCAATTGCTCATGCTGCGCGGTAATTACAGCGAAGCAAAAAAACACCTGGACGTCGCCATTACCTGTTTTGAACTGGCGGGCGATCAGGTTGGCACGGCCAAGACCTACGGCAACCTGGGCACTTTCTTTTTCCGCCAAAGCAATTACATGGCCGCCAAAAGCTGGTTCGCGAAAGCCATCGAAATCAACCGTTCCGTGCATCGCGAGGCGGAAAATGCCACGATCGTCGCTAACCTGGGCCTGACTTTTATGAACCAGGGCAACTACGACGAAGGTATTCGCTGGATGGAAGAGCAGCTCGATATTGCCGAACGGACGGCCGATAAACAGGGCCTGACCACCCTGTACACCAACCTGGGCATTATTTACCTGGAAAAAAACAGCCTGGACAGTGCCCTGCTCTGCCTCGAAAAAGGCCTCGCCCTGTCCGAAGAATTGGGTAATAAACTGCTGATGACCATTTGCATCGGCAGCATCGGTTCGGTCTGGGAAAAGAAGGGGGACTATACGAAAGCCATGCAGAATTTCGAGCGCGACCTCCTGCTGGTGCGTGAACTCGGCGATAAACAGGGCACCGCCATCGCCTGCGGACTCATTGGCGATCTATTGTCGGTCATGGGTGAATTCGACCGGGCGGTCGGTTTCCTGGAACAGAATCTGGCCCTCAGCAAGGAATTGAACTACAAAAAAGGCATTGCCAAAGCCCTGAATACGCTGGGCGATACCTGGTTTTATAAAGGCGACCAAACCCGCAGCATCGGTTATTATAACGAAGCCATCGAGTATGCGCGGGCCATGGGCAATAAGCTGGTGCTCGGTTATTCGCTGGTGGAAAAAGGCGTGGTCCACGTGCATGCCGGGGAAATGGGCGTAGCGCGGCAGCTACTCGAAGAAGGCCGCGATATTGCCCTGGCGCTTGGCAATGCGGACCTGACTTTCAGCGCCAATATTCTGCGGGCACAGGTCATCATGGCCGAAGGTAACCGGCCGGAAGCCCTGCGTCAGTTGCAGCAGTTGCTGGCCCTCGCCCGTACCGAACGCGAGGAAGCGGCCGTACACTTCGAGCTGCGCCGGATCGCAGAAAACCCGGCCGCCCACCTGCAACGCGCCTTGTCGCTCTACCGCAGTATATATGCCCGTACGCCGCAGTATTTGTACCGCGTCCGCATCGAGGAGCTGGAATTGGAAGTTGCTCATCCTTAAGCCCTTACCTTGATCCGCTACTTGCTCCGCCGGCTGGCTTTTGCCATCACTACCCTGTTGCTGCTATCGATGGTGGTCTTCGGAATGGTCAAATACGCCCCCACCGACGATCTACAGGAAATGGGGCCCGAAGGCCCGGATGATCAGGCCAGTTATTTCCAGCAAATAAAAAAAGCCCGCGCCAAAGCGGCGACGGCACAGGTCGACCGGCCGGTTTTTTACTTTTCCCTGACCACTGCCGACCAACCCGATACGCTGGACCGCATTTTCCCATTCACCCGCCGCGAACGCCTGCTGCAACTGCTGGATCAAAGCGGCAACTGGCCCGCCTTGCAGCGTTTTGAAAATGCCCTGGTGGCCGCCGACCAGGCGGCGCGCCAGGATACGGCGAAAAACGTGAGGCCGCTGCGGATTGCCCTGATGGACGTACATGATGCCCGGCATCTGGCCGCTATCGCCGATCTGGCGAAAAAAGCCCGGCAGTTGGGCGAAGCCGGTCCGCATCAGGCCCGGCTGGATGCGCTGGCGCAGGCCGCTATTCTTTTAAAAAATGATTTACAGCCAGTCAGACAGTGGCAACCCGCATTCCACTGGTACGGTACGCAGAATCAATACCACCGCTGGCTTGGCGGTTTTTTGAGCGGCAACCTCGGGCAATCAGTTTCCGGCCGGCCGGTGTGGGCCACCATGCGTTTCTCGCTGCTGACGACATTGGTGATCAATGGATTGGCTTTTTTTCTGGCCTTCCGGATCTCCATTCCGCTGGGCATTCTGCTGGCCCGCCGCCGGGGACGGGTGGACCGGATCGGCCGCTGGGTGTTGCTGCTGCTGCATTCCATGCCGGGCTTCTGGCTGGGCGGACTGCTACTGCTGCTTTTCGCCACGCCGCATACGGGACTTTTTCTGATCAACGGGATCAATCTGCAGGCCTACGACCAAACGGACGGTCCCTTCCTGCTATGGGTCGGCCAAAATGTGGATAAATTCATTCTGCCGGTACTCACGCTTAGTCTGCATGCCCTGGCGCTCATCGCGCTGCAATTGCGGGGCAGTATTCGGGAAGTGCTCAACCAGGATTTTATTCGTACGGCGCGCGCTAAAGGCGTAGCGGAAACGGCGGTTTATCAGCAGCATGCCTTCCGGAATTCCCTGATTCCGCTCATCACCATCTTTTCGGGCGTGTTCCCCGCTCTTTTTGCCGGTTCTATCGTGGTGGAATATTTATTCAATTTCCCGGGACTGGGCATGAAAACCCTGGAGTCCTACCAGTTCAAGGACTACCCGCTGCTGTTTGCTATTCTGATGCTCGGCTCGGTGATGACGGTACTTGGTAATTTCCTGGGCGACGTTTTATACGCCTGGGCGGACCCGCGCATACGCTTTGATAAGCAGTGATTAGCGTTGTTGCAGTGGGAGACTGCCAGGCGCTCCCACCGCAACAACGCTATTATTTATCCCAGCATTCTTTTTCCAGCAACCTGGCAAATTCCGGCTCGCGCACCAGCCGCAAATAGCTGTCGTGGTTGTAGCGGGTATTCTGGGCGGCTGTTTTATCTTGAAAGATCATATAGGCCAGTTTATCCCAGCCCAGATGTTCGGCCAGCAGCAGGGTAATACACTGGCTGCGTTTTAAGGTTTGTTCCGGGTGGTTACGGGCTTCGACCATGGTGGCTAACTGAATGTAACGGGTCATGGTGGACCGGGTTGGGTGGTAGAAATCCAGCCGATGGATCCGGGGATTGTCGGGTAAATAACGCAGTTCGAAGGCGTCCTGATCCTGCAAGGGGAAACCGTTGATCAGAACAACAGCGCCCGTATCTTGCACGGCGAATTTCCCACTCACCTGCACGTTGTCGGCGGTTTTGAAGCCATAAAATACTTTACGGTTCAGCCCTTCAAACACGACGTACAGTTGGGCCGAGGTTGTTTGCCCTTCCAGACTTAGCCGCCGCGCATTTTCTGCCGACACTTGGCTAAACAGGCTGGTACTCGATAATTCCTTGTTACGCTGCTGCCGGCCGTACCAGGTCAAGCCGCCGAATACGATGGCTAAAAGCAGCAAAAAACCGCCCACAAACATCCAAACCTGCTTATTCGTCCGGTTTTCATCGGCCTTACGGTCGCGGTTGCGCGGCGTGTCTACCGTTTTATTGACCAGAAAGGCGTAACTGAACTGTCCGTTGGGCTCCTTTTGCAGACTCAGTTCGCAGAGTTCGTCTTCAATAAAAAAGGAGTAGGTGCGCGACTCCCGGACGGAGAAATCGAGTTGAATGACTCGCAGGTTGCAGTGTATAACCAAATGCCCGCTGTTGTCGCCGTGGTACAGGCCGACCTTATGCTGGCCACCATGGCTATCGAGTAAAACCCAACCGAGTTGTGCCATGCGAGCAGCGAGCGTAGAAGTTAGTAAATGGACGAAGGAACGCCGTTTAAATCTTTTTGTTACCTGGCTTTTGCCCGTTGCCCCGTCCTGACTGGATAAAATATTTACTGTGCCGCTTCCACTTTTTTGCGTTCCCGCACTTTCGGGCGGCCGAGGCTCTGGTAGTAGAAATTGAGCTGTTTCATTTGATCTACGTCGTACACGTTCCGGCCGTCAAAAATAACCGGCGCCAGCAACATGGATTGTATGCGCTCGAAATCGGGGGTGCGGAACTCGCTCCATTCGGTGAGAATGCACAGACAGTCCGCATTTTCCAGGGCCTGGTACATAGTTTCCGTGAGTATGATGCGGTCACCATAAATATCCCGCACGTTATTGGCCGCTTCCGGATCGAAAGCCTGCACCTTGGCGCCCGCTGCCAGCAGTTCATCGATGATGACCAGTGCCGGGGCTTCCCGAATATCGTCGGTGTTGGGTTTGAAGGCCAGTCCCCACACGGCGATGGTTTTACCGGCCAGTTCGTTCTTATAATAGCGGCGGATTTTCTTGGTCATGATCGCCTTTTGCAGGCCATTGACCTTCATCACGGCCTTCAGTATTTTGAAGTCATAATTATAACCGCTGGCCGTTTTGGCCAAAGCCTGCACGTCTTTCGGGAAGCAGGAACCGCCGTACCCGATGCCGGGAAACAGGAAACGCTTACCGATCCGGCTGTCGCTGCCCATGCCGATGCGCACCATATCCACGTTGGCGCCGACCTTTTCACAGAGGTTGGCCACTTCGTTCATAAAGGAGATCCGGGTCGCGAGGTAGGAGTTGGCCGCGTATTTGGTCATTTCCGCCGAACGCTCGTCCATGAAATAAATGGGGTTGCCCTGACGCACGAAGGGTTCGTACAACTGCTTCATGACTTTGCGCGCCTTTTCGCTGCGGGTACCGACCACCACGCGATCGGGTTTGAGGAAATCCTCCACCGCCACGCCTTCGCGCAGAAATTCCGGGTTCGAGACCACGTCAAACAGTTTCTTGGAAAGCTTGCCGGCCAGGATGGCGGCTACCTGCTCGGCGGTGCCGACGGGTACCGTACTCTTGTCCACGATCACTTTATAGTCGGTGATCAGATCGCCCAGATCGCTGGCACAGCCCATGATATACGAGAGGTCGGCACTGCCGTCTTCCCCGGGAGGCGTGGGCAGGGCCAGGAAAATGATCTGGCTGGGTTCCACCGCTTCGCGCAGGTTGGTCGTGAAATGCAGGCGGCCTTCTTTTGTATTGCGGTCGAAAAGTACATCCAGTCCCGGCTCATAGATCGGAACCTCTCCTTTCTTCAGGCGTTCCACTTTTTGTGCGTTTATATCCACACAAATGACATTATTGCCTGTTTCGGCAAAGCAAGTGCCGGTAACTAACCCAACGTAACCGGTACCAATAACGGCTATATTCATTCTTTCTTCTTTATGATTTTTAAAACACAAAGATAAGATTATGCCAACATTCATCTTTCGCCGATTATAAATTTTAAAATCCGCTGGTACGACCCGCAGGTTTGAAATATTGTTTGGCTTAAACCCCCTACTTTTGGTCGAACCATCCAATTTTACGTCTGCTGGCAATGAAAAAGTCTTTACGCCCCATTTTTCTCCTGTTGATCTCTGGTTCCTTTTCTCCGGTTTTTACACAAAAAACGGCGACGGTAGTGAGCAATATCGTTCCCAATCCGGGTTTTGAACGCTACGCCGGTCCGCCCGTCGGCTGGTCATATCGCGGCGCTTACTTCGCGCAGGTGATGAAATACTGGTTCAGCGCCACTACCGCCAGCCCCGATATTTATGGTCCGGGCGTTCATGTGCCGCGCGACTGGGCGGAAAAAGGATTTGGCGAGGCGCGGCCGCATAGCGGTAAAGCCATGGCGGGACTCACCCTGTTCGGCTGCACCAATGGCAAACCGCATTGCCGGGAATTCGTGGAAATCCAACTTGCCGAACCGCTGGTGACCGGACAAACCTATTACGTGGAATTCTGGGTGACCCAGCTCGAGAAATCCCTGCAGATCAATAATATCGGGGCCTTGTTCTCGGAGGTCCGTATTGAAAATAAAACCGACGAACCCATTGTCGCCGTACCGCAAATGAGCGCGAAGGAACTGGTGGTGGCACCCAACGGGAAGTGGGTCAAAGTGAGCGGCAGTTTCAAAGCCGCCCAGGAAGCCGAATACCTGATCATCGGAAATTTCCGGGACGATGCCGCCACGCTCAATTACGCCCCCCGCGCGGATGGTTATAACTACGCATACTATTACGTGGATGACGTGGTGGTGCGCAAGGCGCCACCCTATTTGCAGGTGCCGGTCAAAGCCGACGATCTGACCCGCCAGAAACTGGAGCCGGGGGCGACCATCCCGCTGAAAAACATTTACTTCGAATTTGATAAAGACGAACTGATGCCGCGCTCTTTTGTGGAGTTGAACAAGCTGCTGGCCATTTTGCGCGCGAACCCGAAACTAAGTATCGAAGTCGTCGGCCATACCGATAATTACGGCGAGGATAATTACAACCTCGAGCTGTCGCGCCGCCGCTCCAAAGCCGTGGTGGATTTTTTAACGCAGCATAAAGTGACCCTGAGCCGCCTGCGTTACCGGGGCGAAGGCGAGCGGCAGCCGGTGGCGACGAATGATACGGAGGAAGGCCGGGCGCAGAATAGGCGGGTAGAATTTGTGGTGGGGAAGAAGTGAGGGATAGTTGTAAGACATTACGAAAAACATGATCACCTATCCGGCAGGCGGAAACCTGGATCAGGTAAAAACCTTACTCAGTATTGATAAAAACCCGAATCCATGTGCTGACCTGCACCCGACTGCAGGACATGCACGATTTAGATTTGTGCATGGCCGATTTAATTTTTCCTCCACTTCAGTAAGTCCATGATAGTCAATCCCTTAATGTAAATAACGTAAAAATACGTTACACAGCCTAAAAAATAGTTGCATAACCAAACTATGCGTTTTACCTTTGTCGTCTTGGAAGGATCAAACCAATCAATATGCAGAAATTAACGAAAACGGAAGAAGACGTCATGCACCTGGTCTGGGAGATAGGCCGGGGCACAGTGAGCGATCTACTTGAAAAAATGGATGAGCCCAGGCCGCCTCATAGCACCGTTTCCAGCGTCGTCCGTATTCTGGAAAAGAAAGGCTTTGTCGGTCATAAAGCCTACGGCAAAACGCATGAATACTTTCCCCTGATCGAGAAAGCGGCTTATGGCCGGCATTCGCTGACCAGTGTACTGCGTAATTACTTCGATGGTTCGGTCAGCCGGCTGGTCAGCCACCTGGCCCAGGAGGAGGAACTGAGCGACGAGGAAGTGAAGGACCTGCTGCAAAAACTGGATAAAAAGGAAAAGCTATGATCCTGCTGTTTCTCTGCAAACTCAGCCTGTGCTGGGGATTTTTCGCTCTGTTGTACAGCCTGTTCCTGCGCGGCGAAACCTTCTTCCGCGCCAACCGGGCTTACCTGCTGGGTACCGTCGCGCTGGGCATTCTGCTCTCGTTCGAGCTGGACTGGCTGCCGCAAATACCGGCGCCAGCGCCCTCGATATTTGTGCTGCCGACCTTCACCATCGGTCTGCAGCAGGTGGAAACGGCCGCACGGAGCTGGGTTTTGAGCGACTATATGTGGCTGATGTATGGGCTGGGCGCAGGTTTCATGCTCCTTCGTTTTTGCTGGGCTTTGCTCCGGCTGGTCCGGATGGCTGTTCGTGGAAAAGCCGAAGTACTGCCCGACGGTTGCCTCTTACTTCGCAGTCCCGCCACCGCCCTGCCCTATTCTTTCTTCAAATGGATCTTCCTGCCGCCCGATTTTCAGTTGGACGGCGCGGAAGCTAGCGATGACCGGGCGGCCATGCTGATCCATGAACGCGCCCACGCCCGTGGATGGCACAGCGCCGACGTCGTGCTGCTGGAACTGCTTTGCATCGTGTTTTGGTTCCATCCGCTGGTACACTGGTACCGGCGCGCCTTGCGCAACGTACACGAATACCTGGCCGATGCCGAGGCGTCGCGCCGCATCAACTTGAAACAATATGGCCTGTTGTTAATACGGCAATCGCAGCCCGGAATGCCGGTTGCCCTCGTACACCATTTTTTTCAGTCACCACTCAAACAAAGATTCATCATGTTGACCAAAAAAGCATCCGCGCCGGCGCGCACCTTGAAATACGGGCTGCTCCTACCCATCCTGCTGGCATTCGTTTTCTTGTTCCGCCATGCGCCGGTTATTGCCCAGAACATAGACTCCAATCTCCAGCGCGTTCATACTCTGGAGAGCAATAATTGGATAGAAATCGATACTATGGTCGTTTTTGATTCCGAAACCTACAAGGAAACCACCTGGGTCACCCATAAAGATCTCAGCCCTTTCCAGGAAAAATCTACCGGTCGCCAGGTCTACCAGATTTGCGAGCAAATGCCCACTTTCCCCGGCGGTGATGAGGCGCTGATGGCATTTTTAGCCAGTAATGTTAAATATCCGCCCACAGGCCGTACGAATAAAGAGGAAGGCATGGTCATTATGCGCTTTGTCGTTGCCGCAGACGGTACAGTTCGGTCTATCGGCGAAAAACCCGGTACTGCACACATGAGTGCTGTTTTTATAGAAGAATCCAAGCGGGTACTTGCAAATATGCCCAAATGGATCCCCGGCCGGTAGATTGCGAAATGATTTTACCTATTAAATTTAAGTTGGACTAACGTAATTTGAACATATAGTCAACGCAAAGTGGTTTTGAATTAAGTTGGATTCTATGTGGCTGACAATCAAATATTCAAACCAGCAAACCTTTTCAAACCACTCAAACCTGCCTATACGTCATCCCGAATTTTAGATGATTTCCTCTGCAAAGCCTAATGCCGAGTTCAGGGAATAACGCACTCTTAGCCGATGGTAACGCGGATTTGACGGATACTACGGATTTTCGCGGATTTTAAAAATCCGTGCAAATCCGCCAAATCCGTAATATCCGCTTACCATCTTTCTACGGGTGCCCTAAAAATCCGGAATGATGCATGTTACCCTGTTTGGTGTATAATTTCTGCCATCGGCAAGGCAACCATTTTAAATGCTCCCGCGTCCATACCACAGCTCGTATCCGGCACGTTTTCCGGGGAAATGGCGCGCTAACACGAACAAACGGGTGAATTGCCTACCTTTGCGCCCTTATACACCGATTGATATGCAACAACTTAGACTTTTAGCACTGCTCGGCGGGCTGATGCTGACCAGCCAGATGGCTTTCGGACAAATGCGTGGCTGGGAAGCCGGCGGCTGGATTGGCGCTGCCAATTATTTCGGCGATCTCAATACTGACTGGCGGCTCGATCGGGCCCAGCTTTCGGGCGGCATAGGGGCCCGGTATAATTTCAACGACCGCCTGTGTTTTAAATTCGGCCTCAATGCCGGACAGATCAGTGCTTCGGACGCCGATTCCAAGAACATTTACGAGCAACGCCGGAACCTTTCTTTCCGCAGTTTCATTGCCGACGTTACCGGGCAATTCGAGTTCAATTTCATGCCTTATATTCACGGACACCGGGAGTTTTATTACACCCCCTACATGTTCCTCGGGCCATCCTTTTACTATTCCAACCCACAGGCGGAACTGGATGGCGAATGGTATAACCTGCGTCAATACGGTACGGAAGGGCAGTTTCGCGGCGAGGAATACAGCACTGCCCAGGCCTCTATCGCTTACGGGATTGGTTTTAAAATCGATCTTTCCTACCGCTGGAGCCTGAACGTCGAACTCGGCGGGCGCAAATTGTTCTCCGACTACATCGACGATGTAAGCGGTACCTATGCCGATATCCGCGATATTCGTGCCCAACGCGGGGAAACGGCCGCCGCTTTCGCCGACCGGTCTGTGGAACCCAAAATCGGCCTGCCCGGTCGCCAGCGCGGAAACGGCAAAAAGAACGATACCTACGCCCTGCTCAACGTCGGCGCCTTTTATTACTTCGGCTCTATCCGTTGCCCCTCGATGCTCCGCAGATAAGCTGACTTGATTTTAAGCCACAGGGGCTGTAAGAGCGAAGACGCTTTTACAGCCCCTGTTGTTTTGTTCGTCCGTAGAGGGATGGCAGAACGGATGAAGCGGATTGCGCGGATTTGAACGGATTTAAGGGAGTGGACGTAGCCGGAGGAATGCACTAGACGCCAGGAGAAAGGATTGGACTTTTCCTTCCCGGGAACAAATCCGTTTTAATCCGTTCCATCCGCGTCATCCGTTCTGCCATCCTATCGCGTGTGCATAAAAGACGATTGGAGCTCATTCAAAGTCCGATCGTCCGGCATCCAGACCTAAATCCCGAGTTCTTTGCCCGCAAAACGCGTCAATCCGCCGGTAATGCGGCTGGCCAGTTTCACGGCAAAGGCATACTGCTTGTACTTTTGCCGGAATTTAGGCGCCATATCGATCAGATCTTTGAGATATGGTTTCTGCACCACGCGTACGCCCAGGCCAACCTTATCCAGGGTACCCAGTTTGCTCTGCCATTGTTCCGATTCGCGCAGTATTTTCTCCATGGCGGCTTCGTTTTGATCGTGGTATTTCTTCACGTATTTCACGCCTTTCACGGGATTTACGAATTTCAGGTCTTCTTTCATAAACAGCACGTAATCAGCAAGTAAGCCGTCCATTTTTTGCTCGGCGCTCAGGGTGCTATTGGCAAAACGTGCCAGATTCTGATGGTGTTCCGTGAGCCAGCGTTTTTGCTGATAGCTGGCGCAGCCGGTCGGGGCGGTCAATAAAAGCAGGAAAGCGAATAAAGCGGCAATTCTGTACATAGCAGTTTGTTTTTGAAACGAGGGATAATGCGGTGATAATTTCCGCAAAGGTCTGTTATTCAACTGGGTGGAAATGCTCTAACGCCGGGAAAAGCATTTGGTATTGTTCGCCGCCAAAGTTTTCCCGAAACTTGCGGTTATGGAACCAACACCACCGCTGGACGTAAACACCTATTATGAACACACCCGTTTTGACTATCGCACGATGTGGAGCCGCCGCAGCCGGGCCGTGCACTTCGGTTATTACGATGAACATGCCGACAAACACGCGGCCGCGCTGCATAATCTCAACCGCGTTTTAGCCGACCTGGCCGGTGTACAAGCCGGCGAGCGCGTGCTGGATGCCGGTTGCGGCTGGGGCAGTGCGAGTATTTGGCTGGCGCAACACCGGCAGGCTATAGCGACGGGTATCAGCATTGTCGCCGGACAAATAGCAGACTGCCAGGCCTTTGTTTCAAAACACAAGCTCAAAAACGTCGATTTTCTACAGGCGGATTTTTGCAAAATGCCCTTTCCGGACGCCAGTTTCGACGTGGTCTGGGCCTGCGAAAGTGTTTGTCATGCGGAACGAAAAAAGGAGTTTTATAACGAAGCTTTCCGCGTTTTAAAACCCGGTGGCCGCCTGGTAATGGCCGAGTATATCCGTATGGCCCGCCCGGTCAGCCCGCCCGAAGAAACCCTGCTGGCGGCCTGGCTGCGGCCCTGGGCCATTCCCGACCTGGATACCGGCGAGGAACACCGCGCACAGGCGCTACAAGCCGGGTTCAGCAGCTGCACATTACAGAATGCGACGCCACAGGTGCGCGTTTCCCTGCGTAACCTCCACGAACTCTGCACGAACTGGCTGCGTATCGGCAAGGTGCTGCGCTGGCTGCATATAGTGAACGACGTACGGCTCAACAACGTGCGGGCCTCCATTCGGCAATATGAGGCCTTACAGGCGGGCGCCTGGTGGTATGGCCTGATCCTGGCCAAAAAAAGCCCCGCCCCGGGAGAACCGGAGCGGGGCTGATCATTTATCAGTCAGAAGAACTACATCTTCGTGATCTTCATCGTTTTCACATTACCGTCGCCGAAGTTGGCGCGCAGCATGTAAATGCCTTCTGGCAGATCCGCCATTGGCAGGTCTGTTTGTTGCAACGTACCTTGCTTGATGGTCAGCGTTTTCAGCAGTTTACCTTGTGTCGAGAACAGTTGGATGGTCACATCGGAAGCGTATGAAGCGATATTTTTAATATACAGCTTATCAGCAACCGGGTTAGGCGTGATCATCAGCGTTTCGTCGCCCTGTATTTTCAGGTTCACCGAAACGGAGTGGGAGAAGGTCTCGTTACCGTTGACATTTTCACGTTTCACGCGGTAGTAGTTCACCCCGTTCTCCGGCGTTTTATCCGTCATGGCGTAGCTGTTATGCTGCGTGGCATCGTGTTTACCCATAACCGTACCGACGCTGGTCCAGACGGTCTGGTTCATCGAATGTTCCACCGTGTACATGTAATCATCACCTTCCGGCAGCGTTTCCCAGTTAACGACTACCGAGGTAGGTCCCTGCTGGAAAGCATTGATCTGGTTGATGAAGGATGTACAACCTGGCGTACCCGAGGCTTTCACCGTGATCGTGACAATATTGGATTCCAGGAAGTACACACAGCCGGCCCGGCGGGCGCAGCGCTGGAAGAAGGAGGTTTCAAACAAGGCGCCCGGCTGATAGCTAGCGGACGTAGCGCCTGGTATAGCCACCCAGTTAGGAGGCGCCTGGCCGATCTGTACCAGTTGTAACCACATATATTCAATAGCGCCCGAACCGCCGGACGGAGCCTGTACGGGTACCAGTGCAGTTGGCACGTCGCCTTCGCAAATGGTTTGGTTGCAGCAGATGATGCCCGCATTCAGGACATTATCGCAGATGGTCGTTATACCGGCATCGAAGCAGAGATTATCGCCCTGACCAGCCACGATCGTGAATGGGTCGGTTTTGCCATTGGCTTTTGCATCGCTGTCCAGACAGTCGTTATTGACATAGTCCTTTTTCGTGAAACCATAACCGGCAGGAATACCGGAGAACATCAGCACGTATGTTCCTGGGGTGATACAAGCGAATTCGTATTTACCGTTCGAGTTCGTCGTAGTGGTTTGCGAAATCACGTCGTCGCCATTGCCGAATATACCGTCTGGACCGGGTTTGATCAGCATGACCGTCACGTTAGCAACGCCGGTTTCCAGGGCGTCCTGCAGGCCGTTCTGGCTCTCATCGTACCACACATAGTCACCGATTTTAATACCGTTGGCGGCAAAACCGATCGTTACGGAAGCTGTCCCGGTACAACCGGCCGCATCCGTTACGGTTACGGTATAAGAACCGGCGGGCAGGTTGACTGCGGTGGCCGTGATTTCCCCGTTACTCCATTTATACGTATAAGGACCGCTGCCATTGGTGGCACTCGCTGTTGCGCTACCCGGTTGGTCGCACTTGGCGTTGGAAGAGGCGCTAATAACTACGTTAGGAGGTAAGGCAGCGGCGATGCTAACGGTAGCCGTGGACGTACAGCCGGAGGCGTCGGTCACGGTTACGGTATAGCTGCCGGCGCTCAGGCCAGTTACGACAGCCGTAGTCGCACCGTTGCTCCATTTGAAGGTGTAGGGAGTCGTACCGCCCGTTGCGCCGGCCGTTGCCGAACCGCCGCCGACACAAGCTGCCGTGCTGCTAGCCGAAATAATGGCCGTAGGGCCGCCCGTTTGGGTGATCGTTCCGGTAGCAGAACCGGCACATCCGGCCTGATCGGTAACCGTGACATTAACCACGCCGACCGGTAGATTGGTGGCCGTGGCCGTCGTCTGGCCGTTGCTCCACAGGTAAGTGAATGGTCCTGTACCGCTGACGATATTTACGGTGGCACTGCCGCCGGCCGTACAACTGGCGTTGGTATTGACCGTAATTGTTACGTTCGGGCCCTGCGATTGTCCGATGGCGACCGTAGCGGTAGCAATACAACCGGTTGCATCCGTAACCGTCACGCCCACTGTGCCGGCCATCAGCGCCGTAGCCGTAGCTGTTGTCTGACCATTGCTCCAAAGATAAGTGTAAGGGGGAGTACCGCCGGTTGCGGTCACCGTAGCGCTGCCGCCGACCAGGCAGGTAGCGTTCGAATTCAGCACCGTGGTGGCGACCAAAGTGGAGGCCGATGGAATGGTAATGCTGCCAATGCCCGTACAGCCGGTCGTAAGGTCCGTTACCGTAACATGGTGCAGCACACCCCCGGAAAGGTTGGTAGCAGTGGCTGTGGTCTGGCCATTATCCCAGGAGTAGGCGTAGTTTCCGGTACCGCCGGAAGCCGTAGCCGTAGCGCTGCCGCCGATGTTGCAACCGGCATTTGTGCCCAGGGTTACATTAACGGTAAGACCGGTTGTCGTGCCGCCAATGGTCAATTGTTTGACCGCCGTACAGGCGTTAGCATCCGTTACCGTTACCGAATAGTTGCCCGGAGGGGCCGTAATGGTATAATTGGTAGAACCCGTACTCCAGAGTACCGAGTAAGGCGGCGTGCCACCCGATGGGATAACCGTGGCTGTTCCAGGCAGTCCGCAGAGTGCGTTGGTCATGCTCATACCGACCACCAGGGCTGGCGGCTGCGTGATGACGACCGTGTGCAAATTGGTACAACCATTGGCATCAGTCGTGGTAACCGAGTAGGTGCCAGGCGCCAGATTGAAAATATCAGGGCCGGTTGCGCCATTGCTCCACTGGAACATATAAGGCGGGGTGCCGGTCATGGCGCCTACGTGGATGAAACCGTTGTTAGCCCCAAAGCAGGTCACGTCTTCCGAACTGTCGATGACCCAAATGCCTTCCGGTGAATAAGTGATGATCGCGCTGCCAGCTGCCGTGCAGCCTTTAGCATCGGTCACCGTCACCGTGTAGGTACCGGCGGAAAGACCGGTAATGAGTGGCGTTGTAGCGCCGGTGCTCCATAAATAGGTATAAGGCGGCGTTCCACCGAAGGGTACGACCGAAGCCTGGCCATCCGGAGCAATACCGCATAATTGCTGTTGGGTCGCGTTCACGGTCACCCCCAGCTGCGTAGGCTGGGTAATGGTGATGGAAGCGATGCCGAAACCCAGATCAATATCCGTAATGGTTACCTGATAAGTACCGGCACATAGCCCGGTGATAGTGGCGGTGGTAGCGCCGTTACTCCAGTTGTACGTATAAGGCGCCCAACCGCCGGAGCCGGTAGCCGTTGCGGAGCCATTGCAAAGGCCATAACAGGTAACGTTAGTGCCCGTAATAGTGGCTGTCACCTGCGCCTGGCTGAAAAGTGGTAACAGCAGGAACGCTGCGAGAATTCCAAGCAGGAATTTACAGCCACCGACCCGCGAATTGTGGTGTGTTGATGTTTGACCCATGGGAAACAAAATCTTTTAGTTATAATCGGAAAATGTGAATAGCAGGGGGGATTATATAAAATGCAAAAAATTATGCCACTTTGCCAGGAGTGAGCATAATGTTACTTTAAGCGGGGGGCGGGATTGAAAAAACTAAGGCGAGAAATAAATGCTTATGCAGAACAAAATTAGCCTTTTATAAGGAGGCTGGTGTAGTATAAATGTTAAAATTGAATACTTCGTGCAGTTCCGTCGGAGAAATTACCCTTTTTAGGGTATGTTTTTAAAATTACAAAATGGATCTGGCGCACTTGTCCAGATCCATGTTGCAGGCGGTTTTTTTCCCAGATTGGGGCTTTAAAATCATTTTTTTGCGGTTGGCAATCCGGCGCTTTTACGGGTCTTTACCGCATCAAACACCACTTTGCCAACTTCGTTACCGCATTTAAATCCACATTCATTACCGCGGGTATAGTGTATACCGCCGTACACCCGGCTCATCCCCGCTTCCCGGGACGCTTCGTAAAAGGAACTGAACGTGCGGGGCGGTATACCGAATTCCGTTTCCGTGCTGTCGGTAAAGGAGAAATTATCCCCATAGAGGTTGGTCAGGATCGTTGCGGCCGCTGCCGAAACGGTACTGTGTCCGCTGGGATGCTCCGGAAATGGTGGCGTTTGGATCAATGGCACCCATTCCGGATCGATGTACAGATTGATATATGATTCGGGCCGGATCAGATTGGTGCGGTACTTTTCTTTCCAGCAGACGATAAAGCCGTCGGCCAGGGCGCAGGCCACTTTGACATAGGTTTCGGCCGACAACATAATATCGGCATGGGCTTTACGGCAGGCATGTCCGGCAATGTTCATCCAGTGACCGCCGGGGCTGATTTTTTTCTTGCCAAAGGCCAGGTGACCGCTCACTTCCATAGCGAAGGGATTATCGTCCCAGTACCAGGCGGTGGCAGTTTGTTCGGGCGTCAGATTTTTACCAATATCATGCACATTCATGGCCAGGTTATAGAACTCGCTGGTTTTGCCGTCACTGAAAGCTACGGGCGGATCGGAAGGACATTGTCCGGCAGAATCGAGTACCCAGGGGCGGATTTCCATCCAGTGCGGTTCCAGGGCGTCGCCGTACATGGGTGGCGTCGGGCGCCAGCGACCAGGTTCCTTGGTATCGATGGTGAATTTCGATGCGCTGCGGGTCTGGGCGTAATTATCGGCTTTCGCCCAGGCCAGGACGTGTTTCGCTACGGCGTCCCCATAAGCCATGGACCGGTCGTACACTTCCTGAGGCATGTTCATTTTCTTGAAATCCTCGAAAATTTCTTCTTTCAGCTCATCCACGTCGCCTTCCGAAAAAACCAGGGTTTTGCCGACCGTCAACTGCGCATTCACGCTGGCCAGCGGGAAACAATAGTCTTTTCCGGCTTCCGGTTTCGGTCCGGGTTGCAGCCCTTTCAACTGACCCGCCAGGCTTTGATAGTCCGGAAATCCAGGTACGAGCGCTTCATAGGCGGCCACGCTGGAGTAGGCATAAATACGGGCCGAAATGGGCGGGGCAAAAATGTCATGACGAATAATATCCGTGATGCGCCGTACCCCGGCATGCAGGAATTCGGCGTGGTTGCCCTCGGTTTTATAGTCATCGGTAGTCCGTTTGCAAGCGGGCAAATACCACGACAAGGCCGTTATTAAAAGTAGAGAAAAAATGCGTTGTAGCTTGTTCATTGCCGGTAAGTTGATCTGATTAACAGTTAAAGATCGGAAAGTCCAGTGTGCATTTTCTTAAAAAGGGATTAAAATTAAAGTGCTGCCGGTACGCCTGGAAAATTCTTCCACATCATGCTTTCTACCGGTTTGTCAGTCCGCTCGTTATATTTCGCGTTTTGTTTTTTATGGTAGTAATTTTCAATATCTCCGTCGACGAGGAAGTAAATCAGCTGCCCGATCGGCATGCCGGCATACACGCGTACGGGTTGTACGCAGCTGATTTCGAGGGTCCAGTTATTGGAAAAACCAACGTCGCCCTTACCGGCCGTCGCATGAATATCAATGCCCAGGCGGCCAATACTGCTTTTGCCTTCCAGAAAAGGCACGGAATTGAACGTCTCCGTATATTCCTCCGTTACGCCGAGGTATAGGGTACCGGGCTGAAGCACGAAACCTTCTTCCTGAATTTCCAGTATTTCAATCAGGTTATGGCGTTTGGCATCCAGCACCCGATCACGGTAGAGCCCCAGATATTTGCCCAAATGCACGTCGTAAGAATTGGTTCCCAGGCACTCGCGGCGAAAAGGTTCGATCACAATTTCCCGGCTGGCAATGGCTTCCAGGATTTTCTTGTCGGTTAAGATCATAAGGAGATACTTGTAAAACTGCCTTTCCGTGGCCAGGAGACCACTGTTCTAAAAAAGTTGGCAAAAGTACCGCAAATGGAGTGAAAATAGCTATCCGCCTAACTTTTATCCCGATACCCTGTTATGATGTACGACGACGTATTGGGTTGATCTGTGCAAACGCGCCATTCTAAACATTTTTGATTGCTATGAAAAAGACCGTTGTACTGGGCGCTACGCCCAATCCGGAACGTTATGCCTACCTCGCCACCCAGCGGCTGGTAAAATTCGGACACGAAGTTGTTCCGGTGGGTCTGAAAAAAGGCCTGATCGCCGGTCTGGAAATTCAGCAGGGGGAGCCGGCTTTGGAGGAAGTCGATACCGTTACTTTATATATGGGCGCCGAACGCCAGCAACCCCTCCACGACTACATCCTTTCGCTGCACCCAAAACGGATCATTTTCAATCCGGGCGCCGAAAATCCGGAGCTGGAAAAAATGGCGCATGAACGCGGCATTGAAACCGTAGAAGGCTGCACCCTGGTCATGCTTTCCATCGGCACGTACTAGAATCCGGGCCGGCCGTATTTATTTTGTTGAAAAAATTTTCCCACTCAATACATTGTCCGTCAAGGATTTACCGCGATTTGACGGATTTTTTATTTTAAATTTATGGGTTTTAAAAATCTAAGATGGGCGGCAAGTCCGTAGGTAAGCCATCATTCAAAGCAATGAAATTCTTAAACAAACATTATTTTTCAAAGCAACATTACCATGAAATTATCAATCAAAAATGCCAGCCTGTTATTGGCCCTCGTTTGTGCCGGATTTGCCGTACAAGCCCAAAGTACTACTGCTAAACCAGCCCCTACCTCGAAGTCTACGATGAAAGCCAAACCGGCTAAAAAGATGGCCGCTCCGGTTAACGTCACCGTCGGTGGCGAAACCATGTATCCGGCTAAAAACATCGTGGAAAATGCCGTGAATTCCAAAGCCCACACGACCCTCGTCGCCGCTGTAAAAGCGGCCGGTCTGGTGGAAACCCTGCAAAGCAAAGGCCCGTTCACGGTGTTCGCACCAGTGAATGACGCTTTTGAAAACCTGCCCAACGGTACGGTAGAAACCCTGCTGAAACCGGAAAACAAGGCCACCCTCACGAAAGTACTGACCTACCACGTGGTGTCCGGCAAGTATGATTTCCGCGCCATTTCCAACATGATCCGTAAAGGCACCAACACCCTGAAAACAGTGAGCGGCGGTACGCTGACGTTTATGATGAACGGTTCGCACAACATTATGGTGAAGGACGAAAGCGGTAACACCGCCAACATCACAACCTATGATGTTTACCAGTCTAATGGCGTGATCCACTCGGTGGATGCGGTGTTGTTGCCGAAATAAGAGTAATAATTCCCAGCAGTACATTGAAGAAGGGGGCCAAGGTTGGGCCCCTTTATTTTTTGCCTGAAGAGGGTGTTTTATCAAGCACGTACTTGATGGGATAGAGGAACGGATGAAACGGATTGAACGGATTTAAACGGATTTAAGGGTTGTACAGCAAAATCCGATTAATCCGTTCTCC
This sequence comes from Saprospirales bacterium, assembly GCA_031425035.1. Classification (GTDB taxonomy): domain Bacteria; phylum Bacteroidota; class Bacteroidia; order Chitinophagales; family Saprospiraceae; genus M3007. The sequence goes on along the minus strand of JANPIN010000018.1, from coordinate 1,508 downwards.
TAGCTTACTAAGTACGCAGTCCACTCCCTTAAGTCCGTTTAAATCCGTTTAAATCCGTTCGATCCGTTTCATCCGTTCTCCTATCCCACCACGTACGCAGTCCCCCCTTAAATCCGTTTAAATCCGATTGATCCGTTTAATCCGTTCTGCTATCCTATCACTACGCAGTCCCCCCCGCCCTTAAATCCGCAGTCCATACCAACGCACACTAAAAAAAGCGAAACCAGCCAACGGCCGATTTCGCTTTCGATATTTTACAGGCGAAGCCTGGAGAACTAGCCTTCCGAGACCACGGTAAACGGTACATCCACCACCACTTCCGGGTGGAAGCGTACGGTGGCGTTGTAGCTACCCAGTTCTTTAACTTCCTCCGGCATTTCGACCAGGCGTTTGTCCACTTCCACGCCGTATTCGCGCAAGGCGACGGCGATGTTCTGGGCAGTAACCGAACCGAACAGGCGGCCGCTTTCGCCGGCTTTCGCGCTGATCTGCACCGTTTTGCCGTCCAGTTTGGAGGCCGTTTCGCGCAGGGCAGCTACGAGAGCGGCTTCTTTTTTAGCGCCTTGTTTTTTCAAGCCTTCCAGCCGGGCCATGTTTGTTTTATTGGCCACAATGGCGAGGCCCCTTGGGATCAGGTAGTTGCGTCCGTAGCCATCTTTTACCTTGACGACTTCGTGCTTCGTGCCTACCTTTTCGATATGATCGAGCAGAATGATATTCATTGCTGATAGAAATAAGCGAATGAGATAATGTGTGAATGCGTGGTTTTCAGGGCTTTCGCCTTACTTCATCAAGTCGGCAATGAACGGCAGCATACCCAGGTGACGGGCCCGCTTGACGGCGGTGGCCACACGGCGCTGGTATTTCAGGCTGTTGCCCGTAATACGGCGGGGCAGCAGTTTGCCTTGTTCGTTGATGAATTGGAGGAGGAAATCCGCGTCTTTGTAGTCAATATACTTGATGCCAAATTTGCGGAAACGGCAGTATTTTTTGCGACGCAGCCCGATCTTCGGGTTGCTGAGAAACTTTACATCTTCTCTGGTAGCAGCCATAGCGAGTGGTGAATGTGAGTGTGAATGATGGGGTTGAATTAGTTGGCGTCCAGATCAACGACTTGCGGGACCGGCGCTTGCTCGGCCGCCACGGCTGCAGCTGCAGCATCTTCGTCGCGTTTCTTCTTACCGCCGATCAAGCCATTACGCTTGTCGTCGTTGTATTTGACACCGTACTTGTCCAGTTTGCAGGTCAGGAAACGCAGCAAACGCTCGTTCCGCTTCAGGCCCAATTCGAACTTGGTCAACCAATCGGCGACCTCACAGCCGAACTCGATGGCAAAGTAAACGCCCGAAGAGCGCCGGTTAATTTGATAGGCCAATTGTCGGAGGCCCATTTCATCCACCGCGATGATCGTGGCTCCATAGCCCGTCAGCTCGCGCTGGATTTGATCCGCTGTCGATTTGACTTCCTCGCCCGACAGCACCGGATCTACGAGAAAGGTGACTTCGTAA